>VGDP01000045.1 GCA_016869675.1 Alphaproteobacteria bacterium | reverse complement strand
CCACCACGCCGCCGCCGACAACGACCACCTGATAATGCGACTTCATCGCGTCTCTCCCCGCGCGCGTTCCGGCGCGACCATACTGCACCGTATCGACGGGGGTCCAAGGGCTAGGACGCGGCGCAATCAGGTCCGGGACCGCGTCCGATCGGGCAGCAGGCCTTCGGCGAAGCGCTCGACCCGGACAAGCTGCAGCGGCTGGGCCGCTACGAGGTGCATCTCGACCGCAAGCTCGAACGCATGCTGGCCATGCTGCTGCGCCTCAAGGACCTGCGGGCGGGCGTCGTTCCCGGCTGATCCATTTGGCAAAACCGCTAATCGCGGGTCTTGCCGAAGCAATCCCATGCGGGGACGCCGGGCGCGGGATGCCGCTGGACGCCTCGGAGCCCTGCAATCGCAACTCCGTCTTCGAGATCGGATCCACCCGAACCGCACCGACCGCATCATGTGACCGCTCAACCCGGATCACGGACAGAAGCATGTACCTCGCCAAGGACCACAACCCTCTTGTCCCCTACCGCCCAATGACAGAAGGCGTCCACTTGCCGAAGAGTCCCCAAATGTATACCATGATGCTCAGTGTCGGGGTTCATCTAAGGAATGTCCGACAGATGGTCGTGGGCCGGGCCTCCACCCGTCGCGGCCATGAGAGGGAGGTTGCACCATGGACTTGAACGGACTTCTCACCCAAACCTCGGGTCGTGTGGCCGGCGGGCTCGTTCTCCGCCGGCACGTACTGCAGGGCGTCGGAGCGGCCGCGCTGCTGGCCGGTGGGGGGGTGCTGGCGTCAAGGCCCGCCGCCGCCGTGACCCGGGCGGACGTGGACGCGGCGACGGGCGAAGTCAACATCCTGGCCTGGGAAGGCTACGAGCCCGAGGACGCGTTCAAGGACTTGGCGGTCACGGTCAAGCGGTCGTTCGTGGCGCAGAACGACGACACCATCACCAAGACCGGCAACCCCG
Organism: Alphaproteobacteria bacterium; assembly: GCA_016869675.1. Lineage (GTDB taxonomy): Bacteria > Pseudomonadota > Alphaproteobacteria > SP197 > SP197 > VGDP01. The sequence continues at coordinate 25,488 of VGDP01000045.1, read as the reverse complement.
GCGACTTCGACCTGATGACGATTTTCCAGGGGCAACTCAGCGCCCTGATCAAGCTGGATCGTATCCAGCCGATCGACACGACGCTGCTGAACCACTACGGCGAACTGTTCCCATTCTTCCGGGAAGACCCCTCGTTGCAGCGCGCCGGTAAGGTCTATGCCGTGCCCATCGCCTGGGGCCCCATCATCGTCTGCTACGACGAAGACCAGACGGCCAAACCCGAATCGTACCGGGACCTGATGGCTCCGGCGCTCAAAGGCAAGGTCGCCATGGTCGACGACGCCTACGCCGGGATCAGCACCTTCGCTCGCTTCGCCGGGTTCGAGGACGCCAATCGCCTGACCCATGCCCAGCTCGACGACGTCATGAAATTGGCCGCGGAGTTCAAGCCGCAGCTCCTGACCATCGCGCCCAGCTACGGCGAGATACCGTCGATGTTCAAGCGCGGCGAGATTGCCGCCTCGATCGTCGACATTATGAACACCGTGGCGGCGGCCCGTGCCGACGGCAAGAAGGTTAGCGGCACCGTTCCCAAGGAAGGCGGCATCTCCTACGTCGACTGTTGGGAGATGGTAACCGGCGCCGCCAACCCGGCAGGAGCCTATGCGGTGATCGACGCGACCATCAGCCCGGCCGGCCAGGCGATCATCGGCAACTATACTTACCTCGGCATGGTCAACCCGAACGCGTTGCCTGACATCGACGCGGCGATCAACGAGCTCTACCCCTACGACGATCTGGACGCGGCGTTCAAACTGGCCCCGCTCTTCGGCGGCGCGCCGATCGACGACGAAGGCGGAACCCTGGCGACCCACCCCGAATGGGTGCAGCGCTGGTCGGAGTTCAAGGCGCTGTAAGCCCTGGCCGTCATGGCGCGACCTGACCGCACCGGCCATGTAACGGTGGAGGGCGCGAGCAAGGTCTTCGACGGCACGGCGGCGGTCGACGACGTTAGCCTGGAGGTGCGCGCCGGCGAGTTCCTGACACTGCTGGGACCCAGCGGCTGCGGCAAGACCACGCTGCTGCGGATGATCGCCGGGTTCGAACGGCCGACGCGGGGCCGCGTCCTGATTGGCGGCCGCGACGTGACCGGCGACCCGCCGGAGTTCCGGCCCGTCAACATGGTGTTCCAGCGCTACGCGCTGTTCCCGCACCTCAACGTCGAGCGCAACGTCGCGTATGGATTGTTGGCCAGGGGCGAGGATGGCCATGCGGTCGCGCGCAAGGTCGGCGCAGCCCTCGCGCTCGTCGACATGGCCGGGTTCGCCCACGGGCCGGTGCGGCAATTGTCGGGTGGGCAGCAGCAGCGCGTGGCGCTTGCCCGCGCCCTCGTCAACGAACCCGAGGTCCTGCTGCTCGACGAGCCCCTAGCGGCGCTGGACCTGCAGCTTCGCAAGCGAATGCAGGTCGAGCTTCGGGCCATTCATCGTCGGCTGGGGACGACTTTCATCTACGTGACACACGACCAGGGCGAGGCCCTGGCCATGAGCGACCGGGTCGCGGTGATGAACCGCGGGATCGTAGCCCAAATCGGCACCCCCGAGGAGACCTATCACCGCCCCCGGAGCCGCTTCGTCGCCGGCTTCGTCGGCGAAGGAAGTTTCGTGCCCTGCACCGTTCGCGGGAGCGTGGGCGAGGATCGGGTCGTGGCCTTGGACGGATCGGATCGGACGATCCAGGCACCCGCGAGCGCCGATGCGCCATCGTCCGGAGCCGCGTCGCTGCTGGTGCGCCCGGAACGCGCGTCCATCACCGGGACCGAGAAGGGCCTGGTCGTCGGGCGCGTCGTGGATTTGATGTTCACCGGGGCCGTGCGCCGTTACCTGATCGCCGCCAGCGGGACCGAGATCAAGGTGGACTTGGCCGACCCTGGTCCTTGGCGCGTCGACGATACCGTCGGTGTGGATTGGGCGATCGACGGCGCCGTGGTGGTGGGGCCGGAATGAAGCGCTGGTTTCCGCCGTGGCCCGCGATTCCACTCGCCGTCTATCTCGGGGTTCTTCTGCTGGGCCCCTTGGTGGCCTTGGCAGTGACGAGCCTGTGGACGGCGGACTTGTTCCAGGTATCGCGCGACCCGACGCTCGCCAACTACCAGCTCCTACTGGATCGGCCCTTGTATGCCGGGCTCATACTCAAGTCGCTGTCCCTGGGCCTCGTCGTCGCGCTGGTGACCGTGCCGCTCGGATTCATCGCGGCGTACGCGCTGGTCTTCGCGTTCCCGCGTTCGAGCGGCGTGCTGTTGGGCCTGTTCATGGTGTCGATGCTGTCGTCGTACCTGGTGCGCATCTACGCCTGGAAGGCGATCCTGGGTCCGAGCGGCGTGATCAACCTGGCCCTGGTATCGTTGGGGCTGATCGACGAGCCTCTGTCGTTCCTGCTTTACGGCAACTTCGCCGTCGTCGTGACCCTGGTTCATATCCTGCTGCCACTGGCCCTGCTTCCGATCTACGCCGCGATGGGGAACATCGAGCCGCAGGTGCTGGAGGCTTCCCGGGATCTTGGGGGCGGGATGCTGTACACCCTGACGAACGTGCTGATTCCGCTGGCCCGGCCCGGGCTCGTCGCGGCCTTCCTGTTTTGCTTCGTGCTGGCCTCAGCCGACTACGTGACCCCGCAGCTCGTCGGCGGGTCCGACGGGGTCATGATCGGCCGCGTGATCGCCGATCAGTTCGGCTTCTCCGGCAACGCGCCGCTCGGCGCCGCCTTGGCGATCACCCTGCTGGCCGGCTTCGGCGGCGCTCTGGCGGTGTTCGCGCTGCTGGGAAACGGCGTCGGCCGCGTCGCGCGTGCCGCCTCGGTCCTGACCCGCGCGCGCCGGCATTGTTGGCGGTTGCGGCTTCCCCTGCTTCGGGCGGCGATGGGCGCCATCCTGGTGTTCCTCTACGCGCCGCTGGTCATCGTCGTGGTCGTCTCGTTCAATACCTCCACGTCGGGCATCCTGCCGCTGAAGGGGTTGACCTTCGACTGGTACGACAAGCTGCTGCGCGACGCCGTGTTCCACGAGGCGATCCGGGCCAGCCTGGTCGTGGCCGTCGCGGCGGTAGTTGGCGCCACGTCGATCGGCGGGCCGGCGGCCTTCATGATCGCTCGCCGCCGCTTCGTCGGACGCGGAGCCCTTCTTGCCCTGACGTTCGGCCCGCTAGTGCTGCCCGGCATCGTCATCGGCGTCGCGCTGCTGGCGGCGCTCGGCAGCCTGGGTCGACAGGGTGGGTTGTGGCCCACCGCCATTGCTCATGTTCTCGTCTGCCTGCCGTTCGTGGTGATGGTGCTCCGGGCGCGCCTCAAGGACTTCGACCGCCAGGTGGAAGACGCTGGCCGCGATCTCGGTTCGTCACCCGCCCGGGTGCTCAGGACCGTGACCCTGCCGATCATGGCGCCGACGATCATCGGTGCCGCCATCCTCGTCTTCGGCGTGTCGCTGGACGAGTTCGTCGTCACCAACTTCATCATCGGCGCCAACGCGACGATTCCGACCATGATCTGGGGCATGATGCGCATCGGTGTGACGCCGACCGCGAACGCCTTGGCGGCCCTGATCCTGGTCGTCTCTCTAGTCCTCGTGGTCCTGGCATCATGGGTCGCGCGCGGCCGGAGCGGGCGCGCGCTGGTGGGAGGCTTGCGATGAGTCACCTGAAGGGCCAACGGGTGTTCCTGACCGGCACGGGGGGGGCTGGGCCTCGGGTTGGCGGCGGCCTTCGCCCGCCGTGGCGCGCGTCTCGGCCTGACGGACGTGCACGAGAAGGGGCTGACAGCGGCGGGTAAGGCCGCGACCGACAGCGGTGGCAAGCCGTGGGTCCGGCGACTGGACGCGACCGATGCCACCGCCGTGGGGATCGCCATCGCTGACTTCGCGGCATCGGCCGGCGGTATCGACTTGACCGTCAACGCCGCCGGAGTGCGGTCGATCGCCAAGGTCGTGGACCTGGACCCGATCCATGCGCTATTCGAGACAGTCCGGACGGCCGACGCCTACCATGTGGAGGCGCGCGTCGATATCGCGGGCCGACCCTTCTTCCGACGGGCGCGGGATATGCCCCTGCGCTGATGGCGCCCGCTGTCGCGTCGCCTGAGAAACGAGGAGCACACGAATGATCACCATTGACCCGGTCCGCGACATCAGGCTCGCGCGCGAGTTCATGGCGACGCCGATCGGGCACCACAGCCCCGATCTGCAGCGGCTGTTGCGCCAGTTCCGCGGCGAGCCGGTGAAGGGCAAGTACGCGCTGCTGACCGTACGCCCCAACCGCGAGTGGATGCTGATCGAACTGTCGGGCGAGAAGGGCGTGCCGTTCACCGTGCACGCGGACCAGCGCTTCTTCAGCATGGCCGAGGCCGAGCGTGCGGTCTTCCGGATGCGCTGGAAGCGCTACACGGGGCACGACCTGGTGCTAGACGAAGCCAACGCATGAAGACGCTCGCCGGCTACACCGACCGCATCAGCGTCGCACCGGGCGAGCGCATCCGCTTCATGGTCAGCCGCGAGGGCGGCGAGGCCGTGTACCGGGCGCGCATCGTGCGGCTGATCTCGGGCGAGGATCACCCCGGCGGCCCCGGCCTGATCGAGCGCCCGGTGCCTTCGCCCATCGACGGCGCGTATCCGGCCCGGCATCAGCCGATCCACGTAGGCGGGTGCGCCGTCGTACCGCCGGGCCGCGATCTGGACCGGCTGACGAGCTTCACGGTCCAGGCCATGGTGTGGCCGACCACCCCCGGGCGCGGACGGCAGACGATCCTGGGCACATGGAACGCGGCAACGGCACGCGGCTTTGCGCTCGAACTCGACGAGGCGGGCGCGCTCGCGCTCAGGCTGGACGGCGCGACGGTCGGCACGGGCGTGCCCCTGCTGCCACGCGCCTGGTACCTAGTGGCGGCGAGCTACGATGGGCGCAGCGGCGCTGTGCGCCTGACCCAGCAGCCGCTGCTGCGCCACGCGCACATCGACGATGGTGCCGTGGTCAAGGGCCGGATGGCCAAGGGCTGGACACCGGACAAGGGCGCCCCGTACCTGATGGCGGCGCATGGCGGCGCGGGCGCGCGCCCGCGCGAGGGCCATTTCAACGGCAAGATCGCGCGGCCGCGCCTGGCCAACCGGGCGCTGTCTGAGGCCCAGGTCCGCGCGGCCAACAACTATCGACCGCCGGCCGCGCTCAAAGGCGCGTGGGTCGGCGCGTGGGATTTCGCGCTGGAGACACCGACCACCCGCGTCCTCGACGTCTCGGGCCGGCGCCGGCACGGTACGCTGATCAACCTGCCGACCCGGGCAATGATCGGCCCGACCTGGCAGGGGCTCCATGTGGCGCACGACTGGCCGTCGGACCCCGAGGGCCACGACGCCATCCACTTCCACGACGACGACCTCTACGACGCGGGCTGGCAGACGGACTTCACCCTGACCGTGCCGAAGGACTGGCCAAGCGGCGTCTACGCCGCGCGCCTCGAGAACGGCCACGACGCGGAGCACGTCGTGTTCTTCGTCCGCGCGCGCAAGGGCAAGACCAAGGCCCGCGCGGTGTTCCTGGCCTCGACCGCGACCTACATGGCGTACGCCAACTTCCGCATCATGAACACCCGCGAGAAGTATGAGGCGTTCCAGGGTTCGCTGCTGGTGGCGGGGCCCGAGGACGTGTTCCTCAACGACCATCCCGAGTACGGCGATTCCACCTACGGGCTGCACAGCGACGGCAGCGGCGTCAGCATCACCTCGCGTCTGCGCCCGATCGTCAACATGCGGCCGAACACGCCGCTGTGGGCTTTCGCCGGCGACATGTATGTGATCGCGTGGGCCGACGCGCTGGGCTACGAGCTCGATGTCATCACCGACGAGGATTTGCACCGCGAGGGACTGAGGGCGCTGGCCCCCTACCACGTCGTGCTGACCGGCTGCCACCCGGAGTACACCTCGGGCGCCATGTGGGACGCGCTGGAGACGTTCACCCATCGGGGCGGCCGGCTGATGTACCTGGGCGGCAACGGCTTCTACTGGCGCGTCGCCTACCATCTGGACCTGCCGGGAGTGATGGAGGTGCGCCGGGCCGAGGACGGCACGCGCGCCTGGGCCGCCGAGCCGGGCCAGTACACCATGAGCTTCACCGGCGAGTACGGCGGCATGTGGCGCCGTCAGGAGCGTGCGCCCAACCGCCTGGTCGGCATCGGCTTCACCGCCCAGGGCTTCGACAAGGGCTCCTACTACATGCGCGCGGCCGCGAGCGAGGACCCGCGCGTTGCGTTCATCGTCCAGGGCGTCGGGCGCGACGACCGCATCGGCGACTTCGGCAACGCGGGCGGTGGCGCGGCGGGCCAGGAGCTCGACCGTTTCGAGCCGCTGCTCGGCTCGCCGCCCCACGCGCTGGTCGTCGCCACGTCGGTCGACCACACGGACTACATGCTGATCGTCAACGAGGAGCTGATCGGCCTGCACGCCATGATCGGCGGCACCGAGAACCCGAACGTGCGCGCCGACATGACGTTCTTCGAGCTGCCGGGTGGCGGCGCCGTGTTCTCGACCGGATCGATCTCGTGGCCGTCGAGCCTGCCGACCAACAACTTTGACAACAACGTCGCGCGCATCACAAAGAACGTGCTGGACCGCTTCCTCGACCCCAAGCCGTTTGGCTGACCCGCATCACGCGCCCGGGGTGCGGCGCATGGCGAGCCGCGTGGGCCAGGCGCGCGGACGGTCGGCGAGCGGACCGCGCACGACGTCGAAGCCGGCGCGGCGGAACAGGGCCTCGGTGCCGTAGAAGGCGTTGTCGTCCTTGGTCCGTTCGGCGTCGGCGCGCGGGTAGGCCTCGACGATCGACGCGCAATTCGCGCCCGCCGGTGTCGCGATCCAGACCCTGGCGAACGCGATGTAGCCAACGGGCCCGCGCGCATCCTCGGCGATCCACTCGCCGATCAGGCAGCCGTCCGCGCGCAGGGCATCGACGAACGTGACGACGTCCTCGGGCCGGAAGGCACCGTCGACGACGCGGCGCACCGCGCCATCGTCGCGCGGCACATAGGGGCGAAAGCCGACGTCGGCCGGTGCGCCGGTTACAGGGCACGCCGGCCTGGCCAAGCGCCCTACTTCGGCTGGGGCACGATGCGGAGGTAGGGCTTCGGCGCCTTCCAGCCCTGGGGATAGATCTTCTTCGCCTCGTCGTCCGAGACCGAGCCGGCAATGATGACGTCCTGCCCCTGCTTCCAGTTGACCGGCGTCGCGACGCGATGCTTCGCCGTGAGCTGCACCGAATCGATCACGCGGAGCACCTCGTCGAAGTTGCGCCCCGTGGTCATGGGGTAGGTCATCATCATCTTGATCTTCTTGTCGGGGCCGATGACGAAGACCGTGCGCACGGTGGCGTTGTCGGCCGGCGTGCGTCCCTCGGAGGTCGCGCCGGCGCCTTCGGGCAGCATGTCGTAGAGCTTGGCGACCTTCAGCTCGGGGTCGCCGATCATCGGGTAGTTGACCTTGGCCCCCTGGGTCTCCTCGATGTCCTTCGACCACTTCGTGTGGTTGCCCACCGGATCGACGCTGAGGCCCAGGATCTTGGTGTTGCGCTTGTCGAACTCGGGCTTCAGCTTGGCCATGTAGCCGAGCTCGGTGGTGCACACCGGCGTGAAGTCCTTGGGATGTGAAAACAGCACTGCCCAGCCGTCGCCAATCCACGTGTGGAAGTCGATCTTTCCTTCCGTGGTCTCGGCCGTGAAGTTGGGTGCTTCGGTACCAATGCGCAGGGACATGGCGATCCTCTCGCTCGTCTTGGATGGTGGGGTTCGGCGCCCTGATCCGGGTCGCCGTTGCGAATGATTGTGGTTAAGGAAGGGTTACCACGCAACACCGTTTGGCGTGACACTCGCGTGACGGCCGTCACACCGCCATCGCGTGGTTGACGGCGCGGCCGCCAGCCGCCACGAGTCCGTTCCGACCACCGCCGGGGAGCCCGCCATGGACGACGCCGAGTTCCAAGCCAAGAAGGCCGAGATGACCCCCTGGTACTGGTGGGGCATCCAGACGTTCTTCAAGTGCCCGTGGAACGAGGACCCGGCCCAATGCGACATCGGCCTGGTCGGCGTGCCCCACTCGTCGGGCAACGGTTCGACCGAGCGCGACCAGCACCTGGGGCCGCGCGCCGTGCGCAACGTCTCCGGCTGGTACCGGCGCGGCCATCAGGCGTTCGGCATCGTGCCGTGGGAGGTCGCGCGCATCCACGACCTGGGCGACGTGCCCCTGCCCCACGCCATGGTCAACGATATCTGCGTCAAGGACATCGAGGGCTTCTACAAGCGGCTCGACCGCGCCGGCGCGCGCCCCGTCTCGGTCGGCGGCGATCACGGCATCACCGGCCCGATCCTGAAGGCCGTCGCCGGGCGCGACGCGCGCCTGACGGGGGGCCACAAGTGCGCGCTCCTGCACTTCGACGCCCACCGCGACGACTATGAGCACATCCCTCACTGGCTCGGCAGCACGCGCTCGGCCGCCCACTGGGCCGCCTACACCGTGGCCGAGCAGCACGTCGACCCCGGGCTCAGCGTCCAGCTCGGCATGCGCGGCAACCCGATCAAGCCGCGCAAGGACATCAACGAAAGCAAGCTCGGCTACCGCCTGATCCCGGCCGAGGAGTACTTCCAGCTCGGCATCGAGCGGACCATCGCCCTGATCCGCGAGCGGGTCGGCGACACGCCGCTCTACATCACCTTCGATCTCGACGTGCTGGACCCGGCCGAGGCCCCGGCGGTGGCCAACATGGAGCCCATGCACCGGGGCCTGCGCGCCTGGGAAATCATGAAGATCTTACACGGCCTGCGCGGCTTAGACGTGATCGGCGCCGACATCGTGTGCCTGATCCCGACCAAGGACAACCCATCGAACATCACGTCCATGACCGCCATGGCGATCATGTTCGAAATGATCGCGCTAATAGCCGACCGACTGCACGGCGGGCGATCCTGACTGCGTGGCCCGACCCCCTGGCACGGTGCTTGCCCCCGGGTCGGGGACAGGCTTCATTCGTGCCCCGAGGGGGCACGTTTGGGGCTGTCGCGTTAGGACGGCAGGGTGTAAACCACTTGCGACGGGGCATCATGGAACACATCGGAACGGTCCGGAGCAGCGAGGGGCTGAAAACTCTGGGGCTGGACGGGGTCGCCCGCGCCTTCTGGAACCTCGGAACCGCCCGGCTTTACGAAGAAGCCGTCCGGCGCGGCGAAGGCCGTATCGCCGCCGAAGGCCCCCTGGTGGTGCAGACCGGCGCCCACACGGGCCGTTCCGCCAAGGACAAGTTCGTGGTGCGCGACAGCCTGACCGAGGCCAACGTCTGGTGGGGTTCGGTCAACCAGCCCATGAGCTCGGCGCATTTCGGCCGGCTCGAAGCCGACATCAAGGGGCATTTGGCCGGCCAGGACGTGTTCGTGCAGGACCTGCACGCGGGCGCCGATGCGCGCCACCGCCTGAACGTGCAGGTGATCACCACGTTCGCGTGGCAGAGCCTGTTCATCCGCCACCTGCTGATCGAGCCCACGGACGCCGAGCGCGCCCAGTTCCGCCCCGGCTTCACCATCATCGACGCGCCGTCGTTCCGCGCCGTGCCGGCGCGCCACGGCTGCCACGGCGAAACCGTGATCGCGATCGATTTCGCGCGCCGGCTGGTGCTGATCGGTGGCACGTCCTACGCCGGCGAGATCAAGAAGTCGTTGTTCACCATCCTCAACTACCTGCTGCCCGAGGCCGGCGTGCTGCCCATGCACTGCTCGGTCAACGTGGGCACGGCGGGCGACTCGGCGGTGTTCTTCGGGCTTTCCGGCACGGGCAAGACGACGCTTTCGGCCGACGCCAGCCGCACGCTGGTCGGCGACGACGAGCACGGCTGGTCGGAGCGAGGCGTGTTCAACTTCGAGGGCGGCTGCTACGCCAAGGTCATCCGGCTGGACCCCAAGGCCGAGCCCGAGATCCACGCCACCACGCGGCGCTTCGGCACGGTGCTGGAGAACGTGGTCATGGATCCGGCGACCGGCGCGCTCGACCTGGACGACGCCCGCCTGTCCGAGAACACCCGCGGCGCCTACCCGCTGTCGTTCATCCCCAACGCCTCGACCACGGGGATCGCCGGCTACCCACGCAACGTCATCATGCTGACGGCGGACGCCTTCGGCGTGCTGCCGCCGATCGCACGCCTGACGCCCGAGCAGACCATTTACCACTTCCTGTCCGGTTACACGGCCAAGGTCGCCGGCACCGAGAAGGGGCTCGGCAAGGAGCCCGAGGCGACCTTCTCCACGTGCTTCGGCGCGCCGTTCATGCCCCGGCACCCGGCGGTCTACGCCCGTATGCTGGCGGACCGCGTCGGCCGCGCCGACGTGGATTGCTGGCTGGTCAACACCGGCTGGAGCGGCGGCGCCTTCGGCGTCGGCAAGCGCATGGCCATCGCCCACACGCGCGCGCTGCTGCGCCAAGCGCTGGACGGCGGGCTGCGCAAGGGTTCGTTCCGCCGCGACACGAACTTCGGCGTCTTGGTGCCGGAGCGCTGCGCCGGGGTGCCGGACGGTGTGCTGAACCCGCGCGCGACCTGGGCCGACGGCGCCGCCTACGACAGTGCCGCGCAGGCGCTGGTCGCCCGGTTCCAGCGCAACTTCGAGCAGTTCGCCGCGCATGTCGCCGATGACGTGCGCGCCGCCGGCCCGCATATCGCCGCCTAGGGTCGTGCGTCCGGGGGTTCGCCGCGTCCTGCTGGGTCTGGCCTGCATCGCCGGCCTGGTGGCACCCGCGGCGGCCGTCGATCCGGTCGACCTGGCCCAGGATCCGGCGGAACTCGCGCGGACGTAGGAGCGCGCCTGGCTTGTCCTGCTGGGCTTGGCCGTCGGCTACGACGCCGGCGCCGTTGCTGGATCCATGAACTCGGCGCCCATGCAGGCGGCGCTGGCGTCCCTGCCCGAGGGTAAGCGCCTGCCGGTCCTGGTGTTCCTGCACGGCTGCACCGGCATTCAACTCGAGGAAGGCACGGTCGAGGAACTGGCGCCCAAGGCCGGCTTCGCGGTCGTTTTCCCCGACAGCTTCGCGCGCAAGGTGCGCGAACGGAACTGCAACCTGGGCGACTACAGCGACGGCCAGTTCCCGGCCGCGTACCCCTACCGCTGGGCCGAGGCCGAGTACGTGCGCGCGCGCCTGGCCGAAGCGGCGTGGGTCGACCAGGACCGGGTCGTGCTGGGTGGGTTCAGCGAAGGCGGCATCGCCACCGCGCTTTACGAACGCGGCAGCTATGCCGGCTACTTGGTGATGGGCTGGACGTGCCATTCGCCGCGCCCCCGGATGGCCGGCCTGCGGGTGCCCACCACGGCGCCGCTGCTGACTGTCGTCATGGTGCGCGACCCCCGGACCGACTGGCCCGGATGGCGTGGCGACTGCGGCGCCTGGATGGCCAGCGCGGCGGCGCGGTCGCTGGTCATCGACGGCGCCGGACACGGCGTGCAGAGCCACCCGGAGGCGCGACGCGCGGTGCGCGATTTCCTCGCCGGTTTCCTCGAACCCTGAGCACGGCGATGGCGAGCTTCGGCGAGACATAATTCGGACGGATCGGTGGACCGGAGCAGGCGGTCGTGGCGCTGCGCGGTTGCGCGCTGGCGGCACTGGTGCTGGCGCTGGTCTAAGCGGTCGATCCGGCACGCTTCCTGATGGCGCTCGGCGGCGGGGTGTTCGACCTGGAGATCCCGCTGGTGGTGGACGCGGCGCTCCTGGTCTTCGCCGCGGCCATGGCGTTCACGCGCCGCAGCCGCGCGTTCGCGGCGGTCGTCAGGGGCTGGGTTCTGTTGAACACCATCGGCACGGTTCTGCTGCGCCTGTCGCACGTCCCGTTTGGCAACAACGTGTTCCTGGCGGTGCTGGGCATTTACGTCGCCCTGCGCATGGTGCTGGCGAGCACGCGCTACCAATGATTAATGGGCACGCGCCTGAACGGCGGCGTCGCCGTGGCGAAGAACCTAACGGGCTGTGTCGTGTCGGTCGCGGCAGGCCTGGCCCTGAACGTCAAGGTCGGTGCCGCGATCGATCCCAGCGTGCGTGGCAGCCTGACGATCCTGGTGGCAACCCTCGGCTACAGCCTGCCCTTCGCGCGCGCCTTTCCCGTGCTCGGCGGCCGGGCGCTCATCCGCGCCGAACCTGGAGCGGCCCCGGCGAACCGGTAGGCGCCGAGGCCGTCCCGGTCGCCGGAGCCGTGCGGGGACCATGGGCTCGCTCATTGTTCATCACCCTCGCCGATTAACCGCAGGCCGCCAGCGCCAGGGGCCGATCGTCGTTGGCCGCATCGCCCGCCACGCGCCCATGGACCAGCACGTAGGGGATGTCGCCGCGACCGATGCCGATGTCGGCGAGCATGCGGTCGTCCAAGCGGGCAAGCTCAAGGGTCGCCCGGCGGGTCTGGTGCCGTTCATGAACGGCGCGCAGCCAGCGAACCACGGCCTTGATCCCCTGGCTTAGGGCGGCGGCCCGCGCGGCGCCCGCGCGGTCGCGCAGCGCGAACCGGTCGTAGTGGGCGAAGGTGGCAGGTTCCACCAACGCATGATCGACACGCGCGATGGCGGCCAGGGCTTCGTAGACGCTGAACATCGTCTGGGTACTCCTCTATCTGTAATGTGAACTTACTTTGAGCAGAGTCTTCGTTATTCCGTGTGCCCTTGACTTACGGCGGTTCTTGCATCATCACAAACGAGAAGCCCACAACCGAAGCGATACCTGGTCTAACCCGTCATGGCACGCCGACTCCCGCCCCTCAACGCGCTCCGGGCCTTCGAGGCCGCCGGTCGGCACCTGAGCTTCACCAAGGCCGCGGCCGAACTGCACGTGACGCACGCGGCCATCAGCCACCAGGTGCGCGCGCTTGAGGAGCATCTGGGCGTGCCGCTGTTCCGGCGCCTGACGCGCGCCGTGAAGTTGACCGAGGCCGGACGCCATCTGCTGCCGGTGCTGAGCGACTCGCTCGACGCCATGGCGGTGGCGGTGCGCCGGGTCGGCGGCGAGGGCGAGACCGGCAATCTGACGGTCAGCCTAACCCCGGCCTTCGCCGCGCGCTGGCTGGTGCCTCGGCTCGGCGGCTTCCAGGAGGCGCACCCGGACATCGATGTGCGGCTCGCGCCCTCGGTCGCCCTGGTCGACTTCGCGCGCGACGACGTGGACCTGGCGATCCGCTACGGCCGTGGCGCGTGGTCCGGCGTCAAGTCCGAGCTGTTGGTGACGCTCGACACGGTGCCGGTGTGCAGCCCGGCGCTGCTGGACGGCGCGCGGCCGCTGCGCGAGCCCGCCGATCTGCGCAACCACGTGCTGCTGCACGACGACGTCGGCGAGAATTGGCGACGCTGGCTGGTGGCGGTGGGTGTCGAGGGTGTCGATCCGTCGCGCGGGCCCAAGTTCGGCGACGAGAACCTGATGATCCAGGCGGCGATCCAGGGCCAGGGCGTCGCCGTGTCCGAAAGCGCCATTGTCGCCGCCGACATCGCCGCCGGTCGCCTGGTCAAGCCGTTCGACATCAGCCTGCCCTCGGGCGCCGGGTACTATCTGGTCTACCCGGCCGTGGCCGCCGGCCGCCGCGCGGTCAAGACTTTCCGCGACTGGATCCTGGCCGAGGCGCGCGGCTGAACAGGTCGCGCGGTCAGGGCTCGGCCAGCCCCCGCGCGGCGGCGGCGGCGATTCGGCGCCAGGTACCACTCGCCGCGCCCGCCGGCCGGCACGAGACGAGCAGACCCTCGATCGCCCTGGCACCGGCGTGAAGCCCGCCGTCCGCGTCGAGAGTGACGACATCGGCGTGGGCGCCAATCAAACGCACGACGGTGTCGAGCACGTCGATCTGCCCGGCCAGGGCCTCGATGTCGTCGTGCCGGTAGGCGCACACCAGCACCACCGGCAACCGGCCGATCGCCGCCGCGAGAGCGGCCGAGGCGCGCTCGACCCAGGTCGCCTCGAGCAACACCTCGGTTTCCGGGTTGATCACCCTACGCATCACCGCCGAGCAGTCGTCGATGATCAGGCCGAGACGCGCGCCGGGCCGCACGCGCGCGGCCAGCGCCGCTGCCCTTGAGCGCAGGGCCTCGATGATGCGCTCAGGCACCAGGAACGCCTCGGCGTAGGGCGGCGCGCCGAACGGCCAGGACCAAAGCAGCGTATCACCGTCGCCACCCGGCGCGGGATCCGGGTAGCGAGGATCGGCGATGTAGAGCCACTGGTCCACCCGGCCGGGCGCCAGGGATTCAAGCGCCGGCGCCCCCAGCGCGGGCCCGTCGTCGAACCGATAAAGCAGAACATGGCCGGGCCCGGCGTCGATCATGCCGGGCATGACGCCGTGCATCCCCTCGGCCGGCAGGCCGAGGGCCCGTGCCAGACGGCGCAGCACGGCCACGGAGGGCCGCGGGGCCCCCCCCGTGCTCGGGTTGCGCGCGGCCTCGATCGCGACGAGGTAGCTCGGCGACAGGCGGGCGGCGGCAGCGGCGGCGCGGACCGACAGACCTTGCGCCAAGCGCCGCTCACGGACCAGCCGGCCGAAGGCCACCGCGGCCTCCGCGTTCCCGGTCTCGGCCTTCGCCATGGCGTTTCCCTTCGTTGGCAACGGGCTCTGGTTTCAACGTTCCAGGTGTATAGCAAAGTACACTAATATCAATAAAATATTCTCTAAGGGCATTTATTTGTTCTATGATATCCAACATTAAAGCGATCGTTTTCGGAGGGAGAGGGCGATGGGCGCGGCGGTGAGGACGGTGGTGGCGGCGTTCGTGGAGCCGGGCTGGGACTACGGCGTTCTGCGCTCCCCCTACTCGCCTTGTCACGAGGCCAATGGCGCCAAGTACTGCGTCTACAACAATCGATTGATGCCAGTGTCGCAGGCGGGCGACCGCGTGACCGACTATTGGACCCTGCGCCGCCGTGTCGGCCTGTTCGACACCGGCGAGCGGCCGACCGAGATCGTCGGCCCCGATGCCTTGGCCCTGTGCAACCGCCTGTTCACGCGCGACTGCGGCTCGTTGCGCGTGGGGCGGGCCGCCTACGGCGTGCTGTGCTACCCGGATGGCGGCATCCTGTGCGATGGCATCCTGATGCGCCTGGCCGCCGATCGCTTCTGGTACGTGCAGGCGGACGGGCCCGTCTTCTCGTGGCTGGTGGCCCATGCCCAGGGCCTGGACGTACGCATCCTCGACCCCCTCTCGTGGGTCGCCCAGGTCCAGGGGCCGCGCGCGCTCGAAGTGCTGGCGCGCGCCTGCGACGGCGGCGCGCCGCCGGACTTCAGGTACTTCGCCGTGGCGCGCGCCACCATGGGCGGCCAGCCGGTGCTGGTGTCGCGCACTGGCTGGACCGGCGAGATCGGCTGGGAGTTCTACACCCTACCCGAACACGGGCCGGTGGACGGCCCGGCCCTGTGGAACCACGTGCTGGCCGCCGGCCAGCCCTTCGGAATGACCGTGTGCGCCCTCGATTCCATGGACATACGGCGCATCGAGGCCGGCATCCTGAACAACCTCTCCGACATGGACATGACCATGAACCCGTTCCAGGCCGGGCTAGGCGCCATCGTCGACCTCGAGCGGCACGACTTCATCGGCCGCGCCGCGCTGCGCACGGCGGACCGTGGCCTGCTGCTGCACGGTCTGACGTGCGCCGGTTCAGAGCCGTTGATTCACGCCGAGGTAACCGACGGCGAGCGCCCGATCGGCCGGGTCACGGCCGGCGCGTGGACACCGCTCGACGAGCGTGGCATCGCCATCGTGCGGCTCGACCGGGCCGTCGAATCAACCGCCAAGGACGTGCGCGTGCGCGGCCGTGACGGAGCCCTGCATCCGGCTCGGCTGACGTCGCTGCCGCTCTACGACCAGGACAAGCGGATCCCGCGCGGGCTCGACACCGCGATCCCGTAGCGCGACGGCCGTCGCATCAGCCGTACGTCGCTCCGCGCGTTTCGGTCGGCGCGTTGCGGCCGCTCACCTCCTCGGTCGCGGCGGCCCGACCAGTGCGTTCGTACGACATATGGACGACGCCCTGAGCCGGGGCGAGGCCGGGTCGTTCTTCCTCGCCACCGACGATCCGGCCGAGTGGGAGCGCATCGGGGGCGCTTTCCCGGGGCGCATCCTGAACCGCCCTCCCCAAAACCTTGTCCGGCGCGACGCCGCGGCGGCGGAGGATGCCGTGATCGACATGTTCTGCCTGGCGCGCATGAAGCGGCTGATCGGCAGCCACTGGTCATCGTTCTCGGAGGTGGCGGCGGAGCTCGGCGGCCTGCGCCTGACGGTAGCGCGGGACGACGGCGCGCCGTCGTCCTGAGTTCAGTGCGCGCTGGCCCAGGTGCCCCCGGTGCCGGTATCGAGGATCAGCGGCACCGAGAGGCGCGCGGCGCCTTACATCGTGGCCTTGACCACCTGGGCAGTGCGCTCGGCGCCGAGACCCTTCAGCAGGATCTCCAGGTCGGTTCCGTAGAAGGACGAGTAGCGTCGCTGGATGATCAAGTGCTCGTTCGATCCTGCGGGTGCGAGACCGTCGATCAGCTCGGTGCCAAGATCGCCTTCCAGGCAGTGCGGCCCCTCCGCACCGTCGAGCGCGCGGCCGAAGTCGATCCCGTTCCGCCGATGCACCCCCTGGCAGAAGACGATCGGCATCCTCGTCCTCCGCGCGGCAGCAATCACGCCGGCTGCGTTGCCTGTCCGCTCCTCGAAGCCATCCATGTGCGGGATGCCGCCGATGTCCTGCGGAAGCCCAGCATCCTTCTGCAATCCGACGGCAAGGACCACGTTGCGAATCCCGGCTCTCCGGTCATGGGCAACTTATCGAATTGCCTTCAGGAACGCCTTAGTGCGCTCCTCGCGTGGCCGCAGGAAGAGGTCCTCGGCGCGCCCCTCCTCCACGATCACGCCCTCGTCCATCATGACGACGCGGTCGGCCACCTCGCGCGCAAAGCCCATCTCGTGGGTAACGACGATCATGGTCATGCCGCCCTTGGCGAGCGTCTTCATGACGTCGAGCACCTCGCCGACGGTCTCGGGGTCGAGCGCCGATGTCGGCTCATCGAACAGCATGAGAGTTGGTTGCATGGCGAACGCGCGGGCGATCGCGACGCGCTGTTGCTGGCCGCCCGAGAGTTGCGAAGGATAGCTCGCGAGCTTGTCGCCAAGGCCCACGCGCTCGAGCAGCGCCTTCGCCTCGGGCTCAATCTCGGCGCGCGGGCGCTTCAGCACGCGGCGTGGGCCGACCATCACGTTGTCGAGTGCTGAGAGGTGTGGGAACAGGTTGAAGCGCTGGAAGACCATGCCGATGTTCTGGCGCTGCTCGGCGACGACGGATTCGCGCTCCTCGACGATGCGCCCGCCCACCTCTCGGTAGCCCACGAGCCGGCCATTCACGTAGATGCGGCCAGAGTCGATCTTCTCGAGATGGTTGATGCAGCGCACGAGCGTCGTCTTGCCCGAGCCTGAGGGGCCGATCACGCAGACGACCTCACCGCGCGGCACCTGTATCGTGACGCCGCGCAGGACCTTCAGGTCCCCAAACGACTTGTGGACGTCGAGGATGCGGACGAGCGAGCCATTGGACTTGGCGGGCGCTGCGTCCATCATCAGCGCTGCCCCGAGAGAAGCGAGCGCTCCTTGTATTCGGCCTTGAAGGTCTTCTCGGCCGGCAACTCGTGTTTGCTGAAGTGCCGCTCGAGCCGGCGCTGCACGAGGCTCATAAGCGTCGTCAGGATCAGGTACCAGATGGCGGCGACGAGAAAGAGCTCGAAGGTGCGGAACGTCGCCGCGTTGATGTTCTGCATGGTGCCGAAGAGTTCGCGGATGCCGATGACCGAGAGGAGTGAGGTCCCCTTGATCATGAGGGTGAACTCGTTGCCGAGCGGCGGCATCACGATGCGGGCGGCCTGCGGCAGGATAATGCAGCGCATGGCGGTCAAGGAGCGCATGCCGATTGCACGCGCCGCATCGCTCTGCCCCTTGTCGATCGAGGAGATGGCGGCGCGGAAGATCTCGGCCATGTAGGCGGCCTCGTTGAGCGACAGCGTGATGAGAGCGGCCTGCATGGGCCCCGTGATGGTGAGCGGGCCGATCACGATGTCGGGGTACTTGTAGAAGCCCGCCGCAGCCACGCCCGTGTAGATGATGAGGAGCTGCACGAGGATAGGCGTGCCCCGCCAGATCCAGACGTAGAACATCGCCCACTGGCGCAGGATCCAGAAGCGCGAGAGCCGCGCTAGCGCGACGAGGAGGCCGATGAGCACGCCAAACGTCTGCGCCACGATCGCGATCACGATCGTGAGCCCAAGCCCCTTCCAGACGATCGAGGGGGGATCGATCAGGTAGCGCAGGAAGAAGGCGCCGTCGAAGTCGATGTTGCCGAGCATGGGCATCAAATCCCGTAGGCTGGGCTTCGGCTAAGCCTCAGCCCAGCCTACGTGTCGCGTTTCGCTTTACTGAGCCGGCGCGTTCTTGATGTGCATGGCGTCGAAGCTCCACTTCTTCAAGATCGCCTCGTACTCCCCGCTCGCCTTGATGGCATCGAAGGCGGCGTTGATCGCCTCGTGCAGATCCTTGTCCTTGTGGAGCGTCGCGATCCCGTTCGGCAGCGCGCCGATCTGCGGGCTCGCGAGCTTCACGAGGCCCGGCTTCTGCGTGTTGAAGTAGCCGGCTTGGTCGGTCGAGCCGTAGTAGACCTCGGCCAACCCGGCTGTCAGCTGCTGGAAGGCGTCGGTGCCGCTCTGCAGCGTCACAATGTCGATCGGCGTCTTGCCAGCGGCCTTCAGCGCCTCGTTCGCCTTGACGAGGTTCTCCTCCAGCGTCGAGCCCGAGGCGACCGACACCTTGTGGCCGGAGAGGCCTTCTAGATTCTCGAAGGAGAGGCTCGAATCGCCCCTCACGATCAGCGAGTTGCCGGAAAAGACGTAGTTGACGAAGTCGACCACCTTGCGCCGCTCGGGCTTGTCGTAGAGGCCCGAGATGATCGCATCGCACTGGCCGGCCTGCAGCGCGGGGATGAGGCCGTCGAAGGCGATGTTGTTGTGCTCGGCGGCAAGGCCCATCTGCTTCGTGAGCGCTGCCGCGATGTCGATGTCGAAGCCCTCGGGCTGCAGCGTCTCCGGGTTGATGTACTCCCAGGGCGCGAAGGCGAGCTCCGTGCAGAAGACGATCTTGCCCTTCTCCTTGTAGCGGTCGGGGGCGGCAACCATCGCATTGGCGGCGCTCACCACGAGCGTTGCAGCGACAAAGACCGCGGCGCCGAGCTTCAGAGCTGTTCTCACTGCTGACCTCCCATTTTCATGTTGGCCGGATTGCGAACCTGCCCGCGCGCTGGCCGTGGCGGCGGGGATTGCGTCGGGCGTCCATCCTCGAGCGGATGGCGCCTGCGATAGTGCTCCATCACCTCGGCCTTCGCGTGGCGGATGAAGTGCGCCATCTCGCGAGCGGCGCGGCGGCTGTCGCGGGCTTCGAGCGCCTCGAGCAGCGAGCCCTGCACCTCGATCGGCCGTCCGGGATCGCCGACGGCGACGCCGAGCACCGAGAGGATCTGGCTGACCTCGATCGCGATCTCGTCGAACAGCCTGATGAGACGCCCATTGCCCGAGAGCACGCAGATGCTGCGATGGAAGGCGACGATCGCCTCGATCAGCTCGGGCTCGCGACCGCGCTGGGTGAGCGAGATGATCTTCCGGTGGCGCTCGCCGAGCGAGCGGAGCCCTGCCTCGCTCGCGCGGGAGACCGCGGCCCTGACGGCGGCCACCTCGATGCACTCGCGCAGCTCGTAGAGGTCCTCGATCTCCTTCTCCTCGAACGCGCGCACGAAAAAGCCGCGGCGCGGCAGCGAGACGAGAAGGCCGCGCTGCTCGAGGAGGCGCGCCGCCTCGCGCACGGGGCCGCGGCTGATGCCGAGCCGGCCGGCGATCTCGCCCTCCACCAGCCGCTGGCCGGGGAGGAACTCGCCGATTGTGATCGCACGCAGGATGCAGTCCCTCGCCTGGGTGACGAGGCTCACGGTTGCGAGCGCCTTGAAGGTGTCCTGCATCGGGAAAGAGTGCGGCCTGTTGACAGTTGGCCAGCAGCGAAGCATCGTCTCCGGCAGCTGTCAACAGTCCGCAGTCCACCGAAACGCACGCAATCCATGGTCGCGGTCAAGGCATGGCATCACACATCGCTCGCGGTCGCGGACCTCGACTGGACGGTCACGTTCTACTGTGCGGCCTTCGGCTTCCGCCTCGCCTTCGATGAGCGCGGCATGACGCGGGAGATCCGCAGCATGACCGGACGCGAGCGGCTCGCCTGCGACCTCGCCATGCTCTCCTCACCGCATGCGGGCCAGATGCTCGAGTTGATCGCCTTCAGGGGCGGGGGCAAGGACCTCGCGCTGCCGCTCGCGGCGGGCGCGGGGCACATCGCCTTCGAGGGCGCCGACCTCGACAAGGCGCTCGGCGAGGTGATGAGGCTCGGCGCTCGCCCGATCGGTGCGGTCACGAGCTTCCCCGAGGGTCGCGCCACCTACTGCCGCGAGCCCGGCGGATCTTTCTTCGAACTGGAGGAGCTCCATGACCAAAGCTGGGCGAAAGGCTGAGCCGCGCCGGAGGAAGGGTGGGGAGACGGCGGCGGATCAACTCAGGGCAATCCGGGTCGCCTCCGATCACCTGGATGTCGCGGGGCAGGGCGAGCTACTTATCGAGGGTGGCTCTGCACGCGACCTCGTCGCCCG
This sequence comes from Alphaproteobacteria bacterium, assembly GCA_016869675.1. Classification (GTDB taxonomy): domain Bacteria; phylum Pseudomonadota; class Alphaproteobacteria; order SP197; family SP197; genus VGDP01. Next base: position 4,820 of record VGDP01000045.1, on the reverse strand, counting down.
CTTCGGCTCGCCGCTCTTCGTCCTGTCGGACGCGACACTCCGCGCGAACTACAGGCGCATCCGGTCGGCGTTCGAGGCCCAATGGCCGCAGCCCGTCAACGTCATGTACGCCATCAAGTGCAATCCGAGCTTTGCGGTGCGCGCCGTGCTCCACCACGAGGGCGCGGGCGGGGACTGCTTCGGGATTGGCGAGCTCGAGGCGACGTTCGCGGGCGGCGCGGACCCGGAGAGAATTGCGCTCAACGGCTCCGCCAAGAGCGATGCCCTCATCGCCCGCGCGATCGAGCTCGGCGTCGCCATCAACATGGACGACGAGGAGGAGCCGGCACGCATCGAGGCGATAGCCGCAGCGGCGGGCAAGCGCGTCCGCGTCCTCATCCGCCTGAAGATCGTGCCGCCCGAGTACGCCGATTACGAGAGCGATCTCGTCAACTTCAAGGGCGACTTCAGACCTGAGCTCGAGCGGCTCAAATGGGGCGTGACGCCCGGGACAGCCGGGCGCATGATCGAGGCGATCCGTGGCATGCCGCATATCGACCTCGCGGGCTACCACTCCCATCTCGGGCGCCTCTCGCAGAGGAAGGAGCACCGCGCCGCCTATGACGGCGAGATCGGGCGCGTGGCCGCGCAGCTCTTCCGCGAGACGGGCTTTGCCCCGCGCATCATCGACCTGGGCGGAGGTTGGCCGCGGGAGCGGGACGCCGAATCGAAGAGCCTTGAGCGGAACCGCAGCGACATCGAGGACTACGCCCGGGCCTCCTGCCGTGCGCTCCGTGCGCCGCTCGAGGAAGCCGGCATTGCGTTGCCTGATCTCTGGCTCGAGCCCGGCCGCTACATCGCCGGCAATGCGGGCGTGCTGCTGACGACCGTCAACTCCGTCAAACGCGACGGCGGGCACACTTGGCTGAACGTCGATGCCAGCACCAACCTCATGCCGCTGCTCGGCAACGGGATGGAGGGCACCCTCAACCATGTGATCGCGGCCTCGCGCATGCACGAGCCGCTCGCCATGACCGCCGACGTCGTCGGCCCCATCTGCATCCCGAGCGTCATGGGCGCGGGTTGCCGCATGCCCGAGCTTCGCGCGGGAGATCTGATCGCGATCCTCGACGCCGGCATGTACACCGAGTCCGACGCCCACAACCTCAACTGGATGCCGAAGCCGGCGACCGTGATGGTGCGGGGGAGTGAGGCCGGCCTCGTGCGCGCCGGCGAGACCTACGAGCACATGTTCCGGACGCAACGTCTGCCCGTCTGGCTGCGACAGCAGGACGGCCCCGCCTCGCGGTTCCGCGACGCCGCCATCAAGGGAGGCCCGACGCCATGACCTCCAAGATTATCGGCAATCCCGTGCTGATCGTGTTCAACATGCAGAGGAGCGGGGGCCTGCCGCTCGAGCAGTCGGGCATCCCGACCATGGCGGGCTTCGAGGGTCGGGTGGAGCGCATCGGGCGGGTGGTCAGGGTGGCGCGCGAGGCGGGAATGCCTATCGTCTTCTTCGCCGCGCGACACCGCGTGAGCCATGCCGACTTCGGCCGGGAGCTCGATGGCGACGAGGGTGTGCATTGCGTGGAAGGCGCGCCCGATGCCGAGTTCGTCGAGTCGCTGAGACCCAAAGGCGAGAGGGAGCACCTGATCGTCAACCGGCGCTAATCCTGCTTCTTCGGCACCGATCTGGAGATCCTCCTGAAGGGCCTGAAGGCCGAGACGCTGATCCTGACGGGCGAGCTGACCGACGTCTGCGTGCACTACACGTTCGTCGACAGCCATCAGCACGGCCACCGCATGCGCATGATAGTGGTTGCGGTGGGTGCTCACCAGCGCATCGCCCGGGCGCAGCGTGCTCGCGATGCCGGCCTCGATCGCTTCCTGGCCGATGCCCGTGTGCAGCTCGCCATGGATCTCGAACGTGGGCACGCCCTCGAGGCAGGCCTCGTCGAAGGCCCGCATGCGCGCCATCTGACGGAAGTAGACACGCCGGTCGTCGGACATGTGCCGGCTCCTCGTCAATCAATGGGGTGCGAGGCTATGCTGCAGGACAGGATCGGACAAGCAGCTCGGTTTGCAGAGCAGACCGGCATTCGCGGGGCCTTCAGCAGCCCCCGGCAATCGACTAAGCTAAAAGGCGGCATGGATCTCCTGGGGCGGGCCAAGGGAGCGAGGCGTGAGACGGGATTTCGAGCTGCCCGGCCGATCGGCGGTCCTGGCGCTAGATGGCATGGCGGCGACGCCCCATCCGCACGCAACGCGCATCGCCGTCGATGTCCTGAGGTCGGGCGGCAATGCCGTCGATGCCGCGGTCGCGGCCGCGGCTGCGCTCGCCGTCGTGGCACCGCAGGATACCGGCATCGGCGGGGACTGCTTCGTCATCCTCGCTCGCGGCGGACAGGACGACATCATCGCCTATAACGGCTCGGGCCGGGCGCCGATGGCGGCGACTGTTGAATGGTACGCGGCTCGCGGCATCTCCGAGCTCGAGGACACGAGCCCGCACACGGTGACGGTTCCTGGCGCCATCGAGGCCTGGGCGCGGATCGTCGCCGATCACGGCCACAAGGAGCTGGCCGAACTCCTGGAGCCGGCCGCAGTGCTCGCCGAGCGCGGCCATCCCATTCATGCGCGCACCGCGCTTGACTGGTCGCTGCAGACCGAGCGACTGTCGCGCGACCCGCATGCGGCGCGCGTGCTGCTGAACAACGGCGCCCCGTTCCGCGTCGGCGAGTTGCAGCGTAATCCGGGCCTTGCCGAGGCCTTGAGGATCATCGGGCGGCAAGGCGCGAAGTGCTTCTACACCGGCGATGTCGCTCGCGACATGGTGGACCGGCTGAACGAGCTCGGCGGCGTGCACACGCTCGAGGACTTCGAGAGGCACGAGGGCGAGTACGTCACGCCCGTCCGCTCGAGCTACCGCGGCACCGAGCTCCTGCAGATCCCGCCGAGCAACCAAGGCATCACCGCGCTCGCGATGCTCGCACTCCTCGAGTGCTTCGAGCATGCCGCCATGCGCCCGATGGATGCCTTGCGGCTGCACCTGCAGATTGAGGCGGCGCGACTCGCCTATCGCGATCGCGATGCCCTCATCGCCGACATGCGCCATGCCGATGTGCCGGTCACAGCCATTCTCGACAAGGCCTATACGCGCCGACTGGCTGCGCTCATCTCACCCGACAGGATGCTGGCCGGTCTGCCGGATCCGCTGCAGACGAATGCCAACACCGTCTATGTCAGCGTCGTCGACCGAGACCGCAATGCCGTGAGCCTCATCAACTCGGTCTATCATTGGTTTGGGTCGGCGCGCGTCTCGCCGCGTTTCGGCATCGTCCTGCACAATCGCGGCATCGGTTTCCGGCTGGACCCGGCGCATCCGAACGCCATCGCACCCGGAAAGCGGCCGCTCCACACGATCATGCCCGGCATGTCGCTGCGCGACGGCAGGGTCCATGCGAGCTACGGCGTCGTCGGCGGCGACTACCAGCCCTACGGTCACACCCATTTCCTGACAGGCGTGATCGACTTCGGGCTCGATCCCCAGGAAGCGATCGACCAGCCGCGCGTCTTCTACAATCGCGGCGTGACGGAGGTCGAACGCGGCGTCCCCTGGGAGTCCATCAAGGAGCTCGAGGCGTGTGGACACAGGATCGGCCGCCCGCTCGTACCCCACGGCGGCGGCCAGTGCGTCGTCATCGACTGGAAGGCAGGCGTCCTGACCGGCGCATCCGATCCCCGACTCGACGGCTGCGCGCTGGGCTATTGAGCAGAAAGGACGGGGCGAGCTGCCGGCACCCCCTCCCTCCTCGGCCCGTGCAGCCGCTGCGTCGAGCGCGCCGTCCTTCCCGTTGCGTTTGATCATCAGGTTCGCGGCGCGGAAGATGTCGATGTCGGAAACGGCCATGGCCATGACCAGAACCGTGACGCCTTGGGGTTGCCTCAATCGCGCGGCGTCGGTTTCCAGGTCCGCGACAACTCCTGCGCCTTGAGGAGCTGATCAGGTGTAAGCAAGGACGCGACAATTTCTCGATTCTTGACCGCCGACTCGCGATCCACCCCGGTCAAGCTCGCGGCTGCAAGGTTCGACCACATGTATGCCAGGACATAATCCTGGGGAACCCCCTCGCCGTTGGCGTACATAACGCCGAGGTTGTACTGCGCCAGCGCTTCACCCTGCTCGGCCGCAAGCCGGTACCACTTCACGGCCTCGGCATCGTCCTGGGGAACCCCCTGGCCGTTACTGTACATGTAGCCGATGCCGACCTGCGCATCCGCATGGCCCCGCTCGGCCGCAAGCCGGTACCACTTCACGGCCTCGACAAAGTCCTGGGGAACCCCCTGGCCGTTGTCGTACATAACGCCGAGGTTGTGCTGCGCCGGCGCATGGCCCTGCTCGGCCGCAAGCCGGTACCACTTCACGGCCTCGACATAGTCCTGCGGCAATCCCTTACCTCCGTCGTACATAACGCCGAGGTTGTACTGCGCCGCCGCATGGCCCTGCTCTGCTAGCGGTCGCCACTTCGATAACGCCGTCGCGAAGTCCCCTCGGTCGTAGGCGTCCCAGCCTTCCTGCCACGCATCCTCTCCCGACGCCGCCACGGGCGTCAGCAGCAAGACCAGCGCGATGATCCATGCTCGCATCGCTTCGCTCCGAGGAGATGATACCCAGCGAAGAATGACACGAAATGACGAGGCTGGATTGCTTGTCGTGTCAACCGCTTCGCCTTTCGCCACCCCGCCGCAACCGCCTCGGCCTCTGAACAGAACCGCCGCTCGCCTTTGGCCTCGTTGATCTCTGTGCGGTCGTAGTACTGCCCGCCGGGGACGTGGTA
>VGDP01000044.1 GCA_016869675.1 Alphaproteobacteria bacterium | reverse complement strand
CCGATCCTGGTGATCGACGGCCAGCGTGGCGCCGGACAGATCATCGGCACCGAGGCCATGGACCTGGCCATCGCCCGCGCGCGTGCCCACGGCGTGGCCGTGGTCGCGTTGCGCCAGAGCCACCACCTGGGGCGGATCGGCGCCTACGCCGAGCAATGCGCCGAGGCCGGGCTTGTCTCGCTCCACGCGGTCAACGTGATCGGACACCGGCCCCTGGTGGCGCCGTTCGGCGGGCGCGACGTGCGGCTCGGCACCAACCCGTTCTGCGCCGGCGTGCCCTGTCCCGGTCAGCCGCCGCTGATCCTGGACATGGCGACCAGTTGCATCGCGTACGGCAAGCTGCGCGTCGCGTTCTACGAGGGCCGCCGCGTCGAGCCGGGCGTCCTGATTGACCGCGACGGCCGCCCGACCGACGACCCCGAACCGGTCACGGACCCCGAAACCGCCGCCGTGCCCGAGCCCGCGGCGGAGCCCGGATCGACCGAGGAATCGGCGGCCGCAGCGCCGGCGCCGGTCATCGAGCCCATGGACGCGGACTACACCGCCCGGCAGGGGGCCAACGTGCGCGCCGGCGCCAGCACCGACGCGGTGAAGGTCGGCCGGCTCGATGGCGGCACCGTGGTGCGCGTCGTCGGCAAGGTCGCCGGCGCGCCGTGGTTCGCGGTGGTCCTGGCCGACGGCACGGAAGGCTTCGTCCATGCCGACCTGCTGGTCGCGGGGCGACCGCAGACGGCGGCCAGCCAAGGCACGGCACTATCGGCCGACAACCCGTTCGCCACGTCGGGTGGCGCGGGCGAAGCACCGGCGCTCAGCGCCGACAACCCATTCGCAGCGGGCGCGGCCCAGCCCGACCACGAACAGTCCCTGTCACCGGACAATCCCTTCGGCGGTACGTCGCCGTGACGCGGCGGATCGAGGCGCCAGCGCTGACGGAGTTCGTCACGGCGCTGTTCCGGGCCGTCGGCTGCGCCGGGGCCGAGGCCGCGACCATCGCCCATCACCTGGTGGCCGCCAACCTCATGGGCCACGATTCCCACGGCGTAGGGCTGGTCACCGAGTACGTGCGCTCGATCCGCGCCGGCCGGTTCCAGGTGGGCCGACACGCGCGCGTGGTCACCGATCGCGGTCCGATCCTGGTGATCGACGGCCAGCGTGGCGCCGGACAGATCATCGGCACCGAGGCCATGGACCTGGCCATCGCCCGCGCGCGTGCCCACGGCGTGGCCGTGGTCGCGTTGCGCCAGAGCCACCACCTGGGGCGGATCGGCGCCTACGCCGAGCAATGCGCCGAGGCCGGGCTTGTCTCGCTCCACGCGGTCAACGTGATCGGACACCGGCCCCTGGTGGCGCCGTTCGGCGGGCGCGACGTGCGGCTCGGCACCAACCCGTTCTGCGCCGGCGTGCCCTGTCCCGGTCAGCCGCCGCTGATCCTGGACATGGCGACCAGTTGCATCGCGTACGGCAAGCTGCGCGTCGCGTTCTACGAGGGCCGCCGCGTCGAGCCGGGCGTCCTGATTGACCGCGACGGCCGCCCGACCGACGACCCCGCCGTCATGGTTCCCGATGCGATCGGCGCCCTGCTGCCGTTCGGCGGGCACAAGGGCTATGGCCTCGGCCTGCTGTGTGACATCCTGGCCGGCGCGTTGAGCGAGGGCGGCACCAACCACGCCGGCGCCTTCGACGACGACATGATCATAAACAACATGCTGTCGATCGTCCTGGATCCGGCGGCGCTGGGCGACAGCACCGCTATCGCGGACCACGTGGAACGGGTGATCGACTGGGTCAAGGCCTCGCCGCTCGCCCCGGGCTCCAAGGCGGTGCTGATCGCCGGCGAGCCGGAGCGTGCCCGCCGCGCCGAGCGGCTGGCCCACGGCATCCCGATCGCCGAGCGCACCCTCGACGAACTCGCGGAGGTCGCGCGCTCGCTCGGCGTCGCCACCCCGTTCTGATCGGTCACGCCCCTTCGAGCACGCGCTGGATCAGCGCGCGGGCGGTCTCGGGCAGTTCGGTGGACAGCTCGAGCGCCAACGCGTGCCCCTGCGGCGACATCTTCGCCCAAGTCTTGCGCACGATGTCGACGATCTTCGCGTCGTCGTAGCGTGTGGCGAAGGCGGCGAACTCGTCCTCGAGGAAACTCAGGCACGCGGCGTCCTCCAGTGCCTGCGCCTCGGCGTCGCGCTTGATGCCTTCCTTGCGCACCAGCGACGCCACGCGACCCACGGTAACCGCGTCGTAGCCGGCCGCGCGCGCGATCGCGCCGGCCCTCTCCCCATGCATGCGCTGCAGCCCCGTGCGCCAACGGTGGTAGCCGATGCGATCCATGGGATAGCTGTCGCGTGGCACGGTCCAGCGTTCGATGTGCTGGGCGCGCACGGCGATGCGCAACGCATCCGAGGCCGCCGGCGCCAGCCGGTCGAGCCAGCGGCTCATGCGCCGTCCGTAGGCCAGCGCCTTGGGCGTGCCGTCGGCGTCGCACCCGGGATCGCGGCCGTTGGCCTCGTCGATCAGGGCGAGCGCGCACACGAGGTCGCCGTCAGACATGGGGCGTCGGGAAGGGCCGGATCGCCTCGGCGACGTGGGCGAGACCGTCGAGCGACCAGCGTTCGTCGCCGCCGATGTCGTGGGCGAAGCGCAGTCCGGTCATGCCGTTGGGGAACAGCGCCACCACGTTGCCGCCGTAGCCATTCATGGTCGGGATGCGATGGATCACCCCATCCCTGGCCCGGAACGGATGGAACCAGAAGGTGCTTCGGTAGCCGATCGCGCCGGCGGCGCTGGTCCGCCCGGTCAGGCGTGGCGCCAGCCCCGCGCGGCCCAGTGCCTCGGCGGTTCGCACCGCCGACAACACCTGTTCGGCGCCGCGCCGACCGCCATCGTGCAGCAGGCGCGCGATCTTGGCAGCGGCATCGAGGGTCAGGAACAAGCCGAACGCGCCCAGGGGAACCGGGTCCGGCCCCAAGGTATGGGTCGTCGTCAGGTGGGCAATACCGATCGGGCGGTAAACCTCGTCGAGCATCGCATCCCACAGGCCGGGCGCGCGGCCATCGTGGCGCCGGTGCAGTTCCGCGATCATCGCGCCGGCCATGAACAGATCCTGGTCCCGGTAGCGCGCGTGGACGCCGGGACCCCACGGCATGGCGGGGCACGCGAACGCGGCCGCCAGCTTGTCGTCGCGGCTCTCGGCCAGGTACCACACGCGGTAGGCAGCCGCGCCGTGAGCGTCATGCCAGAACTCGGTGGCGTAGTCCGCCTCCATCGCCGGGCCCGGTGGGCCGGCCGTACCGCCGATGCCCGTTGCCATGTCCAGGCAATGCGCCAGCGTAACATCGCGCCAGCCATCGTGGCGGGCGGCACCGGCGAACACGTCGCGCACGCGAACGTCGAGCACATGATCGCCAACGGTGCGCGCCAAACGCAGCGCCGCGACCATCGTGGCCGCGGACTTGGTCACCGACCAGACACCGCACGCCATGGTCTCGGGGTACGGGAACACACCGCCGTCGGCTCGGCACGGCTCGGCGTAGAGCGTACCATCCACATCGAGCGCGTGGACGATCGCGCCGGCGCCATGGGCGCCCGCCACCGCCCCGAGCAGAGCCAGGTCGCAACGCGTGGCGAGCTCGTTCCATGGCCGCACGGGAAAGCGCCCGCGACGTTCAGCGCGGTGTCGATTGACGATGGTCTCGTGCGCCACGCCCGCCCCATCAAGCGGCTCGCGTCGCGCCGGGGCAACACCCGCTGCGCCGAACCCGTTGGACACCAGGAACGGCGCCGTCCGCTGCACGATGCGCAGCGTGACGTCACCGACCGAGGTGTCGTCGTAGGTGAACGTCGCCAGGCCGTGGTGGCTGTCGTTCTCCAGCGGATGCATCAGTGCGAAGGGAATGGCCGCGCGCGAGCGCCCACCGTCCGCGGGGTCCGCCCACACACGGCCCACCCCCGCCATCAGGGACCAGTAGCTCACGCCGTCGCGGGCGCCCAAAATGCCACGGTCCACGGGCACCAGGTCGCCGTCGACCGTGACGAACGGGATGCGGACGGCCGGAAACCGGTCGCTGCGCCCGGGCATCGGCACCCACGTGCGCGTGTCGCGCGGTTCGAGGGCGAGCGCGCCGCCGTCGATCGCCAGGGTTCCCACGAATTGATGGCGCGCGGGCCCAGCGGACCGTGGCGGGACGAAGGTATCGAGGTTCGTCATGAGCGAAGCTGTGTGACAGGCGTCGGACCGCGATCGTAGTGGCGCGCCCTGCTGGACTCGAACCAGCGACCCACAGCTTAGAAGGCTGTTGCTCTATCCACCTGAGCTAAGGGCGCGCGGCGCCCATGACCGTAGAGCATCGGTCTCGCGGAGGGAATCGCCACGCGCGCCACCGCAGCCCTACGGGGCCAGCCGCCGCGCGGAACGGACGCTAGTACGTGGCGGCGCCCGTCTGCTCTGCCTTGGCCGTGCCCGCTGCCGGCGCGATGACCGACAACGCCTCGGCGGTGGTGTCGTCGGCGCCGGGGCATCCAAGCCGTCCTGGGCCAAGACCTGACCACCCTCGGTGCCATCGCCGAATCGCATCACCGAACTTGATGTTCCCCTTGAAACCGGGACGATGAAGGGTCATATTGAGAGGCGTAAGAAGACGCCCCATGGCCAAGTTCAAGACCTTCATCATTTAGGACTTCGAGGCCCAATTCCCGGACGACGACGCCTGCCTGGACCATCTCATGAAGGTCCGGTACGGCCACAGTCTCCCGTGCCCCAGGTGCGCGCGCGAGGCGATGTTCTACCGGCGCGTCAAGCGGCCCGCGTACACCTGCGAGTTCTGCGGCTTTGATATCAACCCCATGGCCGGCACCCTGTTCCACCGGAGCCGCACGGCGCTCCGCAAGTGGTTCTATGCGATCTTCCTGTTCGCCAGTTCGCGCCACGGCGTGCCCGCGCGCGAGTTGCAGCGCCAACTCGGCGTCACGCTCAAGACCGCGTGGCGCATGGGTCACGAAATCCGCAAGTACATTGGCGCCGTTGACGGCGACGATGACCTGGGCGGGCACGTCGAAGTGGACGAGACGATGATCGGTGGCAAGCGCAAGGGTGGGAAGCGTGGCCGTGGCGCGCCAGGCAAGACCGTCGTGCCCGGCATGTTGGAGCGGGCCGGCAACGTCATGACGCGCGTGGTCGGCAACGTGCGGCGTACCACCCTTGAGGCTGTGATCCTGGAGAAGATCAAGCGCGGGACCACGATCAGCACGGACGAGTTCCAGTCCTACGCCAAGCTCGCCTGCCACGGCTACCGGCACGGCACCGTGAACCACAGCCTAAACGAGTTCGCGCGCGGCCCGATCCACGTCAACAGCCTCGAAGGCTTCTGGTCGCAGTTGAAGCGTTCGATCCGGGGCACGCACGTTCACGTCTCCGCTAGGCATCTCGGAGAGTACCTGGGCGAGTTCAAGTTCCTCTACAACCCGCGGAAGGCGCCGCACCTGATGTTCCCGAGGCTGGTCCTTTCCTTCTAGGGGTCGGCGGGGTGCCGTGGCACACGGCATCCAGCAAGGCCCAGAAGCGGCGGGCGTCGGCGGGCGTCGGCGGGTTCGATGTTTGTTTGTCTTTGCCAGTCATGTCCGAGCCTTCCACCAGAAACTACGAATTGACTCGACAGCAGCGCGATCAATTCCGTCATGCAGTATTGTCGCCTAAACGTCGTCGCCATTTTTTGCGATGTAGAAGCAGCTTTTTACCGGTGGTCCAGCGCCTACAATTCTCAATACTACGTACTCAAAACGAACTCCGTCAACGTATCGCTTTCGTGAAAAATATCGAACTTAATTGTGTTTTGTTCATTTTTTTCTCAACAAATATTAAGTGTTTATCTTTTCTATTAAGGCTAAACCGTGCTGTGTCTCTAGGTTGTGCATGTTGGTGACGTTGCAAAGTTATCAACACAAGGGTGACTCGAACATCCGACCCGCAGTTTAGCAAACCGAGTGTAGACCAAGAACCCTGGCTACACCGGTGGTTCGAGAGGTCTAGGGTCGAGAAAGCGATCAAGGACGTTGCCGGTGATGCGAGCGACGTTGTTGTCGAAGCCATTCCATGGGAGCGATCCTGACCACGCGATCGAGCCCACCGAGAACACGGCGCCGCCATGTGGCGTCTCGAAGAAGACCATGTCGGCTCGGACCCAGTCGGTCTCGTCCGCGCTGAACGCCGGCAAGGTAAAGGCGAGTTCCTCGACCACCAGTTCGTAGTATCGGCTGAGCCCCTCGGACGTCGCGAGCAGCAGAGCATGGGGTGGCGTGCCGAGCTGGACATCCATACGGTCCGTCTCCCAGCCGGCGGCGCCGCCACCACACAGGCCGAAATCGCCGATCCGTTCGTCGTCACCCACGCCCGCGAAGATCCAACTGGCCCGGCCGTCGAAACTACCGGGAAGCCGTCGGTACCATCCGCATCGGTCAAACCCCTCGCTGTTCATTCCGACACCCACGACGGCATAGGGCGTCGGCTTCTGGAACCGCCACAATCCTCCAGCGGCCCCGTCGAAGGCGTGGTGGCGCTCACCGGGATCAACGTGCCATGACCGTGACCCCTCGGTCCGTCGCGCCTCGATGATGCCGGGGCGTGTGGGATGAAAGCTGATCCGCCAGTAGAATCCGTTTCCCCCTAGGTACATCAGCCGGCCGCCCTCGTCGCGCCAGACCATCAGCGCGGCCAACATGTGAGCGGACCAGTACTCGGGATGGCAGCAGGCGATGACACAGCGATAGGGCCGCAACAGCTCCGCCCCATCTTGCTCGAGATCCTCATCCGTCAGGATGTCGTATGGCGTGCCGCGTGCCTCGAGCCAAGCGACGATGTGCATGTCGACGTTGAAGTTCCATTGTCGGGCGAGCGGCCGCATGTTGAGGATCGGCCGATGGCGCGAGACGTAAAACACTCCGCTTCCGTCTGCGTGGGTGTCGTAGCTGCTTAGTCCGAGCTCGCGATGTTCATTGAGATAGAGATCGACCGAGTCCAGCGTGGTCAGCCGACCGCGCATCATTTCGTCCAGGGGTTCGTCGTACGCGGCGTGTTGGTTGCCATAGACAATGTAGGTCGCCGTCGGCATGAGCACGGCTAGGTGCGATGTCGTCGTACCACGGCGGGGTCGCACGAAGAATGGAATGCGCTCGGTTCCCGTCGCCGTCGTGCAGCGCAGCGCGTAGACGCCGCTCGCGATGTTCGCGGGAAGTTGATAGGTCACATCGGTCCGCCAGCCGCAGTCGTCCAGATCGTCGTCGTGAAACCAAATGGCGTCGTATTCATGGGGTGCTTCGGTCCACGCCAAGGTCTTCCCCGTCCAGTCGGGACCGGTCACGGCGCGAGTCGGTAGATTGCGTGTCCTGCCGTGGCGGTTGTGACCGGACGTGTCCTCGATTTCGTTCGTGTCTATTCCTCGGCCAAAATCCCAGCTGCCCATCGGCGCCACGGACACGGCTGGATCCGTCCCGAGATCCTCCGCGGCACCCGCCCATAGGCGAGGCCGGGCGAGCTTCCCGTTGAACACGCCGCGCGCGGCGTAGCGCCCGTTCGCGGCACCGAGGTGCCAACCGGCGATGACCAATGGAACGCCCGGACAAGGGAGCTGGACGCCTTCCACATGGCGCTGCACTCGGATGGGGCGATGCGCGAGCGGCCACGGTGCCAGGGGCTGCTGGACGAGCGTCACCGTGCCCGTTGGAGCATCGACCGACACGGCCACCCTCGTCCAGCAACGTGGAAGGATGGGTCGTCCGCTCGTTGCAACGACCGCGCCGCCAACCAAGAACGCCGCCTCGCCAGCCTCGTCCAAGGCGAGAACCCAACCCGTCGGACAGCCATCCTGGTACTTCGCGAATAATCCCTGGACGGTGCCCCCTGGCTTGGTCGCCCATACCAAGATGGAGACACGAAAGGAGTCGAGCCCATCGAGGACCGGGTCGGCGGGAATCACAGCATGTGAACCGCTGTATGTCACTTGCTTGAAGGCAGGGAAGACCCCAAGGCTTGCGATGACCGATTCGCGGAGCCCGGGGCCCGCCGCCGCCTCATCCGTCGAGGTCAACCTGACCACATCTGCGGAGAAGTTCGCCTGATCGTCCTCGACGCTGATCTTGAACTCGATAGTCTCGCCCGGCTGGGCGCTCAGCCGATCGCCGTAGCCTAGGATCGTGATCAATTGGCAACTCTCATCGAGCGAAGCCCAAGTCTTCGCCGGTCGTCGCCTTCCAGCGCAGGGCGAAGACATGCCGCTCAGCCTCGCGAAGGTCCCTGAACGTGGGCCCAATCAGGACGACAGGATCGCCCCGGCGCTCGCCGAGGCGGGCAAGAATCCATTCGCCTGGGATCTCGCTCCGCACGAGCACGTGTTTGCCTGACATTGACCCCCAACGGAGTCGATTCAGGAGCCGCATCATGTCCGGGCTGGGGTCTACGAACGGATCGACCCAAAATTGCCAGGCGAGTTCGCGATCGGAAGGCTGGATCCGGTACTTCGGCCCGTAGGACATGCCGCCCTCGACACAGCGACGCCTAGGTCTGCTTCGCCGTCAGGTCCCGGAAGTAGACGTAGCCATTGGGCAGCATGTTCGGTTCGATGTTGGCGCGCACCGCCGTCACGCGAATCGGATGTGTGATGTTGAGGAAGGTCGCGGAGTCCCACATCAGCTTCATCATCTTCGTGTAGATCTCGCCGCGTTTGGCGAGGTCAGTCTCGGCTCCACCCTCCTTGTCGAGCTGGCTGTACTCCTCGCTGCACCAGCGTTGCCAGTTCCAGTTGCCCACCTCGCCGCAGGTAAAGAACTGGGTCGAGCGGCGCGGGTCCGCCGAGGATGTCCAATCCTGATAGATGAGCTCAAGGCTCTTCCAGTCCTCGCCGGCCGATTCGAGGCCGAGGTTCCAATAGGTCCCACCCTCGTAGGATTTGATCTCAACCGCGATCCCGATCTCCGCCAGGTTGGCTTGGATGATCTGCGAGGCGGTCTCGTCCGCGGTGTTGTTGAGGGTCGTGATCGTGGTCTTGAATCCGTCGGCGAGGCCCGCCTCGGCGAGCAGAGCCTTGGCACCCTCGGCGTCCCGGCCCAGCAGGTCCATCTCCATGTGCCCGATCATGCCAGGTGCGATGACACCCGTGGATTTCGGGCCCAGCCCGCCATAGGCGCCGTCGATGATTTGCTGCACGTCGATCGCCTTGCGGACAGCTTCGCGCACCCGCAGGTCGCCGTAGGGCTCATGCTCCATGTTGATGCCGAGCCAGATGAAGCCCGTGGTCGGCCGGACGACGATTTCGGTATCGTGCGGCGGATTGCTCTGGAACGCTACGGCCGCCTCGGTCGAGATGTGGGCGATGTCCAGCTCGCCAGCCAGATATGCTATCTCGGCGGCATTCTCGTCCTCGATCAGGATGTAGTGGACCTCGTCGAAGTAAACCGCGGGGCCTGTCCACAGGTCGTTCCTCTCCAGGACCACCCGTTGCTGCGGGATCCATTCCTTGAGCTTGTAGGGTCCGCTCGAGCACGGGATATCGTTGTCCAGCGACTTCAGCCAAGCGCCTCGTTCCTCCCAGGCCTTCTTGCACACGATTGCCCCCATGGCGCGCGGCAACGTATTGGTCCAGAGATTGGCCACCGGCTCCTTTGTGATGATCACCCCGGAATACGTATCCTTGATTTCCACGTCCAGGAATGAGGCGAACTCGGCCTGATCTGTCGCCTGAAGCTCTGGGTTCGCGAGCCGCATGAACGAATACTGCACGTCCTCGGCCGTCATCTCGCCGTAGCCGTTGGTCCACTGGATGCCCGGGCGTAGCCGGAAGGCGACATGGGTCGGGTCGACTTGCTCGATCGCCTCGGCCGCGTCCAGCCGCCAAGTCCAGGTCGGTCCGGGCTGGTAGAGGATCAGATTGCTCAGCACCGCCTGACGGACGTCGAAATCCGAGATCGAGAAATTCATGACGGTGTCGATCGAGCGGATATCCGTCTTCGACCGGACGCGTACGATTTTCTTGTCCTGCGCCCGCAGGTGACGGGCCCGGGAAAGCAGAGCCGATGTTCCAGCGGCTCCACCGGCAACTGCGCCCAAAAACTGTCGGCGCTTGGCAAAAAATGTCGTCATGCGGGCATCCCTTCAATAGAGCTCTAATTGGTCCGGGTCCGTGACGAGTATCGACCCGACATTTCCCATTAAGGCAACCCATCCGCCCCCGATTGACGGCAGAATAGCCCGGCCCTGGGCCTCTTGGAAGGGGGAGCCGGGTAGCGACGACGTCCGTCGCAGCAGAATCGTCATCTTGACCGATATGCAGCACCCCAGACGTGTGATTGTGGCCTGTCTTGTCACAGTGCGGGCGCACTTCGCCTGTCGTCCGCCTCGTGCCGACGCTCCTAGCCATCAGCATGGTGTCGGCGCTCGTGGTCGCAGATCGTCGATCATGTCGAGGATGCGCCGGAACAGGTCACGTGGCACGGCAACCTCGGCCATCTGGAAGACGGCGTCGCGGGCGTGGGCGATCACCTTCGCACCAATCTTCACCAACCTTTCCCGCGGGCTCGTCAGCGACCACTGCGCGACCGCCTCGGGCAGCGCCGGCGTCCTCATGAAACTGGCGAGATTGTAGGCCAGCGCATGAAGCTGAAGCCGGACCGCGTTGGCGGTGAACGAGCAGCATGACAGCCACGTCCACTTGATGGCGTGTTTGCCTTCCTTGATTGAGGTGGACCCCATTGGTGGGACCACTTTGACGTTGAGCTAAGGTGGAGCTGGACTTGCCCCCGATATTGGACCACCTGGCGCAAGGATTCTCGGCCTCGATGGCCTCAGGGCAGGCATGCCTACCCTGAGGCCATGGCCAGCTCGACCGGAGCTTAGTGGCCGATCGACGGGCTGCGACGAAGACCGGCCCCTGCCGAAGAGCCGATCCCTGATGTTTGGATTCAGGAACAGGGGACTGGCCGGGTCAAGCGTCGGAGCATGAAGCGGATCATCGCAAGTCGGACGAAGGCGGCGACGGTTCGGGCGTAGAGCTCGAAGTCGCGCGTGAGACGGTGGTTGCGGCCGATCCAGGCGAAGCTGCGTTCGACGACCCATCGCTTGGGCAGGACGACGAAGCGATGCGGGTCCACGGCGCGCATCCGACGCTCAACGATGTGCAACGACCGTACCGGCCCGTGGTTAATCGGCATCTCGGGGCGAAGCCCCCGCTTGGCGGGTCCGGCGCCACCGTGACATCCTGTCGGCGCGAGGAGGTGCCACCATGTTGAAGCCGCTCGGGCACACCATCCACAGTCACCAGCGCCACCAGGATTGGGACAACAGCATTCCCCCCGTCCTGACCATCGCCCCCGGCGACGAGGTCAGGTTCGAGACGGTGGACGCCTGGGGCGGCGAGGTGACGCGGGAGTCGACCGCGGCCGAAGTGCCCGGCATGTCGCTGGAGATCGGCAACCCGACGACGGGACCGGTTTACGTCGACGGCGCCGAGCCGGGCGACGCGCTGAAGATCACCCTACTCGGCTTCGAGGGTTGCGGCTGGGGCTGGACTTGCGTCTGCACGGGCTTCGGCATCCTGCCCGACGCCTTTCCCGGACCGGAACTGATGCACTGGCAGTATGACGACCGCTGGGCCACGAGCCGGGCGGGGCGCGTGCCGGTGAAGATGTTTCCAGGTACCATCGGCACGGCGCTGGCGGCGCCCGGCCGGCACAGCGTGGTGCCGCCCTACCGCACCGGCGGCAACCTCGACGTGCGCGACCTTGGCGAGGGCAGCGTCCTCTACCTGCCCGTCGAGGTGAAGGGAGCGCTCTTCTCGCTCGGCGACACCCACGCGGCGCAAGGGGACGGCGAGGTGTGCGGCGCGGCGATCGAGACAGCCATCGCGGTCCAGACCCGCGTCGAGCTCGTCAAGGATGCGCGTCTGGGGACCCCGCGCTTCACGACGCCGGGACCCGTCTGCCGCCATCTCGACGAGAAGGGCTACGAGGTGACGACCGGCATCGGGCCGAGCCTGATGGAGAACGCGCGCGCAGCCGTGCTGCGCATGTGCGAGCTGATGTCGGATCGGCACGGACTTCCCCCGGCCGACGTATACATGCTGGCGAGCTGCTGCGCCGACCTGCGCATCAGCGTCTACGCCGGGGACGCCGACCGGGTGGTGAGCTGCTACTTCCCCCGACTCGTGCTCGAATGACGCCTCACGCGCCGACCCACTTGATGTGGCGGTAGAGCACCGAGAGGTCGGGGAGGAAGTGCGGGTCGATGTTCGCCGTGTAGAGCGCTGCCTGGGGCTCGTGGGTGATGTTCACGAACGCCGCGGAATCGCGCATCAGCTCCATCATGCGGGCGTACATCGCGTCGCGTTTCTTGGCGTCCGTCTCCGCGATCGCCTGTTTGTTGAGCTTGCCATATTCCGGGCTGTTCCAGCGCTGCCAGTTCCAATAGCCGATCTGCTCGGGCGTGAACCACGTCGTCGTCGTGTTCGGATCGTTGCTGGAGGTCCACTGCTGCAGGACCAGCTCGAGGTCCTTCCAGGCCTCGCCCTTCTCCTCGAGCCCGAGGTCCCAGTAGGTGCCGCCATCGTAGACGTCGATCTGGCAGTCGATGCCGATCTCGGCGAGATTGGCCTGGATGATCTGGGCCGAGGTCCGCTGGTCGGTCGCGTCCATGATCGCGACGCGCGTCTTGAAACCGTCCGCGAAGCCCGCTTCGGCGAGTAGGGCCCGCGCCTTCTCTAGATCGCGCTGGGTGGGTTCGAGATCGCGCCAGCCGAGCACGCCGGGGGCGATCAGGCTGACCGACAGGGGGCCGGCGCCGAAGTACGCGGCCTCGATGATCGCCGGGCGGTCGATGGCGTACTGGATCGCCCAGCGCACCTTCTCGTTGTTGTAGGGCGGATGCTCCATGTTCATGCCGAGCCAGGAGAAGCCCGTGGTCGGCCGGATCTCCAGCTTGGTGTTGGGCGGCAACGTACCGTCGCGGTACGTGGGGATCGAGCTGACGGCGATCGTCGTGTAGTCGAGCTCGCCCGCGAGGTAGGCGAGTTCGGCCGTCTTGTCCTCGGTGATTGACAGGACCGTGATCTTGTCGAACTGCACGGGGTCGCCATTCCATACCGGGCTCGGCGTCAGGACCGTACGCTGCTCTGGGGTCCACTCGGTGATCTGGTAGGGGCCGCTGGTGGCTGATGGCGGACCGTCGAAGAACCCGCCGGCCGCCTCCATAGCGGCCTTGCACATGATGGGCCCCCCTATCCACGGCGCCGCGGAGGTGAACAGGGTCGCCATCGGCCCGTCGGTGACGAGCACGCCGTTCAGGTCGTCGACCACTTCAACGCCGATGAAGCCGACCCACTCGGCGCTGACGATGGAATCGGGCGCCAGGATTCTCTCATAGGAATACTTCACGTCGTGGGCCGTCAGAGTGCCGAAGCCGTTGGTCCACGGCCGATCCTTCACCAAACGGAAACGGATGTGGGTCGCGTCGACGTACTCAATCTCCTCGCATGCGGTGCCGAGTGCCCAGTCCCAGGTCTTGCCGGGCTTGATCTCGACCAGTTTCTCCGTCGCTGCCGACAGGATGTCGTACTCGGCGCGGTTGACGATCTTGTAGGGATCAAGCACCTGGATGTCGTAGCGGGCTCGAAGCCGCAGGCTGCGGTCGGCCTGGGCGCGGCTCAAGCGCGGCGCGGCGGCGAGCGCCGCCCCCGACCCGGCGGCCCTGATCAGGTGGCGACGCGACAGCGGAAATCCAGACATGGCTCGATCCTTACCGTTTCGGCAGTCAGTATGCAGGATGACCCGATTGGGTCCAGTGTCAAGCCGGATTGGCGTTCACCACAGCGAGCCGCCGGCGATGCGGACGTTCTCCATGGTGAGGCCGCGGGCCTCATCGCGACAGAGAGGCAGGGCGACGGCCGCCACTTCCTCGGCCTGGATCCAGCGCTTCTGCGGCACATCCTCGGCGAGGCGCGCGAGGTGCGTCTCGAGCCGCACGGTGATGCAGCCCATGGCGATCTCCTGCCGCAGGCTGATGAGGCCCTGGTCGGAGAGCACATTGCTGGGGCTGATGGCGTTGCAGGTGACGCCGTGAGGCGCGCCCTCGAACGCGACGCAGCCCGTGAGGCCAAGCAGGCCCGACTTCGCGGCGCAGTACGCGGCGTAACCGGTATCGCCTATCATCGCCGCAGTCGAGGCGATGTTGAGAATGCGCCCCTAGCCGCGCTCGATCATTCCCCGGCAGGCAGCGCCGGATGGTGCGATAGGTGCCGCCGAGGTCGACGTCGATCGTGCGCTCTCAGAAGTCGTCCGGGTGGCCCACCATGGCGTGCCGACCACCGTGGCCGGCGGCGTTGACGAGGACGTCGATGGGGCCCAGCCCAGCGACGATTTGCTCGTAGGAGGACTGCACCGAGGCGTCGAGGCGCACGTTGAGCGGCAGAGCGAGGCAGCGGACGCCCTCCGACTCCATCGTCCGCGCGGTGGCGATGAAGGCGCCCTCGCCGACGTCGAGCGCGGTTTCCCGCCCCACCCGCTCGCCGTGGACGGCCGCCGTCAACGAGCCGATGGCGACATCCGCCCCGGCGCGGGCGAGGGCCACCGCGATCGCTCGGCCCATGCCGGTCACGCCGCCCGTGACCCAGGCGACGCGGCCGGCGAGGAACCCCGTCACGACTCCTCGAATCCGGGCGGGCGGGGTGCCGGGAAGAGCCGCTCGACGAGGGCGGCGAGGCCCAGGAGTAGGCCGTCGTCGCCGCGCCGCACCACGACCTCGAGGCCGACCGGCAACCCTTCGTCGGCAAGGCCCATGAACATGCTCGCCGCCGGGACGCCCGCGACGCTGAAGGGGGCCGTGGCAATTCCCTCCAACATCATCGGATCGTCGTTGAGCGCGAAGAGGCGGGCGGGCGAAGGCCATGGCGTCGTCGGGCACAGCAGGGCATCGAGCCCTCGATCGTCGAGCGCGGCGGCGATCGCCCGGGCGAGGTCGTCCTGAAACCGCCGGGCCCTTATGTAATGCACCACCGGCCAGTGCCGGCCGGGCTCCATCCCAGCGACCGTTGCGGGCGTGTACCAATCGCGGTGAGTCTCGAGCCGATGCTCGTGGATGAGCCAGATCTCGGGGTAGATCAGGTCCATCATCGCGTCGTTCGCGCCGAGGACGAGGGGGATTGAGACATCCTCCACCCGCCCCCCGGCGCCACGGATGCGCTCGCAGGCGGCGGTGAACGCCGAGCGAACCCCGGCCGTCATGCAGGGATGATCGGCGAGCTCGACCAGGCGCCCGAACCCGCAGCCACGGAGGGATCGCGGCCGCCGGCCCCGCGCGGGGCGATCCAGCATCGCCGCGAGCAGGGCCCCGGCACAGGCGACCGTGCGGCCCATCGCGCCGCCGTGGTCCAGGGACCAGCATGACGGAAAGACGCCCTCGAGGTCGATCGTCCCGAACGTCGGCTTCAGCCCGACGATGCCGCAGAAAGACGACGGAACCCGCACGGAACCGCCAGCGTCGGTGCCGACTGCGAGGGGGACGAGCCCAGCGGCCGTCGCCGCGGCCGAGCCCCCGCTTGTCGCACCGGCGGTGCGAGCGAGGCTCCAGGGGTTGCGGGCGTAGCCGTGCCGGGGGTGGAAATCGCCGTAGGCGAACTCGTAGGTGTGCGTCTTGCCGATCAGGACGGCGCCGCTCTCCCTGAGCCTTGCCACCAGCGTCGCATCGCGGGTGGCGACCGGCGGTGCGGGATGGCCGCTGCCGAAGGAGATCGGCTGCCCTGCCACGTCGATGATGTCCTTGATGCCAACCGGTAGACCGTGCAGCGGCCCGCGATCGCGGCCGGCGCGCAACTCGCGATCGAGCTCCCGTGCCTGCGCGATCGAGGATGCAGCGGCCACGTGGATGAACGCCTTGAGGTCGCCATCGTGGCGCTCGATGCGCCGCAGCGCGAGGCGGACGAGGTCTTCGGACGACACGGCGCGCGACCTGAGAGCCGCCGCCAACGCCGCGACGGTGGCGAACGCCGGATTGCCAAGGGAGGACGTCACAGCGGCGGGCGGCGATCCGACCACGGCCGGACCGCCTCCAGGGCCGCGCCCACGCGCAGCACGCAGTTGTCGTCGTAGCGGCGCCCGACAATCTGCACCCCGGTCGGAAGACCGGAAGATGTGAATCCGGAAGGCACTGCTAAGGCAGGTACTTGGCTCACAAAGTTGAAGTACTGAGACATGAAGTGGCCGTGGTACTTGCCGAATTCGTCGACCCAATCGAAGTCGGCCTCGGTTTGGTCGTTGCGCGGGGCCGGACCGGCCTGGGTCGGGCACAGCAGCGCGTCGTGACAGGCGAGGACGGGGGCGAGCGCCCGCCAGACCATTGTGCGCGCGATCTCGAAGGCCTTCACCGCCGTGCCACCATAGCGCTTGCCGTCATCAATCAGCGCCGCCACCCGCGGCGTGAGCTCGGCGCGATGCTCGTAGAGGTACTCGCCCTGTGTGAGTGCCGCGAGGGCGCCGAGGTCAGCCTCGTAGGCCGCGATGGCCTGGCGGTCGAAGCGCAGGCCCACCTCCTCTACGATCGCGCCCCGCGCCTCAAGGGCGGCCGCCGCGGCCCTGACGTTTGCCTCGACCTCGGGGTCGACATGGAACAACCCGAAATCGACGGCGAGGGCGAGGCGGAAGCCGGTCACATCGGAGGGCGGCGGCACGGGCACGTCGAGCGCGGGGCTCAGCGAGGAAATGTCGCGGTCGTCCGGGCCGTTCGTCGCCGCGAGGAAGAGGGCGGCGTCGGCCACGGTCCGGGCGAGCGGCCCGAGGTGGAAGACGGTGGAGAACTGCGTCGGCAGGAGATCGAAGGGAATGCGCCCGAAGCTCGGCTTCAACCCGACGATGCCGCAACACGCCGCCGGATCGCGGATCGAACCCCCGCCGTCCGAGCCCTCGGCCAGGGGGACGCATCCCGTGGCCACGGCCGCCGCCGAACCGCCCGAGGAGCCGCCGGGCGTGTGCCGAAGGTTCCAGGGGTTCCGGGTCTCGCCCCAGAGCTCGTTGCGTGTGAACCCCGAGTAGCCGAACTCCGGCGTGTTCGTCTTGCCGACGATGATGGCGCCGGCGGCCCGCAGCCGCTCGACGACGACGGCATCCCAGTCCGTGACCCAGTCCTTGAAGAGGCGCGACCCCAGCGTCGTCGGATCGCCGCGCGAGGGCGTCAGGTCCTTGATGGCGATGGGGACGCCGTGGAGGGGGCCAAGGTCCCTCCCCTGCCGCGCCGCCGCCTCGGCCTCCTTCGCCTCGTGCAGGGCGCGGGCGGCGAACACGGCGCAGAAGGCGTTGATCCTGGGGTTGACCTCGGCGATGCGATCGAGCGCGTTGGCGACGAGCGCGACGGGCGAAATCGCGCCCGCGCGCACGAGGGCCGCGAGGCGCCAAGCGGGCTCGTAGCAGAGGTCGAGGTCGGCCAAGCTCAGCCCGGCGCTTGGATGACCGCCATGCGGGCGCGCGCCGCCGCCGCGTGCGCCGCGACCGCGGCACGGTCGAGATCCGCGATCGGAGGCGGCGCAAGATCGAAGTGGCCAAAGCGATACTCGCCCCGCACCAAGCTCGCCGTGTCGCGGCCCTTGCGGCTGCGAACATCGGGGCGGATGTACGTCATGGTCATGCCGATGCGGTCGGCGTCCGTCCGGTTGGGGTCCGAGGCGTGGACCGTGAGGCCGTGGTGGATCGAGATCTCGCCGGGCCTCAGCTCGACGGCGACGGCGCGCGATTCGGGATCGTCGAGAATCACGGCCTGGCCGCGCGAGAGCATGTTGTCCTTGGCCCGGGTCTCGACCACCGGCAGGAGGCCGAGCCGGTGGGAGCCCGGAACGAATCGGACGCAGCCGTTCGCGCGCGTGCTGGAGGTGAAGGCGAGCCAGGCGGTGACGACGTGGGCGGGGTCCAGGCCCCAGTAGGTCAGGTCCTGGTGCCACGAGGCGAAGTAGCCATCGCCCGCCGGCTTGACGACGAAGCCGCTGTTCCACAGCAGGAGATCGGGTCCGAGCAGCCCCGCAACGGCATCGAGGACGGGAGGATGGCGGATGACAGCGTCGAGCCAGGGAAACAGCAGGTGGGTCTGGAACGTGTAGTCGGTCTCCTGCGTGGGATCCCGCCACAACGGACGCAGCTCGGCCTCGAAACGCCGGCGTAGGGCCTCGATCTCGGGCTCGGGATAGACCCGGATCGGGTGAACGAAGCCATCCTCCGCGAACCTGGCCGCCAGATCGTCCATCGTGCGTGCGCGTCTGTCGTATTTTATACAGCGTAGACCAATCGTGGGCCGCGCGTCGAGCCCGCGCGCGACGATCCGAGGGATCCGCCCATGCCGCCGATCGACCGCATCTCCCCCGGGCCCGAGTACGGCGACCTCTTCAGCGCCGCCGCCGCCTGGGGGGACCTCGTCATCGTCGGCGGCACGACGGCGTGGGACGTGGACCCCGGCGGCGGCGTCGAGGCCCAGGCGCGCGCGATCCTCGGCAAGTTCGACCGCTTCCTCGCCGCGGCTGGCTCGGACAAATCGCGGGTGCTCTTCGTCCAGGTCTACCTCGCCGACATCGAGACCTGGGACGAGATGAACCGGGCCTGGCTCGCCTGGGTCGCGCCCGGTGCCGTGCCGGCCCGGGTCAGCGTCCAGGCGAAACTCCTGCAGGGGCTGAAGGTCGAGATGACCTGCGTCGCGGTCAGGGCTCGACCATGACGGAGGGCCCGTCGAGGTGGTCGAGCCACACCGCCGCCGCCAGCAACGGCTCGGCCCCGGTGCGCATCGCATGGGCCTGGCCAGACAGATGGACGATGAAGGTGCCCGGCTCGCGGAAGCGCCAGTCCTCCCCTCCCCGCTTCCACTCGGCGCGGCCGGCGATGATGTAGTAGACCTCGAACGCCGGGTGGGCGTGGGCCGGATAGGTGACCCCCGGCGCCTGGACGGTGAGGAACGCCGCCATGTCGGGCGTGACGAAGGGGCCGCGCGGCCCCGCGACGTCGGCGTAGGAGTAGCCGGCGAGGAAATCCGCGTAGCGCGGGTCCCCCGCGAGCTGGGGGTAGGCAGGATGCCATGCGAGCGCGCCTTCGGCCGCGCGCGTTGCTGCGGCGAGCGCCGCCGATTCCGGGTGGCTCGAGAGTTTGCTCGCGGGCGCGACGAAACGGGTGACGGGCTGGCGGACGGGCGCCGGCGCCACGCTCCCGCTCGCCGCCTCCAGTCGGGCGAGCGTCGCGCGAAGGTGGGGCGCCGCCTCGGGATTGCTCGCCAATCCTGCCCGCCACGCCGCCTTGAACGTCGTCACCAGAGCCTCGATCGCCGTCCCGCCCGCCGTCATCCACCCCTCTCCCGCTGTCGCGCCTGGGCCCACCTGTGATACCAAGGTTTTCCGAGGCCTGCATAAAGGATCGATCGTGGCGTTCCGCTCCCTCGACTTCTTCCCCCACCCGATCCGCCAGATCGAGCATTGCTGGATCCCCATGGGTGACGGGGTGCGGCTCGCCGCCCGCATCTGGATGCCCGCCGACGCAGAGACGACACCCGTGCCGGCGATCCTGGAATACATCCCGTACCGCAAGCGCGACGCCATCGCCGAGCGCGACGAGACGATCCATCCCTACTTCGCCGGCCACGGCTACGCCGCCGTGCGCATCGACATCCGCGGCTCCGGCGATTCTGAGGGGCTGCTGCTCGGCGAGTACCTGAAGCAGGACCACGATGACGCGTTGGACGCGATCGCCTGGATCGCTGCGCAGCCGTGGTGCGACGGGCGGGTCGGCATGATGGGATTGTCGTGGGGCGGGTTCGAGGCGCTCCAGGTGGCGGCACGCAGGCCTCCGGCCCTCAAGGCGATCATCTCCGTAGGCTCGGTCGACGACCGCTACGCCGACGACATGCACTTCAAGGGTGGCTGCCTGCTCAACGACAACATGTACTGGCACTCGCTGTTCTTCACCCTGCTGCCGAGGCCGCCGGACCCGATGATCGTCGGCCCGCTCTGGCGGGAGATGTGGCTCCGGCGCATGGAGAACCTCATCAACCCCCTGGAGCATTGGCTGCCCCACCAGCGTCGCGACGAGTTCTGGAGGCACGGCTCGGTGCGTGAGGACTACGGGGCGATCGCCTGCCCCGTCTATCTGGTGGGCGGATTCGCCGACAGCTACATCAACTCGATCCCGAGCCTGATGGCGGGCCTCAAGGTGCCGCGCAAGGCGCTGATCGGACCCTGGGGCCATCAGTATCCCCAGGACAAGGCGCCGCCCGGCCCCTGGATGGGCTTCCTGCAGGAGGCCCTCCGCTGGTGGGACCATTGGCTGAAGGGCCGCGACACGGGGATCATGGACGAGCCCATCTTCCGCGTCTGGATGGCGGAGCGCGTGCCGGCTGAAGGCTTCGTCGAGACGACCGCGGGCCGCTGGGTGGCCGAGACGACGTGGCCGAGAAACGAGCCGCCGCGGCGCATGCACCTCGCGCGCGGCGTGCTCGTGGATGCGCCGAGGGGGGACGATGCCTTGACCCTCTCCTCGCCCCTGGACGTCGGCACCGCCAGCGGCTGCCTTTGCCCCTACGGCCTTGGTCCCATCGGCCACGAGCTCGCGACCGACCAGCGCGAAGACGATGGCAAGTCGCTCTGCTTCGACAGCGATCCCCTTGCCGAGCGGGTGGAGTTCCACGGCGCGCCCTTGGCGGAGCTCGATCTCTCCTGCGACGAGCCCGTGGCACAGGTCTCGGTGCGCCTGAACGATGTGGCCCCCGACGGCGCCTCGACCCGCGTCGCCTTCGGACTCCTCAACCTCGCGCACAGGGACGACGACGAACGGCCGCAGCCGCTCGTGCCCGGCCGCCGCTATCGCGTGCGGGTGGCTCTCGACCACAAGGCCTACGCCTTCGTGCCGGGCCATCGCATCCGGCTGGCGATCGCGACGGGCTACTGGCCGATCGCCTGGCCCGCGCCCGCGAAGGCGACGATCACGCTGCACACCGAGGGCTGCGCCCTCTCCCTTCCCGTGCGCGCGCCCCGCCCCGAGGACGACCGGTTGCATCCCTTCGCCGAGCCGGAGAGCGCCGAGCCCGAGCCGCGCACCTGGTTCATGCCCACTGGGCGCGAGCGCGGTGTGCATCGCGACGTCGTCGCCGGCACGACGACCTTGGAGGCGCGCAAGCACCGGGGCAGCTACCGCATCGAAAGCCACGGGCTAGAGCTCTCCAGCGTCGGCACGGAACGTTACACGATCCACCACAGCGACCCCTCGACGTGCCGGTCCTACTCCGAGCAGTCGATGACGATCGGGCGCGGCGACTGGCGCATCGCCATCGAAACGCGCACGACCTTGACGGCGACGGCGGACGCGTTCCACATCCAGTCCGATATCGACGCCCACGAAGGCGGCGCGCGCGTCTTCTGTCGGACCTGGCAGGCGCGCGTCCCGCGCGACTTGGTGTGACCATGTTCTACGAGATCGACAAGGGCCACGGCCTTCCCCTCGACCCCTTCAAGTGCCTGGTCGTGCCCCGTCCGATCGGCTGGATCACGACGCTCAACACGAAGGGCATCGTCAACCTCGCGCCCTACAGCTACTTCAACGCCGTGGGCGACGATCCGCCGACAGTCATGTTCTCCTCGAGTGCCGGCGACGGGCCCGACCGGCGCAAGGATTCCTGGCGCAACGCCGAGGCAATCGGCGAGTTCGTCTGCAACATGGCGGTGTGGGACCTGCGCGAGGACATGAACAAGACCTCCGACATCGTCCCCAGCGACGTGGACGAGGCCGCGCTTGCCGGGCTCGAGATGGTACCCTCGCGCCTAGTGAAGCCGCCGCGGGTGAAGCGCTCGCCCGTCCACCTGGAGTGCCGCTGGCTGAAGACCGTGATGATCCGGCAGCGGGGCGACTAC
Organism: Alphaproteobacteria bacterium; assembly: GCA_016869675.1. Classification (GTDB taxonomy): domain Bacteria; phylum Pseudomonadota; class Alphaproteobacteria; order SP197; family SP197; genus VGDP01. The sequence goes on along the minus strand of VGDP01000044.1, from coordinate 4,606 downwards.
GGGCCAGGCGACAACGGCGTCGTCATCGGCCAGGTCGTCGCCGTCCATATCGACGATCGCCTGATCAAGAACGGGCGCGTGGACCTGCACGGGGTGCGGCCGATCGCGCGGCTCGGTTACGCCGAGTACACGGTGGCCGACACGATCTTCCGCATGATCCCGCCGTGGGCCGGGCCGGAGTAGCGCCGTGAGGACGGGCCTTTCCGCCGACGAGGTCGAGCGGTTCGCCCGCGACGGCTTCCTGTTTCCCCTCCGGGTGATGGATCCGGGCGCCGCGGACGAGGCGAGAGCGAGGGCCCTCGCGCTGATGGCCGAGCGCGAGGACGCGATCGACCTCCTCGGCTACAAGGCCAACCTCGCCTTCCGCTGGATCGACGACATCGTCCACACGCCCGCCCTGCTGGACGCCGTCGCCGACGTCCTCGGCCCGCACCTGCTCCTGTGGAGCTGCTCGTTCGCGATCAAGCCGCCGCGCTCCGCCGGCCGGTTCACCTGGCACCAGGACGCGACCTACTGGGGCCTGGAGCCACCCGTCGGCCTCACGGCTTGGCTCGCTCTGGGGGCCGTCGATCAGGCGAACGGCGCCATGCAGTTCCTGCCGGGCGCGCATCGGGACGGGCAACTGCCCCATGTCAACACCTTCGCGCCCGATGTCATGCTGCCGCGCGGCCAGGAGATCGTGGAGCTGCCGTCGCCTGCCAGGGTCGACCTGCGGCTGGCCTCGGGCGAGGCCTCGCTCCACCACGTCTTCACGCCGCACGCCTCGGGGCCCAACGGCGGCGGCGCCCACCGCATCGGCTGCTCAATGGTCTTCATCCCCACCCACGTGCGCCAGGCGCGGGGCCGGGAGGCCGCCATGCTGGTGCGGGGGGAGGATCGCCACGCCAACTTCGAGCTGGAGCCGAGGCCCGCGGGGGACGGCGATGTCGCCTCGCTCGCGGCGCGCGAGACGGCGGTCAGGATGATGGCGACCTACAAGGCCGAGCAACGGTTGCGAGCGGAGGGCGCGAAGCGATGAGCGATCGTTACCTGCAGGGGCGCGCGGCCTGGGTCACGGGAGGCGCGACCGGCATGGGCCGGGCCTGCGCGCTCGCCCTGGCCGAGGCCGGCGCCGACGTCGCGATCGGCTCCCTCACCCCAACGGTGGCGAACAAGCGCGTGACCGGCGAGGCCGCGCTCGTGTTGGCGGACGAGGAACTGCGGGCGACCGAGGGCGAGATCACAGGCCGCGGCGTCCGCGCGCTCGCGCACCCTCTCAACGTGTGCTCGGATGCCTCGGTCGCCGAGTTCTTCGCCGCGACCGTCGCGGCCTTCGGCAAGGTCGACATTCTGATCAACGCCGCGGGCGGCTCCGCCCACCACTTGATGGCCGATCATCCCGACGAGCTGTGGCACCGGACCATCGACGTGAACCTCAACGGCCCCTACCGCACGATCAAACTCTGCCTACCGGGGATGATCGAGCGCGCGTGGGGCCGCATCGTGAACCTGGCGTCGACGGGCGCCCGGGTGGGGCATCCGGGACACGCCGCCATGTGCTCCTCGAAGACCGGGCTTCTCGGGCTCACCCGCTGCGTCGCGCTTGAGGGCGCGCCCCACGGCGTCACCTGCAACGCGATCAACCCGGGAAGCGTCAAATCCCCGCACGTCGTGCGCGTCGCCATTCCGAACAAGCTCAAGATGCTCGGGATCGACCAGGCGCTCGACGACTATCTCGATCACATTCCCGACGATATCCCGCAGAAGCGCTGGATCGAGGCCGAGGAGATCGGCGCGCTGGCCGCCTTCCTCTGCCGCGACGAGGCGCGCGGGCTGACCATGGAGGACATCCAGCTCTCGGGCGGTTCGCACTGGTGATCGACCGCGCCGGGTTCTTCGGCGACAGCCTGACGATCGGCGACAGCGACGCCGAGGGCCTGTCGTGGCCGGGCAGGCTGTGCCGGGGGCTCGTACGCCACGGGAAGCGCTCCATGACCGTCTACAACCTCGGCGTCAACGGGGACACCGCGCCCGACATCGCCCTGCGCTGGCGCCGCGAGGCCGAGGCGAGGTCCCGCGGCGGCGGCCTGGGCGCGCTCGTGTTCTGCTTCGGCGTCAATGACGCCTCGGTCGTCGTCGGAAAGGGACCCCAGGTGCCGCTGGACCGGTCCTGCGCAGCCGCCGAGGCGATGATGCGCGAGGCAAAGGCGCTCGCGCCCGTGCTGTGGCTCGGCCCCTTCCCCGTCGATGAACGCATCAATCCCCTGGTCGAGGATGGCGTGACGTGGGACATGCGGAACGCCGCGATGATCGAATTCGGGCGGGCCTACTCGGCGATCGCGCGAGGGCTCGGTATCCCGTTTCTCGACCTCGTCACCCCGCTCGCGGCGGATGACCGCTATCGCGCGGCGTTGGCCGCCGGCGACGGTCTCCACCCGGCCGCCGACGGCTATGCCCGCATCGCCGAACTGGTCGGCGGGTGGAGCGCCTGGCGGTCGCTGGTGGCCTAAGCGATCTCGAACCGTAGGGTGCCCTGGCCGACGAAGCGGCGGGCACGACACCAATCGGCGAGCGGCGCCAGGCCCTCGACCACCTGGCCGAACGCGACGAGCGTGTTGTCCCCCGACGGCAGCCGGCACTGGGCGGTGCCGTAGGTGAGGGTCAATTCGCCGAACTTCGGGTCCCAGCCGAGGTCGCCGGGGCGCGGCAGGTGCACCGCGTTCTCCATGGTCGGAGCCTCGAAGGCGTAGGCCCGCGTGCTCATCACCATGTCGCCGCTCCAGGCGACGTGGACCACGGGAACCTTGAAGGGCAAGTGGCGCACGATCTCGGCCACGGTGCGCGGAGTGCCTTGGTCGTAGAGCACGGCGAGGGCGAGGGCACCGTCGTAGGCGATGCGCAGCTTGCGCGATCCGGCGCGGAAATCGGTCCAGTGCTTCTCCCAGTACCAGGTCTTGCTCTCGGGCTCGCTCACGGCTGTTGTCCTCCCTCGATGGCTCGGTAAAGCTCCACCGTGGCGGCGACGTCCGGCCTGAAGGAGCTCCAGCCGCGGCGCGCCGCGAATTCGGCGCTGACGAGCGCCTCGGGCCCGGTGAGCGCGTAGATGGCAACGTAGCTCCGCCCGCCCGGCCCCTCGGTCACGTAGCGGCGGCTGGCGATGAAGCCCGGGCAGGCCGTGATCTCGGGCAGGTGGACCTCGTTGTACCAGCGGTTCCAGGCAACTTCGACGCGCGCCGCCACGGTCGCGCGCACGATCAACAGATGCTCGGGCCACGGTTGCTTCGGTGACACCGCGATCCTCCCTCGCAGGTGAATGATGGAGGCGAGGCTAGTCGATGGCCTCGGCCGTGGCCAGACGCACTGGATACGGCCGCCACCCCAGGGTATGAGCTTGTCGGCACGTCCCTTCGGGCGGACGGAAACGAGGGTCATGGCTCAGATCAAGGGGCACCGCATCTTCCTCACGGGCGCGGGCGGCGGCATGGGGCGGTGCATCGCCGCCATGTTCGCGAAGCGCGGCGCTACCCTGGGACTGACGGATTCGAGCGAGCGGGACTTGGGTCAGACGATCGCATCGCTCGGCGCCGAGGCAGGGATCCCTTGGAGCCGCGTGCTCGACGTGACCGACGCGAGCGCCGTGGACGCGGCCGTGCGCGGGTTCGCGGCCGAGGCGGGCGGGCTCGACCTGGTGGTGAACGCGGCTGGGATCCTGGCGGTGGCCAAGGTCGTCGACATGGATCCCGCGGAGTGGCGGAGGGTGCTGGAGTGAACGCCACCGGCACGTTCCTCGTCGCCAAGGCGGCCGCGCGGGTGATGATCGCCGCCGGCACGCCGGGGTCGATCGTCAACATCTCCTTGATCTCGGGCAAGGTGCGCGACCCCACCCTCGCCCACTACTCGGCCTCGAAGTTCGCCGTCATCGGCTTCACCCAATCGCTCGCCCGCGAGGTGGCCGAGCACGGCATCACGGTCAACGCCATCTGCCCCGGCATCGTCGCGACGCCGATGATCGATCACCTGGCTAGGGCCTGGGGTCGGAGCGTGGCCGAGTTTGTCTGACGTCAGCGCCTATGGGACGGATTGAGGGGATTTGGTAGTGGAGGATTTCTGGCTCATCGTAGGGACCGAAGGGACCGGAGATGAGACAGAAATCGCAAGCATTGACGTCCGAGGCGGAGCAGACGGTGCGGGACATCCGGCACCGGACGCGCAAGCCGTATTCGGCCGAGGAGAAGATCCGGATTGTTTTGTCCGGGCTGCGCGGCGAGGACAGCATCGCCGAGCTGTGCCGGCGCGAGGGGATCGCGGAGAGCCTCTACGACAGCTGGTCGAAGGAGTTCCTGGAGGCGGGCAAGAAGCGGCTCGCCGGGGACACGGCGAGGCAGGCCTGCTCGGGCGCGGTCAAGGACCTGCGCCGTGAGATGCGCGACATGAAGGAACTGGTCGCCGACCTGACGCTGGAGAACCGTCTTCTCAAAAAAAAGCATCAGCGGGGATGGGGGAGACGGCGCATGAGGTACCCCGCCTCCGAGACTGAGCCCGCGAACGCCACCGGTTCGAGAGAGCGGGCGAAGGGAGATCATCCGCCTGATCGAGCGCTCCCACCTGCCGGTGCGCCGCACGCTCG
>VGDP01000043.1 GCA_016869675.1 Alphaproteobacteria bacterium | reverse complement strand
TCAACCCCTCCCCATGGCACGCAAGCCGTACACGACGATAAAGATCCATCCCGTACATTCCCCCAGCCTTCATTCCGGTCATGACCAGTGAAGGCTACAGGCGGTCCCATCTTGCGCCGCCGCGGCCGAACCAGACGGCCGCTTCAGTGGGGGAGTATCCCGCCGACGTTCTCAGACAGCCGAAATCGCGGCACGATGTTTGCTTAACGATTAACGGCGAACACAGCCGCACAACCCTGATGCCTGGAGGGGCCCAGTGTCATCCCTGACGAATCTCAATCGGTGGTATCGCTATCAGGTCACGCGGGTCGACGGTCTGGTCAGTGGCTTGAAGGCAGAGGCGCGTACGGTCGGCCGCGTGGACCTGGAGGACCAGGTCAACGAACCCGGGGACGCCCTGCGCCTCGAGATGCAGCGGCAGATGATGGACCGACGGGAATGTCTACGGCTCAACGACCGGCTCGAGGTCCCCGAGATTCGCTTCGATCGGCTGTAGCCCTAGGACGAAGCGCAGCCATTTCCACGAACCTGGGCGCTCGCCTAATGTAACGGCGGAATGGCCTTGGCGAGTAGCAACCGTGCCCGGCGAACACCCCGACTCGCGTAGCGCAGCGTTCCTCGATCAGCACCCCGAGTGCATCGGCTGGACCGTGGTGCCACTGGTCTATGCCAGTCGCACCAAGAAGGGCGTGCTGGGCGTGTTCACACGCGCCGAGCGCTGGTGCCACGGCCAGTGCGCGGGTCGGTGGCGTGGTACCCCGCAGGCGTTCGCCTTCGCGGAGTTCGACGACGCGGCGCGCTTCCGCGTGGCCATGACCGACACCCCCACACTCTGAGGAACCATCGTGCGCTTCACCGACTTCAAGATCCTGACATTCGACACCTACGGCACCCACGTGCGCGTGTCGCGCGGTTCGAGGGCGAGCGCGCCGCCGTCGATCGCCAGGGTTCCACGAATGGGGTCCACCTCAGATGTCTTGTCCGCCCGTCACGTAGTCCAAGAAGCGAGTAAGGCCGATGCAACCAATCTTCATCAATCAGAAAGACAACTTCACCGCCAACTTCGGTGACGCGCTTCGATCCTCAGCCATCTTCTACTACCGCACCGGGCCTGGGTTCCGCACCACGATCGCATTCATGAACTACTGGAAGAGCAAGCGGAACCTCGAAGTGGCCATCGTCGCCTCTCTGCGAACGATGGCGGGCAAGCTAGTGCGGCGAGAACGCCTCCGTTTCGGCGACGCCACTGTGCTCAACTACAGCCCGAGCGTCGACGCGGCCACTTTCGAGGGAAGCCTGGAAGTCGAGTCGTTCTGTACCGAGAACCTCGTGATCCCGTACTCGGCGATCATGGCGATCTACGAGACCACATCCGGAGTCACGATGGTTCATAGCTACGCTCGAGCCTATTCGCGACACGAGGTCGAGGATGGGCGCTGCATCTGCGTGGGTGAGGAGTCGTGTTGGACGCTCCGCGATCGACCTGGAGTTCGCTCGTTCGGCATCTTCCACAACGGCCCCAAGCAGATGCCTCCACAGCGCATCGTCCTTCGAGTCAGCGGACAGTCCGGCCGACAGCAGGCCGAGCTCGACCTTCCCGCGCTCGCTCCGTACCAAACGGTGAAAGTGATTCCCTCCGAGCACCTGCCGCACCTCGCAAGCCTGCTGAGCGGTGCCCCGGGTCAAGCCAACTTGAGCTTCCAGCTCGGCGAGGGATTCACCCGCATGCTCGTCGGCAACGAAGCCGTCGACGGATCCGACATGCAGGTCACCCACTCCAACTTCAACTACGCGAGTCATCGTACGGACGTGATCGAAGATCCGCGGGCGTGCGGGTACATGTACATTCCAGATGCGGGAATTTCGGACAAGACCGTCATCATCTATCCGGATACCGACTCCGGGCGCTACGAGGTGACGGACGGATCCACGACCACGGCCTTCGTCACCGGTGAGGTCGTGACCCTACCGTGCAAGGAAGGTGTCCTGCGCTTCCGGCGAACCGACGGCAAGCTGCCGAGCCGCATCGTGACGGCGATCGCGGGCAACGCAGCGGGAGCTGCCGTGCCGTTCGAGTGCTCGCTCGGGGTCCTCACGCGCGCTCAACCCCCCAAGCGCCTCTGGTGGGGCGTGTGCGCCGCACGACCCGACCTGAGCTCGACCTTGATCGCGCACGACGCCCCCGAGATTTACGGCGGCATGCCGGCCAACGCCGTGATCAAGGTCTCGCTGCACTCCTCGCGAACGACCGTCGCCCTCGAACGGGAGCTCGGTGCGCGGGACGTCGACACGCTTGGCGGAGGCATACCGTTGCACGAGCTGTTTGACGACCCTGCAGCCCACCTCGGCTCGGACTTCGGGTACTACACGGCGTTCAGCGAGTACCCGGGCTTGACGTGGTACTCGACGCTCGCCAATCAGCGGGGCAGCCTGTGCCTCGAGCACGGTTTCTGAGGTGATCCGGCGTGGGCTCATGAGCCCCGGCACGCAGTGCGGAGCGGCGCGAGCTGGCCGACGTCGATCCTGTCGTCTTCGATCGAGCCCATGGACGCGATCGTCACGGCCCAGGATGTCGGCGCGTACAAGCCGTCGCGGCACAACTTCGAAGCGCTGCTCGACCGGGTGCGTCGCGATTTCGGCGCCCTGCCCTCGGACATGCTGCACGTTGCCCAGAGCCTCTACCACGACCATGCGCCGGCTATCGCCATGGGCCTGACGACCGTGTGGATCGACCGGCGCGCCGCCGCTGGCGGCCAAGGCGCGACCAAGCCGCTGTCGGCCGGCTTCGACCCGGCGCGCATCGCCGCCCGTTTCGAGAGCATGGCCGCGTTCGCCGCCGCCGTGGCGGCCGAACGCGGCGGCTGACTCCTGGCGGCTACAGCAGCTTCTTGTCGAACGGGTAGGTGTTCAGCGAGATCGCACCCTTCTTGGTGACCAGCACCTGGTCCTCGAGCTTCACGCCGAACAGCCCGCCGTCCTTGCCCGCGTAGCATTCCAGGCAGAAGATCATGTTTTCGCGGATCGGCCGGTCGGGGATCTTGACCTCGAAGCCCTTGCGCTTGTCGCCCGGGTACGGGATGCCCGGCCCCTCGTCCTCGAGCCCGGCCTGGTGCGCCATGGCGCCATAGCGGCCGTTGACATACGCCGTGGGCAGCTTGGGCGCGGCGTGGGCGAACTCGGCGAAGGTCATGTCTGGCTTCATCAGCTCGCGCATGCCGTTCACGCAGTCGTAGGCGATGCGGTATGCCTCCTTCTGCTCGGGCGTGCCTTCGTCGCCGCACAGAAACGTGCGGCTGACGTCCAGCACATAGCCCTCGTAGCCGTTGGCGTCGGTGTCGATACCGACCAGATCGCCCGGCTGCACGATCTTGTCGTGCGCCTCGCTCATCCACGGGTTGGTGTTGGGGCCCGAGGCGATCAGGCGCGTGAACATGAATTCGCCGTGATTGCGGAACAGCGCCTCGTTGGCCACGGCCAGAAGCTCGTACTCCTTGATGCCGGGCACGATCGCCGCTTCGAAATCGGCCAGGATGCTGTCGGCGATGGCGCCGTTCAGGATCATGAGCTGCACTTCCTCGGGCGTCTTGACCTCGCGCGAATCCACGGTCGCCGGGCTCGGGTCGGTCACCTTGATGCCCGCGTCCTGCAGCGCCATGAAGCCGAAGCCGTCCAGCTTGTCGACGGCGAGCGGCGCGCCCTTGCAGCCCAGTTCCGCCATGGCCGACTTGACGCCCGCCGCCCACCGCTTGGCCGCCGCCAGGCCGGTCGTGGAACCGTACTGCCAGCCGAGCGCCGGCCGCACGTCACGCACCAATTTCTGGGCGACGTGCATGGAGTTCATGTACTCGAACAGGATCGGCTCGCCTTGGGTGGCGACCAGGCAGTAGCGGGCCAGCGTGGTGGCGGTCCACACGCCCATCACATCGACGCCCGTCGCGTAGCGAATATTGCCTGGGTTGTAGAACAGGCAGATCGGGATGCCGTGCCGCTTCATCTCGGCCTGCAGGCGCGCGAGCCGGTTGCGGCGCAGGGCCGGCAGGTCGATCTCGGTGATGTTCGGAACGCGCAGGCGTTGAACGTGCGGGTTATGCTGACGCACGCGGTTGCCACCGACCTTCATGTCTGTCTCCTCGTATACAGAGGGCGGCTACACTGACACGATCCTCGGCCGCTTGGCGAGTGCTGCGCGATGCTCTAGCCTCGGCATCGCAACCGGCCCTTCGAGGACGCCATGCCCGGTACGCCGATCCGCCATGCCGCCGCCTGGATGGCGCGCGACTATCCCACCAAGGATTCGTTCGCCTTCGATCTCGGCGCCCGCCACGTCGCGGCGCTGGAGAAGGCCGCGGCCGCCGTGCGTGGGCGCCGGATGGAGGACATCGGCCCAGACGCCTTCGACCTTTCCGCCATCGCCGAGGATGTCGCCCGCGTGCGCGACACCGTGCTCCACGGGCGTGGCTTCTTGCTGCTGCGTGGTTTTCCTGTCGATCGCGACCTCGACACCGTCATGGCCATGTACTGGGGCCTGGGCGCGCATCTGGGTCGGGCCGTGTCGCAAAGCCTGATGGGCGACCGCATCGGCCACGTGCTGGACGCGTCGCGCGGCAACGAACACGCGCGCGGCTACCGCTCGGCCCGCGAACTCGACCCGCACACGGACTCCGATGACGTGGTCGGGCTGCTGTGCCTGCGGCCCGGCATCGAAGGAGGCGAGAGCCTGCTGTCGTGCGCGCTGCATATGCACAACGTGCTGCTGGCCGAAGCGCCCGATCAACTGCGCGTGCTCAACCGCGGGTTCCACTATCACTGGAACGGCGAGGAACCCGAGGGCGAGCCGCCGATCACGTCGTACCCGATCCCGGTCTTCTCGGAGCAGGAGGGCACCTGGAGCACCGTCTACCTGCGCCATTTCATCAACAAGGCGTTTGACGAGGCCGGCGGCACGCCGGACGAAGATAAGGCGGCGCTTGACGCCATGGACGCGGTGGCGCGGCGCGACGACGTTCAGCTCCGCTTCCGGCTGGAGGCGGGCGAGGCCATCCTGTTCAACAACTACACGTGCCTGCATGCGCGCACGTCGTTCGTCGACCACCCCGACCAGGGCCGCCACCGGCATCTGCTGCGCCTGTGGCTCCAGGCGCGCCCGCCAAGGCCCGTGCACCCCGCGGTCCGCCGCTACTACGGAACGGACGGCATGCCGTTCCAGGCTAGGGGCGCGGCGCGCTATGCTGGTGACACCATGGCCGGTTCGGTCAGCGCGGCGTAGCCGAGACCGAGGCGCGCAGCGCGTTCGATCCGCCCCTTGGCGCGACCTTGCGCCGGGGGCGGCCATGGCCTACGGCTGGACATTCACGGACAAACAAGGAGACACGACCATGCGTGCGCGGCTTGCCGTCGCCCTTGCCTGCGCCCTTCGGCCTGTTCGCCGGAGCGGCCCAGGCCGATGAAGGCGTCAAGGCCGGCTTTCTCACGTGCAACGTGGAAGGCGGCGTCAGCTTCATCTTCGGGTCGACGCGCGACATGACGTGCACCTACGCGCCCGCCGCCGGCGGCGACGAGCACTACAAGGGCACGATCTCCAAGTTCGGCGTCGACATCGGCTACGTGAGCTCGGCGGTGATCGTGTGGGGCGTCGTCGCGCCGTCGGCCGACGTGGCACCCGGCGCCCTGGCCGGCGAATACGCCGGTGGTAAGGCGGGCGTGACCGTGGGCTACGGCCTCGGCGCCAACGCCCTGATCGGCGGTGGCAGCCAGTCAATCGCGCTGCAACCGCTCAGCATCGAGGGCAACGAAGGTCTCAACGTCGCCGCCGGCCTCGGCGCCATGACGCTGGAGGCCGTGCAGTAGCCCGACCCGACCGCGCGGTGCCGGGGGGTCGGTTCAGTCCTCGAGCGCCGCGCAGATCTTCTCCTGGAAGAACGCCGCGGCGTGTTCGCTCAGGTCGTGGCGGTCGTCGTTGACGATGAAGCGGCCGCGATCGTAGCCGCGCGAGGCGAGGCCTCGCTGCACCGATTCCACGATGCCCTTGTCCTCGGGCCACAGCACGCCGTCGCCGTAGGCCTCGCGCGCCAGGTCCGAAGGCACCGGCGCGCCGGGCCGGTGAAAGTGCTGGCCTCGGGTGCGGCAGCGGCCGGGCGCCACGGGATCCATGGCGAAGACGAGGAAGTTCTCGGTGCCCGGCATGACGCCCAGCGTGATGTTCGGCCATACGTGCCAGAACGCGAAGCTCTGGACCGCGTCGTCGGCGCCGTAGGCGTAGGCCTTGTTCGTCGCGGGCTTCGAGCAGACCCCGGTGTGCATCGTGTGCAGCGCGTGGGTCGTGATCGTGTACGTCTCGATGTCCACCAGATCGACGAACGCCGGGTGGGTGGGCGCGCAGTGGTAGCACTCGGTGCAGTTGTCCAGCAGGACCTTCCAGTTGCACGCGACCTCCTCGCCGGTACGGAAGCCGGCGTCGCGGAGCACCAGATCGTCGAGCCACGGTGCCCGCGCGCGCACCTGATCGGCCAAGCCCACCGCCTGCTCGGCGAACGGGCTGGCATGCTCGTCGACGTTGATCATCACGAGGCCGAGGAAGGTCTCGACGCGCACGGGCTTCAGGCCGAAGGCGCGCGCGTCGAACCCCGGCACGTGCTCGGAGCCGCGCGCGGTGCGCAGCGCGCCGTCCAGCCCATAGGCCCAGGCGTGATACGGGCACGTGATGACAGGAAGGCGCCCCTGCCCCTCGAGCAAGCGGTGCGCGCGGTGCTGGCAGACATTGTGGAACGCGCGCAGGGTGCCATCGTGCCCGCGGACGATCGCGACGCCCTGATCGTAGATGTCGTAGGTCAGGAAGGCGCCGGGCTCGGCCACCTGGCTCTCGTGCCCGACATAGAGCCACGAGCGCAGGAAAATCCGCTCCTTCTCGCGCTCGAAGATCGCGGGATCGGTGTAGTAGCGTGCCGGCAGCGTCCACGCGCAGACCTGGGTGCGACCGTTCGCTTCGCCTGCCATACGCCCCTCCGCCTTCGCCCCGGCGCGCCCCGCGCCGTGGGTCTTGTTAGCACGACCGCGCGGCGGCGCTAAGCTCGAGCGAAGGCCATAGGGACGAGACTGCCGGCATCCCACAGCCCGCCAAAGTCTCGCTCCACCGCTCGCGCGCTCCGCCGCCCGGCGCACACGAGCCGAGCATGACCTGGCAACCGGGCGGAACATCGATGACAAGCTCGTCGGTCCGCCGGTTGCCACGCTCTTGTCGCACGCTCGCCACCACGAGTATACTGTATCCATCGAGGCAAAGCTTATTTGCAGGGAGGTGGCAACCATGCACAACCCAGGATCCGGCAACCGTCGCGCGAAGCCGACCTCGCCGAAATCCACGGCCAAACCGTTCCGCGATCTGCTGGTCGAGCGCGTGTCGCGCCGCGCCATGATGCAGGGCGGGGCCAAGGCCGCGTCGCTGCCGGTGGGTGCCGGCTTCGTCGGCTCGGTGTTCGGGAACCAGGCTCACGCCGCGACCGAAGGGGCGAAATTCTCCTTCGAAGAATTGAAGCGCATCTACGATGAGACGCATCACGTGGCGCCCGGCCACAAGGCGGACATCCTGATCCGCTGGGGCGACAAGGTGACGGCCGACGCGTCGGATTTCGACCCGATGAATCAGACCGTGGACACACAGAGCAAGCAGTTCGGCTACAACTGCGACTACATCGCCTATTTCCCGCTGCCCATCGGCTCGGACAATTCCGATCATGGGCTGCTGTTCATCCATCATGAGTATCCCAACCCTCACGTGATGTTCCCGGGCTATGTCGCCGCGGATGCCGATGTGAGCAAGACCATCTCCAAGGAGCACACCGACGTTTCGCTCGCCTCGGTCGGCCATTCGGTCATCGAGGTGGAGAAGAAGGACGGCCAGTGGCACGTGGTCGAAAGCTCGGAGTACGCGCGCCGCATCAGCGCGCTGACGCCGATGATCATCACCGGCCCGGCGGCGGGCCACGCGCTGATGAAGACCTCTGCCGACCAGACGGGTGTCAACGCCATCGGCACCGCGACGAACTGCAGCGGCGGCCGCACGCCCTGGGGCACGGCGCTGTCGAGCGAGGAATGGGCCTACTCCTTCTTCGGCGGCGAGGCGGAGAAGACCGCCATCACCGAGCATCTGAACCGCAGCGGCATGTGGAACGAGGACTGGTATGGCGCTGCGCGGCACCATGACCGCTTCAACGTGGAGAAGGAGCCGAACGAGCTCAACCGCTGGCAATGGGTGGTCGAGGTCGACCCCTACGATCCGACCTGGGTGCCGGTGAAGCGCACCGCGCTCGGCCGCGGCGGCTGCGAGGGCGCCAACACCGCGCTTAACAAGGATGGCCGCGTCATCGTCTATCGCGGCGACGACGACTACTTCGAATACCTCTACCGTTTCGTGTCGGAGGGCACCTACGACCCTGATGATCGCGCCGCCAACCGCGACCTCTTGGACAAGGGCACGCTTTCGGTCGCGCGCTTCGAAGCCGACGGCTCGCTTAGCTGGCTGCCGCTCGTGCACGGTCAGAACGGGCTCACCGCCGAGAACGGCTTTGCGGACCAGGGCGAGGTGCTGATTAAGACGCGCCAGGCCGCGGACGTGATCGGTGCCACGCCGATGGACCGGCCCGAGGACTTCGAGGTCAACCCGGTGACGGGTCGCGTCTATGCGGTCATGACCAAGAACAAGAAGCGCACGCCCGAGGATCTCAACCCGGTCAATGCGCGGCCCGAGAACCGGTGGGGCCACATCGTGGAGCTGATCCCGCCGGGCGAAGGCAAGGACGCCGACCACGCGGCCGATACCTTCAAGTGGGACATCCTGGTGCTGTGCGGCGATCCGGCAAAGCAGGAGCAGGGTGCCAGCTTCCACGCCGACACCACGGCCGATGGCTGGTTCGTGACGCCGGACAACATCGCCTTCGACAACAAGGGCCGCCTGTGGGTGGCGACCGATGGGCAGAACGACTTCGACCTGGCCGACGGCCTGTTCGCGCTCGAGACCAGCGGGCCGCTGCGCGGGTTGCCAAGGGCGCTGTTCGCGGCACCCATCGGCGCCGAGGTGAGCGGCCCCATGTTCACGCCGGATGGCAAGACGCTGTTCCTCGCCATTCAGCATCCGGCGGAGGACTCCGAGACCATCGAAAAACTCACGACGCTCTGGCCGGACTTCCGGGACGGCATGCCGGCGCGGCCTTCGGTCGTCGTCATCACCCGCGAGGATGGCGGCGAGATCGGCGGGTAAAGGGCGTCAGACGTCCGTTCGGCCTCATCGCGTCGCCCGCGGGGTGGTTCGCCACCACCTCGCGGGCGACCGTGGATGGGCGCCTCCACGCATGGGCAATGACCTGCCGTAGGCCTCGATCGGCGCCTCGACCCACCGACCCGTCAACAGCGCGCTTTGCGCCCGGGCACCGCGATTGGAACAATCGTCGGAGCGAGGGGGAAGCCCATGAACCACGGCACCGTCGAAACCGCCGACGTCACGATTCACTACGTCACGCAAGGCGCAGGCCCGGACATCGTCTGGATTCCGGGTGGCGACCAGAAGGGCGAAGACTGGGCCGAGCAGATGGCGGCGTTTCCCGAGTACCGCAACATCAGCTACGACCCGCGCGGCGCCGGCCGTACCAAGTGCCGCCCTGCCCCGCCTTGGCCGATCCCCGCCTTCGCCGACGATTGCGCCGCGCTGATCCGCGCCGTCGCCAAGCCACCGGTCATCCTGATCGGGCTGAGCATGGGCGCACTGATCGTCCAGGAGATGATCTGCGAGCATCCCGAGCTGGTGCGCCTGGCCATCGCCATGGGGACATCGGGCACCAAGGGCGGCTACCTCTTGGAGTGGGAGGATGCCGAGATCCGCTTCGCCCGCTCGGGCGCCACGCTGCCCAACGACTTCGCCATCGCTCACTACGCCCTGCTCATGTACCCATCCGAAGTGCTGGGCGACGACGCGCTGTGGGCCAAGGTGAAGCCGGTGGTCGAGGCCGCCTACAAGGACCGCGACGGCGCCATGCTCGCCGCCCAGTGGCAGGCGTGCGTCGAATACAGCGCCATGGAGCGCCTGCCTCGCTGCACCGTGCCGCTGCACGTGATCGGCTTCTCGCAGGACATGCAGACGCCGCCCGCGCGCGGCCGCCGTGTCGCCGCGGCCGCGGGCAACGGCACCTTCCATCTGCTCGAGGGCTTGGGGCACTGCTCGATGTTCGGCCACAAGCCCGAGGTCGTGAACGCCAAGCTGCGTGAGATCGTGGCCGCGCACGGTTGACGGCACGTTCGGAGACCCCGCGAAAGGACGACCGATGAAGCACGTGAAGGACATGGTGCGCGCGGCGAACGCCGCGATCGAGTGCATCCCGGCGGCGGACGCGCGCGCGTTGCTGGACCAGAAGGACGTGGTCTTCGTAGACCTGCGGGACATCCGCGAACTCGAGCGTGAGGGCGTGATCCCAGGCGCCTTCCACTGCCCGCGCGGCATGCTGGAGTTCTGGATCGACCCCGAGAGCCCTTACGCGAAGGCGGTCTTCCAGGAGCCCAAGCGCTTCGTCTTCTACTGCCAGAGCGGCTGGCGCTCGGCGCTGTCGACCAAGACGGCCCAGGATATGGGGCTCGCCCGAGTCGCGCACATCTCCGACGGCTTCACCGGTTGGAAACAGGCCGGCGGCGCGACCGCGCAGAAACCGGCGAAGGGCTGAGCCTCGGCAGCCTCGTGCACGCAGCCGTGTGACCGGCAGCTCGGTTCCACATTGCCGTCAATCCTTGGTCGGGGCGCCCAGATTCGAACTGGGGACCCTCTGCTCCCAAAGCAGATGCGCTACCGGGCTGCGCTACGCCCCGACCTCAGGTTTCTTAGGCTCGGCACGTCATCGCGTCCAGACAATCCGGCCGGTTCCGCCACGCCGCGTCGCGGGCTCCGAGCGCGAGACTTCGCGGGGTCCAAGACCCGGCTTCGCCGAATTTCGGCTACCCGCTCCACAGCTAGTGTGGTGAGAAATGGTAGTAATATACAACCAAGTAATGCTCTTTTTTGTTTGTTTTCTCGACTCTCGGCAAAGGACGCCACGTGAATCGTTGGTGGGCCGCCCTCATGGCCTGCGTCATTGCCTCGATGGCTCCTGGCGCTTCCTTCGCGGCCGTTCTCTTCGAGCGCGGTGTGGTTGACGGCGATTCAAACGTAGCTGGCGTGCCCAATTGGGCGAAGACGCTCAAGGCGCGTGGTGTTGCAACGGGTTCGATCATCAACTTCTCTGCCGGCGGCTTCGAGATCCGTGACGTCCGGCGCGCCTACCTGAGGGGCGTCGCGCAGCTGCGGCCCGACCTGGTCATCGTCCTGATCGGCACCAACGATCTGCGCCCCGCCGTGCTCGGCCAGGGCGACTGGCGCGTCACGGTCGACGCTGCCTTCGATCGCTACGAAGCGATGATGGACGAGTTCCTCCACCGCACGGCGGACGCCCACACCGAGTTCCTGCCGGTCATGCCGCCGCCGCTGGGCGCCCTGCCCTTCGAAGTGCGCGCCCACGAACGGTTTCGCAAGCTCACGTTCTTCGCGACGCTCCACCGTCGCGTGACCTTTCTGGACGCCGCGACGCGGTTGGCCGGCGACGACGGCATCCTCGACGAGGCCCTGCGCCGCGGTCCCGCCGATTTTCGCCTGAACATCGCCGGCCACAAGGTGCTGTGGGATGCCATGGCCGAGGCACTGCTAACGGGTCGCTCGATCCGGCGGTTGGCGGCGGCGTCGATGCCAAAGCTGGCCTCGGCCGGCCTGTCTGACACGCTTGACGCCGCGGCCGGCGATCGCCTAGGCGCGTTGGCCATGGCCCCGGCCAGCCTGGGCCTGCAGCCAATCGTCGAGCCAGCCAACCTGGCTCGGAAAGCGCTGGGCGCATTCCTGATCGCCGTCGCGTTGGAACGCCGATGCGGCCGTGCACTGCCACGTGCCGGTCCCTACTCCGTCTCGACCGCGAGCAGCATGTAGCTCACTTGGCCCGTACCGCCGAGAGGTGGCGCGTCGGAGGTGTCGATATCGACCGTGAACGACGTGCGCTGGCCGGCCTTGCCATCGACGTCGACATCGACATCGCCCTCGTAGACCAACCCGCAGTCGCCGAGTTCGGGATCGCCAGCGCAGTCCTCGACGATGATTCGCAGGGTCACGGCGGTGATGGCCTGGTCGCCTTCATTGCCCAGAGTGCCGGCCAGGCGCAGGGCGCCTCCGTCGCTGTCGCGAACATCCATGCTCTGGATGGCGATTCCAGGGTCAGAGACGAGGCATTATACGCCTGGGAAGGTTTGCTGACAGTGACCGGCCGCACAGGGTCCGTTCAGTTTCCCTCAGCAAGTTTGGCCCAGGCTGGTGCCACCGCATTGCCGCGAACCGCCGACGATGGGAGGGCGTTCCATGCGTCCCGGACTGTTCAAGCTCGTGGGCTAAGGCCTGGCCAGCCTGGTCCTGCGGATGGTGGCGTCCAGCTCCTACTTCCGCGTCCAGGAGTACGAGCGCGCGGTGCTGACCACGTGGGATTGACCTGCCCAGTTTCTTCGGACCAGGTTTGCTCGGGATTGGCACCTCGGTTTCTTGCTTCGGGTGTCTCTTGTGGGACGGTGATGCAACGGGCCGGGGCGCGAAGCCCCGATCAAGCGCAGCGTCCCGGTGGTTGGTCGCTGGCCCGCTGGTGGCAGGAGCACAAGGTCGCCTTCATGGAGCTGGCGCGGCTTTGGATGTCGCTTTACGGGCGCGTCACCGTGGCCGAAGCCGAGGCCCTGTGGGACGAACTGAAGCTCGAGCAAGGCGGCGCAAGCGCCGCCGCCCAGATCAGGGCCCGGCTCGGAAACTAGGGTGCAGCACGCGGTCGCCGACCGCGATCCCCGCCTCGGCGGCGCGGCCGCCCGCGATCTCCAGAACGCCCAGGACCACCTCGCCCGACGGGATCGGTGTCTCGGATTCCGGCGTCGCGTTCGCCGCGATGCGCGCGATCCGACCCTTGGCGTCGATGAACAGCAGATCGAGCGGGATGTAGGTTTTCCTCATCCAGAAGGACGCCAGGCGCGGCGACTCAAACACGAACAGCATGCCGGCGTGCGGCGCCAGGCCCCGGCGTTCCATCAGGCCGCGCGCGCGTTGACGCGGTGTTGTCGCCAGCTCGACCTCGAACGGCAGATCGCCCGTTGCCGTGCGTACCACCAGGGTGTCGCGTTCGAACGTCACCGTGTCGTCCTGGGCGCGCACGGCCGGCGCGGTGAAGGCGACCAGTACGACAAACAAAGCCAAGACCGGGCG
Organism: Alphaproteobacteria bacterium; assembly: GCA_016869675.1. Taxonomy (GTDB): domain Bacteria; phylum Pseudomonadota; class Alphaproteobacteria; order SP197; family SP197; genus VGDP01. Next base: position 13,857 of record VGDP01000043.1, on the reverse strand, counting down.
CATGACGGCGTGGTCGAAGACGGTAGATCGTGACACGGCGACCCTCGATGTCGCGCGCTAGGGCATCAGGACGAAATACACATACACGGTGGACATGGCGATGCTGACCAGCATCAGGGGAAAGGCCAACAACATGAAGCGCAGGAACTTGATGGGATAGCCCGCGCGTTCGGCGAAACCCGCGACGGCCAGGTTCGCGCTGGCACCGATCAAAGAGCCGTTGCCACCCAGGCAAGCGCCAAGCGAAAGCGACCACCACAAGGGTTCCAGCGCCTCGGGGCCGCCGAACATCGGACCCAAGGACTCGATGATCGGGATCATGGTTGCAACGAACGGGATATTGTCGATCACCGCGGACAGCAATGCCGATGCCCACAGCACCACAAGGCCGGTCACCGCCAGATCGCCGCCGGTCGCGTCAACGAGTTCCCCGCCCAGCAAGGCGAGGAGGCCGGAGGCGTTGACGCCGTGGACGACGATGAACAGGCCGATGAAGAAGAAGATGACGATCCACTCCACCTCGCCGAAGGTCGTGTGGGTCGTATGCGACTGGTCCTCGGCCTTGCGCCAGAAATTGTCGAGCAACAGCAGGATGGCGGCACCGAGCATGGCGATGGTGCCCGGCTCCATGTGCAGCGGATGGGCCAGGATGAAGCCGGCGATGACCAACGCCAGCACGAAGAGGGACTGCTTGAGCAACCGGGTGTCGGTGATCGCCTCGCCCGGCACGAAGCGCATCACACGCTCGCGCGCCTCGACCGTGGTCACGAGTTCCTTGCGCCAAATGGCGTAGATGATGGCCAGTGTGACCGCCAGCACCGGCACGACGATCGGACCCAGGTTGACCACGAAGTCGTTGAACGTCAAACCGGTGGCCGATCCGATTATGATGTTGGGAGGGTCGCCGATCAGCGTTGCCGTGCCGCCGATATTGGACGCGAGGATTTCGGCGAACAGGATTGGGTAAGGGTTGATCTTCAGCTCTTCGGTGATCAGCAGCGTCACCGGCGCGATCAGCAGCACGGTCGTGACGTTGTCCAGGAGCGCCGACAACAGCGCCGTGACCACGGCCAGCATGATCAAGATGCCGCGCGGGTTCGCCTTGACCACCTTGGCCGACCAGATGGCGACGCACTGGAACACGCCGCATTTCTTGGTGATGGCGACGATCACCATCATGCCGACCAGCAGCGCGATAGTGTTGAAATCGATGCCGCGGATTGCTTCGGCCTGGTCGAGCACACCCACCTGAACCATCAGGCCCGCGCCGACCAGGGCGACGATGGCTCGGTTGATTTTCTCGGTGATGATGACGGCGTAGGTCAGAAGCAGGATACCCGTGGCCACCCACATGGCATCCCAGCCGAAGATGACCTGAGGCACCCAGGTCCCCGCCTCGCCGTGCATTCCCTACCCCTGCAAGCGGGCGAGCAGGCCGTAGAAGGCGAGGACGCCGACCAGACGACCGGCATCGCGCTCGACCACCGGCACCAGGGAACGACCCTGGACGAGAAGCTGCAGGCCGCGCACGAGCGGCGTGTCGGGGTGAACGGTCTTGATGTCGCAATCGCCGATCTCGGCGACGGTCCTGCCCTTCAGCACATCGAGCCTCTGCCGCATGTCGACCAGGGAATCGTGCACGAAGGACACGTCCCCAAGGCCGCCCGGCATGGTCACGGCCTTGGGCGACAGAAGCTTGGCCACGTGGGAGACGCCGAGCGACAGACGAAGCGCCCCTGCTCATCGATGACCGGCATGTGGTGAAAGCGGCCGGACACAGGGGTCGCGATCCCATTTTCGACCGTCGCCGCTGCCGGCAGAGTCACCCGGTCGGCGATCATGATCGAGGCGTACATCTCGCGTATCGGCATGGCCAGACATCCCTAACCGTTCTTCGCGCCACCCGCAACCTGCAGTCGTTGTCACCCGCCGCGCTGGACGATAGGGTCCTCCTTGTTTCGGGAGGACGGCGATGGATCTGAGCGGCGAGTTCCGCATACCGGCGCCACGCCAAGCCGTGTGGGCCGCGCTCAACGATCCGGACATTCTGGCGAAGTGCATTCCGGGCTGCGAGTCCATTACGAAGGACAGCGACACCGCGTTCACGGTACGGGTGGTCGCCAAGTTCGGACCGGTCAAGGCGACCTTCGGCGGACGCGTGACGCTGAGTGATATCGACCCGCCCAACGGCTACACGATCAGCGGCGAAGGCACGGGCGGCCCAGCCGGGTTCGCCAAGGGCGGCGCCAAGGTGCGCCTGGAGGCCGACGACAGCGCCACCGTCGTGCGCTACGAGGCGAACGGCCACGTCGGTGGCAAGCTGGCGCAGATCGGCTCTCGACTGGTGGAAGGCACCGCGCGCAAGCTGGCGGATGACTTCTTCGGCCGCTTCGCCGAGGTGGTCGCCTCGGCGCAACCCGCTGCCGTGGTCGAAGCGCCGCCCGCGGAACCGACGCCGGTACCGTCCGTGCCCGCGACCAAGGGTCTGCCGCCCTGGCTGTGGATCGCCGGCCTTGTCGTCCTCATCGCCCTGATTCTGCTGGTCGTGGCAGGCTCTTGAGGCCACGGCACGATCACCCTTGACCCGATCGGGTCGCCGCTGGAAAGTACGCGCGAGGGGTGGCGGTGTGCGCGCCGGGACAAGGCGATGCCACCGCGATGCTAGTACCTAACGGGAGGACTTCGATGGCGATCTCTGTGTCCATGACGGTGAACGGCAAGGCTGTCTCCGCTCCGGTGGAGGAACGGACCCTGCTGGTTCACTATCTGCGCGATCATCTGGGGCTGACCGGTACGCACGTCGGCTGCGACACTAGCCAGTGCGGCGCCTGTGTCGTCCATGTGGACGGCAAATCGGTCAAGTCGTGCACCGTGCTCGCGGTGCAGGCCCAGGGCGCTCCGGTCACGACCATCGAAGGGCTCGCCAAGGACGGCAAGCTGCACCCGATGCAGGAAGCCTTCCGTGAGAACCACGGCCTGCAGTGCGGTTTCTGCACGCCCGGCATGGTGATGAGCGCGCTCGATCTGGTGAAGAACAACCCGAGCCCGAGCGAATCCGAGATCCGGCACCATTTGGAAGGCAACATCTGCCGCTGCACCGGCTACCACAACATCGTGAAGTCGATCGCCGCCGGCGCCAAGGCGATGGGGGGGAGATAGGGCCATGGCTGAGAACGGCATCGGCGCGCGCGTCCGCCGCAAGGAAGACGCCCGGTTCCTCGTCGGCAAGAGCACCTACACCGACGACATCAACCGGCCCGGCCAGGCCCACGCCGTGTTCGTGCGCTCGCCGCACGCCCACGCCACGATCAAGAAGGTCGACATTTCCAAGGCGCTGAAGGCGCCGGGCGTCGTCGCCGTGCTGACCGGGGCCAACATGCTGGCCGACAAGGTCAACGGCCTGCCGGCCGGTTGGCAGATCCACAGCAAGGACGGCTCGCCCATGAACGAGCCGCCGCACATCCCGCTGGCCCCCGACAAGGCGCGCTACGTCGGTGACCACATCGCCGTGGTGATCGCCGAGACGCGCAACCAGGCGCGCGATGCGGCCGAGCTGGTGGACGTGAGCTACGAGCCGCTGAAGGCCGTGGTCAACGTCGCCGAGGCTGACAAAGGTGGCGCGCCGCAGGTCCACGACCAGGCGCCCGGCAACCTGTGCTACGACTGGCACCTGGGCGACAAGGCGGCGGTCGACGCGGCGCTCGCGAAGGCCGCCCACGTGGTCAAGCTGGACCTGGTCAACAACCGGCTGGTGCCCAACGCCATCGAGCCGCGCGCAGGGATCGGCGAGTACGACGCCGCGACCGATCGCTACACGCTCTACACCTCGAGCCAGAACCCGCACGTCATCCGCCTGCTCATGGGCGCCTTCGTGCTCGGCATCCCCGAGCACAAGCTGCGCGTCGTCTCGCCCGACGTGGGCGGCGGCTTCGGCTCGAAGATCTTTCACTACGCCGAGGAAGCCGTTCTGACCTGGGCCGCCAAGAAGGTCGGCCGTCCGGTGAAGTGGACGGCCGAGCGGTCCGAATCGTTCCTGTGCGACGCGCACGGGCGGGACCACGCGACCCACGTCGAGCTGGCACTGGACAAGGACCACAAGTTCACCGCGCTCAAGGTCTCGACCAAGGCGGCGATGGGCGCGTATCTCTCGACGTTCGCCCCGGCGATCCCGACCTGGTTGTACGGCACTCTGCTGGCGGGCGTGTACACGACGCCGGCGGTCTATGTGGAGACCAAGGCCCTGTTCACGAACACCTCGGCGGTGGACGCCTACCGCGGCGCCGGGCGGCCCGAGGCGTGCTACCTGCTCGAGCGGGTGGTCGAGCGTGCCGCCTGGCAGCTCGGGATCGATCCGGTCGAGCTCCGGCGCAAGAACGTAATCCCCGCCTCGGCCATGCCGTACCAGACGCCGGTGGCGTTGCAGTACGACTGCGGCGATTTCGGCAAGAACCTGAACGACGCGGCGAAGGTGGTCGATTGGGCCGGCTTCGCCAAGCGGCGCGAGGAGTCGAAGAAGCGTGGGCAGCTGCGCGGTATCGGCATCTCCCACTATATCGAGGCGTGCGGCATCGCGCCCTCAGCCGTGGTGGGCGCGCTCGGCGGCCGTGCCGGCCTTTATGAGTCGGCCGAGGTGCGTTTCCACCCAACTGGTTCGGTGACCGTGTTCACCGGCAGCCATCCCCACGGCCAATCGAACGAAACGACGTTCGCACAGATCGTGGCGGACAAGCTCGGCATCCCCATCGAGAACGTCGAGATCGTCCACGGCGACACCGACCGCATCCCGTTCGGCATGGGCACCTACGGCTCGCGCTCGCTCGCCGTCGGCGGTTCGGCGCTGGTCAAGGCGATCGACAAGGTGATCGCCAAGGGCAAGAAGATCGCGGCCCATCAGCTCGAGGCGTCCGAGGCGGACATCGAGTTCAAGGACGGCGTCTTCCGCGTCGCGGGCACCGACAAGCAGAAGGCGATCGGCGAGATCGCGCTCTCGGCCTACGTGCCGCACAACTTCCCGCACGAGACGACCGAGCCGGGCCTCGACGAATCGGCATTCTACGACCCGAAAAATTTCACGTTCCCCTCAGGCTGCCATATCGCGGAGGTTGAGGTCGATCCGGAGACAGGAACGACCAAGGTGCTGCGCTTCGTAGCAGTGGATGACTTCGGCAACATCATCAACCCGATGATTGTCGAAGGCCAGGTGCACGGCGGCATCACTCAGGGCATCGGCCAGGCCTTGACCGAGAACTGCGTTTACGACGCCCAGAGCGGCCAGCTCCTGACCGGCTCGTTCATGGACTACTGCATGCCCAAGGCCGACGACGTGCCCTCCTTCGAGGTCAGCACGAACGTCGTGCCGTGCACGCACAACCCGCTGGGCGTGAAGGGCTGCGGCGAGGCCGGGACGATCGGTGCCGCCGCAGCGGTCATCAACGCCCTGCTCGACGCGCTTAAGCCCTTGGGCGTCAAGGAGTTCGACATGCCAGCCTCGCCCCACCGGGTGTGGCAGGCGATCCAGAACGCGAGCCGCAAGGCGGCCGACTGAGGGGGGAGACCATGTACAGCTTCGCCTACCACAAGCCCACCTCGGTCAAGGACGCCGCGGGCGCCTTCGCCAAGGGTTCCGAAGCCCGCTACTTGGCGGGTGGCCACACGCTGCTGCCCAGCATGAGGCTGCGACTGTCCCACCCGTCGGACCTGGTCGATCTGGCCGGCGTCGCTGAGCTCAAGGGGATCAAGGTCGACGGCGGCACGGTGACCATCGGCGCCATGACGCCCCACGGCGAGGTGGCATCCAACGCCGCGGTCGCCAAGGCCATCCCCGCGTTGGCCAAGCTGGCCGGCGGCATCGGTGATCCGCAGGTGCGCAACCGCGGCACCATCGGCGGCAGCCTGGCCAACAGCGATCCGGCGGCCGACTATCCCGCCGCGGTCCTGGGCCTGGGCGCGACGATCAAGACCAACAAGCGCGAGATCAAGGCCGACGACTACTTTAAGGGCCTGTTCGAGACCGCGCTCGAGGATGGCGAACTCATCACGTCGGTGAGCTTCCCGGTGCCCGAGAAGGCTGGCTACGCCAAGTTCGCCAACCCGGCATCGCGCTACGCCATCGTCGGCGTGTTCGTCGCCAAGACCAAGGGTGGCGTGCGCGTGGCGGTCACCGGGGCGGGCCCCTGCGCGTTCCGCCAGGCGGCCATGGAGAAGGCGCTCAGCGGCGGCTTCACGGCCGATGCGGTCGCGAACGTCAAGCACGCGGCCAGTGGTCTCAATAGCGACCTGCACGCCTCGGCGGAGTACCGCGCGCACCTGGTCACCGTGATGGCCAAGCGCGCCGTCGCGGCCGCGTCGTAGAAGCCTGTCCAGCTGGTTCCGGGGGGGGCGGGCTCCGGCCCGCCCCTGGGCGCCCGGAACCCTATCGCGGTCGTCGTTCATGCCCCTACCCGCTTCCATCGAAGCCATCGCGACCTTGCTGACCGCTCAGGGCTACGTGGCCGACCGCGGCTTGGCCACGTCGCTGTTCCTGGCGCTGCGCCTGGGCCGCCCGCTCTTCCTCGAGGGCGAGGCGGGCGTGGGCAAGACCGAACTCGCCAAGGTCGTCGCCGCCGGGCTCGGCCGGCGCCTGCTGCGGCTGCAATGCTACGACGGCCTCGACGTCGCCAACGCGGTCTACGAGTGGAACTACCCACGCCAGATGATCGAGATACGCCTGGCCGAGGCGGCCCACGACGCCGACCGCGCGACGCTGGCCGCCGACATCTTCGCCGACGCGTTCCTGATCCGCCGGCCGATCCTGCAGGCGCTTGAACCGGACTTGGCGGGCCCACCGGTGCTGCTGATCGACGAGCTCGACCGCACCGACGAGCCGTTCGAGGCCTATTTGTTGGAAGTTCTGTCCGATTGGCAGGTGACCGTGCCCGAACTGGGCACGATCAAGGCGAAGGAGCCGCCGATCGTCGTCATCACGTCGAACCGCACGCGCGAGATCCACGATGCGCTGAAACGGCGCTGCCTCTACGCCTGGATCGACTACCCCAAGGCCGAGCGCGAGCTGGCCATCGTGCGCGCCAAGGTACCCGGCGCCGCCGAACGGCTCGCCGAGGAGGTCGTGGCCTTCATTCAGGAGTTGCGCAAGCAGGACCTGTTCAAGCTGCCGGGCGTCGCCGAGACGCTCGATTGGGCCACCGCGCTCGTCCAGCTCGACAAGATCGCGCTGGACCCCGAGACCATCGACGACACGCTTGGCGTCCTGCTCAAGTACCAGGACGACATCGCCCGCATCCAGGGCTCCGAGGCCGCAGCCATCCTGCGCCGCATCAAGAGCGACCTGGCGCTGGCGCGGACTGTGTGATGCCCGCGCGCCCGGACCTCGCCCTTCGTGGGTACCTCAGGGCGGACGGTACTGTGTACTCGTTCGCCATGAGACGTCCGCTGCGCGGGCAACGAAGGGCGGGCGCGTGATCAGTTCGCTAGCCCTGAGGTGCCCGCACAGCGGGCCGCAAAGGGCGATTCTCAGTCATCGGTACCTGTGACATTCTGGGTCTACATCCTGCGCTGTCGTGATGGATCGTACTATGTGGGCTGCACCGATGATCTCGAATGGCGGCTCGGGCAGCACGACAGCGGCGAGGTTCCCGGCTGGACCCAGCGTCGGCGTCCTGTGCACCTCGCCTACTCGCGCGCCTTTGACTCACGCGACGACGCCAAGGTCGCGGAAAGGCAGCTCAAGGGCTGGAGCCGGGCCAAGAAGGAAGCCCTCATCGGCGGCGATGCCGCTCGCCTTTCCGCGCTGTCGCGTCGGCGGGGTGGACGTCCACTACCATCCTAACCCCGCCCTTCGTGGCTCACTTCGTGGGCACCTCCGGGCTAGCGGCGTTGTCGTCCCGGCAACCCTTGGAGGTTCGCTGTGCGGGCGCCGTAGGGCCAACGACCCCCCCATACCGTCGGCCCTGAGGTGGCCGCGAAGCGGCCCACGAAGGGCGTTCGTGGCTGGGCCACGATGACCGACGCTCCGTCCGGCCGGCTGGCGGAGAACATCATGCACTTCGGCCGGGCGCTGCGCGCCGCCGGCTTGCCCGTCGGCCCCGGCCACGTGCTCGACGCGATCCGCGCCGTCGAGGCCGCCGGCATTGGCTTTCGCGAGGACTTCTACTGGACGTTGCACGCGGTGTTCGTCAGCCGGCGCGACCAGCACGAAGTGTTCGACCAGGCGTTCCACGTGTTCTGGCGCGATCCTCAGTTGCTCGAGAAGATGCTGTCGCTGCTGCTGCCCACGGTGCGGACCCAGGTGCCCGGTGGCGGCGCCGAATTGACGCGCCGCGTGCGCGAGGCCTTGACCGGTGGCCGCAAGCCCGGGCCCGGCAAGGGCGAACGGGCGCCCGAGGACCGCGTCGAAATGGACGCGGCCCTGACCTTCTCGGATTGCGAAATCCTGGCGCGCAAGGACTTCGAGGCCATGAGCGCCGAGGAGATCCGCCGCGCCAAGACGGCGATCGCACGCCTGCGGCTGCCGCTTCCCAGCGTGCCGACCCGTCGCTTCCGCCCCGACCGCAGCCGTGGCCGTGCCGACCTGCGCGCCAGCCTGCGTGCCAGCCTGCGTCTGGGCGGCGACGTCATCCCTCTGCGCCTGCGCCGTGCGCGACCCCGGCCGCCGGCCATTGTGCTGCTGTGCGACATCTCCGGCTCGATGACGCGCTACGCGCAGATGCTGATGCACTTCGCCCACACCTTGACCAGCGACCGCGAGCGCGTGTTCACCTTCCTGTTCGGCACACGGCTGACCAACGTCACCCGCCACTTGCGTTACAAGGACGTGGAGGTGGCGCTCGGCAAGGTCGGTGGCGCGGTCGAGGACTGGTCGGGCGGCACGCGGATCGGCGGCGCGCTGCACGCGTTCAACCAGCGCTGGTCGCGCCGGGTCCTGGGTCAGGGTGCTGTCGTGCTGTTCATAAGCGACGGGCTCGACCGCGACGCCACCAGCGACGTCGGCGCCGAGATGGAGCGCTTGCACAAGTCCTGCCGACGGCTGATCTGGCTTAATCCCCTGTTGCGTTACGAGGGATTCGAACCCAAGTCTTGGGGAATACGGGCGATCCTGCCGCATGTGGACGAGTTCCGGCCGGCGCACAACCTGGCGAGCCTCGAAGCGCTCGCCGATGCACTGGCCCAGCCGGCAGTGTCGCGCAACGAGGAGCTGCGGCGATGGGCGAAGGCAAGCTGACGCGGATTCCGGATGACGACGTGCTGGGCCGGGCGGCCGCTTGGCGGCGCGAGGGCCGCGACGTGGCGTTGGCCACGGTCATCGGCACGTGGGGGTCGAGCCCCCGCCCCGTCGGCAGCCAGCTCGCCGTGGACGGTACGGGCGCCTTCGTGGGCTCGGTCTCCGGCGGCTGCATCGAGGGTGCCGTGGTGCGCGAGGCCCTGGCGGCGATCGGCGACGGTCGGCAGCGCACGCTTGAGTTCGGCGTCAGCAACGAACAGGCCTGGGAGGTCGGGCTGGCCTGCGGCGGCACGGTCCGGGTCTACGTGGAGCGCCTGACATGAGGCGCGACGATCTCGATCGCGTGCAGGCGGTGCGCGCCGCCGGTCGACCCGTCGCCATCGCCACCTGGCTCGCCGGCGGCCGCCAGGTGGTGTGGGAGCCCGCTATGGCCGGTCTGGACACGGCGGTGGTCGCCGAAATCGAACGGGCGGTTGACGATGATGTGTCGCGCACCGTCACGGTCGGCGGCGAGGAGATCTTCCTCCATGTGTTCAGCCCGCCCCTGCGGCTGATCGTGGTCGGCGCGGTGCACATCGCGCAGCCGCTCGCGCGTATGGCCGTGCTGGCGGGCTACGGTGTGACGTTGGTCGATCCGCGGCGATCCTTCGCCGACGCCCAGCGGTTTCCCGACGTGACGGTCTCCACCGACTGGCCGGACGATGCGCTGGAAACGTTGGCGCCCGACCGGCGTACGGCCGTGGTCACGCTGACCCACGATCCCAAGATCGACGATCCGGCCTTGGCGGTCGCCCTGCGCTCGCCGGCGTTCTACATCGGCGCGCTGGGCAGCCGGCGGACCCACGCCAACCGGTTGCAGCGGCTTGGCGCGCTGGGCTTCGACGCGGGCGCGATGGCCCGCATTCATGGCCCCGTCGGGCTCGACATCGGCGCCCTGTCGCCGGCCGAGATCGCGCTCTCGATCATGGCCCAGATCACTCAGGTCCGGCGCTTGGCCAAGGCCGCGTGCGAGGCGGCATGAAGTTCGGCGCTGTACCGATCGACGAAACCGAGGGTGCCATCGTCGCCCACGCCGTCGGCGCCAAGGGTCGCGTGCTCAAGAAGGGCCATGTGCTCACGGCCGTCGATGTAGCCGAACTCAAGGCGGCGGGCATCGAGACCGTGGTCGTCGCCCGCCTGGAGGGCGACGACGTGGGCGAGGATGCGGCGGCGCTGGCCATCGCCCGGGCCATCGCCGGCCCCGGGATCGAGCTCGGCAGAGCGTTCACGGGGCGCTGCAATCTGTTCACCGGGGCACGCGGGCTGGTTCGCGTGGGCCCCGAACGGCTTGACCGCTTGAACCTGGTGGACGAGGCAGTGACTGTCGCGACGCTGGCGCCCTACGCGGTGGCGGAGCCGGGTCAGATGGTCGCCACCGTCAAGATCATCCCCTTCGCCCTGCCCCGCGCGACCCTGGACCGCGCCCTAGCCGCCGTGGACAGCGCCGCTGGTCCCCTGGTCGCCGTTGCGTCGTTCGCGCCGCGCGCCGTCGGGTTGGTGCTGACCCGGCTGCCCGGTACCAAGGCCAAGGTCCTGGATGGCACCCGCGCGGCCGTGCAGGCCCGGCTCGACGGCCTGGGATGCCGGCTCGCGGCCGAGCGGAGCTGCGATCACGCGCCCCCCGCCATCGCCGAGGCGTTCGCCGCGCTGGAAGCCGCCGGCTGCGATCTGATCCTGGCCTACGGCGCCGCCGCGATCACGGACCGGCGCGACGTCATCCCGGCGGCGGTCGAGGCCTTCGGCGGCATCATCGTGCACATGGGCATGCCGGTCGACCCGGGCAACCTGCTGCTGTTGGCGCGCCGCGGCGCCGTGCCCATCCTCGGCCTGCCGGGCTGCGCCCGTTCGCCCAAACTCAACGGCTTCGATTGGGTCCTGCAACGGATCGTCGCCGGGCTCGAGGTCACCGGGGCCGATATCATGCGCATGGGCGCCGGCGGGCTCCTGATGGAGACCGCCCAGCGGGGCCTTGCGCGGGCGGCGACCTCGCCGGCCGCGGCCCCGGCCAGTCGGCCGCGTGTCGCGGCCATCGTGCTGGCCGCCGGCCAGTCGCGGCGCATGGGGCCAGTGAACAAGCTGCTGGTCGATGTCGACGGCAAACCAATGGTCGCGCACGCCGTGGACGCCGCCTTGCGCGCCGGCGCCGACCCGATCGTCGTGGTGACTGGACATCAGGATCAGACGGTCCGCCAGGCCCTGGGGGGCCGTGCGGTGATCTTCGTGCACAACCCGGATCACGCCCAGGGCCTGGCCACGTCCCTGGCCCGCGGGATCGCGGCGCTGCCCGACGACACGGCCGCGGCGATCGTCTGTCTGGGTGATATGCCTCTTGTGACGCATGACATCATCGAGAAGATGATTTTCGCGTTAAATCCGATAGAGGGACGATCGATCGTTGTTCCTGTCTATCAAGGAAAGCGTGGTAATCCGGTGCTGTGGGATCGGCAGTTCTTCGACGCCATGCGGGGGCTTGCCGGCGACGTGGGCGCACGCCACCTGATCGGCAAGCACGAGGACAAGGTCGTCGAGGTCGCCTGTGGCGACGACGCGGTGTTGACCGATTTCGACACACCCGACGCGCTGGCACGGCTGGGACGCGCTGCGTCATGAGCGGACTGGACATGGCGGCTCTGCGCCGTCAGTTCCCGATCCTCGAGCAGTGCGACCTGCACTATCTGGACAACGGCGCCACGACCCAGGTGCCGCGCGCCGTGCTCGACGTGATTGTCGCCCACGAGACCAGCCACCGGGCCAACGTCCATCGCGGCGTGCATCGTCTGGCCGAGGCCGCGACCGAGGCCTTCGAGGACGCGCGCGCCACGATGGCCCGGTTCCTTGGTGCCGCCGATAAAGGCGAGATCGTCTTCACCGGCGGCACGACGGGTGCGATCAACCTGGTGGCGCACGCCTTCGGCAACCGGCTCGCGCCCGGCGACGAGGTGGTGGTGTCGCTGCTTGAACACCACTCCAACCTGGTGCCGTGGCAGATGCTGCGCGACCGGCGCGGCGTTGTCCTGAGGGTCCTGCCGATCACCGGCGAGGGCCGGCTCGACCTCGACAACCTGGGCCGAGTCGTCGGCGCGCGGACCCGGCTGATCGCCGTAACCCACGTGTCCAATGTCACCGGTGCCGTCACCGACGTCGCGCGCGTGGTCGAGGCGGCGCGCGCGGTCGACGCGGCAGTCCTGCTGGACGGCGCCCAGGCCGCAGCCCACGGGCCGTGGGACATCCCGGCCCTGGGCGTCGATTTCTATGCCCTATCCTGCCACAAGATGTTCGGCCCGCACGGCGTGGGTGTCCTGTGGGCGCGGCGCGAACGGCTGGCCGCCATGGACCCGTTTATGGGCGGCGGCGAGATGATCCGCACGGTGACCCTGGAACGGACGACCTTCGCCGACCCGCCGCAGCGCTTCGAGGCCGGCACGCCACCCATCGCGCAAGCGGTCGGCATGGCGGCAGCAGCGCGCTGGATCGAGGCCCTACCGCGCGAGGCGTGCCACGCCCACCTGGCGCGCCTGACCGGCCGCCTGATCGAGGGTCTGGCCGAGCGCGCCCGCACGCGGCTGATCGGGCCGGCGGGCTTGCAGGCGCGCATGCCCGTCGTCGCGTTCGCCACCGCCGGCATCCATCCCCACGACGTGTGCCAGGTGCTCGACAGTCACGGCGTCGCCCTGCGCGGCGGGCACCATTGCGCCCAGCCCCTGATGGACCACTTCGACGTGGCGGGTACGACCCGGGCCAGCTTGGCGGTCTACAACGACGACGGCGACGTCGACGCGTTCCTGACCGGGCTCGACGACGCGCTCGGCCGCTTCCGATGAGCGACGACCTCTACCAGCAGGCGATCCTCGAGGCGGCGCGGCGCGGCGCCGAGAACCGCCGGCTCGATCGGCCCGACGGCAGCTCCACCGTCGACAACCCGCTGTGCGGCGACCGCGTCACCATGGACGTGTGCGTGCGCGACGGGCGTATCGCCGCCGTCGGCTTTCGCACGCGCGGTTGCGCCCTGTGCCAGGCCTCGACGGCCCTGCTGGCTGACGCGGCCGTCTCGCGCGAACCCGGCACGCTTGCCCGCGCCGAGGACGAGGTCGTGGCCATGTTGGGCCATGACGGCCCGCCGCCCGCGCCCCCCTTCGATACCTACGCCATGTTCATGCCAGCGCGCCGGCACCCGAGCCGACACACTTGCGTGCGGTTGCCCTTCGATGCCCTGCGCCAAGTCTTGGCCGACGCGACCGATGGCGGTTCCAGCTAATCCTGATCCCTGAGGTCGAGCGCCATCTCGATGGCTTCGCCGTCTGTCCGTCGTCAGGATAAGTGGGACAGCCGGGGCGGTCTTTTAGCGGAGGCTCTGGCTCATCCTGGTTGATGCTGACCAGCCCCCCGCGCCTTCCTCCATGTGAAGCCGGAGTCCGGCAAGCCAGGAGGGACCGGACGGATGAAGCGATCGAGGTTCACGGAAGAGCAGATCATTGGGCTCCTGCGGGAGCAGGAGGCGGGTGAGAAGACGGCGGAGGTCGGCCGCAAGCACGGCATCAGCACGGCCACGTTCTACGCCTGAAAGGGGAAGTTCGGCGGCATGGACGTGTCCGGGGCGCGGC
>VGDP01000042.1 GCA_016869675.1 Alphaproteobacteria bacterium | reverse complement strand
GCCGACGAAGATCAACACTCAAAGGCCGTCCCATCGCTCCCTCCTCGCTCATCACAAGGCGAGAGAATCACTGTTCGCCGACCCCGGAAATCCCCCACGACTCAACCTTCAGTGAAACCGCTCTAGGGCAGAGATCGGGGAACCGATGGTGCTTTCGCGCCTGCGCGAGATGGTGGCGCGTCATGTGGGGTACAGCGCGGGCCTGAGACTGCTGGATCGCCACGCACGGACATGGCGACGCCTCGCGCTGCGCCGCACTGTCGTCGTCGGTGTCACCGGCAGCACGGGGAAGACGACGACGAAGGAGCTGACCTTCGCTGCCTTGTCCGCGTCGATGAGGGGCACGCGGACGCCTGGAAGCTCGAACGCCTACCACGGCCGCCTGATGTTCGGCACGATGCCGTGGCACCGCTTCGCCGTTGCGGAAATGTCGGAGGTGACGCGCGCCGGCACGCCCATCATCGCGCGTCAGATCGACCAGATCGTTCACCGTCGCCGTCGTGACCGAGGTAGGCCGCGATCACGTGGAACACCTTGGCGGTCCGGACGCCATGGCGCACGAGATCGGCAAGCTGGTCGCGGCGGTACCCGCGCATGGCTTGGCGGTGCTGAACGCCGACGATCCGCGCGTGCGCACGATGGCGGGCCTGTGCCGCGGGCGCGTGGTCACCTTCGGGTTGGCCGAAGGCGCGGACTATCGCGCCATGGACATCGTCGACGGATGGCCCGAACGGCTCGCCTTCACGGTCGTCGCCGGCGATCGGCGTTGCCGCGTGCAAACCCGACTGTGCGGCGAACAATGGGTCAGGGCGTGCCTGGGGGCGCTCGCCACCGCCGATGGGTTGGGCGTGCCGCTCGAGGATGCCGCGTACGCAATCGGCCGCACGGAGCCAATCGACCGGCGCATGAAACCACACGAGCGCCCCGATGGCATCGCCTTCATCATAGTCGACTTCAAGTGTTCGTTCCTTACCATCGCGCCGGCGCTCGCCTACATGGCGCGGGCAAGGGCGCAACGCAAGATCGTTGTCATGGGAACGATCTCCGACTACGAAGGCGACCCGCGCTGCGCGCGCCATCGCCCGGGACGCGCTGGCCGTCGCCGACATGGTTCTGTTCGTCGGCCCGATGGCGACCCAGATCCGGCCGGGGACCATGCCGGGCGTCGAGGGTCGCCTGCACCGCATCATCTCCAGGAGATCTGCGCGCGTGTTCCTGGCCCAGCACTCGCGGTCCGGCGACCTCGTGCTGGTCAAGGCGTCGCACCCCGCCGACGACTTCCAGGATTTCGCCGACATCGAGCTGGCGCCTCCATCGGACGACGGGGATCGGGTTGGGCACGCACCGGAGGACGAGACTAGGTCGCGCGCCTTTGGCATCGTCGGTCTGGGCAACCCGACCGAGGCGCCGGCGGACACGCCCCACAATCTAGGTCACCGGGTGGTCGACGAACTCGTCCGCGAACTCGACGCCTCGCCGTGGCAAGACCGGGGCAAGTTCCGGCTCGCCGAGACCAAGGTGGGCGACGTGACCGTCCATCTGATCAAGACCACGACGATGATGAACATCAGCGGCCCAGCGGTCGCTGAGGCGCTCGACGCTCTGCACCTGGACAGCCAACGGTGCATCCTGGTGCACGACGACGCGATGTCGGATCTCGGCTCAGTACGCAACCGAGATCGCGTCGGCGACGGCGGTCATCGCGGCGTGCGCTCGGTGCTTCAGGCGCTCGGTAACGACGAAATCCTGCGCCTCAAGATCGACATCCTCACGACCCGCCGCGATGGCAGGACGGCCGAGCAGTTCCTGACACCGTTTCCCGACGACGAGAAAGATACCGTCTCGCGCGCCTGCGCCACGGCGCGGGCCCGGGCCCGGGCCCTCGAGCTGATCCGCACGCGTAGCTGATCGGTCCTCGCCCTAGTCGAAGTCCTCGGCCAGCGCGGCGCGCACCGCCTCGGGCATCACCGCCGCATGGGCGTAGTCGGGGTGGGCGAAGGCCAGCACCACCTGGGTGCCGGGCGTACGGAATCTGGCGATCTGCTCCGGCGCGAAGACGAAGCGCAAGAAGTGGATCGACGAGGTCTTGCCCTCGGGCGTGGTGCGGTCCTCCTCGGGATTCACCGGCAGGGCCTTCACGGTCTCGCCGGCGAAGAAAAGCGTGATGGACTCGTCGATGTGGCCGAGGCGGGCCAGCACCACCGCGCGGTGCTGCGGATCCTCGATCTCGAGCATCATCGTCGCGGTCAACTCGTGCCCTTGGGGCACCAGCGGGTTGTAGGCCTCCAGCTCGCCGTCGATCTGCGCCTCGCCGCCCTTCTCGATGCGCAGCATCTCGTGGATCTGCATCCACATGGTGTCGCGGCTCTCGAAGTGGAACGTGGCGAACGGGCCGACGTGCACGCGTCGCGCCTTCTTGCGTTCCACGTTGCGGGCGCGCAGTTCGGCCCGGCGTTGCTCATAGGTCGCCGGGTCCAAGATGTCGGTGCGGGTGATCGCCCGGCTCATGACGCCAGTCCGTAGGCGCGCGCCATCAACTCGATCGGGTGGGCAGCCTTGGCATCCTTGACCGGGTCCTTCTCCAGCCGGCCCATGCCCTGGGCGATATGCAGCGCGGCTAGCGGGCATTCGGACGCGACCTGGCGCCCGGGTTCCGCCGCCGCCTGACGCATCACCGGACGCCCCACCTTCATGCCGATCGAAAAATTGTCCTTCTTGACGCCCCACGATCCGCCGTGGCCCGAACAGCGTTCGATCACCTGCACGTCGGCCTCGGGGATCAGGCGCAGCATCTCGGCGGCCTTTGCGCCCATGTTCTGAGCGCGCGCGTGGCAGGCCAGGTGCACGGTCATGCCGGCGCCCAGGGCCGTCATGCTCGGGGCCAGGCCCTCGGTCCTGGCGATGTCCACCACGTATTGGCTGAGATCGCGCGTCGCCGCCGCCAGACGCTTCACGCCCGCGTCCTCGGGCAGGATCAGCGGCCATTCGAACTTCAGCATCAGCGCGCAGCTCGGCACCAGGGCGATGATGGTGTAGCCCTGATCGACCAGCGGCAGCAGCGCCGACGAAACCGTGCGCGCTCGCCGCGCGACCTCCTCAATGTCGCCCTGCTCGAGCTGCGGCATGCCGCAACACGCCGGGTGTTCGACGCGGGTCTCGACGCCGTTGTGCGCCAGCACGGCGCGCGCGGCGCGGCCGATGCCGGGCTCGTTGTAGTTGACGAAGCATGTGGCGTAGAGCACGGCCTTGCGCCCCAACGCTGGGGCGTCGCGGTTGACCGCGGGCGCGGTGGCCTGGGCCTCGGCCTGGAACGTGCGCGCGTGGTACTTCGGCAGCTCCGCCTCGCGGTGCACGCCGGCCACCGCCTCGAGCACCGGGCGGGTCAGGGTGTTGCCCGTGGCGCTGGCCCAGTTGGCCAGCGGCGCCACCGTGGCGGCTAGGCGGCCGTTGCGGTCGGTCTTGGCCAGCTCGCGGTCCGCCAGCGGCACCAGGCCCTTGCGCCGCTCGATGGCGCGGTAGCGCAGCATCAGGTGCGGGAAGTCCAGGTTGAACTCGTGCGGCGGAACGTAGGGGCACTTGGTCATGAAGCACATGTCGCACAGCGTGCAGGCGTCCACGACCTTCTTGAAGTCGGCGCTGGCCACGCCCTCGACCTCGCCGCTCTCGGCGGCGTCGACCAGGTCGAACAGGCGCGGGAACGAATCGCACAGGTTGAAGCAGCGCCGGCAGCCGTGACAGATGTCGAACACCCGCCGCAGCTCGGCGTCGAGCTTGGCTTCGTCGTGGAAGTCCGCCTCCCGCCACCCCAGCGGATGCCGGATCGGCGCCTCGGTGCTGCCTTCCCTGGGACCGGGCACGGACGTCTCCTCGCGCCGGACCTCGACGTCCGGCGCCACGACCGGACCGACCGGCATGTTGATGGGGCGAAGCGGCCGGGCGCGCGCGAGCGCGCCCGGCCCGATGCCGGCCGCTACTGGCCGAGCGTGTCGAGCGCCTTCTGGAACCGCCCGGCGTGGCTCTTCTCGGCCTTCGCCAGGGTCTCGAACCAGTCGGCGATCTCGTCGAAGCCTTCCTCGCGGGCGGCCTTCGCCATGCCCGGGTACATGTCGGTGTACTCGTGGGTCTCGCCGGCGATCGACGCCTTCAGGTTGGGCGCGGTGCCGCCAATGGGCAGGCCCGTGGCCGGGTCGCCCGAGGCTTCGAGGAACTCGAGATGGCCGTGGGCGTGGCCCGTCTCGCCCTCGGCGGTCGAGCGGAACACGGCGGCGACGTCGTTGTAGCCCTCCACGTCGGCCTTCTGCGCGAAATAGAGATAGCGGCGGTTCGCCTGGCTTTCGCCCGCGAACGCGTCCTTCAGGTTCTTCTCGGTCTTGCTGCCCTTCAGCTTGGCCATGAGTTTCCTCCCTCGCGATGGATCACGGGAACGCTGCCGGAAACCGGCACGACGGAGCGGATGGGGTCCGCGTCGGTCAGAGCTAATTTAGAAGAATTCTAATGAATGTCAAGCCCGAATGTCGGGCTTCAGGCGCACGATCACGTCGATGCTGTCGATGGCGCGCCCGGGCGGCGCGTCGGGGACCGAGGCGAGCCGGACGGTATCACCGTCGATGTCGATCAGCCGGTGCTCGGATTCCACGTAGAAATGGTGGTGATGGCCGGTGTTGGTATCGAAATAGGTGCGCCCCGCGTCGACCACCACGTGGCGCAGCAGCCCCGCGCGGGTGAAGTGGTGCAGGGTGTTGTAGATCGTCGCCATGCTGACGCGCGCGCCTTCGGCGGCCACCTCGTCTCGCAGTTGCTCGGCAGTGACGTGACGGTCGCCCTGGCTGAACAGCATGCGGGCCAGCGCCAAGCGCTGGCGCGTCGGCCGCAGCCCGGCCTTGCGCAGGCGTCCCAGCGGCTCAGTCTCGCTCACATGCGTCACGTCCATGGCATCACTATAGTCGATTTTCGAACGATTTCAAAGTGCGGGCCGCTCAGTCCCCCGTCTTCAGCCGTTCCACCAGTTGGCGAACCGTGGGCACGAAGCCGTTGGCGTAGAACGGGTCGTTCCTGAAGCGGAAGGCGTTTTGGCCGGCGAACATGAGCTGGTTGTCCAGGTCCGAGCCGTGGCTGATCGACTGCAGGGTCTTCTGGATGCAGTAGCTGCGCGGATCGGGTTTCCTGCCGGTGGTGCCCGCCTCGTTCTGGGCCCAGTTGCTGAACTGGCACTGCGACAGGCAGCCCATGCACTCGATCTGGTCGCGGCGGATCTCCTCGGCCTTGCGCGGCGCCACGAAGACCAGGGTTGAATCGGGCGTGCGTAGGGCTTCGGTGTAACCCTCGGCGACCCAGGTCTCGACGTGGCCCCGATCGGCCGGGGTGACGTAGACCACGCGGCCGCGCGCGCCGATCGCCAGCTCGGCGGCGTGCTCGCCGACCGGCTCGGCGGTGTAGGCGACCTGGCGCCCGCTGCGCGCGGCCAATTCGTTCAGGAACGGGTTGCGCACCGCCGAGGAGTAGAACCCCGTGGGGCTGAACCGGTTGAGGTAGACCGAACCTTCCTCGAGCGTCGTCAGCCGGCGTTTCCACGCGTCCGAGATCGGGCTTTCCACCGTCAGCAACGGCCGCGTGCCGAACTGGAAGGCCACCGGTCCGAGTTCGGGGTTGTCGAGCCAATCGGCCCATTCGCGCAGGCACCACACGCCGCCCGCCATGAAGATGGGCGTACCGTGCAGGGCGAACTCCGTCATGGTCCGACGCAGATCGACCACGCGCGGATAAGGGCCCTCGGGCTTCTGCGGGTCCTCGACGTTCGACAGGCCGTTGTGCCCGCCGGCCAGCCATGGGTCCTCGTAGACCACGCCGCCCAGCCATTCGGGGAACTTGTGGTAGGCGCGCTTCCACAGCGCGCGGAAGGCACGCGCCGAGGACACGATCGGGTAGTAGTAGACGCCGTAGCTCGCGCAGATCTGGGCAATGCGGTAGGGCATGCCGGCGCCGCAGGTGACGCCGTGCACCAGGCCGCGGGCGCCTTCCAGAACGCCGTGCAACACGCGCTCGCACGCCGCCATCTCCCACAGCACGTTCATGTGCAGCCGGCCCTGGCCGCCGGCCACGTCGTGGGCGATACGTGCCTGGGTGATGCCACCGCGAATGGCGTAGACGACCAGCTCCTCGTGGCGTTCCCGCCGGGTCTTGCCGTGGTAGATCTGCGGGATCACGGCGCCCTGGGCATCGCGGCTGTCGGCGTTGACGCCGGAAAACGTGCCGACGCCACCGGCCGCCGCCCAGGCGCCCGAGCTTTCGCCATTGGACACCGAGATGCCCTTGCCGCCCTCGACCAGCGGCAGCACCTCGCGGTTCGAGATGACAATGGGGTTGAGCGCCTTCACCGTTGCCCCGTTCAGCGGCCGCGCCGGACCGTCATGGTGCGGCGCGCGGCGCCTGTTGCCAACCCCCTCAGTTTGACCGCTCCGACCGTTCACCCCGGTCGCGTCGGGGCCCGCGGTCGCGCCGCCCTTCGCCCCGCTCGCCGCGGTCCCCGCGCTCCTCGCCGTCGCCGGCCGGCTGGCGCGGCGGCAGCTTGTCCGCGATGTCCTCGCCGGTCGCCTGATCGACCACGCGCATGCTCAGCTTGACCTTGCCGCGATCATCGACGCCCAGCACCTTGACTTTGACCCGGTCGCCCTCCTTGACCACGTCGGCCACCGCCTTGACGCGCTGGGCCGCCAGCTCGCTGATGTGCACCAGGCCGTCGCGCGTGCCGATGAAGTTCACGAACGCGCCGAACTCGACGACCTTGACCACCTTGCCGTCGTAGATCACGCCGACCTCGGGCTCGGCCACGATGCCGCGGATCCAATCGACCGCCTTCTGCGCCGCGGCGCTGTCGGTGGCGGCGACCTTGACCGTGCCGTCGTCCTCGATGTCGATCTTGGTGCCGGTGACCTCGCAGATCTCGCGAATCACCTTGCCGCCCGTGCCGATGATCTCGCGGATCTTGTCCTTCGGCACGTTGATGATGGTGATGCGCGGCGCGTGCGCCGACACGCTGTCGCGGTTGACGTTGATCGCCTTGGCCATCTCGCCCAGGATGTGCAGGCGGCCGGTGCGCGCCTGCGCCAGCGCGACCTTCATGATCTCCTCGGTGATGCCGGTGATCTTGATGTCCATCTGCAGCGAGGTGACGCCGTCGTCGGTGCCGGCGACCTTGAAGTCCATGTCGCCCAGATGGTCCTCGTCGCCCAGGATATCGCTGAGCACGGCGAAGCCGGCGTCCTCCTTGATCAGGCCCATGGCGATGCCGGCGACCGGGCACTTGAGCGGCACGCCCGCGTCCATCAGCGCGAGGCTGGAGCCGCACACGGTCGCCATGGACGACGAGCCGTTCGATTCGGTGATCTCCGAAACGATGCGGATCGTGTAGGGGAAATCGTCCTTGGCCGGCAGCAGCGGGTGGATCGCCCGCCAGGCCAGCTTGCCGTGGCCGATCTCGCGCCGGCCGGGCGCGCGCATGATGCTCGCCTCGCCCACCGAATAGGGCGGGAAGTTGTAGTGCAGCATGAAATGCTCGCGGTGCTCGCCCTCAAGCGTGTCCATGATCTGCTCGTCCCGGCCGGTGCCCAGCGTCGTGGTCACCAGGGCCTGGGTTTCGCCGCGCGTGAAGAGCGCGCTGCCGTGGGCGCGCGGCAGCACGCCCACCTCGGCCACGATCGGGCGCACGGTCGCGGTGTCGCGGCCGTCGATGCGGCGCTGCGTCTCAAGGATGGCGCCGCGCACCAGCGACTTCTCGAGCTTCTTGAACTGCTCGGCGATGACCGGGGCCTCGTGGCCCTCGGCCTCGAGCGTGGCGGCCGCGGCGGCGCGCACCGCGCCCACCTTGTCCTGGCGCGCCTGCTTCACCGGCTCGGCGTAGGCCGCCTTCAGGTCGGCCTTGGCGATCTCGTCCAGTCGCGCCTTCAGCGCCGAACGGTCGGGCAGGGTCGGCAGCGGCCAGGGTTCCTTGGCGCAACGCTCGGCCAAGCCGATGATCGCGTCGATCACCGGGCGGAAACCTTCCGTGCCGAACATCACGGCGCCGAGCATGACCTCCTCGCTCAGCTCCTTGGCCTCGGATTCCACCATCATGACCGCGTCGCGCCGGCCCGAGACCACCAGGTCGAGCGCCGAGCCCGGCATCTTGCTCATGGGCGGGTTCAGCACGTAGGCGCCGTCGATCCAGCCCACCCGCGCACCCGCGATGGGCCCGAGGAACGGGATGCCCGAGATGGTCAGCGCCGCGGAGGCGCCGACCAGCGCCACGATGTCCGGGTCGTTCTCCAGGTCGTGGCTCAGCACGGTGCAGATGATCTGCGTCTCGTTGCGGTAGCCGTCGGCGAACAGCGGCCGGATACCGCGATCGATGACGCGGGAGGACAGCACCTCCTTCTCGGTCGGCCGGCCCTCGCGCTTGAAAAAGCCGCCGGGGATCTTGCCCGCGGCGAACGCCTTCTCCTGATAGTTGACCGTCAGCGGGAAGAAATCGATGCCGGCGCGCGGCGTCTTCTGCGCCACCACCGTGGCGAGCACCGCCGTCTCGCCGTAGGTGGCGAGGACGGCGCCGTCGGCCTGTCGTGCTATGCGGCCGGTTTCTAGGACGAGCTTGCGCCCGCCCCACTGGATCTCCTTGTGGTGAATCGTGAACATGGATCTATCCTTCTTTTTTCTCTCTCACCATCGGGAACGGGTATGCGCCAGCGCGGGCGCGCGCGCAACGGCGGAGCGGCCCGGCGGGCGGTGAAGGGCGGGGGCGTCGGATCGCGAACGGCGGGAAAGGGCCGGCGTGCCGGCGGCCTGGAGCTGTCGACGCTCAACGGCGCAGACCGAGACGCTCGATCAGTTCGCCGTAGCGCTGGGCGTCGAAGCGCTTGAGATAGTCGAGCAGGCGGCGGCGCCGTCCGACCAGCATCAGAAGGCCGCGCCGAGAATGCACGTCCTTCTTGTGGGTCTTGAAGTGCTCAGTCAGGTTGGCGATGCGTTCGCTGAGGATCGCCACCTGGACTTCCGGCGAACCGGTGTCGGTCGAGCCGCGGGCATAGTCCTTGATGAGCGCCGTCTTGCGCTCGGCCGTGATCGACATCGATCATCCCTCGAGGTTGAAGACACGCACCGGCCGGGCTTGGCCGCCCTCGACCCGCGCCAGCGCCACTAGGCGACCGGCGTGGACCGCGCGCGCGGGTCCGTCGGTGATCCCTTGCACCTGCACCACCTGCCCTTGCGCGAGGCGTCGGGCGGCAGCGTCCGAAAGTGGCAGCGCCGGGATGTCGTCCAGCGCAGTCGCGACCGGCATCAGGTGCTCGGCGAGCGCGGGACTATGCCCCAAGGCCTCCAGCCGTTCCAGCGAAATCGCCTGATCCAGGGTAAACGGCCCCGAGGACAGCCGGCGCAAATCCGCCACGTGGCCGACGGTGCCCAAGACCTGAGCCAGGTCGCGCGCCAGCGCGCGCACGTAGAAACCCTTGCCGCAAGCGATCGCGATCTCGGCCCGGTCCGGCGCCGGCATGGCCAGCAGTTCGGCCTGGTCCAGGCGCACCGGGCGGGGTCGCAGGGCAGGGTCACCGCCGCCGCGCGCGATGCGGTAGGCGCGTTCGCCGTGCAGCTTGATTGCCGCGAAGACCGGCGGCCGCTGCTCCAAAGTGCCCACGAAGCCGGCCAGTGCCGCCGCCACTGCGGCCGGATCGGGGCGCACCGCGCTGATGGCGGTAACCGTGCCGGCCGCGTCGTCGGTATCGCGCGCCTCGCCGAAGAGGACCGTGAAGCAGTAACGCTTGACGCCGCCCAGGACGTAGCCGACGGTCTTGGTCGCCTCCCCCAGCGCGATGGGCAGCACGCCGGTCGCCAGGGGATCGAGCGTGCCGCCATGGCCGCCCTTGGCGGCCCCGGTCAGGGCCAGGACACGCGCGAGCGCGCGCGCCGAGGACAGCCCGGCCGGCTTGTCCAGGACCAACCAGCCGTTGATCGGCCGCCCGCTACGCTTGCGGCTCATCCTCCGACCCGTCGTCCCCGGGCTCAGTCCGCACGTCGCGCAGCAGCCGGTCGATGCGCGCGGCCTGGTCGAACGTGGCGTCTGCCTCGAACTCCAGCACCGGCACCACGCGCAGGCGCACGCGGCGCGCCACCTCGCGGCGGAGATACGGGCTCGCGCGTTCCAGGCCCGCCAGGGCGGCCGCCGTGTCGCCCGACCCGAACGGCAGCACGTAGACCGTGCCGCGCTTCAGGTCGGGGCTCATGCGCACCTCGGTGACGGTGAGCGAGCGTCCGGCCAACGCCGGATCGCGCAGGTCACCACGCGCCAGCGCGTCCGCCAGGACGTGGCGGATCTCCTCGCCGACCCTAAGCGGCCGGCTCGACGGCGCGCCGCTCTCAGCGTGTCGCAACACCTTCGGCTCCGATCAGGATGCGCGCGCGTCCTGCAAGGTGCGGGTGACCTCCTCGACCTCGTAGAACTCGATGCGGTCACCCTCGTGCACGTCCTGGAAGTTCTCCAGCGCGATGCCGCACTCCATGTTGTCCTTGACCTCGCGCACGTCGTCCTTGACGTGCTTGAGCGTGCGGATCGCGCCGTCGAACACCACCACGTCGTCGCGCACCAAGCGCGCGCGGGCGTTGCGCCGGGCGACGCCGCTGGTGACGCGGCAACCGGCGATGCGGCCGACCTTTGAGATGGTGAACACCTGGAGCACCTGGGCGGACCCGAGCACCTTCTCCTGGCGCTTGGGCGCCAGCATGCCGCCCAGCATCGCCTCCAGGTCCTGGATCAGCTCGTAGATGATCGAATAGGTGCGGATCTCGACGCCGTCGCGTTCGGCTATGTCGCGCGCCTGGGCGTTGGGCCGCACGTTGAAGCCGATGATCATGCCGCCCGAGGCGCGGGCCAGCGTGATGTCGGATTCGTTGATGCCGCCGACCGCGCCGTGCAGCACGCGCACCTTGACCTCGTCGGTGGCCAGCTTGGCCAGGCTCGCCTCGATCGCCTCGACCGAGCCGTGCACGTCGGCCTTGACCACGATGGGCAGCTCCTTGGCGCCGCCCTCCTGGATGCGGGCGAACATCTGCTCCATGGTGCCGCGCCCGCCGGCCGAGGCGCGGGCGTCGCGCTCGCGCTTCTGGCGGTAGCTGACGATCTCGCGCGCGCGCCGCTCGTTCTCGACCACGGCGAACTCGTCGCCCGCGGCGGGCACGCCCGCCAGGCCAAGCACTTCGGCCGGCACGGCCGGACCCGCCACGTCGAGCTCGCGCCCACGGTCGTCGGCGATCGCGCGGATGCGGCCCCATTCCTTGCCGGCGACCACGACGTCGCCGACCTTGAGCGAGCCGCGCTGGACCAGCAGCGTGGCGACCACGCCGCGGCCGCGGTCGAGCCGCGCCTCGACCACCACGCCCTCGGCGTCGCGGTTCGGGTTGGACTTGAGGTCCAACACCTCGGCCTGCAGGAGGATCGCTTCCTCGAGCCGGTCGAGGTTCTTCTTCATCTTGGCCGAGACGTTGACGGCCAGCACCTCGCCACCCATCTCCTCGACCACGATGCCGTGCTGCAGCAATTCCTGGCGCACGCGCGCCGGGTTGGCGCCGGGCAGGTCGATCTTGTTGACCGCGACGATCATGGGCACGCCCGCGGCCTTGGCGTGGTTCAACGCCTCGACCGTCTGCGGCATGATGCCGTCGTCCACCGCGACCACCAGCACCACGATGTCGGTGACCTTGGCGCCGCGCGCGCGCATGGCGGTGAAGGCCTCATGGCCCGGGGTGTCCAGGAAGGTGATGGTGCCCCTGCCCTGCAGCGTCACCTGATAGGCGCCGATATGCTGGGTGATGCCACCGGCTTCGCCGGCCGCCACGTCGGTCTCGCGCAGCGCGTCCAGCAGCGAGGTCTTGCCGTGGTCGACGTGGCCCATGATGGTGACCACGGGCGGGCGCGGCTGCAGAGCCTCGGAGGTGTCCGCCTCGCCCTTGACCCCGGCCTCGACGTCCGCTTCGGTGACGCGGCGCGCACGGTGGCCGAACTCGCCCACCAGCAGCTCGGCGGTATCGGCGTCGATCGTGTGGTTGATCGTCGCCATCTGGCCCATGCCCATCAAAGCCTTGATCAGCTCGCCGCCGCGCACAGCCATGCGATTAGCCAGTTCGCCGACCGTGATCGCCTCGGGGATGACCACGTCGCGCACGACCTTCTGCTGGTCCAGGGCGGCACCGGCCTGGGCGCGCTTCTCGCGTTCGACCCGACGGCGCATGGCGGCCAGCGAGCGCATGCGTTGGTCGTCTGACAGCGCCTGGGTCACCGTGATGCGAACGCGCCGACGATCGTCGGTACGGCGCGGCGCCAGCGCCGAACGGCGGACCTCGGGCCGCGCGCCGGGGCGGCGCGGCCGGTCCGCTTCCTCCTCCATCGGACGGCGTGCGGCGGCACCGGCGGGCGCCGTGGTCGCGGCGGTGGTGGTGGCGCGCTTCGGCGCGTCGCCCTGGGCTTCGCCCTCTACGCCGTCGAGCCGGCGCGCCGCCTGCTCCTCGGCCTTGCGGCGGGATTCCTCGTCGGAGTGGCGCCGAGCTTCCTCGTCGGCCTGGCGCCGGGCGGCCGCCTCGCGCTCGACCGCGCGCCGCACTTCCTCCTCGGCCTCGCGCCGCGCGCGTTCCTCGGCGGCGTGACGCGCCTCGGCGTCGGCCTTGCGCGCCTGCTCGACCGCACGCGTGCGCGCCTCGCGTTCCTCGGCGGTCAGCGCGCGCAGCACCAGCGATGGCCGCGCCGCGGCCGCCGTGTCGGCCGGCGGCTGGGCGCGTGGCGGCACGGGGCGCGCCGGTGCCTGGGTCGCGGCGCGGGGCGCCTCGGCGATCGGCTTCGCCTTGACCTCGGCCATGGCGCCGCCGGCGGCCGGCTTGAACGTCCGACGCTTCTTGACCTCGACGGTGACCGACTTGGTGCGGCCGTGGCTGAAGCTCTGGCGGACTTGGCCGGTCTCGACCGTCTTCTTCAGCTCGAGCCGCCCCGGCGAGGCCAGCGCGTGCGCCCGGCGCTCGTCGCCCTCGGCCGCCTCGTCGTCGTTGCGCGGTGCGTCGTTATTCATTCGTTCCTACTCTCTGCGAAGCCGGTCATCATCCCCGAGGGCATGGTATCCCGCAAGTCGGTCCAGGTCGGTGGCCAGGCGCTGGGCCGGCCCGCCGGCGTTGACCGCGATCTGGACCGCGTGCTCGCGCCCGACCGCGGCGCCCTGCTCGGCGGCGCCGAACAGCGTGTAGACCGGGGCGGCGCCCACCAGCCGCGCCAGCTTGGCGCGGCCGCCGGAGGCGCCGTCGGTCGCCGCCAGCACCAGGCCGATGTCGCCGGCCGTCGCCATGGCGCGTACCGCCTCGAAGCCGACCGCGACCGCGCCCGCCCGGCGCGCGAGCCCCAGGGCCTCCAGCGCCCGGCGCGCCAGAAGCACCGCGACACGGTCGCTCAGATCCGGGGCCGGCGTCGGGCCATCGCCCAGACCGCGCGCCATCAGGCCGCGCCGCGCCGCGCGCTCGACCGCCTCAGCCCGCGCCGCGACCCACACGCCGCGTCCCGGCAGGCGCGCCGCCAGATCGGGCACGATGCCGCCATCGGGCGCGCGCACGAAGCGGATCAGCGTGCCACGCGCGGCGAGCCGACCCGACGCCACGCAGCGTCGTTCCGGTGCATCGTCGGCGCGCGCCCGGTGGTGGGATCGGGTCGTCGCGGTCAAGCGTGCTCCTCGTTCGGCGCGGCATCGCCCTCGGCGACGGCCGGCGCCGCGTCGGCCTCGCCCTCGAACCAGTGGGCGCGCGCGGCCATGATGATGGCGTTGGCGTCCTCGTCGTTCAGATGCGGGCTCGCGACCATCTCGACCAGCTCGTCGCCGGCCAGATCGCCCAGGTCGTCGAGGGTCTTGATGCCGTTCTCGCCCAGCGTCACCAGCATCGAGGGCGTCAGGCCCTCGAGTGCCGCGACCTCGTCGCCGACGCCGAGTTCGCGCCGGCGCGCGTCGAACGCCGCGTCGCGCTCGGCCACGTAGGTCTGCGCGCGGCTGCTCAGTTCGGCGGCGAAGGCGGGCTCGAAGCCGCCGATCGCGGCTAGCTCCTCGACGGGAACGAAGGCGACCTCCTCGACGTCCGAGAAGCCCTCGGCGACCAGCAGGCGCGCGGTCACGTCGTCCACGCTCAGCGCGTTCATGAACAGCTCCGAGGCGGCCTTGACCTCAGCCTTGCGCCGCTCAGATTCCTCGGTCTCGGTGATGATGTCGATGTCCCAGCCTGTGAGCTGCGAGGCGAGCCGCACGTTCTGGCCGCGCCGGCCGATGGCCACGCTGAGCTGGTCGTCGGGCACCACCACCTCGATCCGCCCGGCGTCCTCGTCGAGCACGACCTTGGTGACCTCGGCCGGGGCCAGCGCGTTGACCACGAAGGTGGCCGGGTCGGACGACCAGGGAATGATGTCGATCTTCTCGCCCTGCAGCTCGTTGACCACGGCCTGGACGCGGCTGCCGCGCATGCCGACGCAGGCGCCCACCGGATCGATGCTGGAATCGCGGGAGAAAACGCCGATCTTGGCGCGGCTGCCCGGATCGCGCGCGACCGCCTTGATCTCGATGATGCGGTCGTAGACCTCGGGCACTTCCTGGGCGAACAGCTTGGCCATGAACTGCGGATGGGTGCGCGACAGGAAGATCTGCGGGCCGCGCGGTTCCTCGCGCACGTCGTAGATGTAGGCGCGCACCCGGTCGCCGCGGCGGAACAGCTCGCGCGGCAGCAGTTCGTCCCGGCGCAGCACCGCCTCGGCACGGCCCAGGTCGACCACCAGGTTGCCGTAGTCGACCCGCTTGATCAGGCCGTTGACGATCTCGCTGATGCGGTCCTTGTACTCCAGGTACTGACGCTTGCGCTCGGCCTCGCGAACCTTCTGGACGATGACCTGCTTGGCGGTCTGCGCGGCGATGCGGCCGAAATCGACCGGCGGCAGTTCCTCGCTCAGGAAGTCGCCGACCTGGGCGGCGGGGTTGCGCGCCCGCGCGTCCGTCAGGAAAATCTGGGTCGACGGGTTTTCGACCTCCTCAACCACCTCGAGGTAGCGGAACAGGCGGATTTCGCCGTTGCGCCGGTCGATCTCGGCGCGGATATCGTGTTCGTGACCGTACTTGCGCTTGCCCGCGTGCTGGATCGCCTGCTCCATGGCGTCCAGCACCGTGTCGCGCTCGATGCCTTTCTCGCGCGCCACCGAGTCCGCGACGGCGATGATCTCGATCTGGGTGGTCGATCCGGAGTCCATGGCGGTTTCCTTCGTCAGCGGTGGGCCGGGCGTCCCGGCTTCAGGGTGTCGGACACGGCGAGGCGGGCCTCGGCGATGGCGCCGAGCGGAATGCGCAGCGCATCGTCGCCGTCGAGCGTGACGACGATCGCATCGCCGTCCAGCCCGCCGAGGCGGCCGCGGAACCGGCGCCGGCCGTCGATCGGCTCGGCCGTGCGGACCTCGGCCGGATGCCCGGCGAAGCGCTCGAAATCGGCGCGCGTGACCAGCGGCCGATCGACCCCGGTCGACGACACCTCGAGGGTGTAGCCGCCGGCGATAAGATCGGCGACGTCGAGCACCGGGGACAAAGCCCGGCTGATGCGCGCGCACTCGCCCACGGTGACCGGCTCGCCGTCGGCGCGCTCGGCCATGATCTGCAAGGTGCGGCGCTGGCGGCCGGTCAGGCGCACGCGCACCAGGGCGAAACCCAGGTCGCCCAGCACAGGCGCGATCAAGCCTTCGAGATCCTTGGTCATCGTGGTCCACGGTCCGGCCGCCGGCGGGCCCCGGGCCCGCCCCGACCGGGTCCACGTATGCGTCCCCGTCGCCTCGGCAAACAAACAAAGGGAGGGCTCGGGACCAGCCGCGAGCCCTTCACGGTTCGCATGAGGCGGATCGCGTCGGGCTCAACTCGTTGGCCCGAGCTTCTCTGGGGGACTATGTTAGCAGTTCCGCGCCCATCTTCAAGTCCTTTCCCCGGCGCGAATGCGACGGATCGACGTCATGCACGGCACGCTCAAATGGAGGCGCCCGGCCAAGGGCTATGGCTACATCGCCCCCGCCGACGGCGGCGATGACGTGTTCGTCCGGCTCGACGGGGGTGCCACGCTGGCCCTCGGCGAAGCCCTGACCTTCCGGGTGGTCGACGGGCCCCTGGGGCCTGAGGCGCGCCATGTGGTGCGGGGTCACGTGCCCGACGACGACATGGGCTGAAGGGTCCTGGCCCGGCGCACGAACGTCAGGTAGATGGCCTTGCGCCCCTGGGCGGCGGCGCGCGCCTCGTAGCGCGACATGGGCCCCTGGTCCGCCGGCCGCCGCCAATCGGTCGCCGAGCGCGCCGGCCAATCGAACGCGCCGTGAGCCAGCACCAGGGCGAGCGTGTCCGTCAGATAGCGCGCGTCGTCTGTGGCGAAGCGCAGGATGCCGCCGTCGGCCAGGGCGGCGGCCAGGGCGTCCAGCACGGCGCCGGTCATCAGCCGGCGGTCGCGATGCCGCGTCTTGGGCCACGGGTCGGGGAACAGCACGAAGACGCGCTCGAGCGAAGCCGGCGCCAGGCGGGGCAGCAGGGGGCGCGCGTCCTCGGCGTGGATGCGCACGTTGCCGAGACCGCGCGCCTCAATCGTGGCGAGAAGGCCCGCGACCCCCGCCTCGAAGGGCTCGCAGCCGACCAAGCCGACCGTCGGGTGGGCGCCCGCCCGGTGCGCCAGGTGCTCCCCTTTGCCGCAGCCGACCTCCAGCCATACCGCCGTGACCTCCGCGCCGAACCAGCGGCGCGGATCGACGATGCGCTCGTCCGGTGGCGGATCGAACGCGAGCGTGGGCAGCAGGGTCTCGAGCAGCCGGCGTCGGTAGGCCGTCAGGCCGCGGCCCTTGCGCCGGCCGTAGAAACGCGGCGCGTCAGCCGGCGGCCGACCGTAGTGCCTCGACGAGATCAAGACGCTCCCACGAGAAACCGCCGTCCGGCTCGGGCTCGCGGCCGAAATGGCCGTAGGCCGCCGTGCGTGCGTAGATCGGCCGGTTGAGGCCCAGCGCGGTGCGGATGCCGCGCGGGCGCAGGTCGACCAGCTCGCGCAGCAGCTTGGCCAGGCGGTCCTCGTCGACCCGGCCGGTGCCGTGGGTCTCGATGTAGAGCGCCAGGGGCTCGGAGACGCCGATGGCGTAGGCGAGCTGGATGGTGCAGCGGTCGGCCAGATCGGCGGCGACCACGTTCTTCGCCAGATAGCGCGCCACGTAGGCGGCCGAACGGTCGACCTTGGTCGGGTCCTTGCCCGAGAAGGCGCCGCCACCGTGGGGCGCCGCGCCGCCATAGGTATCCACGATGATCTTGCGTCCGGTCAGGCCGCAGTCGCCGTCCGGCCCGCCGATGACGAAGCGCCCGGTCGGGTTGACGTAGAAATGGGCCTCGTCGCACATCCAGCCCTGGGGCAGCACGTTGATCACGTGAGGGCGGACGATCGCGCGCACGTCCTCCTGGCTCAGGCTCTCGACGTGCTGGGTCGACACCACGACCGACGCCGCGCCGACCGGCTTGCCGTCCCGGTACGTCAGGGTGACCTGGCTCTTGGCGTCGGGGCCGAGGCCCGGTTCGGCGCCGGAATGGCGCGCCTCGGCCAGGCTGCGCAGGATGGCGTGCGCGTAGTGGAGCGGCGCCGGCATCAGCACGGGCGTCTCGCGGCAGGCGTAGCCGAACATGATGCCCTGGTCGCCGGCGCCTTCGTCCTTGTTGCCGGACGCGTCCACGCCCTGGGCGATGTCGCTCGACTGCTCGTGGACCAGCACCTCGACGCGCGCCTCGCGCCAGTGGAATCCGGCCTGCTCGTACCCGATCGAGCGGATCGCGGCCCGCGCCGTCTCCTCGATGCGCGCGGCCGTCACGGACCTGGGCCCGCGCACCTCGCCGGCGATCACCACGCGGTTGGTCGTGCACAGCGTCTCGACCGCCACGCGGGCCTGGGGTTCCGCCGTCAGATAGAGATCGACGATGGCGTCCGAGATGCGATCACACACCTTGTCGGGGTGGCCTTCGGCGACGGATTCGCTGGTGAACAGGTAGGATCCACGAGGCAACGCGACGTCTCCCTCCGGGGCCGGCGGCACCACAAGGGGTGTGGGGCGTGGCGACGGCGGGTTGTGACGCCTTGCACGGCGCGGGTCAAGAGCTTAGCGGGGCGCGCGATGGCCTCGGCTCAGGCGACCGCGGAATCCTTGATCGACGAGGAACCGAGCGCGGCGACCAGGTCGATGATGCGCCGACGGACGACCGGATCGTGCACGCGCATGAACGCGCGCATCAGGTCCTCGGCGCCGAAGGCCTCGTTGCCTGGCCGGTAAGGCTCGGCGGCCTCGGCGACGGCGTGGCTGAGCATTCCGGCATCGCGATCGGACTGAAAGAAAAACGCGACCGGGACATCAAGCGCGCGGGCGATCTCGTAAAGTCGTAGCGGCCCGACACGATTGTAGCCCTTCTCGTACTTCTGAACCTGCTGGAACGTCAGGCCAAGCTGCTCAGCGATCTTGGATTGACTGAGACCAAGGAGCATGCGCCGCACGCGCATGCGGTTCCCGATCATCGCATCCACAGGGTCCGGCGCCGCCATGGACCTGGTTCCCTCGAGCCTCAGCCGTTTTGTCTGCCCGGACCGTGCCCCCTGAGCCGCTACGAAGGCCGGTCCGCGCATGGGAGTACAGTTTGGTTGTTACATTAGGGAATATACATTCGCATGCGTCAAGTGAGCGACTTCATAGATCGGTTGAAGTTGCAACCAATAACTCCCCCTATCTGGTTGAATTTCAATCGTGCTGGGTCCTTCGGGCATAGGACCCGAGGCACCTGGCCGCCGCGGCCAAGGCGGCCAGCAGGCCGGCGAGCGGCCCATCGCCGAAGCGGCCATAGGGCGTCGGCGCCAGAGGCCCCGGCACGGCGACGTCCAGGACGCCACCGACGCCCAGATCCAGCCGTGCGACCGTGCGCCCAAGGGGATCAATGACCGCCGAGACGCCCGTGTTGGCCGCCCGAACCAGCGGCAGGCCCTCCTCGATGGCGCGCAAACGCGCCGCGGCCAGGTGCTGGTAGGGCCCGCCGCTGAGACCGAACCACGCATCGTTGGTGACGTTGAGCAGCCAGTCCGGTCGATCATCGGCGCGCGCGACGCGTCCGGGGAAGATCGCCTCGTAGCACACCAGCGGACTGGCCCCAGGCAGGCCCGGCAGCCGCCACGTGAGCGTGCCCGGCCCGGCCGAGAAATCGACGCCGCCCGGGACCAGACGCGCGCGGGACAGCACCGCGCGTAGCGGTGTGTACTCGCCGAAGGGCACCAGGTGCGCCTTGTCGTAGGTCGCGGCCAGGGTGCCGTCGGCGGCGATGGCGTGCACGCTGTTGTTCAAGGCGAGCACGCCATCGGCCACCGTCGACCGGCGCACCGCCCCGGTGATCAGGAACCCACCGGGCGGCACCAGCGCGCCGAGCACGCGCATCAGGTCCGGCTCGTCGGTCAGGAAGTAGGGCACCGCCGTCTCGGGCCACACGATGATCGAGGGCGGGTCCGCGGCGAGCGCCGCGCTGTCGGAGCGGTGGTAGACGACGGCGCAGGGCTGGCCGCGCGCCTTGAGCGCCGCGCACGCGATGGTCGCCGACGTGCGGTCGACGCCCACGTAGCGGGCGCGGTAGAGCGGCAGGCCGATGTTCTGCACCTCGACGACGACCGCCACGGCCCGGTCGAAGGCCTCGGGCAGCACGGGCTCGGCGAACATCAAGGCCTGACTGGCCGAATCGGCCGAGTTGTAGGCCCCGACCTGGATGCCCCAGCCGCCCGGCGGCAGCGCCTCCGAATCGACGGCGGCGACCGCCGGCTTGCTCGCGGGCGTCCGCGACAGCGCGATGTAGCGGTCCAGGTGTTCGCGGCGCAGGTCATCGCGCCACTTGTGATGCTGCGCGACGTTGCCCTGGACGATGCGCACCAGCGGGCCTTCGGCGGGCGTCTCGGTCAGCGCGATGCGTGCCGTGCCGCCGCCCCACAGCAGCCCGAGCAACAAGGCGGCGACCGCCAGCCCGCGCGTGCCCAACGCCGGCACGATGGCGATCAGCACGGTGACGAGGCCCAGGCCGTAGGCGCCGACCAGGGCGGCTCCTTGCGCCGGCGCGGCGAACGGTTCCCACACCGTCGCCAGCAGGTTCCACGGGAACCCGGTCAGGAGGTACCCACGCAACCACTCGGCCACGGTCCACGCCAGCGCCAACGTCAGCGCCCGGCACCAGCCGGTGCGGGCGCGCCAGGCCACGGCCACGACCAGGGCCGGGAAGATTGCAAGGCCGCACGCGAGACCGACGACCGCCGGCACGGCGAAGGCGCCGAAGCGCTCGGCGTCGACCATGAAGGCGTTGCCGAGCCAGGCGAGGCCGGTGCCGAAGAAGCCGACGCCGAACAGCCAGCCGATCAGGGCAGCGGCACGCCCGCGCGCGGTACCATCGATCAGCCACAGCAGGACGACGAACGCGACGACCAGCAGAGGCAGCGCGTGGACCGGCGGCAGAGCCGCCGCAGCCAAGCCTCCAGCGGCCAGTGCGGCGAGCCAGCGCACGTGGTTCGGCCACGCGGCGATGCGCGTGACCGCCAACCCGCCGAAGCCGGCGGCGAACCCGGTCACGTGGTCTCGGGCGCGCGATCGATCCTGCGGACCTTGAGCCGTTTGACCCGGCGCGGATCGGCGTCGATCACCTCGAACTCGACGCCGGCGGGATGGGCGATCACCTCGCCGCGCACCGGCACGCGCCCGAGCAGTGAGGACACCAGACCGCTCAACGTGTCGACGTCCTCCTCGTCGTCCGATTTGCGCAGCTGCAGCCCCAGGTGCTGCTCCAGCTCGTCGATCGAGGCGCGCGCGTTGGCTTCGATGACCTCGCCGGGGCGGTCGACCAGCATCGGGCCTTCCTCGAGGTCGTGCTCGTCCTGGATCTCGCCGACGATTTCCTCGACCAGATCCTCGATGGTGACCAGGCCGTCAGAGCCGCCGTACTCGTCGACGACCAGCGCCAGGTGCATGCGCGAGGTGCGCATCTGGAGCAGAAGGTCGAGCACGCGCATGGACGGCGGCACGAACAGCGCGTGGCGCAGCACTCGCGCCAGATCGAACGGCTGGCTGCCGTCCCAGAACGGCAGGATGTCGCGCACGTGCACCATGCCGATCACGTCGTCCAGCGTCTGGCGAAAGACCGGCAGGCGCGAATGCCCCTCCTCGATCATGACCTTGACCAGGTCGGGCAGGGTGATGGTGTGCTCGACCGCTACGATGTCGGCGCGCGGCACCATGACGTCATCGACCCGAAGCTCGCCGAAGCGCAGCAGGTTGCCCAGCATGACCCGCTCGGTGGGCGCCAGGCATTCGGGCCCTTCGGCCGGCGCCTCCAGCATCTCCTGCATGGCCTGACGCGGGCTGCGCTCGCCGGGCGCCAGGCCAAGCAGGGACAGCAGGCGCGCCGAAAGACCGGCTGGCCGGGTGTCATCGCGTCGGATCGTCGTGTCGGGTGTCGGCTTATCGCTCATCGCACGTCCGCGCGCACGACCGGCGCGTAGGGGTTCGCGATGCCAAGACGCGCCAGCACCGCGATTTCCACGGCTTCCATGGCGTCGGCCTCGTCGTCGCGTTGGTGGTCGTGGCCCTGCAGGTGCAGGACGCCGTGCACGATCAGGTGGCAGAGATGGGCATCCAGCGTCTTGCCCTGGTCGCGGGCCTCGCGCGCGACCGAATCGAAGGCTAGCGCCACGTCGCCCAACGGCGCGGCACCGCCATCGAGTGCATCGTCCTCACCGCTCGGGAAGGCCAGCACGTTGGTCGGCGTGTCGACGGCGCGGAACCGGCGGTTCAGGTCACGCAGGGTCGCGTCGTCTGCCAGGAGCAGCGTGATCGGCCGGTCGGCCGATTCGGAGCGCAGGGCCGCGCGCGCGGCGCGCCGGCACACCCGGCGCAGATCGGGCACCGCGCTCCAGCGTCGGTCGTCGACGGCGATGGCGATCGCGCTCATGGCTCGCCGTCCTTGCGCGTGGCCTCGTGCCGCTCGTAGGCCTCGACGATGCGCGTGACCAGCTCGTGGCGCGCCACGTCGGCCTTGGTGAAACCGATGACCTTGACCCCGAGCACGCCTTCCAGAGCCTTGAGCGCGTTTGCCAGGCCCGAGGGCACGCCGCGCGGCAGGTCGATCTGGGTCAGGTCGCCGGTCACCACCATGCGCGCGTTCTCGCCCAGCCGGGTCAGGAACATCTTCATCTGCATGGGCGAGGTGTTCTGCGCCTCGTCCAGGATGACGAAGGCGTTGGCCAGCGTGCGCCCGCGCATGAACGCCAGCGGCGCCACCTCGATGTCGCCGTCAGCCAGCCGGCGCATGACCTTATCGCCCGGCATCATGTCGTGCAGGGCGTCGTAGAGCGGACGCAGGTACGGATCGACCTTCTCGCGCAGGTCGCCGGGCAGGAAGCCCAGCCGTTCGCCGGCCTCGACCGCCGGGCGCGACAGGACGATGCGGTCGACCTCGCCGGCCACCAGCATGGCCACCGCCTTGGCCACCGCCAGGTACGTCTTGCCGGTGCCCGCGGGGCCGATGGCGAACACCAGCTCGTGCTCGGCCAGCGCGCGCAGGTACGCCGCCTGGGTTGCCGAGCGCGGCTCGATGCGCCGCTTGGGCGTGCGGATCTCGTGGCCGCCGCCGCCCTCGAAGCCTTGCAGGCGCAGGCGGATCGCTGCCTCGACCTCGCCGGTGCTCAGCGCGGCGCCGCCGCGCGCCAGGCGCGCGTAAAGGCTCTCCAGCACGCCCTTGGCGGCATCCGTCGCCCAGGGCGAGCCGCTGATGGCGACGCGGTTGCCGCGCGAACTGAGCTCGACGCCGAAGCCCTGCTCGATCCTCGCCAGATGCTCGTCGTGCTCGCCGAACAGGCGCGGCAGCACGCTGTTGTCGTCGAAGGCCAGCAGCACGGGCGCCGCCTCGCGGCGGTCGCTGCCGGACTCGGCCGTCGGTCTCAAGCCGCCCGCCCCACGCCGGTTTCGACGAGACGCCCGGTCAGGCTGTGCGGCTCGGCGGCGACGACGGCCAGCACCGCCTCGGTCCCCAATAGGTGCGTCGGCGCTGGCGCATGAATCGCGTGGCCGTGCGGCGTGCGACCCGCCAGTTGCCCGGCGTGGCGGCCCGGGCGAACGAACAGCACGGTCGCGCGGCCGCCGACGGCCCGGTGGTGGAAGGCCTCAGCCTGGGTGTCGAGCAGCTGCTGCAGGGCGGCCAAGCGCTCGGCCTTGACCCTTTCGGGCGCCTGGCCCTCGCGCGCCGCCGCCGGGGTTCCCGGGCGCGCGCTGTACTTGAACGAGAACGAGGGCGCGAAGCCGATCTCGGCCACCAGGGCGAGGGTGGCGGCGAAATCCCGGTCGGTCTCGCCGGGGAAGCCGACGATGAAATCGCTCGACAGCGCGATGTCGGGGCGCGCGCGGCGCAGGCGCTCGACGACGCGGCGGTAGGTGTCCGTGTCGTAGCGCCGGTTCATAGCCGCCAGGATTGTGTCCGAGCCGGACTGCACCGGCAGGTGCAGATGCGGCATCAGCGCCGGCACGTCACGGTGCGCGGCGATCAATCGGTCGTCCATGTCGAGCGGGTGCGCCGTGGTGTAGCGCAGGCGGAGCAGACCGGGGAGCGCGGCGAGCCGAGCGACCAGATCGCCGAGCCCGCCCGCCGCGCCGTGATAGGCGTTGACGTTCTGGCCGAGAAGCGTGATCTCGCGCGCGCCGTGCGCCACCAGATCGCGTGCCTCCGCGACCAGGGCGTCGGCGGGGCGCGAATACTCGGCGCCGCGCGTGTACGGCACGACGCAGAACGAGCAGAACTTGTCGCAGCCCTCCTGGATCGCCAGGAAGGCGCTGATCGCCGAGGGCCGGTCGGACGCGGGCAGGTGGTCGAACTTCGGCTCGACCGGGAAGTCGGTGTCCAGCACCACGCCGCCCGCGCGGTGCGCGCGCGCGATCAGCTCGGGCAGGCGGTGATACGCCTGGGGTCCGACGACCAGGTCGACGTCGGGGGCGCGGCGTGCGATCTCGGCGCCCTCGGCCTGGGCAACGCAGCCTGCGACGGCGATCAGCATGGTGCCGCCGGCCGCGCGCCGCCGCGCCTTGTGGGGGCGCAAGCGGCCGATTTCGGAATAGACCTTCTCGGCCGCCTTGGCGCGGATGTGGCAGGTGTTGAGGATGACCAGGTCGGCGCCTTCGGCGCCGTCGACCAGACGATAGCCGAGCGGCGCCAGAGCGTCCGCCAGGCGCCCAGAGTCGTAGACGTTCATCTGGCAGCCGTACGTCTTGATGTGCAGCGCCTTGGCGGGAGACATGACACCGCGTCGCGGCGCGGGCGCCGAAGCCGTGTCGTCAGGGCGCGTCATGGGCACTCATGACCATGAATCTAGCCGGGGTCTGCGTCGAGTCAAGCGGCGGCGCGTTGCGGCGCCACGCCGTAGAGCGCTTCCATGACCCCGTCGCTCACCACGCGCTCGCAGTGGTTAGTCAGGCCCTTGCGGCCACCGAATTCGTCGATGGTCACGGGGATGTGGAACCGCACCACGACGGTGGCGGGCCCCAGGCCGAGCACGCGCCACAGATGGTCGACCAGGCCCATGTCGCCGTACCACGCGTAGCAGGCGCGCAGCGCCCGCCCCATGGGCATGTTGCTGTGCCGGGCGTAGGCGAGCGACACGGGCTGCACGGCCAGGGGCCGGTCGCCCACACGGGTCTCGGCCACACTCAGAAGGGCGCTCTTGAACGGCAGCACGCGGTTGCCGTCGTTGCTGGTGCCTTCGGGGAACAGGATCAGGCTGTCGCCCAGCGCCAGGCGCTGGGCGATGGCGTCGCGCTGCTCGGCGCTGGAGCCGCGCCGGCGGTCGACAAACACGCTGCGCTGCAGCTTGGCGCACAGGCCGAACAGGGGCCACGAGGCCACCTCCTGCTTGGCGACGAACGAGCCGGTCAGCACCGCGCCGAGGACGTGGATGTCCAGATACGACGAATGGTTGCTGACGAACAGCACTGGGCCCTCGCGCACCGGTATGCCGCGCGCCTCGACACGCAGGCCAAGGAGGCGGCACGCGCCGCAGTGGTAAAGCACCGGGATGGCGAAGGACAGGCGGCGCGCCAGCGCCACCGCCGCGATCTGGACCGGCAGCAGCAAGAAGGTCCAGCCGACGTAACCAAGCAGACGCAGGACCGCCATCGGCCTCGACAGCAGGTCGTTCACGACTCCTCGTTCTCGCTGCCGTAGCGACTGCGGTAGCGCGCGGCGGCGCGTTCGGTGATCAGTACGACGCACACATCGGTCGTCTGGAACTGGTGATCGACCACGGCACCGTCGCCGATCTTGCAGCCGGCCCGGAGGTACCCCTTGACCAGCGGCGGCAGGAACGCGGTGACGGCGCGGTCGTCGATCGCGTCCGCCGGCAGGCGGTCCATGGCGACATAGAGTTCGGGACGAGCGCGCGGCCTGATGTCCTCGGGCGTCAGGTGGTGGTGGTAGAGGTAGGCGAGCTGCGGCGCCATGGCTTCGACATCGGTGCCGGGCAGGCTGGCGCAGCCGAACATGGCGACGCAGCCGTGATACGTGACGTACGCGCCGATGCCGCGCAGCAGGAGCTGGATCGCCGCGCCGCTGCGATGGGTCGCCTCGACGCAACTGCGGCCCAACTCGACCATTTCGCCGTCCATGGACAGCAACCTGTCGATGTCGTACTCGCCGGCGGTGTAGAACGCGCGCCCCGGCGGGATGCGCGAACGGCGCAGCAAGCGATAGGTGCCGACCACTCGGCCCGGCTCCGTGCCGGCCTTGCCGTGGTCGATCACCAGCAGATGGTCGCAGATCTCGTCGAAGGCGTCGAAATCGCGTTCGCGGCGGCGCATCTCGGCGTCTGGACGGGCCGCCATCTCCTGGTAGAACACGCGATAGCGCAGCGCCTGGATCGCGTCGACCTCCTCCGCGCCCTGGGCCAGACGCACCTCCAGCCGGCCCACGCGCAGGCTGCGGAGCAACGGGTCCTGGCGCGGCGCTGGCGTGTCCGGCGGCTCGATCGGTAAGTTGACCATGGCCTCGCTCACCCCTCGCGTGTCGTTACCGAGCCCGGAGGTGTTCAGGCGTCGTCGCGGTCCTTGGCGCCGTTGATCGGTACGGCATAAAGCTCGAGCCGATGATCGACCAAGCGGTAGCCCAGCTTGGCGGCCACCGTGCGCTGCAGCGCCTCGATCTCCTCGCTCTTGAACTCGATGACCGTGCCGCTCTTCACGTCGATCAAATGGTCGTGATGGTCCTCGCTCGCCATCTCGTAGCGCGACCGGCCGTCGCGGAAGTCATGGCGCTCGATGATGTTGGCTTCCTCGAGCAGGCGCAACGTGCGGTAGACGGTGGCCAAACTGACCCGGGGACCGACCGCGGCGACGCGCCGGTGCAGCTCGTCCACGCTCGGGTGATCCTCGGCGCTCGACAGCACGCGCGCGATGACGTGGCGCTGCTTGGTCATCTTCATGCCCCGGGCGAGGCATTCGTTCTGGATCCTGGATGTCATCGTCACTCCGTCGTCGTGCCGCGTCTCGGACCCCGGCGCGGCCGCCCAGTAGCCTAACCGCGCCGACGCTTGCGCGGCTTGGTGCCGAGGCCAATTTGCTTCGCCAGCGCGCTGCGCCGCACCGCGTAGGCCGGCGCGACCATCGGGTAGTCCGCCGGCAGGCCCCACCGTTCCCGATACTGCTCGGGTATCATATCATAGCGGCTCTTGAGGTACCGCATAAGCATCTTGAGCTTCTTCCCGTCCTCGAGGCAAACGATATGATCCTCGTTGACCGACTTGTGGATGGATACCGCCGGCTCCGGGCGGGGCGCCGCCGTCGGCGCAGCCGTGGCGCCCAGGCCGGTCAGGGCCCCATAGATCTGCCGTATCAAGGACGGCAGTTCGTCGGAGCCGACCGTGTTGTTGGACATGTGAGACGCGCCGATCTCGCTCGTCAGCATCAGAAGTTCGCTTACAGTCGCGTTGTTCGCTATGACACCCGCACCCAATCCCATCCGCAGTA
This sequence comes from Alphaproteobacteria bacterium, assembly GCA_016869675.1. Lineage (GTDB taxonomy): Bacteria > Pseudomonadota > Alphaproteobacteria > SP197 > SP197 > VGDP01. The sequence goes on along the minus strand of VGDP01000042.1, from coordinate 499 downwards.
CACAGCCCGTGCCGCATTTCGCGCGGTTCACGGTTCCACCCGAACGAAGGGGACCCAAACAAAACCATGAATACTCGAAAGTGTGATGCCGATGAATTCCTCGACATCACTATGGACGTCTGCCCGCTGACGTTCGTCAAGACTAGGTTGCGGCTTGAACGCATGTCAAGCGGGCGCACCCTCATGGTTCGCCTGGGCGCGGGCGAACCCTTGTCGAACGTACCCCGGTCGGTGGCGGAGCTTGGCCATGAGATCATCTCGCTTGAGCCCGACGAATCGACCCCCGATACGCACTATCTCTTGATCCGCAAGCACTGAACTTCGGGGCTATGGGCTCTTTTCATCGTCGATTTGCATCGCGCGCTCGGGCGCCTCGAAGAACCCCTGGCGTTGAGGGTTGTGGGTTGATTCTCTGCCCTCTGGCGATGGCCGGAGGCGGGGATGGCGGGACGGGGTGGTTTCTTCGACACGGACGATCGGCTGGCGTGGCTTTCGGCGG
>VGDP01000041.1 GCA_016869675.1 Alphaproteobacteria bacterium | reverse complement strand
TGGGGACAACGTGACGATGACGGTTGAGCTGATCGCGCCGATCGCGATGGACGAGGGCCTGCGCTTCGCCATCCGCGAAGGCGGCCGTACCGTCGGCGCCGGCGTCGTCGCCCAAATCATCGCGTAAGGCACCAAGACCCGCACTCTGCAGCGCTGAACACTCTCGGGATGGAAGGCAACAGGAAGGTTACGGACAGATGGCGGGCCAGAACATTCGCATCCGCTTGAAGGCGTTCGACCACCGCCTTCTCGACCAGTCGACCGGCGAGATAGTCTCGACCGCAAAGCGCACCGGCGCCGAAGTGCGCGGACCGATCCCGCTGCCCACGCGCATCGAGCGTTTCACCGTGCTGCGCGGGCCGCACGTCGACAAGAAGTCGCGCGAGCAGTTCGAGATCCGTACCCACAAGCGGCTGCTCGACATCATCGACCCCACGCCGCAGACCGTGGACGCGCTGATGAAGCTCGACCTCGCCGCCGGCGTCGACGTCGAGATCAAGCTCTAGGGACCGATCATGCGAACCGGATTGATCGCCCGCAAGCTGGGCATGACGAGACTCTTCACCGACGCCGGGACGCACGTTCCGGTAACGGTGCTGCAGGTCGACAATTGCCAGGTCGTGGCGCAGCGCACGGCCGAGCGCGACGGCTACACGGCAGTGCAGCTCGGCGTGGGCGCGGCCAAGGTGAAGAACGTCAGCCGCGCCGAACGCGGCCACTTCGCCAAGGCCAAGGTCGAGCCGAAGCGCAAGGTGGTCGAGTTCCGCGTCGCGGACGACGCGCTGCTCGACGTGGGCGCGACGCTGTCGGTCGAGCACTTCGTTGCCGGCCAGATCGTCGACGTGACCGGCACGACGCGCGGCCGCGGCTTCACGGGCGTCATGAAGCGGCACAATTTCGGCGGCTTGCGGGCCACCCACGGCGTCTCGATCTCGCACCGCAGCCAAGGCTCGACCGGCAACCGCCAGGACCCCGGCAAGGTCTTCAAGAACAAGAAGATGGCGGGTCACTACGGCGACGAGCGGGTGACGACCCAGAACCTGCGTGTGGAAGCGAGCGACGCGGCGCGCGGCCTGTTGATGGTGCGCGGCGCGGTGCCCGGCGCGCCGGGCAGCTATGTTCTCGTCAAGGATGCGGTGAAGCGCCCGCGCGCCGACACGGCGCCCTATCCCGCGGCCCTCACCAAGGTGGAGGCGGCGTTGTCATGAAGCTCGACGTGATGTCGATCGACAACCAGCAGGCCGGGACGATCGAGCTCGCCGACGACGTGTTCGGCGCGGCGGTGCGCACTGATCTGCTTCAGCGGGTGGTGGTGTGGCAGCTCGCCAAGCGTCGGGCCGGCACGCACAAGTCCCAGAGCATGGGCGACGTCAACTACTCGACGCGCAAGATCTACCGCCAGAAGGGCACCGGACGCGCGCGCCACGGCAGCCGCAAGGCCAACATGTTCCGCAAGGGCTACAAGGCCCACGGCCCCGTGCCGCGCGAGCATGCCACCGATCTGCCGAAGAAGGTGCGCAAGGCAGCGCTGCGTGTCGCTCTGTCGTCCAAGGCGGCTGACGGTCGGCTGGTAGTGCTCGACGCGGCCAAGCTTGGCGCGCCCAAGACCGCCGAGCTGCGCAAGCGCCTCGACGCGTTGGGCTGGAGCGCGCCCCTGGTCATCGACGGCGCGGCGCTGGACACCAACTTCGCGCTCGCGGCGCGCAACCTGCCCGACGTGGACGTGCTGCCGGCGGCGGGCGCCAACGTCTACGACATCCTGCGTTGCGGCACGCTGGTGCTGACGCGCGGCGCCGTCGCCGAACTCGAGGCTCGCCTGAAATGAACCGTCTCGACGCCTACGACATCGTCCGCCGGCCGGTGATCACCGAGAAGTCGACACGCGCCTCGGAGCACAGCCAGGTCATCTTCCGCGTGCCCTTGGACGCGACCAAGCCGCAGATCCGCAAGGCGGTCGAGCTGGTCTTCGGCGTCAAGGTCACGGCCGTCAACACCATGCGTCGTGCGGGCAAGGTCAAGCGGTTCCGCGGCCGACGCGGCCAGCGCAGCGACGTCAAGAACGCAATCGTCACCCTCGCCGAGGGCCAGACGATCGACGTGACCACGGGAACCTGATCCATGGCGCTCAAGACCTTCAACCCGACGACGCCGAGCCTGCGCGGCACGGTGCTGATCGATCGCTCGGAGCTCTACAAGGGGCGGCCGGTCAAGGCGCTGGTGCACGGCCTGACGAAGTCGGGCGGGCGTAACAACAACGGTCGCGTCACGTCGTTCCAGCGCGGCGGCGGGCACAAGCGGCTTTACCGGCTGGTCGACTTCAAGCGGTGCAAGTTCGACGCGCCCGGCACGATCGAGCGGCTGGAGTACGACCCAAACCGCTCGGCGTTCATCGCCCTGGTCAAATACGCGGACGGCGACCTGGCCTACATCCTGGCGCCGCAGCGCCTCGGCCCCGGCGACAGCGTGGTGGCCGGCAATCGAGTGGACATCAAGCCCGGTAACGCCATGCCGCTGCGCAACATGCCGGTGGGCACGGTCGTCCACAACATCGAGCTCACGCCCGGCAAGGGCGGGCAGTTCGCGCGCGCGGCGGGCGCCTATGCGCAGCTCGTCGGCAAGGACGCCGGGCTCGCGATCCTGCGTCTGGGTTCGGGCGAGCAGCGCCTGGTGCGCGGCGACTGCATGGCGACCGTGGGCGCCGTGTCGAACCCGGACAACCAGAACGTCCAGATCGGCAAGGCCGGGCGCAACCGCTGGCGCGGGCGCCGGCCCAACGTGCGCGGCGTCGCCATGAACCCGATCGACCATCCGCACGGCGGCGGCGAGGGGCGCACATCGGGCGGCCGTCACCCGGTCACGCCCTGGGGCAAGGGCACCAAGGGCAACCGCACGCGCAAGAACAAGCGAACCACCAAGATGATCTTGGCGAGCCGGCATCGGCGCAAGAAGGGCTAAGGGAGCACTGGCGTGGCACGTTCAGTCTGGAAGGGCCCGTTCGTCGACGGCTATCTGCTCAAGAAGGCGGAAGCCGCGCGGTCGAGCCAGCGCAAAGAAGTGATCAAGACCTGGTCGCGCCGATCGACGATTCTGCCGCAGTTCGTCGGGCTGACCTTCAGCGTCTACAACGGCCTAAAGTTCCTGCCGGTCATCGTCACCGAGAACATGGTGGGACACAAGTTCGGCGAGTTTTCGCCGACCCGCACGTTCCACGGCCACTCCGGCGACAAGAAGGCGAAGCGAGCCTGACCATGGGTAAGAAAGCCACCCCGCGCGACCTGCGCGACAACGAGGCCCGCGCGGTGCTCCATGCGGTGCGCACCAGTCCGCGCAAGCTGAATCTGGTCGCCGAATCGATCCGCGGATTGAAGGTCTCGACGGCTCTTTCGGAACTGGCGTTCAGCCGCCGGCGCATCGCCAAGGACGTGCGCAAGACGCTGCAGTCCGCCATCGCCAACGCCGAAAACAACAATAACCTCGACGTGGACCGGCTCGTCGTGGCCGAGGCGACCGTGGGTCGCGGGCTGGTGATGAAGCGTTTCCGCGCGCAGGCGCGCGGTCGTGGCCACCCGCTCGAGAAGCCGTTCAGCAACCTGACGCTCATCGTCCGCGAGCAAGAGGAGTCCGCCTGATGGGCCAGAAGGTCAATCCCGTCGGCCTGCGCCTGGGTATCAATCGAACCTGGGATTCGCGCTGGTTCGCGGACAGGGACTACGCTTGGCTGCTGCACGACGACCTGAAGTTGCGTGATTTCCTGCGCAAGCGTCTGACTCAGGCCGGTGTGTCGCGCGTCGTGATCGAGCGGCCGGCCAAGCGCGCGCGCGTGACCATCCACACTGCGCGGCCCGGTGTCGTGATCGGCAAGCGCGGGGCCGACATCGAGAAGCTGAAGGGCGACCTCAATAAGGTGACCGGGTCCGAGGTTCATCTGAACATCGTCGAGATCCGCAAGCCCGAGATCGATGCGCAACTCGTCGCCGAGAACATCGCGCAGCAGCTCGAGCGCCGCATCGCCTTCCGCCGGGCCATGAAGCGCGCGGTGCAATCGGCCATGCGCCTCGGCGCCCAGGGCATCCGCATCAACTGCGGCGGTCGTCTGGGCGGCGCCGAGATCGCGCGGACCGAGTGGTACCGCGAGGGTCGCGTGCCGTTGCACACGCTGCGCGCCGACGTGGACTTCGGGCGGGCGACGGCGGTCACGGCGTACGGCTCGTGCGGCGTCAAGGTGTGGGTCTACAAGGGCGACATCCTGGCTCACGACCCCATGGCCCAGGAAAAGCGTAGCCAGGACGGCGCGCCGAGCGGCCGCCCGCAGGGATAAGCGACCATGCAGCAGCCTAAGCGCACCAAGTACCGCAAACAGTTCAAGGGCCGCGTCCACGGCATGGCCAGGAGCTACACGCGTCTCAACTTCGGCTCTTACGGCATGAAGGCTTCCGAGCCGGCCCGTGTGACGGCGCGCCAGATCGAGGCGGCGCGGCGCACGATCACGCGCCATCTCAAGCGTGCCGGGCGCATCTGGGTGACGATCTTCCCGGACGTGCCGGTGTCGACCAAGCCGGCCGAAGTGCGGATGGGCAAGGGCAAGGGCGCGCCGGAGTACTGGATGTGCCGGGTCAAGCCGGGCCGCATCATGTTCGAGGTCGACGGTGTGGGCGAGGAGCTGGCGCGCGAAGCCTTCCGGCTGGGCGCGGCGAAGCTGCCGATGGCGACCCGCGTCGTCGGACGGCTGTTGTAGGGAGCCAGGGCCGTGAAGATCGCCGACGTTCGGGCCAAATCCAGCGATCAGCTCAAGGACGAGCTGCTGACGCTGAAGAAGGAGCAGTTCAACCTGCGCTTCCAGCGCGCGACGGGTCAGCTCGAGAACACGGCGCGCGTGCGCTCGGTGCGGCGGACCATCGCCCGGGTCAAAGGCGAACTCGCGAGTCGCGCGGCGGCCGGTTGAGGTTGGAGGACGGGATGCCGAAGCGTGTGTTGCAGGGTCGGGTCGTGAGCAAGTCAGGCGACAAGACGGTGGTCGTCGATGTCGAACGACGCGTGACCCACCCGCTCTACAAGAAGATCATCCGGCGGTCGAAGAAGTACGCCGCCCACGATGAGACGAACGCGTGCAAGGTGGGCGACGCGGTGACCATCCGCGAAAGCCGCCCCTTCTCCAAGCGCAAGCATTTCGAGGTCGTCTCGGGCGCCTAGCGGCGCGACGGGACCGATCAAGGGGTTCGGACCATGATTCAGATGCGCACCAATCTCGACGTCGCCGACAATTCCGGCGCGCGACGGGTGCAGTGCATCAAGGTCCTCGGGGGCAGCAAGCGGGTGTCCGCGGGTGTCGGCGATGTCATCGTCGTCTCGGTCAAGGACGCCATTCCCCGGGGCAAGGTGAAGAAGGGCGAGGTGTTGCGCGCGGTCATCGTGCGCACGGCCAAGGAAGTGCGCCGGCCCGACGGCAGCGCGATCCGCTTCGATCGCAACGCCGCGGTGCTCATCAACAAACAGGGCGAACCCATCGGTACCCGCATCTTCGGCCCGGTCACCCGAGAACTCAGGGCGAAGAAGTTCATGAAGATCATCAGCCTCGCGCCGGAGGTTCTCTAGATGGCCGAGAAGTTCCGGATCAGGAAGGGCGACCGGGTGATCGTGCTGGCGGGCCGCGACCGCGGGCGCCAGGGCGAGGTTCTTCGCGTCCTGCGCGAGGAGCGACGCGTGGTCGTCCAGGGCGTGAACATGGTTAAGCGCCACACGCGCCCCTCAGCGCAGACCGGCACCGGCGGCATCATCGAGAAGGAAGCACCGGTGCACATCTCGAATGTCGCGTGCGTCGATCCCAAGACGGGGCAGCGCACACGCGTTGGCTACAAGGACCTCGAGGATGGCCGCAAGGTGCGCATCGCCAAGCGCTCCGGCGAGGTGCTCGACAACAAGGGTACCCGGTAATGACCCCACGCCTGAAGCAACTCTATGAAACGAAGGTCCGGCCCGAACTGACCCAGAAGTTCGGCTATACCAACACGATGCAGGTCCCGCGCCTGGAGAAGATCGTCATCAACATGGGCGTGGGCGAAGCGGTCAACGACACGAAGATCGTGCAGGCGGCCGTCGCCGAGCTCGAGGCGATCGCGGGACAGAAGGCCGTCGTGACGCGCGCGCGCAAGTCCATCGCGAACTTCAAGGTGCGCGAAGGCATGCCGCTGGGCTGCAAGGTGACGCTGCGCGGCGCGCGCATGTACGAGTTCCTCGACCGCTTCATCAACATCGCGCTGCCGCGGGTGCGGGATTTCCGCGGCGTGTCGCCCAGGAGCTTCGACGGTCGCGGCAACTTCGCCTTCGGCCTCAAGGAGCAGATCGTCTTTCCCGAGATCGACTTCGACAAGGTTGATCAAGTGCGTGGCATGAATGTCGCGATCTGCACAACGGCGCGCAGCAATGACGAAGGCCGCGCCCTGCTCGCCGCGTTCAACATGCCGTTCCAGTCCTAGAGCCCCACGTAGGCATCGCCATGGCCAAGACCAGTTCCATCGAGAAGAACAAGCGCCGCCAAGCCTTGGTGGCGCGCCACGCCGCCAAGCGTGGCCGGTTGCGCACGATCGCGAACGACATGACGCTGACACCCGAGGAACGCTTCCAGGCGCGGCTCAAACTGGCCGCCATGCCGCGCAACGGCGCCGCGGTGCGGGTGCGGCTGCGCTGCGAGCTGACGGGGCGGCCCCGGGGCAACTACCGCAAGTTCAAGATTTGCCGCATTAAGCTGCGTGACCTGGCGTCCGAGGGCAAGATCCCGGGCGTCGTCAAGGCCAGTTGGTAGAGGACTGACGTCATGGTGGTGAACGATCCCCTCGGGGATATGCTGACCAGGATCCGCAACGGGCAGATGCGTCGCCGCGCGACCGTGTCGTGTCCGGCCTCGCGCCTGCGCGAGAGCGTCCTTGGGGTGTTGAAGCGTGAGGGCTACATCCGGGATTACCGCCGGGCGAAGCAGGCCTCGGGTCGCGACGACCTGGTCATCGAGCTCAAGTACCACGAAGGTCGTCCGGTGATTCGGCGCGTCGAGCGTATCTCGAAGCCCGGCCGGCGCACGTACAGCCAAGCCGCGGCACTGCCGCGCGTGTCCGATGGGCTCGGTATCGCCATCGTGTCGACGCCGAAGGGCGTGCTCTCGGATCAGGAAGCGCGGCGCGAGAAGGTCGGCGGCGAAGTGCTCTGCAGCGTCTTCTGACGGGCGAGGCGGAGGAAGGATAGGGACGATGTCAAGGGCAGGAAAAAACCCGATCGCGGTGCCAAGCGGCGTGCAGGTCGCCGTAAACGGCCGCGAGGTCTCGGTCAAGGGCAAGCTCGGTGCGCTCAGTTACAGCGTGACGCCCGAGGTCGATGTCGCTTTGGCCGAGGGCCGCGTTACGGTGACGCCGCGCGACGGCACAAAGCGGTCGCGTTCCATGTGGGGCACGACACAGCGGCGCCTGCGCAACATGGTGCGCGATGTCCAGGATGGTTTCCGGGTCAATCTGGAGATCAACGGCGTCGGCTATCGCGCGCAGACCGATGGCAAGGCGCTGACGCTGCAACTCGGGCACAGCCATGACATGGTCGTGCCGATCCCGGCCAGCATCAAGGTCACGTGCGAGCGACCCACGGCGATCAGCCTTGTCGGGCCCGACCGTGTCGAGGTTGGCCAGCTCGCCGCCAACATCCGTGGCTACCGTCCGCCGGAGCCCTATAAGGGCAAGGGCATCAAGTACGAGACGGAAGTCATCCAGCGCAAGGAAGGCAAAAAGAAGTAATGGCCAGCGCGAAGGACCTGTTCGAGCGACGCAAGGCTCGAACCCGCGCCAAGCTACGCCATACGGCGGGTGGCAAGGTGCGTCTCAGCGTTTTCCGGTCGGGGCGGCACATCTACGCCCAGGTCATCGACGACGGCCAGGGGCGCACCCTCGCCGCCGCGTCGACCCTGGACGAGAGCCTGCGCAAGGACCTGCCGTCCGGCGCGGACAAGGCGGCGGCGGCCAAGGTGGGGACGCTGATCGCCGAACGCGCGAAGGCGAAGGGTGTCGCCAAGGTCGTGTTCGATCGCGGTGGGTATCTGTTTCACGGGCGCGTCAAGGCGTTGGCGGACGCGGCCCGCGAGGCCGGTCTCGAGTTCTAGGCGAGGAGACGGAATCGAATGGCGCAGGAACGGGCGGGACGCGACGATCGCGAGGCCTCCGGCAAGCTGGTCAGCATCAACCGCGTCGCCAAGGTCGTGAAGGGTGGCCGGCGGTTCGGCTTCGCTGCTCTGGTCGTCCTCGGCGACCAGAACGGCCGCGTCGGTCACGGCGCCGGCAAGGCGCGCGAGGTGCCCGAGGCGATCCGCAAGGCGACCGAGAAGGCCAAGCGCAGTATGGTGCGCGTGCCACTGCGCGAAGGCCGCACGCTGCACCACACGGTGATCGGGCACTGCGGCGCCTCGTCGGTGGTGCTGCGTGCGGCGCCGCCGGGCACCGGCATCATCGCCGGCGGCCCCATGCGTGCCGTGTTCGAGGAGCTGGGCGTGCAGGACGTGGTCGCCAAGAGCCACGGCACCAGCAACCCGCACAACGTGGTCAAGGCGACGTTCGACGCGCTGCAGGAGTTGGTTTCGCCGCGCGCCATCGCCGCGAAGCGCGGCAAGAAGGTCGGCGAAGTGCTCGCGCGACCCGACGCCCAGAGCGAGGCTTAGGTCATGGTTGCCGCCAAGTCGCAATCGAAGGGCGCCGCGGGCGCCGGCAAGGTCACGGTGACCCAGACCGGCAGCCCCATCGGTCGCCGCAAGGACCAGGAAGCGACGCTGATCGGTCTCGGCCTCAACAAGCGCCACCGTTCGCGGGTGCTCGAGGACACGCCTGCCGTGCGCGGCATGATTGCGAAGGTTCGGCACCTGATCCAGGTCGAACCGGCCGGCTGATCGTCAGGAGAGCGAGATGCAGTTGAACGACCTCCGCGACAACGCGGGTGCCCGGCGTCCGCGCAAGCGGGTCGGCCGTGGCCTGGGCTCCGGCACGGGCAAGACGTCCGCGCGCGGCCAAAAGGGCCAGGGCGCCCGGGCTGGCGTCGCGGTGCGCACCTTCGAGGGCGGCCAGATGCCGTTGCACCGGCGCCTGCCACGCCGCGGCTTCAAGAATCCGACGCGCTTGGCATTCGCGGTGGTCAACCTGGACCGCCTGCAGGCGGCGGTCGATGCCGGTCGGCTGGACCCGAAGGCGGCCGTGGACGCCGAGGCCATGATCACCGCTGGTCTGATCCGGCGGGAGCTGGACGGCGTGCGCGTGCTGGCGCGCGGCGAGCTGAAGGTGGCTCTGACGATCCAGGCCGCCGGTGCTTCCAAGCAGGCGATCGAGGCCGTGGCCAAGGCCGGCGGCTCGCTGACGGTGCGCGAACCCTCGCCCGAGGCGATCGCGGCCAAGCAGACGAAGAGCGAGAACCGCAAGAAGAAGGCCAAGGGCAAGAGCAAGTCGGACGACTAGCAGACAGGCATGGCCTCCGCCATCGAGCAGTTCGCCGCCAACATCAACCTCCAGGCCTTCGGCAAGGCCACGGAGCTGAAGCGGCGTCTTTGGTTCACGCTCGGGGCGTTGATCGTCTACCGGATCGGCACGTTCATCCCGCTGCCGGGCATCGACGCGGCGGTCATGCGCGACATCTTCCAGGCGAACGCCGGGGGCATCCTCGGCATGTTCAACATGTTCGCCGGTGGCGCGCTCGAGCGCATGACGATCTTCGCGCTGAACATCATGCCGTACATCACGGCGTCGATCATCGTGCAGCTGCTGACCACAGTGTCGCCGCACCTGGAGCAGCTCAAGAAGGAAGGCGAGGCGGGGCGCAAGAAGATCAACCAGTACACCCGTTACGGCACAGTATTCCTGGCGGGCTTGCAGGCCTACGGCATCGCGGTCGGCCTGGAAGGCATGACGTCGAGCGCCGGCACGGCGGTGCACGACCCCGGGCTCTTCTTCCGCTTCACCACGGTAGTGACGCTGATCGGCGGCACCATGTTCCTACTGTGGCTCGGCGAGCAGATCACCGCTCGCGGCGTCGGCAACGGCATCTCGCTGATCATCTTCGCGGGCATCGTGGCGGGCTTGCCCAACGCGCTCGCCGGCACTCTCGAACTCGGCCGGACGGGAGCGTTGTCGGCCTTTGCCATCATGTTCATCCTGGGGATGGTCGTGCTGGTGGTCGGCTTCGTGGTGTTCATGGAGCGCGCGCAGCGGCGCATCATCGTGCAGTACCCGAAGCGCCAAGTGGGCGCGAAGATGTTCGGCGGCGAAAGCTCGCACCTGCCGCTCAAGCTGAACACGGCCGGCGTCATCCCGCCGATCTTTGCTTCCTCGATCCTGCTCATGCCGGTCACGGTAGCCAGCTTCTCGGCCGACCAGGGCCCCGCCTGGCTTCAGACGATCACGGGCTACCTCGCCCATGGCGAGCCGCTCTACATGGTGATCTACGCCGCCACGATCATCTTTTTCTGCTTCTTCTACACGGCGATCGTGTTCAATCCCGAAGACACGGCCGAGAACCTGCGAAAGTACGGCGGGTTCATCCCCGGCATCCGGCCCGGCAAGAAGACGGCGGACTATCTCGACTATGTGCTGACACGCCTGACCGTGATCGGGGCAGCGTATCTGACCGCTGTGTGTTTGCTGCCCGAATTCCTGATCGCCCGCAACGCGCTGCCGTTCTACTTCGGCGGTACGTCGCTGTTGATCTGCGTGACCGTCACCATGGACACGGTCGGTCAGATCCACTCGCACCTGATCGCCCATCAATACGAAGGCCTCATCAAGAAGGCGAAGCTGAAGGGCCGCCGGGGATGATCCTGATCCTTCTCGGCCCGCCTGGCGCCGGCAAGGGCACCCAGGCGCAACGGCTCGTGTCCGCGCACCGCCTCGTGCAGCTTTCGACCGGTGACATGGTGCGTGCCGCTATCGCCTCGGGTTCCGAGGTGGGCTGCCAGATCAAGACCTATTACGACGCCGGCAAGTTGGTGCCCGACGCCTTGATCATCGCCATGTTCGGCGAACGCCTGGCGCAGCCAGATTGCGTGCGCGGCGCCATTCTGGACGGTTTTCCGCGCACCGTGGCCCAGGCCGCGGCGCTCGACGCCATGCTGGCAGAACGAGGCCTGACGCTGGACCACGTGATCGAGATGACCGTGGACGACGAGGCCCTGATTGAACGCATTGCCGGGCGGTTCACCTGCGCCGCGTGCGGCACCGGCTACCACGACCGCTTCAAGCCGACCAAGGTTTCCGGGATCTGCGACACGTGCGGCGGCATGCAGTTCAACCGCCGGGCAGACGACAAGGCCGAGACCGTGCGCGCCCGCCTGGAGGTCTACAACGGCCAGACGGCGCCGCTGCTGCCCTATTTCCGGGCCAAGGGGAAGCTTCGGTCGGTCGACGGTATGGCATCCATCGACACGGTGGGCCGGGCGATCAACGCCATTCTGGAGGGGCACGCTGGATGATTGACTTGATGCGATCCAGCCCTGTAATCTGCCGTTTGGCGCGGGAACTTCGCTTTAACATATCTTCCGACTCGAACGCGGGCTGAGGAGACGAACGGCCGTGGCACGTATTGCTGGCGTCAATATCCCGACCAACAAACGGGTCGCGGTGGCTCTGACCTACATTCATGGCATCGGCCCGACCAAATCGAGCGAGATCATGAAGAAGGTCGGGCTGGCATCCGATCGGCGGGTCAGCGATCTGACCGAGGCCGAGGTTATCGCGATCCGCGAAGTGATTGACCGCGACTACCAAGTCGAGGGTGACCTGCGCCGCGAAGTGGCCATGAACGTCAAGCGGCTCATGGACATGGGCTGCTACCGCGGGCTGCGCCATCGGCGCGGTCTGCCGGCCCGCGGCCAGAGGACCCACACGAATGCGCGCACGCGCAAGGGCAAGGCGAACCCCATCGCCGGCAAGAAGAAGGCGACGAAGAAGTAGATGGCACGCGAAGCAACCGCAGCGCGTCCGCGGCGACGCGAACGCAAGAACATCACCTCGGGCGTGGCGCACGTGAACGCCTCGTTCAACAACACCATCGTCACGATCACCGACGCCCAGGGCAACACGATCTCGTGGGCCTCGTCCGGTGCTTCGGGGTTTAAGGGCTCGCGCAAGTCGACGCCCTATGCCGCACAAGTCGCCGCCGAGAACGCGGGCCGCAAGGCACAGGAGCACGGCATGCGCACCCTCGCGGTCGAGGTCAAGGGCCCCGGCTCGGGGCGCGAGTCGGCCCTGCGCGCCTTGCAGGCCGTCGGATTCGTGATCACCGCGATCCGCGACGTGACGCCGATCCCGCACAACGGTTGCCGGCCGCCCAAGCGGCGCCGGGTCTGACACCCTGGCGCGCGCCGGGGCGTGACCCAACGGTCGCGCCCCGGCCGCAGCCACGTATGAAACGCCACCCTGAGACGGGCGGCATGACGACCGAGGTCCCGCGACCATGCAGATGCAGAAGAACTGGCAAACCTTGATCAAGCCGAACAAGCTGGCGGTCGAGCCGATCGCGGGGGCCGATCCCGCGCGCCAGGCGACCATCATCGCCGAGCCGCTCGAACGGGGCTTCGGTCTCACACTCGGCAATGCGCTGCGTCGCGTCCTCCTGTCGTCGCTGCAGGGGGCCGCCGTGACCTCGGTGCAGATCGACAACGTGCTGCACGAGTTCTCCTCGATCCCTGGGGTTAAGGAGGACGTCACCGACATCGTGCTGAACGTCAAGTCCATGGCCGTCCGCATGCACGGCGAAGGGCCGAAGCGGATGACGCTGCGGGCCAAGGGCCCCGGCGTGGTCAGCGCGTCGCTGATCGAGACCGGCCACGACATCGAAGTGCTGGATCCCGAACACGTGCTTTGCACCCTGGATTCCAGAGCCGAGATCGGCATGGAGTTCACCGTCGATCTCGGCATGGGCTATGTGGCGGCGGCACAGAGCCGGGCCGAGGACGCGCCGATCGGGCTGATCCCGGTGGATGCGCTCTATTCGCCGGTGACCAAGGTCGCCTACAAGGTCGACAACACCCGCGTCGGCCGGCGCACCGACTACGACAAGCTGATCATGCAGGTCGAGACCAACGGCGCCATGTCGCCCGAGGACGCGGTGGCTCTGGCTGCGCGCATTCTGCAGGACCAGCTGCAGCTCTTCATCAATTTCGAGGAGCCCAAGGCCGAGGTTCGCGTCGAGGCCCAGGGCGAGCCGCAGTTCAACGTTAACCTGCTGCGCAAGGTGGGCGAGCTGGAGCTCAGCGTCCGTTCGGCCAACTGCCTGAAGAACGACAACATCGTTTATATCGGCGATCTGGTGCAGAAGTCCGAGGGCGAGATGATGCGCACACCCAACTTCGGGCGCAAGTCGCTGAACGAGATCAAGGACGTGCTGTCGCAGATGGGTCTCCATCTGGGCATGAAGATCCCCAACTGGCCGCCCGAGAACATCGAGGAAATGGTTAAGAAGCTGGAAGAGCAGTACTAGGCGCGCGCGGCCCTCGGCCGCGTCAACGAGGAGCGGATCATGCGTCACGGCGTCAGCGGCCGAAAGCTCAACAGGACCACGGAGCATCGCGCGGCGACGCTCGCCAACATGGCGGCGGCGCTGATCAAGCACGAGCAGATCACTACCACCCTGCCCAAGGCGAAGGAACTGCGCCCCTTCGTCGAGAAGCTGGTGACACTCGGCAAGCAGGGCGGCTTGGCGGCGCGGCGTCGGGCGCACGCGACGCTCCAGGATGCGACCATGGAGCGCAAGCTGTTTGACACGCTTGCGCCGCGCTACCGCGATCGGGTGGGCGGCTATACCCGCGTGCTCAAGGCGGGCTTCCGCTACGGCGATTCGGCCGCCATGGCCGTGATCGAGTTCGTCGATCGCGACAAGGACGCCAAAGGCCAGGATGCAGGCCCCGTGCAGACCGCGGCCGACGAAGCCGCGGCCGAGGCGTGATCCAGCGGCGCATCGGTCGTCGGGACGAGGGCAGCCGCGGGGCTGCCCTTCGGCTTTAGGGCGCCGGGCGCCATGACCCGCTCGTCCGCTTCTGGGCCGGGCCTGTTCGAGGATCAGGCGCCGCGCCCATTGGCCGATCGCCTGCGTCCGCGTCGTCTCAAGGACGTTGTTGGCCAGGATCACCTGGTCGGTGCCGACGGCCCGATCGGGCGCATGGTCGAAGCTGGGCATGTGACGTCGATCGTCCTGTGGGGACCGCCCGGCGCAGGCAAGACGACGATCGCTCGCCTGATCGCCGAGCGGACGGCGCTGGCCTTCGAGCCGATTTCGGCGGTGATGTCGGGCGTCGCCGACCTGCGCAAGGTGTTCGAGCGCGCGCGCGAGCGTCGTGCGGCCGGACAGGGCACGCTCCTGTTCATCGACGAGATCCATCGGTTTAACCGCGCCCAGCAGGACGCTCTGCTGCCCCACGTGGAAGACGGCACCGTCACCCTGGTCGGCGCGACCACCGAGAACCCGTCGTTCGAGCTGGTCGCGCCGCTGCTGTCGCGCTGCCATGTCCTGGTGCTCGAACGGCTCGATGCGGCGGTGCTCGAAACCCTGCTGGCCCGGGCCGAGGCGCTGGAAGGCAGAAGCCTGCCCTTGCAGGATGACGCGCGGACGGCCTTGATCGACATGGCTGACGGCGATGGCCGCTTCCTGCTCAACTTGGCCGAGGCGCTGTTCGCCACCCGGACGCCCGCGCCGCTGGACCGCGCCGGCCTGGTGCGCATCGTCCAGCGCCGCGCGCCGCTCTACGACAAGACGCAGGAAGGCCACTACAACCTGATCAGCGCCCTGCACAAGTCGGTGCGGGGGTCCGACCCGGATGCCGCGCTCTACTGGCTCGCGCGCATGCTCGACGCCGGCGAGGACCCGCTCTATCTGGCGCGCCGGCTCGTGCGCATGGCGATCGAGGATATCGGCCTGGCCGATCCGCAGGGCCTCGTCCAGGCGCTGGCCGCCAAGGACGCCTATGACTTGCTCGGCACGCCGGAGGGGGAGCTGGCGTTGGCCCAGGCGACCCTCTATCTGGCGACCGCGCCGAAGTCGGTCGCCGCCTACCGCGCGCTTGGCCAGGCACGGGCGGCGGCGCGCGAGCACGGCTCACTGATGCCGCCCAAGAACATCCTCAACGCGCCGACGCGCCTGATGAAGGAGCTCGGCTACGGCGCCGGCTACCAGTACGACCCGGACACGCCCGAAGGCTTCTCGGGCCAGAACTACTTCCCCGACGAGATGGCGCGGAGGACGTTCTACGATCCGCAGCCCGTTGGCTTCGAGCGCGAGATCGTGCAGCGCTTGGACTACTGGCGTCGATTGCGCGCCAAGGCCGGGGGCGACGAGCCGTGAAGCTGATCCTGGCCGTTGCCCTGGGGGGCGCGCTTGGCTCCGTCGGCCGCTACTTGGTCGATGGCACGGTCATGCGGTTCGTTGGCAGCACCTTTCCGTGGGGTACGCTGGCTGTCAATGTCTTGGGCGGCCTGATCATGGGCGCGCTGGTCGAACTGATGGCGCTCGCCTGGTCGCCGAGCCCGGCCCTGCGCGCCTTCCTGACCGTTGGCCTGCTCGGCGGCTTCACCACGTTCTCGGCGTTCTCGCTCGAGACGGCGACCATGATCGAGCGTGGCGCCTGGGCTCCGGCCGGGGCGTACGTGGTTGCGTCGGTGGTCGCCTCCGTCGGTGGCCTGTTCACCGGCCTGTGGTTGGTGCGCGGCCTGGTGCCCGTGTCGTGACGGGCGTCGCGACGATGACAGTTGCGGAGGGCGAGGTCGACATGCGCCTCGACCGTTGGTTCCGCCACCACTTCCCGCACGTCCAGCACGTCCACCTGCAGAAGCTGTTGCGCGGTGGCCAGGTGCGGGTCGACGGCGCGCGCGCCAAAGCCAACGCGCGGCTCGCGGTCGGCCAGACGATCCGCGTTCCTCCGCTGCCGGACGCGCCAATTTCGCGTGCATCGGTACCGCAACGGACACCAAAATCAAGTGAAATTGCCGATCTTAAGAAGCGAATTATCCACCAGGATTGCACCATCATTGTGCTCGACAAACCGGCTGGTCTGGCTGTCCAGGGCGGCACGGGCAAGGCCGTGCATCTCGACGCCATGCTCGATGGTTTACGCTTCGGCGCGCCCGAACGTCCGCGCCTGGTCCACCGACTCGACCAGGACACAAGCGGCGTTCTGGTGTTGGCGCGCACCGCGGCGGCGGCGCGCGAGCTGGGTCGCCTGTTCAAGACCCGCGAAGTCGAGAAGGTCTATTGGGCGATCCTGGTCGGCGTGCCCAAGCCGCCGGCCGGGCGGATCGACCGGCCGCTCGCCAAGCTGCCCGGTGGCAAGGGCGAGAGGGTCCAGGTGGACGAGGACGAGGGTCGCCGTGCCGTGACCGACTACCAGGTGCTCGACGCGGCCGGCAAGCGCGCGTGTTTGGTCGAGCTCAGGCCGCGCACGGGGCGCACGCACCAGCTGCGCGCCCATATGGCGGCGCTCGGCACACCCATCCTGGGCGATGGCAAGTACGGTGGGCAGGGCGCGTTCCTGCCAGGCGCCGAACTCGCCAAGCGCCTGCACCTTCACGCGTTGTCGATCACGCTGCCAGGGTGGCCAAGGTTTGTCGCCGCGTTGCCTCGTCACACGCGCGAAACGTGCGCGGCGCTGAGCCTCGGTGCGCCCGTCGATTGATCGCGAGGCCCATGAAGCGCGTCTACAAGGATGTCGGTGTCGCTCCCGTCGATGGAGGGGTCGCGGTGTGCCTGGACGGCCGGTCCGTGCGCACGCCAAAGCGGCACGAACTCGTGGTTCCCACCATGGCCCTGGCCGAAGCGATCGCCGAGGAGTTGCGCGGGCAGGGGGTGAAGGTCGATCCCCACACCATGCCGCTGATGCGGCTGGCTGCCACGGCGATCGACATCGGCGGGCCCGAGCGCGCCGCCGTCGTGGCGCAGGTCGCCGGCTATGCCGCGACGGACCTCGTGTGCTACCGCACCGAGCACCCTCCGGAATTGGTCGAACGTCAGGCCGCCGCCTGGCAACCCCTGGTCGATTGGGCCATAACGGCGTTGGACGCTCGACTGGTCGTGACCCGGGGCGTGGTGCCGGTCGCCCAGCCGGAGGCCGCGATCGGCGCGCTCGGCCGGGCGGTCGAGGCGTGCGAAGATTGGCGGCTTGTGGCGCTCGGCAGCGCGACCAAGGCCAGCGGCTCGCTGGTCATCGCCCTGGCGCTCATGGCCGGGCGCCTGGACGCCGAGGCGGCCTGGGTCGCGAGCCAGATCGACGAGACCTTCGAGATCGAACGCTGGGGCGAGGACGCCGAGGCCATGCAGCGTCGTGCCGCGCTGAAGGCTACCATCGCACAGGCGCAGCGGTTCCGCGATATGTTGGGATAGCACTATGCTGCTGATCACCGGCGCCAACGGCTTCGTCATGAGCAACCTGGCGCTCTATTGGCTGGAGAACGACCCAGGCGCCCGCGTCGTTCTAACCGATGTGTGGCCACTAGACGACCTGATGGCGCGCTTCATCGCGCTCTTCCGCGATCCCGTCGTCGCCCTGACCGGCGACGTGACCGACCCGACCTGGTGGTCGTCGTGCCCGGCGCTCGCGACCGCCACGCACATCGCACACGGCGCCGCGGTGACGCCGGGCGTGGGCGATCGGGAGAAGGAGCTCGCCCACGCGACCACGACGGTCAACATCATGGGCACGGTCAACGCGCTGGAATGCGCGCGCGGCCGGCCGGGTCTCGTCCGTTTCCTGCACGTAAGCACCGGCAGCGTCTATGGCGACGATGGCCCCGATGGCCCACTTCCCGAGGACGGCTGGGAACAGCGCAGCCCGCGCACGCTCTACGCCATCACCAAGCGGGCCGGCGAACTGCTCGCCGCGCGCTACCGGCAGATCTTCGGCGTTCCGGTCGTCACCGTACGGCTGGCCAGCGTCTAAGGCCCCATGGATCGGGCGACGCCGGCCCGACGCATCGTCTGCCTGCCCAACCGGCTGTTGCACCTGGCGCTCGCCGGCGAGGAGGCCCGCGTCAACAGCCTCGAACCCGTCGGCGACTACATCAAGGTGGGCGACGTCGCCCGGGCCTTGGCGGTTCTGTTGCGCGTGCCGAAGCCGGCGCACGACCCCTACAACGTCGCCTACGGGGAGTCGACGACGACCGGCGCACTGCTCGACATCGTCGGCGCTACAGTCCCCGGGTTCCATTGACGCGTCACCGACCCGGCGTCGGCGAATGTCGTGGGTGATCCCTCACGCCGGCGCGGCGCCTGAGGCGCCTACGACATCGCTCGGCTCGCCGCCCTTGGCTGGGCGCCACGTCCGCTGACGCGGGCCATCGCCGACTACGCGGACTGGATCCGCGCGACGGCCCGGTCAAAGCCCCGATCCGCGGTCCCAGGGCAGCGGCGGCTGGGGTGCCTACGCGCCGGCGCGCACCTCCTCGTACATGTTGACCATGCGGGTGCGCAGGTCGGGCGGGAACTCGCGCGTCGCGTGGGCCGCGCCGAGGACTTCGCCCGGCGAGCCCAGACCCTTCTCGACCAGCGCCTCGGGTGAGACCAGGTCGAACGACTTGCGGTTGGTGTGGCCGTAACCGTACTGCTCGATCATGAACTTGCCGGTCTCGGACGACAGCCACGCGTCCACGTAGTCGTAGGCGTTCTGCTCCTGGCCGGGCGCCTCCTTGGTGCGCACGAAGCCGGTGATCCAGCTCCACATGCCTTCCTTCGGGTTCATGTAGGCGACCGGTACGCCCTGGGACTTCAGGTTGCCGCAAACCGCCGGCCAGGCGAACGCGGCCACCACCTCGCCGGCGGCGAAGGCCTGCTCCAGTTCGGTCGGTCCGACCAGTAGAAGCGCAACAGCGGGCGCTGGGCCTCGAGCTTCGCCCTGATACGCGCGATCTCATCATCGGTCGCGTTGAACGGGTCGGCCACGCCCGTCAGCAGCGCCGCGATGAGGATGGAGGCGTCCATCTCGGTGTTCATCGAGAGCTTGCCGGCGTAGCGCTCGTCCCACAGCAACTCCTAGGACATCTCCTTGGGCTCGACCATGTCGGTGCGGTAGCAGATCGAGTTGATGCCCCAGTCGGTGGGGATCAGGTACTGCTCGCCGCCGTGGACCGAGCCGGGCGGCTGGCGCAGTTCGTCGAACACATCGGGCCAGTTGGACAGCCGCGTCGGGTCCCACGGCTACAGGAACCCCGCGTCGTAGAAGCGCCGCACGTCCCACACGTTCGGGTGGATCAGGTCGGGCCTGAAGCCGCCCTGCACCTTGAGGAACGCCTCGTCCATGTCGGCGTACATGGTGACGGGCGGCGAGGCGCCGTACTTCTCGATGTAGGCGGCGTGCAGCTCTGGCCCCTGGTAGCCGGTCCAGTCGAACACCACCAGGTCGTCCGCGGCACGCGCGCCGCGCGACCAGCCACCCAAGGTGACCGCCGCGACGCCGGCCGGGGCCGCCGCAAGGAGACGGCGTCTATCGAAGGCAGAGTTGCGCATGGTGATGGTCCTCTACCTTGTCACGCGGTGGGCTTGAACATCTTGAACCAGTGCCGCCGCCCGTCGGGCGATACGGCCTCCTGAATACCGTCGCGAACCAGCAGTGGGTTTACCCCCGGTGTCAGAAAGACGTAGGCGCCGGATTCCTCCATCATGTCCATCATCTGGGTGTAGAGCGCCGCCCGCTTGGTCGGATCGAGCTCCTTGAGCGCTGCCTTGTGCATGGCGTCGTACTCGGGGCTGTTCCAGCGCTCCCAATTCCAGACGCCAACTTGCTCGGGCGTGTACCACATGGTCGCCGACGACGGGTCCGGCGCCCAGCCCCAGTTGTGGATGAACAGCTGCAGCGTCTTCCAGTACTCACCCTCGGACTCCATGCCCTGGATCCAGAATAGACCGGACTCCATCGGGTTGATCGTGACCCGGATGCCCGCCTCGGCGGCATGGGCCTGGACGAGCTGTGCCAGCGTGTTCATGTCGGTGTTGTTCTCAACGGACAGGGTCACATCGACGCCGTCGGCGAAGCCGGCCTCGGCCAACAGCGCCTTGGCCTGCTCGACGTCGCGCCCGTACTTGTTCGCCTCGCGATAGCCGATCAGGCCCGGCGGGATGACGCCGGTCGCGCGCGGTGCCGCGCCGAAGTATGCCGCCTCGACGATCTCGTCGACGTTCAGAGAAAGCTGGATCGCACGCCGCACGTTCGGGTTGTCGAGCGGCGGGGCGATGGTGTTCATGCCCATCCAGCGCACGCCCAGGTTCGGCCGTGTCACCAATCGGCCGCCTTCGGGCGGCGTCGCCTGGAACACGGGGATCGAACTGATCGAGATCTCGAGGAAATCGAGATCGCCCGCGAGGAACGCGGACTCGGCGGTCTTGTCGTCCTCGATCGGGGTGATACGCACTTCCTCATACACCGGCTTCGGCCCGTGCCAGTTCGGGTTGGCGGCCAGGACGAGCTCCTGCTTAGGCGTCCATGAAGCGATGGTGTAGGCACCGCTGTAGCACGGCGGCTCGGTCGTGAACTTCTTCTCGGGCAGGGCTTCCACCGCCTTGCGGCTGACGATCGAGGCCGTCGACCACGGCAGATAGCTCCACAGCGAGGCGGAGGGCTCGGTCAGCACGATGACGCCCGACAGCCTGTCCTTCACCTCGACGCTCTGGATCGGATAGAGCTCGTCCTTGAACGGCGAGACAACCGTCTCGTCGCGCACGCGCTCGAAGCTGAATTTCACGTCATCCCCCGTGATCTCGCCGAGCTCGGCCGGGTTCCACATCATGCCTTCCTTCAGCGTGAACTCGATGTGGGTGTCGTCGGCCTGGACGATCGACACGGCGGCCTCGGGCGCCGACTCCCAAACGTCGGTGGGCTGGAACTCGACCAACTTGGTTTGGGTCGCGAACAGCACGTTCATGTCCGCGCGCGAGGAGTACCACGCCGGGTCGACGCCGCTGATGTCCATGGGCTGGCGCACGCGCAGCGCACCCGCTTGAGCCTTCGCCTCGGTCTTGCCGAGCGCGATCCAAGTTACGCCCGCGGCCGCGGCGGTCCGCATCGCATCACGTCGGTTCAATCTTGTGGTCATGGGTGAAGCCTCCTGGTTTCTGTCGACTAACCTATGGGAAACACCGGTTCCTCGCGGGTGATGACCTCGACCAGCGCCGGTGTTCCGGCCTTGGTCGCCTTGATCGCGCGCTTGAACGCGCCGGCTAGGTCGGCGACACGCTCGACCCGTTCGCCGTGGGCGCCCAGCGCCTTGGCCACGTTGGCGTAGTGGCCGGACTGAATGTGGATCCCGTAGGCCTTGGTCGCCACGGGGTGGTGGCCGGTGTAGCCGCCCATGACGCCGTTGCGGAAGATCACGGTCATGATGGGGATGCGCTCGCGCACCGCGGTCTCCACATCCATGCCGACCATGCCGAACGCGGCGTCGCCCATGATGTTGACCGCCAGCCAATCGGGCCTTGCCAGCTTGGCGCCCATGGCAAACCCGAGGCCCGTGCCGAGCTGGGTCGACTTGCCCCAGCCGATGTAGCCGTGCGGCACCAGTGTCTCGTAGAACGGCACGGTCTGATCGCGCGGGTTGCCGGAATCGTGAGTGACCACGGTCTTGCGCCGATCGACGGCGCGCATTAGTTCGGCTATGACCCGGTAGGGACTGATCGGCTCGGCGTCGGACGCGAGCCGCTTGGCCCACAGCTTCATGTACGCGGCCCGTTCCTTCGCCAAGCTCCTGGCCGTCGTTCTCGCCCGCTGTCCCTTGGCCCCCTTGGCGCGCGCCGCCTTGATCATCTGGTCCAGCACAACGCCGGCGTCGCCCAGGATGCCGATCGCGGTGGGGTATCCCTTGCGCAGGTCGGCGGGCTCGTTGGTGACCTGGGTGACGACCTTGCCGGGCGGCGGGTTCTGCGTGTAGCTCGTCCGCGTGAAGCTGGTGCCGATGCCCAGCACGAAATCGGCGCGCTTGAAGGCGCCGTCGACCAGGGTTGGGCGCGACAGGCCCGAGGTGCCGAGCGCGAGCGCGTGATCCTCGGGGAACGCACTCTTGCCGGCCAAGGTGGTCATGACCGGTGTGCCCGTCAGCTCGGCGAAGCGGCGGAGGCTCGCGCACGCATCGGCATAAAGCACGCCCTGGCCGGCCACGATCACCGGCGACTTCGCCTTCATGAGCCGCGCCACCACGTCGGCGACCAGATTCGGATCGCTGGCGGTGCGCGCCACGCGGATCGGCGCGTAGGAGAACTTGCCCGGGATTTCGGCGTTCATCAGGTCGTTCGGCACTTCGAGGACCACGGGTCCTGGCTTGCCGGTGCGCAGGTGCACGAACGCCTGGCCCAACATTTCGGCCAGTCGCTCGGGCATATTCACGTAGCCGGTCCACTTGGTGATGGAGCTATAGGCGGGCAGGGCCGAAAAATTGGGGACCATGCCGTGGTCCTTGGTGTCGTAGCCGCCGGTGATGACCAACAGCGGGCTCGAGTCGCACCAGGCCTGGGCCACCGCCCCGAAAACGTTCTCGGCGCCCGGACCGTACTGCACCAGGCACACGCCGATCGAGCGGCCGCCCGTGGTGCGCGCCATGCCGTCCGCGATGTTGGCGGCCACGCGCTCGGTGCGCGCGATGATCGTACGGATGCCGGCGGCGGCAGCGCCGTCGAACGCCTGGTTGAACGGAAAGCCGGTGACGATCGCGACTCCTTCGGCCTTGAGAATGGCGCCGATCGCGTCCTTGACCTTCATGTGTCTCTCCGCGGTTTGGATTGCGCCAGGGCGGCGAGCTTGCGCTTGAAGCCGGGTCGATCGAGGACCGCGGCGTTGGCGACCTTGTAGGGGACCTTCCCGGCCATCAGGGTCTTGAGCATGTCGGCGATGTTCCGCTGCAGCGTCTCGCGGTACTCGTCAGTCCAGTTCAGCGCGTGCGCCGAGATCGTCACGTTGTCGAGTTGCAGGATCGGGTCGTCGCCGCGTGGCGGCTCCAGGTCGAGCACGTCGAGGCCCGCGCCCGCGATACGCCGCGCGGCAAGCACGTCGGTCAGCGCCTTCTGATCGACCACGGGGCCGCGCGCGGCGTTGACCAGGAAGGCTGTTGACTTCATGAGCGCGAGGCGGCTCGCGTCGATGATGTGCCGTGTCTCGGCGTTCAGAATCAGGTTGAGCGACACCACGTCGGCGCTGCGCATCAGATCGTCGAGCGGCATCAAGGTGACGCCGAGTCCGGCGGCGTGCGCCGGGTCGATGTAGGGGTCGCAGCCGATCAGACGGCAGTCGAACGGCACCAGCAGTCGCGCGACCTCGGAGCCCACGTTGCCCAGGCCGACGATGCCGACGGTCTTGCCGGTCAGGGACATGCCAGGGGTCTGCCCCACCTTGACCCAGCCTTCCGGCCCGGTGACTGAATGGCGATGGCGCATGATCAGGTGCGTCGTCACCGCCAGGATCAGCGTCACGGTGGCGACCGCCGTGGATCGCCGCACCGCCTCGGGCGGAATGACCAGGGCAATGTCGCGGGCGGTCAAGGCATCGGCGTCCACGTCGTTGTAGCCGACCCCGGTCCGCAGGATCGCGGTCAGCGGGCCATCGGCCGGCAGGCTCGCCGCGGTGATCGCGGCGTAGCCCGGCGTCGCGATCGCCAAATGCGCGCCGGCCAGCTCAGCCGAGCTCATGGGAGCGGACGGACTCAGCACCGAGAAGGACAGGCGCGATCGCTCGGCGGCGCTCAGTCGATCCAGGCCCGGCACGGCGCTGGCCGACCCGATGTCGTGGCCGATACGAACCTCAATCCCCGCCATGCCCGTGCCCCCTTCATCTCATACAAACCGCGCTGGCGAGGCTTGTCTCTAACGCGCCGGTCGTCAAGCATCTTGTGGTCCACCGGATCCCGCGAACGCGCGACGGCGAAGCCACGCACGAAGAAAACTGGGCGACCAGGGGCCGCCCCGTCGAGGGCTGTCATCAGGGAGGCGAACCGCGTCACGGAGGAGGCCTGCGGTTCGCACGGATCATGGCGTGGCGGTCGCGCCCCGGCCAGACATCGGTTCCATGTGCCGGTGCTATGGATCGACCATGGCGACGACTTCGATCTCGGTCACCATGCCGTCGTAGGCGAGCGAGGGCAGCGGCACGCCGGTCGAGCATGGACCGGGCGGGGTGTAGAACGAGAAGCGTGTAAGGGCGCTATCCATCAGCGTCGTCTCGCTCGCGTTGCCCACGTAGAAGCAGTTGACCTTGGTCACGTCGTCCAGCTTGGCGCCGAATCCCGCCAGCACGGTCGCGATGTTCTCCATCGATCGCTTGGTCTGCTTCACCAGTTCGTTCGGGTCGATGATCGTGGCCTTGGAATCCATCGACACTTGGCCGCCGACGAAGATGCGGCCACGGCACTTCAGGCCGTGCTTGTACGGCAGGTGGATCGGCCAGTCCCAGTGGTTGTCGGGCCACACGTGTTCGCGCGGCAGGCGGGCACCATCGGTGCCCAGCATCGCCATCAGCTCCATCTCGGTCTGCACGCCCTTCGGGTAGTGACGCGGCACCGGGATGCCGGTGGCCGCCGGGCCGGGCTCGTTGAAGTAGCTGGCGCGGATCACCGCCGTCTGCTTCCACTCCTCCTTACTGCAGCCCTTGCCTGCGTAATAGATGTTGAACTTCACGGCGTCGTCATAGCCCGCGCCGAACGCGCCCAACACCTTGCCCAGATTCTCCATGACGACGCGCGATTGCTCGACGCCGTTGCCGGCGGCGATCGGTCGGCCCTGGGCGTCGAGCGCCCGCTGCGCCCCGGTGAAGATCATCTCGCCGCAGCGCACGCCGTGGGGGAAGCGGCCGCCGGGCCAATGCCAGAACCCGGCGGGGT
The DNA here is from genome assembly GCA_016869675.1 of Alphaproteobacteria bacterium. Classification (GTDB taxonomy): domain Bacteria; phylum Pseudomonadota; class Alphaproteobacteria; order SP197; family SP197; genus VGDP01. The sequence continues at coordinate 2,886 of VGDP01000041.1, read as the reverse complement.
TGGCGGTCGCGCGTGCCATGGGCTTGCCGTCGGGCGTACGCATGGCGTAGCCCTCGATCTCGACGCGCATACCGGGAAACGCCAGCGCGTCCATGGCAACCAGCGTCAACACGGGGCGGTTCTTGCCGTTGAAGCACCGGTCGATCGCTTCGACCATGCGCAGGCTGTCGTCGCCCTCGTCCACGTAGAAGACGACCATCTTGACCATGTCGTCGAGCGAGGCGCCGTAGGCCGCCAGCACGCGCGCGACTTCGTCCATGGCGATCTGCGTCTGACCCAACAGGTCGCCGGCCGCGCGCAGTGCGCCCTTGGGGTCGAGTGTCACCTGGCCGCCGACGTGGATGGTGTCACCGGCGCGCACGCCGAGCGAAGCGGGAACGGGCCGGCTGAAGTGCCAGGACTCAGCGGGCCACACGCGATGCTGCTTCATGGGCTCCTCATTTGTATGCAAGCAGCGCCAGACTACACGACGCGCAACCGTTCAGACACGACCTTGTCCGCGCCGAAGTTCGGCGGCGATGGGCAGCGGCAGGAACAGCAGCAGCAGCGCGCCGATCGCCACCGGGATGCCCAGTCGGGGCAGGGCGTCCATGACGAAGCCGCCGATCGACGGCCCCAGCACCATGCCCAACACCCAGGCGACGCCGAAGGCCGCGCTGGCCGAGGCGAGATCGGCACCCGAGAAGCGCGTGCCGAGCATCGCCATGCCCACGGTGTAGAGCCCGTTGCGCACGGCGCCGTAGAGCAGGAACAGGACCGAGCCCCAGACCAGGCTCGCCATCGCGAACGGGATCAGCGCGGTGCCGCCGATCAGGACCACGGTGGCGGCGAGCACCAGGCGGTTGCGGTCGACATGGTCGGCCAGCCAGCCGGCCGGCACCTGCCCGGCGATGCCACCAATGCTCAGCATGGTCAGGAACGTCAGGCCGGCCTCGGCGCCCAGCCCCAGCCGCAGGCCATAGAGCGGCAGGAACGTCATGATGATGCCGTCCATGATGGCGTAGAGCCCGCAGATCAGGATCGGGATCGGCGCCAGACGAAGGTAGCCCAGCACGCCGGCCACGGGTTTCCCCGTCATGGATGGCACCGACCGGCGGACCCAGACCACCGGCACGATCGAGACGGCGGTGACGCCGGCCATGATCAGGAACGGCAGCCAGCCATCGCTTCCCGTCCCGGCCAGCAGCAGTGGACCAAGCGCGCCGCCGGCGCCCAAGGCCATGCTGTAGAGGGCGAGGACACGGCCGCGGCGCTGGTCGTCCGCGACTTGGTTCACCCAAGCCTCGCCGGTGATCCACAACATGGCGCCGGCGGCGGCCAGGCACAGGCGCAGCGGCAGCCACATCCAGACGTCCGGATGGATCGGCAGCAACAGGTACATGATCGTCGTGATCGACAGCCCCAGCAGGATCGGGCGCGCCGGTCCCCACAGACGCATCATGCGCGCGACCAGGGGCGCCATGGGCAGGCCCACCAGCGCCTGGGCCGTGCCGGTCAGGCCGATCAGCTCGCTCGACGTGCCCAGGTCGTCCAGCACCAGGCTGATCAAGGGCGTCGACATGCCATAGATCAGGCTCGCCGCGGTCATCGAGGCGATCAGCGCCGCCAGATTGTGGCGGCGCGTGGTTGCGGTCAGCAGAGCAGGGTCGATGGGCACGCGCCTTGGTGCCCGATGACGGCGTCGCCGTCAAATAGGCTCACCGTTCAAACGAAAGGGTCGGGCATCGCTGCCAGCCCCTGGTCGCCGATTCTGCGACATCTACTCGTAGACGATCTCGACGCGCCGGTTCTGCGGCTCGCGCACGCCGTCCTCGGTGGGCACCAGCTGTTTTGCCTCGCCCTTCCAGAAGACGCCGATGTCGGCCTCGGCGAAGCCCTGGCTGATCAGCGCGGCCTTGACTGCGTCGGCCCGGCGCTGCGACAGCCCCAGATTGTAGGCGTAAGTTCCCGACCGGTCGGCGTGGCCGGTGACGACGATACGCGCGATGCCGAACTTGAGCGCGTTCGCCGCCGCCTCGTTGATGATGGCCTGTGCGTCCGGCCGGATCGCCGTCTCGTCCCAATCGAAGAAGACCACGTAGGGGCCGGGCACCGGCTCGGGTTCGGGTGCCGGAGGCGGTGCCGCTTCGGCGACCGGCTCGGGCTCGGGTTCCGGCTCCGCCGCGGGCGGCGGGGGCGGGGGCGGGTTGAGCCCGATGCGCAGGCCCGCCAGGACCGCGTGGGTGTCGTATTCGACATCCACGTTCACGCCGGCCGAGGTCCGCATGGTGGCTTCCTCGGTGGCGAGATAGCGATAGTCGACGAACAGATTGATCTGCTCGGTCAAGCTGTAGCCGACGCCGATGATGCCCTGGTAGGCGAGCAGGCCGTCGCTGTCGTCCAGCGTCGCGCCGCCGACCGGGTTCACATTGTCCAGGCTCAGGTCCAGGTAGCCGATGCCAACGCCGATGTAGGGTGTGAAATCGCTCTCGTTGTGGATGTCTTAGAGGCCGTTGAGCGTGACGCTGAAGGCGTCCGAATCACCGGAACAGCCCGCGACGCCCGACAAGTCGTTTACGTCGTTCTGCCGGTAGCCGACCTCGACCTCGGTGCGCAGGCCCATGCCGTAGGCGTAGCCAACGAAGCCGATGGCGCCCCAACCGGTATCGAAGTTGGCGTCGGTCGAAACGGCGCCACCGCTGATGTCCGATTCCTCGGGCATGGTCAGAGTCCGTTTGAGAATTGGCTCAATGGCTGATTCTTCGGAGCAAGAGGCTTCCGAGGGCGACATGGATCATGGCCTCGGAGACATCGATGCGTTGCTCGTAGTCGCGCACGAGACGGCGCCATCGTGTGAGCCAGCCGAAGGTGCGCTCGACGACCCAGCGCCGGGGCACGACCTTGAAG
>VGDP01000040.1 GCA_016869675.1 Alphaproteobacteria bacterium | reverse complement strand
GACGGCGCGCCCCGCGCCGCCGCCGATCTCGCGCGCGAGGCCGCCGTGTCGCCGGGCGTCGTGCGCGGCCTGGCCGAAGCCGGTGCGCTGGCGGCCGTCGCGATTCGTCCTCACGACTTCGCCGTCCCCGACGCAGACCGCGCCGGACCGCCCCTATCGCCGGCCCAGGCCGCCGCCGCGGCCGATCTGGTCATCAAGGCGGCCGATGGCTTCTCGGTCACCCTGCTCGACGGCGTCACCGGCGCGGGCAAGACCGAGGTCTATTTCGAGGCGATCGCCGCCGCGCTGCGCCAGGGCGCGCAGGTGCTGGTGCTGCTGCCCGAGATCGCGTTGTCGGCCCAGTGGCTGCGCCGCTTCGCGGATCGCTTCGGCTGCGCGCCGGCCGAATGGCATTCGGACCTGCCGGCGGGGCGGCGGCGCCGCACCTGGCGCGCGGTGGCCGAAGGCGAGGCGCGCGTGGTGGTCGGCGCGCGCTCGGCGCTGTTCCTGCCCTTCGCCCGCCTCGGCCAGATCGTCGTCGACGAGGAGCACGACGGCTCCTACAAACAGGACGACGGCGTCATCTACCAGGCGCGCGACATGGCGGTGGTGCGCGCGCGACTCGAGGATTGCGCGATCGTCCTGGTCTCGGCGACGCCCTCGCTCGAGACGGTCGCCAACGTCGAGCAGGGGCGCTACGCCGCGCTGCATCTGCCCATGCGCCACGGCGGCGCCAGCCTGCCGGCGATCGACGTGGTCGACATGCGGCGCGATGGCCCGCCCGATCGGCGCCACTGGCTGTCGCCCGCGCTCATGGCTGCGACGCGCACGGCGCTCGGCGAGGGCGAGCAGGCGATGCTGTTCCTCAACCGGCGCGGCTACGCACCCATGACACTATGCCGCGCCTGCGGCCATAGGCTCGCCTGCCCGCAATGCTCGACCTGGCTGGTCGAGCACCGCCTGACCAGCCGGCTGCAATGCCACCATTGCGGCTACGCGGTCGCGCGGCCCGAGACCTGCCCGGCGTGCGGCGTCGAAGGCCGGCTCGCGCCGTGCGGCCCCGGCGTCGAGCGCATCGCCGAGGAAGCGGCGGCGGCGTTTCCGGACGCGCGGCTCGCGGTCATGGCCAGCGACACCATCGAGAGCGCGCACGCCGCCGAGTCGCTCGTCCAACGCATGACCGAACGCGCGATAAATCTGCTGATCGGCACCCAGATCGTCGCCAAGGGACACCATTTCCCGTGGCTGACCCTGGTCGGCGTGATCGACGCCGACCTGGGGCTCGCCGGCGGCGACCTGCGCGCCAGCGAACGCACGCACCAGTTGCTGCACCAGGTGGCGGGGCGCGCCGGCCGGGCCGAGCGGCCTGGCCGCGTGATCCTGCAGACCTACCAGCCCGACCACCGGGTGATCGCCGCCCTCGCCTCTGGCGACCGCGACCGCTTCGTCGCCGAGGAGATGGCCGAGCGCCGCGCCCATGTCATGCCGCCGTTCGGCCGGCTGGCCGCGCTGATCGTCTCGGGCGTCGGCGAGGACCGCGTGCGCCGCGCCGCCGAACGGCTGGGCGCGCGCGCCCCGCGCGACGCGGGCGTCCAGGTGCTGGGCCCTGCGCCCGCGCCGCTCAGCCTGCTGCGCGGGCGGTCGCGCTTCCGCTTCCTGGTCAAGGCCGACCGAACCGTCAACGTGCAGCGGCTGATCCGCGCTTGGCTCGACGCCGTCGACCTGGACCGCGCCGTGCGCGTTCAGGTCGATGTCGACCCCTACCGGTTCCTGTGATCGGCGAACGACGAAACAGGCATCGATGCACGTCGCTATCTGCTGAACTTCGTAGGCTGCATCCATAGCCTGCCGGACATACCCTTCCTCTCGCCACGAGGTACACCATCATGACGTCTCGTCTGGCGGTCCCGTTGCTGGCCGCGTCGCTTGCCCTCGCCGGCTGCTCGAACCTGTCCGACATGGAAACGCGGATGCTGACCGGCGGCGCGCTCACCGGCGGCCTCGGGACCGGCGCCGGCGCGGCGATCGGCGGCGCGGTCGGCAGGGCCGTGGGCTACGTCGTCCACAAGGTCGCGGAGAACTGACGCGCCGCCGGGCCTGGTCCGGGATCGGGACTCGCCACGTTCACGCACCAGCGCCGCCATGGCGCGCGCCGCGTCGGCGCCTTCGGCATCCAGACCCTGGGCGACGCCGGCGCGGTCGGCCCCCGTGCGGTTCTGGCTCACCTTCCACTTGCCTTCGAGGCGCTCGATCGGGATCTCGAGCCCGACGATGCCCTTGAGTTGGCCCTCGATGAATGTCGGTGGCGCGTCGGTCGTGGCCCACGGCGCGGCGCGGCCCTGCTCGTGGCGCGCGGTCAGAGCGTCCACCAGCGCGCGCAGCCAGCCGGCGTCGTCGATGATCGTCGGGCGGCCCCAGCACGCCACCGCCACGTAGTTCCAGGTTGGCGCCACCTTGCCGGTCTCGCGCTTGGTCGCGTACCAGCCGGGCGAGACGTAGACGCCTTGGTCCTGGAACACCACCATCGCCTCGTCCGCCGTGGCGAGCGTGCGCCATTGCCCGTTCGCCCGCGCCAAATGGGCGCGCAGCGAGCCGCGCGGTGACGCGTCCGCGTCGATGAGGAACGTTAACAGGCTGGCGTCCAACCCGGACGGACCCTGGGCGATCAGGGTGCCGAGCGGCCGCGCCGCGATCAGGGCGTGCAGGGTTTCGAGGCGGTCCTCGCGGAAGTGCATCGGCAGGTACATGAGGGCAGTCTGGCACGTGGCGAAAGCCGTCGAAAGGGCCGCCCGATGCTGGTTGCATCGCCCAGGACCCTGTGTTACCAAGCGCCCGCCTTGGCGCGGGCGGGGGCAGCGCGGCGTGCCACGCTTGTTGCGTGCCAGGGGCTTCAAACATTTACTTTTTTCGGCGGACCGAGGATCCTCGTAGGTGGCGACGGACGACAACGCGGTAACCGGGCTCGGCGGGCGCTACGCGACCGCGCTGTTCGAGCTGGCGCACGATGCGAAGGCACTCGATCTGGTGGCCGCCGACTTGGCCGCGCTCGACGGCATGCTCGCCGCCAGCGAGGATCTGCGCCGCCTGGTGGCCAGCCCGGTCATCACCCGCGACGAGCAGGGCCGCGCCATGGGCGCGCTGCTGGCGACGATGGGCGCGCATGACCTGACGCGGCGCGTGATCGGCCTCCTGGCCCAGAAGCGGCGCCTGTTCGCGCTGGCCGACGTGATCCGTGCCTACCGCCGCCTGCTGGCCGCGCGCCGGGGCGAGGTGGCGGCCGAGGTCACCTCGGCCCGGCCGCTCGGCGCCGATCAGGCCGCGGCACTCGCCGCCGCACTCAAGAACGCGCTCGGGCGCGAGGTCGCGGTCGAGACCAAGGTCGATCCGGCGCTGATCGGCGGCCTCGTTGTTCGCGTGGGCTCGCGCATGATCGACAACTCACTGCGCACCAAGCTGCAGCGTCTGCAGTTCGCCATGAAGGGGATCGCTTGATGGATATCCGTGCCGCCGAGATTTCCTCGATCATCAAGGATCAAATCAAGAACTTCGGCACCGAGGCCGAGGTCGCCGAGGTCGGCCGGGTGCTCTCGGTCGGCGACGGCATCGCGCGCGCCTACGGCCTCGACAACGCCCAGGCCGGCGAGATGGTCGAGTTTGCCAACGGCGTTAAGGGCATGGCGCTGAACCTCGAGAACGACAATGTTGGCATCGTGATCTTCGGCGACGACCGCGGCATCCGCGAAGGCGATCTGGTCAAGCGCACCGGCGCCATCGTCGACGTGCCGGTGGGCAAGGGGCTGCTGGGCCGCGTGGTCGACGCGCTGGGCAACCCGATCGATGGCAAGGGCCCGCTGACCGATGTCAAGCGCGGCCGCGTCGACGTCAAGGCGCCGGGCATCATTCCGCGCCGTTCGGTTCACGAACCCATGCAGACCGGGCTGAAGGCGCTGGACGCGCTGGTGCCGGTCGGGCGCGGCCAGCGCGAGCTGATCATCGGCGACCGCCAGACCGGCAAGACGGCGGTCGCCGTCGACGCCATCATCAACCAGAAGACGGTCAACGCCGGCGGCGACGAGTCGAAAAAGCTCTACTGCGTCTACGTGGCGTGCGGCCAGAAGCGTTCGACGGTCGCCCAGATCGTCAAGACGCTGCAGGATTTCGGCGCGCTGGAGTATTCCATCGTCGTCGCCGCCACCGCGTCCGAGCCCGCGCCGCTGCAGTACCTGGCACCCTACACTGGCTGCGCCATGGGCGAGTTCTTCCGCGACAACGGCATGCACGCGCTGGTCATCTACGACGATCTGTCGAAGCAGGCCGTGGCCTACCGCCAAATGTCGCTGCTGCTGCGCCGCCCGCCGGGGCGCGAGGCCTACCCGGGCGACGTGTTCTATCTCCATTCGCGCCTGCTCGAGCGCGCGGCCAAGCTGAACAAGGACAACGGCTCGGGTTCGCTGACCGCGCTGCCCGTCATCGAGACCCAGGCCGGCGACGTCTCGGCCTACATCCCGACCAACGTGATCTCGATCACCGACGGCCAGATCTTCCTGGAGACCGAGCTGTTCTACCAGGGCATCCGTCCCGCGATTAACGTCGGCCTCAGCGTCAGCCGCGTCGGCTCGGCGGCGCAGATCAAGGCCATGAAGCAGGTCGCCGGGCGCATCAAGCTGGAACTCGCGCAGTACCGCGAGATGGCGGCGTTCGCCCAGTTCGCCTCCGATCTCGACGCCTCGACCCAGCGGCTGCTGGCGCGCGGCGCACGCCTGACCGAGATCCTCAAGCAGGGCCAGTACGCGCCCATGCCGGTCGAGGAGCAGGTGGTGGTGATCTTCGCCGGCGTGCGTGGCTATCTTGATCGCCTACCGGTCGGCGCGATCACCCGCTTCGAGGCGGAGCTGCGCGGCGTACTCAAGGCCAAGCACGGCGACATCCTCGAGGCGATCCGGCGTGACCAGGAGATCAAGCCAGAGACCGAGGCCAAGCTGACCTCGATGCTTGAGGGCCTGGTCAAGGGCTTCGCCTAGACACCGGCATGGCTACGCTCAAATCCCTCCGGCTCCGCATCCGCAGCGTCCGTTCGACGCAGAAGATCACGCGCGCCATGAAGATGGTGGCGGCGTCGAAGCTGCGCCGCGCGCAGGAGCGGGCCGAGGCCGCGCGCCCCTACGCCGAACGCATGGAGCGCATGCTGCGCTCGCTCGCGTCCAGCGTGGGTGGTGGCGGCGGCGCGCTGCCGCTGCTGGTCGGCAACGGCAACGACAAGGTGCACTTGCTGATCGTGGTCACCTCGGATCGCGGCCTGTGCGGCGGATTCAACAGTTCGCTCACGCGCGCAACCCGGCTACGCGTCGCCGAGCTCACGCGCGCCGGCCACCAGGTCAAGATCCTGTGCCTCGGGCGCAAGGGCCGCGACCAGCTCCGGCGCGACCACGCGTCGCTCATCATCGACACGGTCGAGGGCATCGAGCGCGGGCTCGGTTTCGCCAAGGCCGACGAGATCGGCCAGCGGCTGACCGCCATGTTCGCCGCCAGCGAGTTCGACGTGGCGACCATCGTCTACAACAAGTTCAAGTCGGTCATCAGCCAGGTCGTCACGGTCCAGCAGCTCGTGCCCTTCCGCGTCGCCGAGGAGACCCCGGCGGCGGACGCGGGCCTGAAGGCGATCTACGAGTTCGAACCCGACGAGAACGAGATCCTGGCCGATCTGCTGCCGCGCAACCTGGGCGTGCAGATCTACGGCGCGCTTCTGGAAAGCCAGGCGTCCGAACAGGGCGCCCGCATGTCGGCCATGGACAACGCGACCCGCAACGCGGGCGACATGATCAATCGCTTGACGCTCAACTACAACCGCACGCGTCAGGCCGTCATCACCCGGGAGATCATCGAGATCGTGTCGGGCGCCGAGGCTCTCTAGGCCCCGGCCCGTCGATCAGGAGAGGCATATGGCGAACGCAGTCGGTCGGATCACGCAGGTCATGGGCGCCGTGGTGGACGTCCAGTTCGAGGGCTCGCTGCCCGCGATTCTGAATGCGCTCCATTGCCAGAACCAGGGCAGCCGCCTAGTGCTAGAGGTGGCGCAGCACCTGGGCGAGAACACGGTGCGCACCATCGCCATGGACTCGACCGAGGGCCTGGTGCGCGGCCAGAACGTCGAGGACACCGGCGCGCCCATCGCGGTGCCCGTGGGGCCCGAGACGCTCGGGCGCATCGTCAACGTCATCGGCGACCCGGTGGACGAACGCGGCCCGGTCAAGGCGAAGCGGAGCCTGCCCATCCACCGCGGCGCCCCAGTGTTCGAGGACCAGGCGACCGAGACCGAGATCCTGGTCACGGGCATCAAGGTCGTCGACCTGCTCGAACCCTACCCGAAGGGCGGCAAGATCGGCCTGTTCGGCGGCGCCGGCGTCGGCAAGACCGTCATCATCATGGAGCTGATCAACAACATCGCCAAGGCGCACGGCGGCTATTCCGTGTTCGCCGGCGTCGGCGAGCGCACGCGCGAAGGCAACGACCTCTACCACGAGATGATCGAGTCGGGCGTCATCAAGCTCGACGGCGACGGCTCCAAGGCCGCTCTCGTCTACGGCCAGATGAACGAGCCGCCGGGCGCGCGCGCCCGCGTGGGCCTGACCGGCCTCACCCTCGCCGAGTACTTCCGCGACGAGGAAGGCCAGGACGTGCTGCTGTTCATCGACAACATCTTCCGCTTCACCCAGGCGGGCTCCGAGGTGTCGGCACTGCTCGGCCGCATTCCCAGCGCGGTGGGCTATCAGCCGACGCTCGCCACCGACATGGGCAACCTGCAGGAGCGCATCACGTCCACGCGCAAGGGCTCGATCACGTCGGTGCAGGCGATCTACGTGCCCGCCGACGATCTGACCGACCCGGCGCCGGCGACCTCGTTCACCCACCTGGACGCCACCACCGTGCTGTCGCGCCAGATTGCCGAGCTCGGCATCTACCCGGCGGTGGACCCGCTCGATTCGACCTCGCGCATCCTGGACGCGCGCGTGATCGGCGAGGAGCACTACAACGTCGCGCGCGAGGTGCAGCGCATCCTGCAGACCTACAAGTCGCTGCAGGACATCATTGCCATCCTGGGCATGGACGAGCTGAGCGAGGAGGACAAGCTGACGGTCGCGCGCGCGCGCAAGATCCAGCGCTTCCTGTCGCAGCCGTTCCACGTGGCCGAGGTGTTCACCGGCACGCCCGGCGTGCTGGTGCCGCTGGCCGAGACGATCCGCGGCTTCAAGGCGATCTGCGCCGGCGAGTACGACCACCTGCCCGAGGCGGCGTTCTACATGGTCGGCACCATTGACGAGGCCGTCGAGAAGGCCAAGAAGATGGCAGCCGAGGCGGCCTAGACGCGGGGGTCACGTCTCAACCACTCCCCCTCGACGGGGGAGGGTAGGGCGGGGGTGGGGCCGCGCCCATCCGACCGGGTGAAGGGGTGCGACGATGGTCGACGGCAAGGTGAACTTCGAACTCGTATCGCCCGAGCGTCTGCTCGCCTCGACCGCCGTGGACATGGTGGTGGTGCCGGGCGCCGAGGGCGATTTCGGCGTGCTGCCCGGCCATGCGCCGTTCATCTCGGCGCTGCGCGCCGGCGTCATCGACGTGCACGACGGCGGCAAGGTGACGGACCGCATCTTCGTCGCCGACGGCTTCGCTGAGGTCACGACCGAACGTTGCACCGTGCTGGCCGGCGAGGCGGTGCCGCTCGACCGCATCGACCGTGCGCAAGTGGAGAAGCGCATCGCCGAGGCCGAGCTCGACCTGCGCGACGCCGCCAACGATCAGGAACGGGCGCGCGCCGAACGCGCGCTGGACACCGCCCGCGCCCTGCTCGCCCACGCCCGCGCCTAGGGCGGGCGCCCTCGCTATCGGGCTGCGTTCGGTCCCGCGCGCCACTGGGCGCTGGGTCAAGCCCCTTTTGACAAAGGGTTAACGTCCCTCCGAGCCATCTTGCGGAGGCGCGCCCAAGCTTTACATAATAGGAAATAAACACGACGGGCGGACGGGACTCCGTAACCGAAGGGCATCATGGCTTGGCAGCTTGACGAGATCGCGTGGACCGCGTTCGACGCCCGCAAGGTGTCGGCCGATGTCGTGCGCATCGCCAAGGCCGCGTGCCTGGTCGAGCACAACGGCGGCGACTACGGCACCTACCTCAGCAACGTGTTCTTCGACGATCCGGACTTCGGCCGGGTCGCGCGCGGCTGGGCCGAGGAGGAGGTCAACCACGGCCGGGTGCTGCGCCGCTGGGTCGAGCTGGCCGACCCCGCGTTCGATTTCGAGGATGCGTTCCGCCGCTTCACGGCCAAGGTCAAGGTGCCGCTCGAGGCCGACCGTTCGGTGCGCGGGTCGCGCTGCGGCGAATTGATCGCGCGCTGCGTCGTCGAGGTCGGCACCTCGTCCATGTACAGCGCGTTGCACGATTCCACCGACGAGCCGGTGTTCCGCGAGATCTGTAAGCGCATTGCGGCGGATGAGTTCCGCCACTACAAGCTGTTCTACGACCACATGAAGCGCTACCGCGAGCTCGAGCGCCCCATGCTGGTCGAGCGCGTCTGGGTCGGCGTGCGCCGCCTGATCGAGGCCGAGGACGACGAACTCGCCTACGCCTACTACTGCGCCAACGGCATCCGCGAGCCCTACCAGCGCCGCGCCGTGGGCCGCGTCTACGCCCGCCAGACCTTCTCGCGCTACCGCCAGAAGCACATCGAGCTGGGCGCCGCCATGGTGCTCAAGGCCATGGGGCTCAAGCCGCAAACCTGGTACGGCCGTGCGCTCGGCCGCGTGCTCACCTGGCTCGCCGGCATCAAGGCGGCCCAGGCCGCCGCGCGCGTCCAGCCCGCCTGACGTCCATTCGTCGCCCGCACCCACATCCGTAGTGGCGGGTCTGAGACCCGCCCCTACAACCCCACGACCCACGGCCGCGTCGTGTCACTCCGCCGCTTGCGGCACCAGGATCGGCGCGCGGCGGCGGCGCGCCGCCAGCATGTAGACCGCCGGCACCACGAACAGGGTCAGCAGCGTGCCGGCGGTCATGCCGCCGACCACCACCCAGCCGATCTGGTGCCGGCTCTCGGCGCCAGCGCCCGTGGCCATGGCCAGCGGCACGGCGCCCAGCACCATGGCGCCCGAGGCAGCGCGCACGTGGATCGCCTCCAGGTCCGTGGGCGCGCGCCTTCGGCCTCGGCGGCACGCATGACCTCCTCGACCGGACGCCCCGACGGCGCCTCGCCGACCAGCAGGACCACGTCGCGCGGATCGCCGCGCACGCTCAGTGCCGTCACCTGGGCGTGCCAGGGACGCGCCACATGCAACGTGGCGCGCAGCGCGGTCTCGGCGCCCGCCGCTTCGCCCAGGGGGACCAGGATCGTGCGCGGGTTCATGGCCAGGCTCCTTTCGAGGTTGCTGTAGGCTCGGGCCACTGGCCCACTGCCGCATTGACCTGCGTCAACAGGCTCAGGCGGCGCGGGCCGCGCGGTAGCGCGCCATATGATAGCCCCGGTCGCCGAAGGTGAGTCCGATCATGGTCAGGCGCTTGGCGTAGTGGCCGACGTCCAGCTCGTCGGTCATGCCCATGCCGCCGTGCAGCTGGATCGATTCCTGCGCCACGTGGCGCGCGGCACGATCGACATAGAGCTTGGCCGCCGAGACCTCGCGCCGGCGCTCCGCCGCCGCCGCGTCGAGCGCCAGACGCCCCACGCCGGCCATCGAGCGGGCGAACTCGACCTGGGTGAAGACGTCGACCATGCGGTGCTGCAATGCCTGGAAGCTACCCAGCGTGGCGCCGAACTGCTTGCGCGTCTTGAGGTAGGCGAGCGTCGTTTCGTAGAGGTACGTCATTGCGCCGACCGCCTCGGGCAGAAGCGCCGCGGTGCCCCAATCGACCACGCGGTCGAGCAGGTCGAAGCCGCCGCCGGGGTCGCCCACCGCCGCCTCGGCGCCCAGCTTGACGCCCTCGAACGTCACGTCGCACGCGCGCAGGCCGTCGATGGTGCCGTAGCCGCGCCGCTCAATCCCGGCGGCCTTGGCCGGCACCAGGAACACGCCGATACCGGCCGCTTCGGTGTGGCCGCCGCCGGTGCGCGCCGGCACGATCAGGGTGTTGGCGGCCTCGCCGTAGGCGACCAGCGCCTTGGCACCATCCAGGCGCCAGCCGGCGCCGTCGCGCCGGGCCCTCGTGGTCACGTCCGCCAGGTCATAACGCGCCTGCGGCTCGACCAGTGCGAACGCCAGGCGATGGCGGCCGGCGACCAGGTCCGGCAGCGTGGCGTCGCGCAAGGCCGGCGCCGCCTCAGCCAGCACCAGGGCGCCCAGCACGCCGGTCGCCAGATAGGGGCCCGCCCACAGATGGCGGCCGATCGCGTCCATCACCACGGCCACGTCGGCCATGGTGCCGCCGGTGCCGCCGTGCGCCTCGTCGACCAGCAGGCCGAGCACGCCCAGGTCGGCGAGCGCGCGCCAGTGTTCCTCGGCGAAGCCGGCGGGGGTCGCGCGCACGCGCCGGCGCTGGGCGCCGTCGCCGAATCCAGCCAGCGTGCGCCCGAGTGATTCGGCGAATTGCGTCTGGTCGTCGGTGCGGAACAGGCTCATCACGCTCCCCCTCACAGGCCCAGGACCGCCTTGGCGACGATGTTCTTCTGGATCTCGTTGGACCCGCCGTAGATCGAGATCTTGCGCAGGTTGAAGTAGCCGCGCGTCGCCGGTTCGGCGAAGTCGGGTCCGATGCGACTGGCGTTGTCGCCGTCCAGGCCCGAGGCCATGGCCTGGGCGTAGGGGCCGGCGGCGGCCATGGTCGCGGCGCTGATACGCTGCTGCACTTGGGTGCCCATCAGCTTGAGCGTCGAGGCCTCGGCGCCCAGGTCGGCGCCGGCCGCCGGATCGAACAGCATGCAGTACTCGGTCGCCTCCAGCGCCATCAGATCGATCTCGATCTCGGCGATCTCGTTGGCCACCTCGGGGTCGTCGGCCAGCCGGCGGCCGTGGGCGTCGGGTTGTTCCACGATGCCCTTCAGCCGGTTCAGCATGGCGCTGGAGCGGGCGACCTCAGCGATGCCGAGGCGCTCAATCGACAGCAGGAACTTGGCGCAGCCCCAGCCCTGGTTCTCCTCCCCGACGCGGTTGGCCACGGGCACGCGCACATCGTCGAAGAAGCACTGCGCCACCTCCTGGCCGCCGTCCAGCAGGGTGATCGGGCGCAGGCTCAGGCCCTTGGACTTCATGGGCACCAGCAGCACGGTGATGCCTTGCTGCTTCCGGCCCGACGAATCGGTGCGGAACAGGCCGAACATCATGTCGGCCTCGGTCGCCGCTGTCTGCCACAGCTTGGTGCCGTTGATCATATAGTGGTCGCCGTCGCGCACCGCCCTGCACGCGAGCGAGGCGAGGTCCGAGCCCGAGCCCGGCTCGGAGAAGCCCTGGCACCACCATTCGTCGCCCGACAGGATGCCCGGCAGGTAACGCGCCTTCTGCGCCGCGCTGCCGTACTCGATCAGCAGCGGGCCGACCATCTCGACGCCGAAGATCACCGCGCGCGGCGCGTAGGCCAGGGCGAACTCCTGCTCGAAGACATACTGCTTGGCCAGCGGCCAGCCGCAGCCGCCGTGCTCGACGGGCCAGGCCGGCGCGATCCAGCCCTGCTTCTGCAGCACCTTGTGCCAACGCGTATGCGCCTCGCGCGAGAGGTAGCCGCCCTCCATGACCTTGCGCCGGATGTCGTCGGTCAGGTTGGCGCGCAGGAACGCGCGGATCTCGGCGCGAAACGCATCGAGCGCGGGGTCGTTGACTAGGTCCATGTCGGTCTCCTCTGTCGGCGCGAGCCCTACCCCTTCGCGGCCGGCACCACCAGGGCGTCCACGGCCAACGCGCCGTTGGCCGTGACGATGATCGGGTTGGCGTCAACCTCGGCCAGCGTCTCGCCCAGCGCCAGCGCCATGGCGCCCAGCCGCGCCGCCGCCTGGGCCAGCGCCGCCACGTCGGCGAGTGGGCGGCCGCGCACGCCAGCCAGCACCTTGCGCACGTGCAGGCGCTCGATCGCCGCGCGCGCCCGCGCGCCATCGGCGCCGGCCAGCAGGTACGCGCGGTCCTCCAGCGTCTCCACGAGGACGCCACCGGCGCCGATCATGACCAGCGGACCGAACTGCTCGTCCATCACCACGCCCAGCGCCATCTCGACGCCCGGCGCGGCCATGGGCATGACCAGCGCGTCGGGCCCCAGGCGCGCGGCTAGGTCGGCGTAGGCGCCGCGCACGGCGCCCGCATCGGCCAGACCCAGATGCACGCCCTTGGCCTCGGTCTTGTGGGCGATGCCCGCGGCGGTCTTGAGCGCCACCGGGAAGCCGAGCCCGGCCGCCGCGTCCACGGCGCCCTTCTCGTCGCCGACCTTGCGGAACGGAACGGTGGGCACGCCGAAATCGGCCAGCAGGGCCAGGCTTTCATGCTCGGCGAGCGTCGTGCCCGCGGCCAGACGCGCGCGCCAGCGGGTGACGACGGCCGCGTCCGGCGCGGGCGTCGGCGCAACCGCGGTATGGCCACGGTACGTGGCGTAGCCCATGGCGTGGGCCATGGCGCGCAGGCCGGTCTCAACACCGTCGAGGATCGGCACGCCGGCCTTGATCGCGTCGACGTGGGCCTTGGGGCCGAAGCAGCGACTCCAGTTCAACACAATCATCATGGGCTTGGCGGTCGCGGGCGCCGCGTCAACCATGTTGCCGATGAACGCGCGGGTCACCGGGTCGTCGATCGAGACGTCGGAAAACAGCGCCACCATGCCGACCCCCGGGTCGTCGGCCAGCGCGCGGAAGCACGTGCCGAACGTGCGACCCGCGTCGCGCCCGGTGCCCCAGGCATCGACCGGGTTGACCGGATCAAGGCCGTACTCCAGCACGTCCGCGAGTTTGGCCGTGGTCGTCGGCGAGATCTCGGCGATCGGCACGCCCATCCGACTGGCCAGGTCCACCATCATGCCGCGCTGGCCGCCGGAATCGAGCACGGCGCCCAGAGCGCCTTGGACGTAGCGGCGCGGCGCCGACAGCAGCAGGCACGTCGCGGTCAGCTCGTCGACGCTCTCGACGCGACGCACGCCGTAGTGATCGAACAGCGCCTGGTACGCGGCGTCGTTGCCGGTCAACGCGCCGGAATGGGTGCGCGCCAGGCGCGCGCTGCGCTCGGTCCGACCGACCTTGAGCGCCACGACCGGCACGTCCTGCTCGTTGGCGCGCCGCAGCACCGTGCGGAAGCTCGCCGGATCGCGCACCGTCTCGAGAAACAGACCGATCACGCGGGTGGACGGGCGATCCAGGGCGTAGGCTGCGTAGTCAGCGGCGGTCAGCGCCAGTTCCTGCCCGGCCGAGACGATCAGGTTGGGCATGAAGCGCGGATCGAGCGTCGAGATCGACAGGTACGCCGATCCCGAATGGCTGACCATGGCGATCGGGCCCGGCTCGACGTCGGGCACGGCGAACACGCCGACGGTCAGCGGGTGCTCGCGGTTCTGGAAGCCCAGGCAGTTACCGCCCAGCAGCCGCAGCCCGGCGGCGCGCGCCTTGGCGCGCGTGCGCTCGGTCAGTGGCGGCGTGCCATCGCCCTCCAGATAGCCGCTGGCGAACAGGGTGGCCGCCGGCACGCCGGCCGCGATGACCGCGTCCAGCGCCTCATCGACGAGTGCGTTGGCGACCACGACGACCGCCAGGTCCGGGCGTTCGGGCAGCGCGGCGAAATCGGGGTAGCAGCGCAGCCCGATCACCGCGTCGTACTTCGGGTTGATCGGGTAGACCGGGCCCTTGAAGCCGCTGCCCACGATGGTCTCGACGTTGGTGCGGCCGTAGCTGCCCTCGCGCGGCGTCGCGCCCAACACCGCGACCGAGCGGGGCGCCAGCAGCGTTTGCAGGCGGACCAGCGCCTCGCCCGGCGCGCAGCGTTCCACGGCCACGATCAGCGGCCCTTGAACTGGGGCTCGCGGCCCTCGGCGAAGGCGCGCGGGCCTTCCAAATAGTCCTCGGAAGCCATCAGGCGCGTGTACTCGGGCACCTCGCCCGCCTGGCACTTCAGGTACGCCTCGCGCACTGGCAGGTGGGCCGTGCGGTGCCACATGGCCTTGGTCGCCTGCACCGCCAGCGGCGCCGCACGCGCGATGGCGTCGGCGTAGTCGCGCGCCTTGGCCATGAGCTGGGCCTTGGGCACGACGGCGTTGACCATGCCGTGGGCCGCGACCTCGGCCACCTCGACCCAGCGCCCGGTCAGCAGGATGTCCATGGCGAGGGTGTAGGGCATCAGGCGCGGCAGGCGGAAGACGCCGCCGCCGCCCGCGACGATGCCGCGATGGACCTCGGGCATCCAGAAACGCACGTGATCGGCGGCGACGACGATGTCGCACGCCAGCGCCACCTCCCAGCCGCCGCCGATGGTCATGCCGTTGAGCGCGCACACCACCGGCTTGGTCAGCGACCACAGTTCGGTGATGCCGGCGAAACCGCCCGGGCCGTAGTCGGCGGTCTCGGCCGCCTGACCCTCGGCGGCGGCGAACTTCAGGTCCCAGCCGCCCGAGAAGAATTTCTCGCCGGCGCCGGTGATGGTGGCGCAACGCTGCTCAGGATCGTTCTGGTAGCCGACCAGCACCTCGCCCAGCGCCTTGCTGGTCGCGGCGTCGAAGGCGTTTGCCTTGGGCCGGTCGATGGTGATCTCGAGCACGCGGTCGCGACGATGGGTCTTGATTGGGTTGGTCATGGGGCTTCCTGGTGCGGCGGGCGCGGGAGTTTACGCACGCGGGCGGAGCGCGCCAACCCCGCCGGGGATGTAGAGTGCGGCCACGATGTGCATCGCCACCTTCAACCTGGAAAAACTGGACGACGGCCCGGACGCGCCCATGCCGCTGGCGGCACAGCTGGCGATCCTGCGCCCGCAATTGCAGCGGCTGCGCGCCGATGTGCTGTGCCTGCAGGAGGTCAACGTCCGGCGCGTGGCGGGCGCGCCGGCGCGCGTGCTGACCGCGCTCGACCGGCTGGTCGAGGGAACGCCGCTGGCCAGCTACCAGCGCGCCGTCAGCGGCGGGCCGTCCGGTCCGGCGGACGCCCACAACCTGGTGGTACTGAGCCGGTTTCCCATCCTGGGCACGACCCAGCACCTGCACGACCTGGTGGCGCCGCCTGACCACGCGCTGATCACCGCCGAGCCCGCGGTGGCGGACAAGCGCCCTCTGCGCTGGGACCGCCCGGTCCTGGTGGTCGACTTGGCGCTGCCCGGCGGACGCACGCTCCACGTGGTCAACGTCCACTTCAAGGTGCCGCTCGCGGCCAACATCGCCGGCCAGAAGCTCGAGCCGTTCGTCTGGCGCAACATGTCGGGCTGAGCCGAGGGCCTGTTCGTCGCCGCGGTCAAGCACGCTGGCCAGGCGTTCGAGGCGCGCCTCGCGGGCGATCGCCTGTTCGACGCGGAAGCGGGCGCGCTGATCGCGCTGTGTGGCGACGTCAACGCCGGCGAGGGCGAACTGCCGGTGCGCATCCTGATCGCCGACGAGATGGACGCCGGCAACGGCGCGCTGGCCGCGCGCGCTGATGGGCTGGTTCCGTGGCGCCGAGATCCACAACGAGGATCTGGCCGACGAACTCGCCATGCACCACGGCGTGCGCCAGCCGCCGGAATCGCTGCACGCGCCCATGGTCGCCACGTTCGAGGATCCGGGCGTGTGATGTGGTTGCCCGAGAAGGGGGTCTTGGGCGGGCGGCGGCTCCCGTCGTACAAAGACCCGCCGGCAACCGAGGGCACCATGAGCCACCCCGACGATCCGACGGCATTCGAGTAGGCGATGTCGGCCGACATCGCCTTTCTGACCATCGCGGCGCTGGGGCGTCTCTACCGGGCCGGCCGACTCTCGCCGGTCGAGGCGACGCGCGCGTGTCTCGACCGCATCGCCGCGTTCGACGGCCGGCTCAACGCCTTCATGACCGTGCTGGAGCGGCCGGCGCTGGCCGCCGCGCGGCGCGCCGAGCGCGAACTGCGCGCGGGCCAGGACCTCGGCCCGCTGCACGGCGTGCCCGTGGCGCTCAAGGATCTGATGGCCATGAAAGGCGTGGTCACCACCTATGGTTCGGTCCCGGCGTTCCACGAGACGCCGGATCGCGACGGCCTGCTGGTGCAGCGCCTGCGCGCGGCCGGCGCGGTGATCGTGGGCAAGACCAACCTCTTGGAGTTCGGCTACGGCTACGTCAACCCGATCATCGGCCAGACCAACAACCCGTGGGATGCGAACCGCACCTCGGGCGGCTCCAGCGGGGGCTCGGCGGCGGCGGTCGCGGCCGGCATGGCGTTCGCCGCGTTCGGCACCGACACCGGCGGCTCGATCCGCATCCCCGCCGCCTACTGCGGCGTGGTCGGGCTCAAGCCGACGTTCGACCTGGTGCCGCTCGACGGCGCACTCCATCTCGCCTGGACGCTCGATCATGGCGGCCCCTTGGCGCGTTCGGCCGCCGACGCGGCGGCGCTGCTGGGTGTCATGGCGGACGCTCGGGTGGCCGCGCGGCCCATCGCCCTGCGCGGCCTCCGGCTCGGCGTGCTCGCGCGCTTCCGCGACGACGCCCGCGTCGAGCCGGGCGTGCGCGCCGCGTTCGACGCGACCTGCGCCGATCTGCGCGCCGCCGGCGCGCGCCTCATCGACGTGGATATGGCCGAGCTCGATGGCGCCATCGACGACCTGCTGACCATCATCCTGCCGGAGGGCCCGATCAGCCACGCGCGCTTCTACCCCCGGCTCGCCGCGTCCTACGCCGCGGCGACCCTGCGCGAGATCGAGCAGGGCTTCGCGCTGCCCGCGGTCGACTATGTGAAGGCGCTCGGCCGGTGCGCCGCTCTGATCGCCGCGACCGACCGCCTGTTCGAGCGGTTCGACGCCGTGATCGGTCCGACCACGCCGTGGCAGGCGCTCGCCACCGACCCCGCGCTCGATTCCGGTGACGGCGCCGCCGAGATGAGCTTCATCGCCCCGTTCAACCTGACCGGCGACCCGGCCGTCTCGGTCCCGTGCGGGCTGGGCGACGACGGCCTGCCGGCCGGCCTGCAGATCGCCGGCCCGCGGGGCGCGGACGCGCGGGTCCTCGGCCTCGCCGCGCAGATCGAACGGCTGAGGCCGATCGGACGGGCGCCTCTCTCGTGAAGCTGACGGTCGAGGCGACCGACGGTGCGGCGCGCACCGGCCGGCTGGAGACCGCGCACGGCGTGGTGCACACGCCGGCGTTCATGCCGGTGGGCACGGCGGCGACGGTCAAGGCCATGACGCCCGAGGCGGTCGCGGCGACGGGCGCCGAGATCGTGCTGGGCAACACCTACCACCTGATGCTGCGCCCGGGCGCCGAGCGCATCGAGCGCCTGGGCGGGCTCCGCACGTTCATGAACTGGCGCGGCCCGATCCTGACCGATTCCGGCGGCTTCCAGGTCATGTCGCTGGCCAAGCTGCGCGGCGTGACCGACGACGGCGTCACCTTCCGCTCGCATCTCGACGGCAGTGCGCACACCCTGACGCCTGAGCGCGCGGTGGCGTTTCAGCACGCGTTCGGCAGCACGATCACCATGGTGCTCGACGAATGCGTGCGCCTGCCTACCGAGCGCGCCACGCTCGAACGCTCGCTCGACCTGACCCACGCCTGGGCCGAACGGTGCAAGCGCGCCTACGTGGCGCGCCCCGGCCATGGCCTGTTCGGCATCGTCCAGGGCGGCACCGAGGACGACCTGCGCGCCCGCTCGGCGGCGTCGCTGACCGCCATCGGCTTCGACGGCTACGCCCTCGGCGGGCTCGCGGTGGGCGAACCGCAGGCGACCATGTTCCGGGTTCTCGACGCGACCGTACCGCTGCTGCCGGCGGATCGACCGCGCTACCTGATGGGCGTCGGCAAGCCGTCGGACATCGTGGGCGCCGTGCTGCGCGGCATCGACATGTTCGACTGCGTGCTGCCCACCCGCTCGGGCCGCACGGGCCAAGCGTTCACCCACGCCGGCACGCTCAACCTGCGCAACGCGCGCCACGCCGACGACGCCGGCCCGCTCGATCCGGGTTGCGCGTGTCCGGCGTGCGCCGGCTACAGCCGGGCCTACCTGCATCATCTGGTCAAGGCGGGCGAGATCCTCGGCGCGCAGCTCCTGACCTGGCACAACCTGCATCACTACCAGGTCGTCATGGCGGGCCTGCGCACGGCGATCCGCGAACGACGCACGGCGGCGTACGCCGCCGCCGTCGCCACCGAGGACGCCACGACCGAGGAGCCCACGACCCCGTCGTAGCGCCTCAGCCATCCTTGGGATAAGTCTAAGGACAAGACGAATCAACCGGGAGGCAGGGGCATCTTCAAGAACATCCTGGTGGCGGTCGACGGTTCGGTCCATGCGCTCAAGGCCGCGGAGACGGCGTGCGCCATTGCCAAGGTGCACGGCGCGCGTCTGGTGGTGCTGACCGTGGCCAAGCCGGTGCGCGGCATGTCGCAGAACGTCAAGGAATACATGTAGGCCGAGCACATCGCCGGCGAGCCGCAGTATGTGCTGAGCGAGATGGCGCGCTCGGTGCTGACCGAGGTGGAGAACCGCGCGCGCTCCCTCGACCTCGCCGGCGTCAAGACGGTGGCGCGCGAAGGCCAGCCGGCGCGGCCCATCGTCGAGTACGCCAAGGAGCACGACGTGGACCTGATCGTCCTGGGCAGCCGCGGTCTCGGCGATATCGGCGGCATGCTGCTGGGCAGCGTCTCCCACAAGGTCGGTTCACTGTCCGAGTGCTCGTGCCTGACGGCGAAGTAGCGGCGCCGATCCTAGAACACGGCCGGTCCTGCGCTGCGGCGCTGCGCGCTGACCCAGGACGAACGGCGACCAGGACACCGTCCGACGCCCGGGTGTCCCGATTCCGAAGTTCGTATCGTGCCCGGACGATTTTCGGTATCGAGACGCTGGCGCCGTTTCAGTCTTGTTGGAACCTCTGGCTGTCACTCCCGGGGCGCCGCGCACGCGGCGAACCGGGAATCCAGGGCCGCTGTTGGAGCAATCTCCCCTGAATTCCCAGTTCCGCCCTTCGGTCGGCCCGGGGATGACAAATGGAGTGGCTCCGGGATTCCTGAAACCGCGTCAGCGCGCGCGGGGGGCGCTCAACGCCGCGATATCGGACCAGCCGTAGGCGGCCTGGCGCACCTCGGCGCCCCACTGTCGCTCGGTCCACTCGGCCACCAGCCGGCCGCCGAGCGATGCGTAGAAATGGCGCGCCGGGTTGCCGGACAGCACCCACACCATGGCTGAGCCGTGGCCGAGCCGCGCGAGCGTGGCGAACAGCTCGCGCACCAGGGCGCGACCCAAACCGTGGTCGCGCGCCTCGCGCTCGACGTAGAGCGTATAGAGCTCGCTGCCGTAGGGCAGGGCGGTGAACCGGCTACGCCCGGCACTGCCGAAGCCGGCCACGCGGCCGTCCAGCGTCGCCACGCGCACCAGGCCGCGGCCGCGATCCTTGGCGATGGTCGCGGCCCAAGCGATCGCTTGGCGCTCCTCGGTCATGTCGAGCAGCACCTTGTCGGGCAGCAGCCCCGGGTAGGCGTCGCGCCAGCCGTCCACGTAGATGCGCGCGATGGCCGCCGCGTCGGCCACCCGGGCTGGGCGGACGAGCGGTTTCATCGGCGCCGCCGCGCCACCGCCTCGGCCGTGATGCACAGGATCTCGAACATCAGGTTGGCGGCGTTGAGCGCCGTGTGCCCCGCCGGGTCGAGCGCGGGCAGCACTTCGCACACGTCACCGCCAATGACGTTGAGCCCCTGTAGGCCGCGGATCATGACTTGGGAATCGCGCATGCTCAGCCCGCCCGGCTCCGGCGCGCTGGTGCCCGGGCAGTAGACCGGGTCCAGCCCGTCAATGTCGTAGGTGACGTAGACCGGCGCGTCGCCCACCACCCGGCGCGCCTCGGCGATCACCGCGTCGCGGCCCATCGCCTCGTAGTCGTCCATGGTGATGACGCGGAAGCCCGCGTTGTAGCCGTACTGGATATCCTCGTCGCTGTAGCGCGTGCCGCGGAGGCCGATCTGCACCATGCGCTTGGGGTCGACTACGCCTTCCTCGACGGCGCGGCGGAACGGTGTCGCGTGGTTGAAGCGGTTGCCGACCAGCTCGTCGAGCGTGTCGGCGTGGGCGTCGAACTGGATGCACGCGATCGGCCCCTTGCGCGCCAGCGCGCGCATGATCGGCAGCGCCACGGTGTGGTCGCCCCCGGCCGACACGGGCGCCACGCCGGCGGTGGCGATGCGGTCGTAGAACCCGGTGATGGCGTCCAGCGTGCCCATCAGGTCGAACACGCTGACCGGCGCGTCACCCACGTCGCCCACGCGCGCGAGGCGGAACGGCGCCACCTTGGTCGAGGCGTTGACCTGGCGGATCAGGCGCGACATCTCGCGCACCTGCGCCGGGCCGGCGCGCTGGCCGTTGCGCCCCGTGGCGCCCAGGTCGAAGGGAACGCCGGCCAGCGCGATGTCGAGCCCGGCGTCGAGCCCGACATGGGGCACGCGCATGAAGGTCGCTGGCTCGGCGAAGCGAGGCACGACCGCGGAATCGAGCGGTGCCAGCGGCGGGCGGTTGTCACGGCTGCGGTCGTTCACGGCTCCCCCCGGCGCGGTTGGTCGGATGCGGCGCTGACGACTCTAGCCGATCCGTCGAACGATGCTCCAGCGCCGTCAGGGTGCCTCAAGGCGGACGGAGCGCCGGGTGCCGTCGGCGCGTTCAAGCTCGAGCGCCAGGCCCCATCCCGCGCGGTCCCAGGTCTCGGTGGTTACGACGTTCGCCGCGACCAGAGCGCCCAGCGCGGCGCCCGCGCGCATCGGGCGCGGGCCGACGATCGTGACGCCGGCCAGACGGGCGTACCCGGCCTCCCGCTGGCGTTGGATGCCGCCAGGCCAATCGACTGGCGCGCGCGCATCGGGCGAGTGGAAGACCAGCGGCTGCGCTGGATCGCGGCTGTCGGCCGCCACGTCGATGGTGGCACCGGGCGGCAGGAACGGCGCGCGATAGGGCCAGGTGGCGAACGGCAGGGCGCCGGCGCAGCGCACCGCGAGCCCGGTGGGCGCGACCGCGGGTGCTTCCAGCGCGCCCATGTCCGTCACCCACAGCAGCTCGACATAGGCGTTGTCGAAGGCGAAGCACACATTGGCCGTGCCATGGGCCGGATGCGACCGGCGGAAGCTCTCGACCAGGCCGTGGGATCGCAGCACGGCCGTCGGACCGGGCGCATCCGCGTCGCACAACAGGACCACGTGGTCGAGCGCGAGCGACGCCGCGCCGACCCCGCCGCTCAATGGTGCACCGTCAGCAGCGGCTCGGTCGCCGTGTCCTGCACCGTGACGTAGATGTTGCCGCGTTCGTCGGTGATCGCGAGCGTGACCGGGCGGCCGTCGTTGTGCGACTTCCACAGCCGGTAGAGCGACCACGCGTCGTCCGTCAGATCGCCGCCACCGACCAGCCAATCCTGGCTCGGCGTCACCACCAGCGTGCCGTCGCCCACGTCCTCGGCGACCAGGTAGGGGTAGGTGCCGGTCCTGGCCAGGATGCGCCGGCTCTCGGCCTCCAGCGCCTGGCGGAACGCCTGGAACGCCGCGCTGCGGGCGGCGACGCCCGCGCTGTCGTCGGGCAGGCGCGCCACCAGGGTGGCGTGAACCCAGCCGCCGTCGCGGCCGCCGCCCAGCTCGACGCGCAGCCATTCGCCGTTGCTCTCCCGCTCGATCACGACCTGGCCGCGGGTCAGCTTTCCGGCCACGTGTGCGCTCTTGTCCGGCTCTTGGCGCAGGTTGACCCGATCGCCGGTGACGATCAGCAGGTCGTCGGGCGCGGCGAGGGCGGGAGGCGCGCCCGCGAGCGCGAGCGCCACCAGCACGACCGCCGGCCGGCCGGACATCACGAACGCTCCGGCTTGGCGTCGCCCGGCCGGCGGCTGGGCCGGAGCGCGCGCCGGTCGAGCTCCTCGACGATCGCCGCCAGCGGCACGTCACCGCGTGCCAGCGCGACCAGCAGGAAGTAGGTCAGGTCGGCCGCCTCGTGCGCCACCGGGCCCGCGCCGTCGGCGTCCGCCAGCTCGCCGGCCTCCTCGACCAGCTTGGCGCGCAGCAGCGCCGGATCGTCGAGCAGCCGGCGCGTGTAGGACCCCTCGGGCGCCGCCGTGGCCCGCGCCGCCAGGCGCCGCGCTAGGCCATCCAGGCCGGGCGCGTCGCTCCAGCACGTCCAGGTATCGCGGTGGCAGAAGCCCGCGCCCGCCTGGCGCACCACGAAGCGCAGCGTATCGCGATCGCAATCCAGATCGACGCGCAGCAGCTCCTGGGTGGCGCCCGAGCTTTCCCCCTTCACCCAAAGGCCGCGCGTGCGCGAGTGGTAGACGCCGCGCCGCCGTTTGACCGCCGCGCGCAGGCTCGCGATGTCGGAATAGGCGAGGCCCAGCGCGGTGCCGTGCTCGTCAGTCACGACGGTCGGCCACAGCCCGTCCGGACGATCCGAGACGAGCGGCGCCGCGATCGCCTCGGCCAGCCCGAGCCGGCCGGTGTAGAGCGCCATGCCGACCTGGGCGTCGGCGCCGGCGCGGTCGGCCACGGCGATGTCTGCGGCCGTCGTGAAGCCGCCGGCCACGGTCAGACGCGCGCCGCCCGCATGGCCGACCAGCGCGCCGATGGCGCCGGCGTCGATGCCGGCCATGCGGCCCTCGCGCTCGACGAAGGTCACCAGGAAGCCGCCGACCAGGTCGCGCAGCGCCGCCATGCGCTCGGGCACGGCGGCACCGGTCGGTGTGCGCCAGCCTTCGACCACGACCTGGCCGTGGCGGGCGTCGAGCGCCGCGATCACGCGCTCGCGCGGCAACCGGCCCAGGATGTCGGGCCGCGCCGCGGTGCCCAGGATCACCTTGACCGCGCCGGCGTCCAGCCAGGCGCGCGCCGCCTCGACCGAACGGATGCCGCCGCCGACCCGGCACGGCGCCATGCGACAGAGTTCGCGGATGAGCGGGGCGTTGTCACCTTGGCCGAGCGCCGCGTCGAGGTCGATCACGGCGATCTCGCCGGCCAGGCGGAATCGTTCGGCGATGGGGCGCGGGTCCCCGGCGTCGATCGCGCGCGTCTCGCCGCCCACGAGCTGGACGGCCTGCCCGCCCATGAGGTCGATCGAGGGGACGATCATGGTCGGATCGCGAAGCCGGCGCCGGCCAGGTGCGCCTTGACCGCGCCCACGGTCAGATCACCGTTGTGGAAGATCGAGGCGGCCAGCACGGCGTCCGCGCCGGCGGCCAGCGCCTCGGCCAGATGGGCCGCGTTCGAGGCGCCGCCCGAGGCGACCACCGGTACGTTGACCGCGCCGGCGACCGCGCCGATCAGGTCCAGATCGTAGCCTGCGCGCGTGCCGTCGCGGTCCCAGCTCGTCAGCAGCACCTCGCCGGCGCCGAGCGCGGCGCCCTCGCGCGCCCAGCCGATCGCGTCGCGCGCCGTGCGCACCGCGCCCGAGCGCACGACGACGCGCCAGCCGGCCCCCTCGCGCGCGGCGTCGATCGCCAGCACAGCGCACTGGCTGCCGAAGCGCTCGGCGATGTCGCTGATCAGGGCCGGGCGGTCGACCGCGGCGGTGTTGACGGCAACCTTGTCGGCCCCAGCCTCCAGCAACGCGCGGGCATCCTCGGCGCCGCGCACGCCGCCGCCGCAGGTCAGCGGTATGGCCAGGCGTCGGCGCACCTGTTCGACCGTGTCGTGGTGGTGGCGTCGCTCCTCAGGCGTGGCGGAGATGTCGAGCAGAACAAGCTCATCGGCGCCCTGCGCCTCGTAGAGTGCCGCCAGCTCCTCCGGGTCGCCCGAATCGCGCAGGTTCTGGAAGCGCACGCCCTTGACCACTCGGCCGTCGCGGCAGTCGAGGCAGGGTACGACGCGGCGCGTGATCATGACGCGGCCATCCAGCGCCCCAGCAGGTCGTGGCCCCAGCGGCCCGACAGCTCGGGGTGGCATTGCAGGGCCAGCAGCGCCCCGCGCTCGAGCCCGGCGACGAAGGGTCCGCCGTGGTCGGCGCTGGCGCTCGCGCAACCGGCCGGCGCCGCGCTCGCGCGGTAGGAGTTGGCGAAGTAGGCGTAGCCCGAGCGGATCCAGCGGCAGCCCGTGCCGGCCACCACCTCATTCCAACCGAGCTGGGGCACTCGGACGCGTGCGTCGAACCGCGCGATCGTCCCGGCCAGGACGCCCAGCCCGGCCACGCCCGGGCTTTCCTCGCTGGCCGCGAACAGTACCTGTAGGCCGACGCACACGGCCAAGGTGGGACGGTCGGCGGCGAGGCGCGCGCGCAACGGCTCGATCAGGCCGTCGGCGGTCAGCGCCGCCATGGCCGCGCCGAACGAGCCGACGCCCGGCAGCATCAGGCGCGCGGCGCGCTCGATCGCCATACCGTCGTGCACCAGTCGCGGTGTCGCGTTCAGACGGCCGAGGGCGGCGAAGACCGAGGCGAGGTTGGCGATGCCCGTGCGCACGACCGCCACCTCCTGGATCGTCATAGGACGCCCTTGGTGCTCGGCACGCCGGCGCCGTCACGCGCCACCGCCTGGCGCAGCGCCAGAGCCACGGCCTTGAACGCGGCCTCGGCCCGGTGATGGTCGTTGTCGCCAGCCAGCACGTCCACATGCAGCGTCAGGCGCCCGGCCATGGCGAAGGAATGCAGCGCGTGGCTCAGCATCTCGGCGGCGGTGTCGCCTACCCGTTCGCGCCGGAGCCCCAGCGCGACGTGGGCGAAGGGCCGGCCGGACAGGTCGACGACGGCGCGCGCCAGCGCTTCGTCGAGTGGCGCGTGCGCCGAGCCGAAGCGCGCGATGCCCGCCCGGTCGCCCAGCGCGCGATCGAGCGCGGTGCCGAGCGCCAGCGCCGTGTCCTCGGCGCTGTGGTGGTCGTCCACGTCCAGGTCGCCGGCGCAGCGGACCGTCAGGTCGAGCCGACCGTGGCGGGCGAGCTGCGCCAGCATGTGATCGAGAAAACGCAGGCCCGTGGCGACATCGGCGACACCCGTCCCGTCGAGCCCCAGCGTGACGGCGACGTCGGTCTCGTTGGTCTTGCGGGTGACGGAGGCGCGGCGCGGTTCCAAGGGGGCGGCCCTACATGACGATCTGGTTGAGGTTGGTCACCACGATGTCGGTGCCGCCGCGCGCGCGGATCTCGGGGATCAGGGTCGCCAGGCGGTCGCGCGGCACCGCGGCCTTGACGGCGAAGCCGGCGTCGCCGTGCAGCGGCGCAACCGTGGGTTCGCGCATGCAGGGCAGCACGGCGATCACCGCCTCGAGCGCGGCGGCTGTGACGTTGACCTCGACCATGACGCGGCGCCGCGCCTCGAGCACCGAGCGCACCAACAGCACGAACCGCTCGATCACCTCGCGGCGCGCGCCGTCGTCGAGCGCGGCTGGGTTGGCGTAGAGCCGCGTCGAGGACGTCATCAGCTCGTCGACGATCTCGAGGCCGTTGGCCTTCAGGGTGCCGCCGGTCGCCGTGTTGTCGACGATGCAGTCGGCGTCCTCGGGCGGGAACACCTCGGTGGCGCCGTAGGACCGCACGAAGCGCGCGTCCAGCCCGCGCCGCGTAATCCAGGCTTGGCTCAGGCGCTCGTACTCCGAGGCGACGACCAGCGGCTGGCCGCGCGACGCCTTGAGGTCGAGCCCGCGCGGCACCGCCGCGACCAGGCGCACCGGATCGAGCCCGGTATCCAGCAACTCGATCGGGTGGACGTCGAGCTCGGCGACCCAATCGGCGCCAGCGAAGCCCAGATCGCGCGAACCCAGGTGCAGCATCTCGACGATGTTCTGGTGCTTCAGGATCTTCACGTCGAAGCCGTCGAGCGAAATGTGCGGGCGGTAGTCGCGCGCGCCAGCGCCGAGCCGGATGCCGGCGTCGGCCAGCAGGGCGAACACGCCCGCCTCCATGCGCCCCTTGGGCAAGGCTAGGCGGATGACCGGCTGGCTGCCGGGCTCGGGCATCATCGTGGTTTCATTCCCAGGGCCGCCCGCGTGGTCCGGACGGTGCGGCGCGGCGCGGCGGACCATCCACGATAGGCCGGTGCCGTGTCAACCGTCCAGCCGAGGGCGCCGAAGTGCTCCGTGGAGGCCGCGAATCGCTTGCGCGACGGCCACGCTTGGCCGAGAAGAAGGGCCGGGGCCGTTTTGATCCACGCGGCCCGGGGGGGCGGATCGCCGTCGATGTTCCTCCAGCCGGTTCTTTACGTCGTCGGGCTGACCGTCAGCGTGCTGGGCGGCGCCATGCTGCTGCCGGCCGCGGTCGAGTGGGGCACCGGCGGGCCCGACACACTGGGCTTCCTCGGCTCGGCGCTCGCGGCCGGCACCGTCGGCATCATCCTGACGCTGGCGTTCCGTAGCGTGGACGCGCGGCTGTCGGTGCGCCAGATCTTCGTGCTGACCAACGCGTCGTGGATCGCGTCGACCCTGGCGGCGGCGCTGCCCTTCATGGTCACCAGTATCAGCCTCGACGCGACCGACGCCGTGTTCGAGGCCATGTCCGGCCTGACGACCACCGGCTCGACCGTGGTCGTCGGCCTCGACCACCTGCCCCAGGGTATCCTGCTGTGGCGCGGCCTGACCCAGGGCATCGGCGGCATCGGCATCATCGTCATGGCCATGGCCGTGCTGCCCAAGCTGCACGTGGCCGGCATGCAGCTGTTCCAAAGTGAATCCTCGGAACGTTCGGAGAAGGTGCTGCCGCACTGGGCGCAGATCATGCGCGCGATCGTCGTGGTCTACCTGGCGCTGTGCGGGCTGTGCGCCATCCTCTACGGCGCGCTCGGCATGTCGTTCCTCGACGCAACCGTGCACGCCATGACCTCGGTCTCGACCGGCGGTTTCGCCAACTACGACCGCTCGTTCGGGCATTTCCAGAGCCCGGCTATCGAATGGACCGGCGCGCTGTTCATGGCGCTTGGCGCGCTGCCCTTCGTGTTCTACATCCAGCTCGCCACGCGCCAGCACCGCGACGCGCTGGCCAACCCACAGGTTGGTGCCTTTTTCGTGTTCCTCCTCGTCACCATCGCCGTGCTCATGGGCTGGCTGGTGCTGAACGACCGCCTCGAACCCATGGACGCCCTGCGCCAGGCCACATTCAACGTGATCTCGGTCGTCACGACGGCCGGCCTGGTCACTGCCGACTACACCCTGTGGGGTTCGTTCGCGGTGGCCATGTTCTTCTTCCTCACGTTCGTCGGCGGCTGCACGGGCTCGACCGCCGGCGGTCTCAAGATCTTCCACTTCCAGATCCTGATAACCGTGGCGCGCGTGCAGATCCGCCGGCTGTTCCATCCGCACGGCGTGTTCGGGGCGCGCCATGGCGGCAAGCCGGTGCCCGAGTCCGTGGTCGCCTCGGTGCTGAGCTTTTTGCTGCTCTACATGCTGAGCTTCACGGTGTTCAGCCTGGCGCTGGCGTTCACCGGGCTGGACCTGACCACGGCGCTGAGCGGTGCCGCGACCGCGCTGGCCAACGTGGGCCCGGGTCTCGGCGGCACCATCGGGCCGGCCGGAAACTTCGCCTCGTTGCCCGATTCGAGCAAATGGGTCCTCACGCTCGCCATGCTGATGGGCCGGCTCGAGTTGTTGACCGTGCTGGTGCTGTTCGCGCCGAGCTTCTGGCGGGACTAGGGCACGTCTGAAGACAGCGCGCCATGGCCGGCCCGAGATCTTCAACACCGACCAGGGGGCGCAGTTCACCTCGGCGGCGTTGACCGGTCGGCTGGAGGAACTCGGGATCGCCATCAGCATGGACGGCCGCGGCCGCTGGCTCGACAACGTGTTCGTCGAACGCCTGTGGCGTTCCCTGAAGTACGAGGAGGTCCACCTCAAGGCCTACGCCGACGGCCGCGAGGCGCGCGCCGGCATCGGCAGGTGGATGGGCTTTTACAACGACCAGCACCCGCACCAGGCGTTGGCGAACCTCCCACCGATGCGGTTCCGGCGCGACCGGGGCGAGGCTGTGGACATGACCCCGCGGATCGAAGTCCGCGGGTTGGACAACGCTGGCGCGTTGCCCACATGCCCACAGCCTCAACCACAGCAGCAGGCAGCATGATAGATTGATGACAGGAGAAGACGCGGCTCCACCTTAGCGCAACGTCAAAGTGGTCCCACGAATGGGGTCCACCTCACTTGGCCATGGCCCATTCCCTTCGCCGCGAGGTCCGATGTCGGATGTTGCTCTAGGCGGCCTCCTTGGCCGCAGCAGCCGTCCACTCGGCCATGATGGGCAGCGCGACCACGGCGTCCACGTAGGCGCGCGCCACCGCCGGCAGCGCGGTGCCGTGACGATCAGACTAGGTCATGAACTCATAAAGGGGACTCAACAAGTCGTAGAAGGGTGATCCAAGGTCGTCGAGGAGGACCGAGGATGCCTTTACGTCGCTACGAGATCACGGACTTCGAATGGTCGATCATGCAGCCGCTGTTGCCGAACAAGCCGCGCGGGGTGCCGCGGGTGGACGATCGGCGGGTTCTCAACGGCATCTACCGGCGGCTGCGCACCGGCTCGCCGTGGGCGGACATCCCGGAGCGCTATGGCCCGGCGACGACGTGCTACAACCGGTTCGTGCGCTGGCGGAAGCAGGGCGTGTGGGAGCGGCTCTTCGAGGCCGTGTCGAAGGCCTACGCGGGCGACCTTCAGATGATCGACGCCTCGTCGATCCGGGTTCGCCAACACGCCGCCAACGTCAAGAGGGGGGGCCGCAAGCCGCTGCCGCCGCCGCTGGGGACGGAGCTGGTACCCTCTGCATGGGGCGCTCGCGGGGCGGGCTGACGACCAAGATCCATGCGCTCGTCGATGCCAACGGCCTGCCGATCGCGCTCAAGCTGAGCGAGGGGCAAGCCCATGACGGCAAGAGTGCCACCGACATGCTCGACGGGCTGGGCAAGGATCAAATCCTGCTTGCCGATCGCGCCTACGACAGCGACGC
>VGDP01000039.1 GCA_016869675.1 Alphaproteobacteria bacterium | reverse complement strand
CCTCTACCGCTACCGCAACCTCGTCGAGCGCTTCTTCAACAAGCTCAAACACTTCCGTGCCATCGCCACGCGCTACGACAAGCACGACGCCAACTACCTCGCCCTCATCAAGCTCGCCGCAGCACGACTCTGGATGCGTGCTTATGAGTCAGTGACCTAGCCTCCGCCCAAGCGGCGGAAGCCGTCCCTCAGGTCGGCGATCAGGTCTTCCACGTCCTCAAGGCCCGCGTGCACGCGAAGCGTCGGCCCTCCCGGTGCCCAGGTCGTCGCGCTGCGGTTCTTCTCCGGGAACACCGGAATCAGCAGGCTCTCGTAGCCGCCCCAGGAGTAGCCGAGCGCGAAGTGGCGCATGCCGTCCAGCATGGCGGCCACCGCGTCGTTGCCATGCGGCCCGAGCACAAGGCCGAACAAGCCGCTCGCCCCCGTAAAATCGCGCCGCCACAAGGCGTGCCCCGGATCGCCGGGTAGCGCCGGGTGCAGGACGCGCGCGACCTCGGGCCGACGCGCGAGCCATTGGGCCAGCGCGATCCCCGTCGCCTGATGGCGCGCCAGGCGCACGGCCATGGTGCGCAGGCCGCGCAGCGCCAAATAGCAGTCGTCCGGGCCCGGACAGCCGCCCAGCGTCGTGGCGGCACAGCGCACGCGCTCGTGCAACGGCTCGGTGGTGGTGACGAACCCGATCATGACGTCGGAATGGCCGCCGATGTATTTTGTCCCTGCCTGCAGCGACACGTCGACGCCATGCTCGAAAGGCCTGAAATGCAACGGCGTGGCCCAGGTGTTGTCCATGACCACGGTGGCGCCGCGCGCGTGCGCGGCCGCCGCGATGGCGGGCACGTCCAGAACTTCGAACGTCAGGGATCCCGGCGATTCAACGAACACCACGCGCGTCTCGGGGCGCATCAGCGCCGCGACATCGCCGCCGATCGCGGGATCGTAAAACGTCGTCGTGATGCCGAATTTGGCCAGCATGCCGGTGGCGAAGGCCCGGGTGGGGCCGTAGACGTTGTCGGCTACCAGCGTGTGATCGCCCGCTTCGAGTAGGCCCAGCAACGCGGTGGCGATGGCGCCCTTGCCGGACCGCACGGCGACGGTGCGGAAGCCGCCTTCGAGCGCGTTGACCGCGTCCTCCAGCGCGAAGGTTACCGGCACGCCGAAGCTGCCGTAGGTGACGCCGTCGAACGGATTGCGCGCGCTGTCGAGCAGCGCCTTGACCGTGGGATGGACGATCGTCGAGGCGTGATGGACCGGCGGGTTGACGCAGCCGGCTTGCGCCGCGGGGTCGCGGCCTGCGTGGATCAGGAGGGTGTCGGGCTTCATGGGTACCTGAATGCTCGGCGTGATCACGCCACACTATGGCATCCGATATTCACGCGAGGAAACAAAGTCTCCGTTTGACGGGTCGAGTGCCGTCGCCTATATCCGCCGAAATCGGGGGTCGCCGCGCGGCGTATCCCGTGCAAAGATAACAGTTCGACCTAGGGGAGGATCACGATGCGTCGACATCACATTCTTGCGGCGACGGTGGCGGTTCTGGCGATCGGCGGGGCGAGCGTGGCCGAGGCCGGCCCGACGCTTGACGCGATCAAGGCCAAGGGCTTCGTGCAGTGCGGCGCGAACACCGGCCTCGCCGGCTTCGGCGGCCCGGATGAGTCCGGCAACTGGAGCGGCTTCGACGTCGATTATTGCCGGGCGGT
The DNA here is from genome assembly GCA_016869675.1 of Alphaproteobacteria bacterium. Classification (GTDB taxonomy): domain Bacteria; phylum Pseudomonadota; class Alphaproteobacteria; order SP197; family SP197; genus VGDP01. The sequence goes on along the minus strand of VGDP01000039.1, from coordinate 28,088 downwards.
CGCCGCGGCGATTTTCGGTGACGGCAACGCCGTGAAGTTCACGCCGCTGACCGCCAAGGAACGCTTCACCGCCCTGCAGTCGGGCGAGGTGGACCTGCTGGCGCGCAACACCACCTGGACCATGAGCCGCGACACGTCGCTCGGCCTCAACTTCGTGGGCGTCAGCTACTACGACGGCCAGGGCTTCATGGTGAAGAAGGGCCTGGGCGTGTCGAGCGCGCTGGAACTGAGCGGCGCCACGGTCTGCGTGCAGACCGGCACCACGACCGAACTCAATCTCGCGGACTACTTCCGTGCCAACGGCATGGAGTTGAACGCGGTCGTCTTCGAGAAGAGCGACGAGACGGTGGCCGCCTACGACCAGGGCCGCTGCGACGCCTTCACCACCGACGCCTCGGGCCTCTATGCTGAGCGCGTCAAGCTGGCCAACCCGGACGATCACATCGTGCTGCCCGAGATCATCTCGAAGGAGCCGCTCGGCCCCGTCGTGCGCCAGGGTGACGACGAATGGCTCAACATCGTGATGTGGACGCACTTCGCCCTGATCAACGCCGAGGAACTGGGCGTCACCCAAGGCAACGTCGCCGACATGATGGCGACGTCGCAGAACCCCGACGTCCAGCGTCTGCTGGGCACCGAGGCCGAGGGCGAGGGCTTCGGACCCATGATGGGCCTGGGCAAGGATTGGGCCGCGAACGCGATCAAGGCCGTCGGCAACTACGGCGAGGTCTTCGAGCGCAACGTGGGCGCCAACACGCCGCTACAGATCGCGCGCGGCCTGAACGCGCTGTGGAAGAAGGGCGGCCTGCAGTACGCACCGCCGATCCGCTAGGGCAAACACCCGACCCGGCGGGGATCGTCGAGGACAGCGCACGGCGCGTCGAGCCCAGCTCGGCGCGCCGTCTGCGTTTCAAAGCCCAGCGATTCGGCGGAGGGAGGCGGCCATGAGCCTCGATACCGCGACGTTGCCGACCCGGCCCTCGGCCTGGAACGACCCGCGCGTGCGCGGCATCGTCGTCCAGGTCGTGGTGCTGGCCGCGGTGGTCGCCTTCGGCATCCACATCGTCGACAACACGGCGACCAACCTGGCGAAGCAGAAGATCGCCTCGGGCTTCGGTTTCCTGTCGAACACGGCCGGGTTTGACATCTCGATGCACCTGATCCCCTACACCCCGGAGTCGACCTACGGCCGCGCCTTCGTGGTGGGTCTGGTCAACACGCTGCTGGTCGCCGCCATCGGCGTCGTGCTCGCGACCGTCGTCGGTTTCGTGATGGGCGTGGCGCGCCTGTCGCCGAACTTCATCATTTCGCGCCTGGCGGGCGTCTACATCGAGATCGTGCGCAACGTGCCGCTGCTGTTGCAGCTCTTCTTCTGGTACTTCGCGACCCTGGCGGCGATGCCACACCCCAAACAGAGCCACGACCTCGGCGCCGGCTTCTTCCTCAACGTGCGCGGCCTCTACATGCCGAGCCCGGTTCCAGGCGAACGTTTCGGGCTGGTCATCGTGGCGTTCATCGTCGGCATCGTCGCGACGTTCGTCGTCAAGCGCTGGGCGCGGCGGAGGTTCGAGGCGACGGGCCAACCGTTCCCGATGGCCTGGGCCGGGTTCGGCCTGATTCTGGGCCTCCCGATCGTCGTGCTGCTCGCGACGGGTGTTCCGCTCAGCTTCGAGCTGCCCGAACTCAAGGGCTTCAACTTTACGGGCGGCACGGTGTTGCCGCCGGAGTTCGCGGCGCTGCTGGCCGGCCTCTCGGTCTATACGGCGGCGTTCATCGCCGAGAACGTGCGCTCGGGCATCCAGGCGGTCAGCCACGGCCAGACGGAAGCGGCGTTCGCGCTGGGCCTCAGGCGAGGCGCCACGCTTCGCCTGATCGTCATCCCGCAGGCCCTGCGCGTGATCATTCCGCCGCTGACCAGCCAGTACCTGAACCTGACCAAGAACTCGTCGCTGGCGGTGGCGATCGGCTACCCGGACCTGGTGTCGGTGTTCGCGGGTACCGTGCTGAACCAGACCGGGCAGGCGGTCGAGGTGATCCTGATCACCATGGCGATCTACCTGACGATCAGTTTGCTCATCTCGCTCGGCATGAACCTGTACAACCGGCGCGTGCGCCTGGTGGAGCGTTGACATGAGCGACGCGACCGCGACCGTCCGCACGGAGCGCCACCCCGACCTGCCACCGCCGGCCACGACGGTCGGCGTGCTGGGCTGGCTCAGGACCAACCTGTTCTCGTCCTGGCTCAACACGGCGCTGACCCTGCTCGGGCTCTACCTGCTGTGGCTGATCGTGCCGCCGCTGCTCGACTGGGCGGTGTTCTCCGCCACGATCACGGGCGAGGACCGCACCGCGTGCGAGCCGAACCCCGGCGCGTGCTGGGTGTTCATCAAGGTGCAGTTCTGGCAGTTCATCTACGGCTTCTACCCGCCGGACCAGACGTGGCGCGTCAACCTGACGTTCCTGCTGTTCGTCGCCGGTGTCGCGCCGGTGCTGATCGAGCGCATCCCCGGCAAGAAGTGGGCGCTGTTCTACCTGCTGTTCGCCTTCCCGGTGATCGCCTACGTGCTGTTCGTCGGCGGCGTGTTCGGCCTGCCGCTGGTCGAGACGGCGTTGTGGGGCGGTCTCAGCCTGACGCTCGTCGTCTCGATCATCGGCATCGTCGCGTCCCTGCCGCTCGGCATCCTGTTGGCGCTGGGCCGGCGGTCCAAGATGCCGATCCTGCGCATGCTCAGCGTTGTCTTCATCGAGGCCTGGCGCGGTGTGCCGCTGATCTCGGTGCTGTTCATGGCGTCGGTCATGCTGCCGCTGTTCCTGCCCGAGGGCGTGAACTTCGACAAGCTGCTGCGCGCCCTGATCGGCGTCGCGCTGTTCTCGGCGGCGTACATGGCCGAGGTGGTACGCGGCGGCCTGCAGGCGGTGCCACGCGGCCAGTACGAGGCCGCCGCCGCGCTGGGGCTGAGCTACTGGAAGACCATGGGCCTGATCGTGTTGCCCCAGGCCCTCAAGATCGTCATCCCGGGTATCGTCAACACGTTCATCGGGCTGTTCAAGGATACCACCCTGGTCGCCATCATCGGCCTGTTCGACCTGTTGGGCCGCGTGCACACGGCGACCACGAACGCCGCGTGGCTCGGCATGTCGACCGAGGGCTACGTGTTCGCCGGCGCGGTGTTCTGGGTCTTCTGCTTCGGCATGTCGCGCTACAGCATCCGGCTGGAGCGGAAGCTCGGCGCGGGACAGCGGCGCCGATAGAGCAACGGGGGAGGGCGAATCATGGCACAGGCCCAGGTCGTCAAGGCGCCGTCGGATGACGTGGTCATTCAGATCGTCGGCATGCACAAGTGGTACGGGCAGTTCCACGTGCTGAAGGACATCAACCTGAGCGTCTATCGCGGCGAACGCATCGTGGTGTGCGGGCCGTCGGGCTCGGGCAAGTCGACCATGATCCGCTGCGTCAACCGGCTGGAGGAGCATCAGCGCGGCCAGATCATCGTCGAGGGCACCGAGCTGACCGGCGACGTGCGCCAGATCGACGCGATCCGGCGCGAGGTCGGCATGGTGTTCCAGCAGTTCAACCTGTTCCCGCACCTGACCGTGATGCAGAACCTGACGCTGGCGCCCATGTGGGTGCGCAAGATGCCGCGCGCCGAGGCCGAGGCGACCGCCATGCGCTATCTGGAGCGCGTGCGCATCCCGGAACAGGCGCACAAGTTCCCCGGCCAGCTTTCCGGCGGCCAGCAGCAGCGCGTGGCGATCGCGCGCAGCCTGTGCATGAACCCGAAGATCATGCTGTTCGACGAGCCGACCTCGGCGCTGGACCCCGAGATGATCAAGGAGGTGCTCGACGTCATGGTCGAGCTGGCCGAAAGCGGCATGACCATGATCTGCGTGACCCACGAAATGGCGTTCGCGCGCCGCGTCGCGCACCGCGTCATCTTCATGGACGGCGGCGAGATCATCGAGCAGAACGACCCGGAGAACTTCTTCACCCACCCGAAGTCCGACCGGACCAAGCTGTTCCTCAGCCAGATCCTCGGGCACTGACGCCAACGCCGCGCCATATCCGGATACGTCATCGCGGGGAGCGCGTCGCGCGACGAAGCGATCCAAAGCTGGAGCGCTGGCGCCGATTCAATTGAATTGCGGCCACCAAGTTCCGTGTCATTCCCGGGCGCGTGCTCGGTTCGTGGTCCCTGGATCCCCGGTTCCGGCTTTCGGCCGGCCCGGGGATGACACAAGGAGTGACTCCAGGGCTCTCGGCTTGGATCGCCACGGTCGCTTCGCCGCCTCGCGATGACAAGGCGAGCTGACTCGCAGAATTCGAGCGGGCGCAGGCTGCCGACGTTCAGCGCGTCGGGTCGGGGCCGACGCGCACGAGCTGCTTACCGATGTTGGCGCCGGTGAACAGGCCGATGAAGGCCTTGGGCGCGTTCTCCAAGCCGTCGACGACGGTTTCGCGGTACTTGATGCGCCCCTCGCGTATCCACTGGCGCAGGCGCGTGTTGGCCTCGTCGGCGCGGTGGTCGAAGTCCGAGACCAGCATGCCCTGGATGCGCGCGCGCTTGACGATGAGCTGCCACAGGTTGCGCGGGCCCTGTTCCTTGCCCCGCTCGTTGTAGCCGGCGATCTGGCCGCAGATGACGACGCGCGCCCCCAGGTTGATGCGCTCGAGGACCGCGTCGGTCAGGGCGCCGCCCACGTTGTCGAAATAGACGTCGATGCCCTTGGGGCAGGCACGGTCGAGCGCGGCGCGCAGGTCGTTCTCGGCCTTGTAGTCGAGCGTGCCGTCGAACCCGATCTCCTTCAGGTACGCGATCTTGGCGCCGCCGCCGGCGCTGCCCACGGCCGTGCAGCCGGTGATCCTGGCGATCTGGCCCACGGTCGCGCCCACGGCGCCGGCCGCGCCCGAGACGAACACGGTGTCGCCGGGGCGTGGCAGGCCCACGTCGAGCAGGCCGAAGTACGCCGTCCGCCCAGGCATGCCGAGCACACCGACGGCGGTGGAGATCGGCGCGTCCTTGGGGTCGAGCTTCGTCAGGCCGCGCGCCTTGACCACCGCGTGGTCCTGCCAGCCCCAATAGCCGACGACGAGATCGCCGTCCTTGATGTCCGGGTCGCGCGAGGCGAGCACCTGGCCCACGGTGCCGCCGACCATCACACCGCCGATCGGCACCGGGCTGGCGTAGGACGGGCCCTCGCTGATCCGCCCGCGCATGTACGGATCGACCGAAAGGTAGATGGTGCGCACCAGCGCCTCGCCTTCGCGTGGCGCGGTCAGGTCGGCCTCGGCGAGGGTGAAATCAGCCTCTTGCGCCATGCCCACGGGGCGCCGGGCGAGCCGCCATTGGCGGGTCTTTGTCTGGGTCATGATGGTCTCCCTACAGGCCGATCGCCTTCACGGCGTCCATCGGCACCAGGCGCTTGGTCTCGCGCCGCTCGACCGCGAAGCCGGCGCGTTGGTACGCCTGGAACGCGCGCGGATGATCGAGGTTGCACGTATCCACGGTGATCCGCTCTGGCCCACGCAGCCAAAGCCCGCGCACGGCCCAATCGAGGAACCAGCCGCCCAGGCCGTGCCCGACGTGCTCGGGCATCAGGCCGAAGTAGGCCAGGTTCGCCACCGGCATGGGGCGGAAATCCAGCTCGGCGTAGCCCGCCGGGCTGCCCGCGGCGTAGAGCACGTAAAGCTCGACCTTCGGGTCGGCGATGTTGGCGCGCAGCGCGTCGTCCGGCATCAGTCGGCGGTCGGTCCAGTGCCACGGCTCGCCGACCGTGTTGTAGAGGAACCGGTAGAATGGCACCGTCGGGTGCTCGGCGCGCAGGATCGCGAGCTTGCCCAGCGGCGCGGGCCGCGCCGGGCGTGTCGGCCGCTCGCCCATGGTCATGTACGTGACCACGATTTCGACCGTCGGCAGTTTCGCGCGCTTGGTGTTCGTCATGGCGGCGTCGCGGTGATCAGAACACTTAGCCGAGCTGGATCGCCGCGTAGAACTGGTTCTTGGAATCCTTGTCGGTCACCGGGCTGTCGGCGGCATCGAACAGCAGACGCTGGCCGCGCCCCACCAGCCGCGCGAAGATATGGCGCGACAGGTCGTGTTCGACCGTCAGGAACACGCCTACGTCGCGCAGGCCCTCGTTGGCGTTGAACGCGCCGCTGTTGAAGTACGTGCGCATGTAGCTGGGTCCGGCGTACGTGGTCGTGACGCCGGCGAAGATGCGCTCGACGCGGCCGATGCGCGCTGCGTACGCGACGTGCAGTTCGCCCAGGAAGCCCTCGTGTCTGTTATCGTCGAGGCCGACGCCCTGGCGGATGTCGGCGCCCAGGTTCCACGGGCCCGAGTAGAACTCGAAGTAGAGGCCGAGCTCGAGTTCTGGGTCGACGGTACGCGTGCCCGCGAGCAGGCGGTCGAGATCGTTGTCGCGGCCATTGTCGACCGTCAGGCGCACGCCGCCCGGCATATTCGGCGTGCGGTAGAAGTGCGCGCCGACGCCCAGGGCGAGCCGAGCCTTCCAGTCGGATCGTTCGAGCGTGTCGACCGCGGGCGTCGCTTCGACCGCGCGCGTCACGCTCGAACGCGACACGCCGACCGCCGGATCGGAGGTAACCTTGACGATCACCTGTGCCTGCTCGGGCGTCGCCGTACTGGCCGCCGCGGCGATGCGTGGCGCGAAGGCCGGGAAAGCCCGCGCGGCATCGCCGGCGATGCGCACCGAATAGGCCGGGGCCGCGCGCGCCGTGCGCACGACGATCGCCTCCACTTGGTCGGGCCGCGCCTCGATCGCCTCGATCACGGCGGCGCTGATGGCGTCGGGGTTGGGCGATTGGGTCACGGACGCGATGCGCGCCTCGATCTCGGCGGGCAGGGGCGTCGCCGCCACGGCGGCACCCGCCAGCGCCACAGCGAGCATGACCAGAATCGCGAGCCCCCTCATCATGGCGGTGACCATAGCCGTGCCGACCGCCCGGCGCGAGTCCGCCGTCATGCACGTTCCTCCGGCGGTCCGTCGAGCCAGCGGGCCATCACGGACACCTCGGCCGGCTGGTAGCCGAGCGTCGCGTAGAACGACCGCACGGCTGCGTTCTCGGCGCGGATCAGCACCTCGGTCTTGGGCACGCCGCGTCCGGCGAGCCAGGCTTCGGCGTGGCGCACCATGCGCGTCCCGAGCCCCTTGTCACGCCATGCGGGGGCCACGGCCACGTAGTAGAGCCAGCCGCGATGGCCATCGTCGCCGGCCATTACGCTGGCGACGATCCGACCCTCGTGCTCGGCGACGAACAGGGCCGTCTGGGGCTGAGCCAGGGCGCGCTCGATGTCACGCACCGGGTCGTTCCACGGGCGCACCACCCTGTCCCGCCACAGCGTCACGAGCGCCGAGGCATCCCCGTCCCGGGCGGATCGCAGCGCCGGTTCCACGGTGTCAGGTGGCGACGGGCGTATCCGGCCGCGCGCCCCACTCCGACCAGGAGCCGTCGTAGATCGCTACGTCGCGATGACCCAGGCGGTGCAGGGCCAGCGCGATCAGGCAGGCGCTGACGCCGGAACCGCACGTGGCGACGATCGGCCGGCTGGGGTCGAGTCCCGCCGCCTCGATCGCGCGGCGCAGGCCCGCCGGATCGCGCAAGGCCTTGGTCGCGGGGTCGAGCAGCCGGTCGAAGGGCAGGTTGACCGCGCCCGGGATATGCCCGGACCGCAGCCCGGGACGAGGTTCCGGCATCGTGCCGTTGAAGCGGCCGGCGGATCGCGCATCGACCACCTGTTCCCGCGCGCTGGTCAGGTTCGCGCGCATCTGGTCGATGTCGCGCACCATCAGGTTGTTGAACCGAGCCGAGAAGTGGCGTTCGCGCGGCATCGGCGGCAGGTCCTCGACCGCACAGCCCTCGGCGCGCCACGTCGCGAAGCCGCCGTCCAGCACGGCCACGTCGTCGTGGCCGAAGACGCGGAGCATCCACCACACCCGCGCCGCCGCCATCATGACGCCGCCGTCGTAAACCACGATGCGGTTGCCGTCGCCCAATCCCAGCCGCCGCACGCGCGAGGAAAACTTGGCCGGGCTCGGCAGCATGTGCGGGTGGGGCGACCCCGTGTCGGCGATCTCGTCGATGTCGAAGAACACCGCGCCGGGGATGTGCGCTTCGCGGTATTCGGCCTTCGGATCACGCTTCTCGGCCGGCAGGTACCACGACGCGTCGACCACCCGCAGGTCCGGAGCGACCAGGTTCTCCGCCAACCATGCGGTCGACACCAGGCTGTCCATGCCGCTCATGCCGCGTTTCCCTCGACGAACGCCACGATCACCCGCCGGTTCAACCGGCCCTTCTTCTCGATCTTGACCACCTCGACGGCGCCGATCTCGGCGGTCGAGCGTACGTGGGTGCCGCCGCATGGCTGCAGATCGACACCGGCGACCTCCATTAGCCGGACCCGGCCGCTGCCGATGGGCGGCTTGACCGACATGGTGCGCACGAGCTCGGGGCTGGCCGCGAGCTCGGCGTCGCTGATCCACCGGGCGGACAGGGCATGATCGGCGGCGATCAGGGTGTTCAGGCGCCGCGACAGATCGTCCTTGTCGGGCGTCACGTCGGGCAGGTCGAAGTCAAGGCGGCCGCGATCCTCGCCCACTTGGCCGCCGGTCACCGGCGCGTCGATCAGCGAGCACAAGAGATGCAAACATGAATGCATGCGCATCAGCCGATGGCGGCGATCCCAGTTGATCACGGCCTCGACGGTGCTACCGACGGACGGCAACGGCGCGCCCGGCGCGGGGACGTGAACCACCTCGTCCAGCCCCGGTCCCTTGACCGTATCGACGATCAGCGTCGCGGTACCGTCGGCCGCGCGGATGATGCCCCGGTCGCCCGGCTGGCCACCACCGGTCGGGTAGAACACCGTGCGGTCGAGCACGATGCCATCGGCGCCGGCGCGCACCACGACGCCGGTCACGGACCGCACGTAGCCGGCGTCGCGGAAGACGAGTTCGGTCACGCCAGCCATGGCGGCACCGGCAGGTCGCGTTCGCGGAGGAAGACCGGATTGTACATCTTGCTCATGTAGCGCGCGCCGTGATCGCACAGCAGGGTGACGATGGTGTGGCCCGGTCCCATCGCTTCGGCCGTCTTGATTGAGCCGGCGACGTTGATGCCCGACGACCCGCCCAGCAACAACCCCTCGTGCTGGGCCAGCTCGAACAGGACGAGCAGCGCCTCGGCGTCGGTGACGCGCACGGCGTCGTCGATCGGAGCACCGTTGCAGTTGGCCGTGACGCGCCCCTGGCCGATGCCCTCGGTGATCGACGATCCCTCGGCCTTGGGCGTGCCGGTCTTGACCCAATCGAGCATGCCGGAACCGGTCGGGTCGGCCAGCACCACGCGGACGTCCTTGCGCCGTTCCTTCAGGGCGAGGCCAGTGCCCGAGATGGTGCCGCCCGTGCCGATGGCCGAGACGAAGGCATCGACCTTGCCTTCGGTCTGCGCCCAGATCTCGGGTCCCGTCGTCTCGTAGTGCGCGCGTCGGTTGGCCAGGTTATCGAACTGGTTGGCCCAGATCGCGCCGTTCGGTTCGCTCGCCGCCAGGTCCTCGGCCAGGTGGCGCGAGACGTGCTGGTAGTTCTCGGGGTCCTTGTAGGGTGCGGGCTTGGCTAGCCGCAGGTCGGCACCGAGCAGGCGGAGAATGTCGAGCTTCTCCTGGCTCTGGTTGCTCGGCACCACGATGACACAGCGATAGCCGCACGCCAGGCCGACGACGCAAAGGCCGATGCCGGTGTTGCCGGCCGTCCCTTCGACGATCACGCCGCCGGGTCGCAACGCACCGCGCCGCTCGGCGTCGCGCACGATGGAGAGCGCCGCGCGGTCCTTGACCGACTGCCCAGGATTCATGAACTCGCACTTGCCCAGGATCGTGCAGCCGGTGCGCTCGGAGGCACGGCGCAGCCGCACCAAGGGCGTGTTGCCGATCAGGGCGCAAAGATCGTCGTGGATGCGCATCGTCCCACCGTAGAGTCAGAGCCCGCGAGACTAGAGCGGGGACCGATCAGGTGGAATCACTTTGTGATCCCACCGGATCGGGCAGGCCGCCTTAGGTCGTTGAATCGCGAGCAACTTCGTCCGACCGGACAGAACCTCCCGGGTGGCCCGGACGGCCGAAGGATCGCGCTCGTTGCGAGCGTCGGTCCTACGAGGCGGCGCCGGCGCGCAGGTAGAGATGGACGTGGGTGCTATGGTCCTGCTCGTGATCCTCCTCGGACCGGCTTTCCACGGCGATACGGCCGCCGAAATGCTCGATGTGCTGCTTGACCAGCGGCATGCCGAAGCCCGTGCCGAGCTCGCCTTCGGTGCCGGCGCGCGAGGTCGGCCGGTCGGTACGGAAGATGTCGGCGACCAGGGCCGGCGACATGCCGATGCCTTGATCGGCCAGGGTCATATGCACCTCGTCGCCCAGGCGCTCGGCGTCCACGCGAATGGTCGAGCCGGGGTGCGAGAACTTGATGGCGTTGGACACCAGGTTGTTGAGGACGCAGGTGACGAAAGGCGCCTCGTCCAACTGGACCGTTAGACCGGCCGCCTCGGCCGTGGGCGGCATCCTGAACGACAGGCGCTCTCTTCCAGGCGCAGGCGGAACAGCCCGGCGACCGATGCGAGGCACAGGCCCAAGGGTGTCGCGCGCAGGGTGAGGCTGCGCTTGCCGGCGGCGAGCGCCCGCAGCTCGCGCACGTAGTCGATGATCTCCCCGGTGTGGTCCAGCGCTGCACGGGACACGCCCAGCAGGCGGCGACTGTCGTCGGACTCCCGGGAATCGTCGATCAACCGCAGGAACCCGTGTGCCGCGCCCACCGAGTTCTGCAGATCGTGACACAGGATGTGGAGCGGGGCCTCGGCCTCGGCCGCCTTGGCCTGGAGCGCGTCGTTCAGCGACTTGAGCAGGACGTGGGCGCGCACACGCACCGCACCTCCTCGTGGCGCACCGGCTTGGCCACGTAGTCGACGGCGCCCTGGCGGAAGCCGTTGACGATGTCCTCGGGCTCGTCGCGCGCGGTGACGAAGATGACCGGAACGTCGGCCAGGTCTGGGTTGCGCTTCAGACGCGCGCATGTCTCGAAGCCGTCGAGCCCCGGCATCATGACGTCGAGCAGGATCAGGTCCGGCGGGGTGCGCTCGGCGACGCGCAACGCGGCTTCGCCCAACGTTGCGACCAGCACATTGAAGCCGTGCGGTTCGAGGATGGCGGCCAGCAGTTCGATGTTGACCGGCGTGTCGTCGACCACCAGGATGCGTCGGCCGACCAAGCGTTCGTCAGGCGTCACGCTCGTCTCTCTCGCCCAGCGCACCCAGCACGCCGTCCATGTCGTAGTTCCACGCCAGGGCGCCGAGGCGATGCGCGAGCACCGCGTGAGGGCCGCCAAGGGAGGTGATGTCCTCGATGGCGTTGCGCAGGTCGGTGATGCTGGCGCTGCGCGCCGCCTCGACCACGCGCCGGCGCAGCGGCGCCGGCAGATCGGCCGACACGACCATCGGCATGAGTGCCGCGCGAAGCGCGAGCGTCGCGTCGGCCTCGGCCGCCTCGAAGTGGGCATCCAGCTTGTTCTCAAGACACGCGTAGAGCGCATCCGCCCGGATCGGCAACGCCAGCATGTCGCCGAAGCCCGCCAGGCGCCCCGCTCGTTCCGCGCGTTGCGAAAGGGCGCCGATGCCGACCGCCAGTGTCCCGCGCGGCGCCGGCTTGACGGCCAGGGCCGCGACCGTGGCCCCGGCCTCGTCGTCGGTGGCGGGCGCATCGATGAGGACCACGTCGAAGGGCCCTGCGGCGACGAGCTCGGCGAGCTTCGAGCCGGCGACCACCGAACAGCCGACGGCGCGCAGCATGCCGACGACCACGCCGCGGTTGAGCGGATCGGCGACGATCACGCCGGCGACGACCGCGTGGCCATCGACCAACCGCAACACGCGCCGTGATCGGCTTTCGCGCTCGCGCACGAACGAGGCGGCGGGGCGCAGCGGGACCGAGAACGCAAAGGTCGTGCCGACGTTGGGCGTCGAGGCGAGCCCGAGGCGAACGCCCATGATTTTGACCTGCCGGCGGCTGATGATCAGGCCGAGCCCCGTGCCGCCGGCTGGGCGCCGCTCTCACCCTGGCGGAACGGCTCGAACACCGCCTCGTGAAGCTCGCGCGGGATGCCGACCCCCGTGTCGCGCACGGCAAAGGCGTAGCGATCGCTGCCGTCACGTCGACAACTCAGCGTGACCGCGCCGCGGTCGGTGAAGCGCACGGCGTTGTCCACCAAGTTCGTCAGCACCTGGCGCAGGCGCACCTAGTCGCCGTTGACCGCGACCGGGCCTTCGCCGAGCCCATCGACCGTCAGGGCGATACCCTTCTCGTCGGCGCGCGGACGGTAGATCGCCGCGACCCCGTTGAGCAGATCGACTAGGTCGAAGTCGGTCGGCCGCAGCTCCATGGCGCCCGCCTCGATCTTCGACAGGTCGATGATGTCGTTCAGGATCGCGAGGAGCTGGCCGCCGCTGTTGCTGATGGTCGCGACCATGTCGCGCTGGCGCCCGCCGAGCGAGGCGTCGCGCGCCAGGATCTGGGCGTAGCCCAGCACGCCGTTCAGCGGTGTTCGGATCTCCTGGCTCATGTTGGCGAGGAAGACGCTCTTGGCCCGGTTGGCGGCGACGGCCTGCTCGCGCGCGACCTCGAGCTCGGCGTTGGTGTGGCGGATCTGGTCCATGTTCGCCCGCAGTTCCTCGGCGAGCCGATGCAGTTCCCTTTTCTGGTTCTCGAGCACCCGGTTGCGTGCACGCGTGTCGAGAAAGAGGGCGACGAACGTCAGAATGATGGTGAACGCGATCGCCGTGTAGGACTTGGGGCCCAGGCTGATCGCGCCTGCGCCCTTGATCAGGGCGTGAATGACGATGCCGAGCAGGATGACCAATCCGCTGGCGGGGAGCATGATGCCGAAACAGCGGTGGCGCATGGAACGCGCGGACGGTCGGCCGGAATCGCGCGCATTCGGCACGTTTGTTTCGTACTCCGCGTCATCGACACGATTCACGGCGTCGGCTCCTCCCCCCGGGCCGGGGCGACGGTGCGACGCGGCGCAGGATATCGGTCCGGTCAGGGCCGTCCTAGTCGAGGCGGTCAGGATTTCGTTGCCTTGAACTCGACCTCAATGAATGCGTACTCCGCCGTGCCGGCGTTGATCACGTCGTGCTCCACGCCGGCCTGACGGAAGTAGGACGCGCCTTCGCGCATGGCGACCTCGCGCTCGCCCGTCGGTTCCTTGAGATGCACCCGACCGTCCATGAGCGGCACGACGACATAGTCGTACTCGTGGCGGTGCCAGCCCGTGGTGGCGCCGGGGGCGAAGCGCCACTCGGTGACACGGGTCAGCGGGTTGTCCACCTGTACGGTGGCGACGGCCTTGATCGCGGTGGTCATGGCATCCTCCGGGAGGGTCCGAGGCGGTTCTTTCACTGAACGCACGTCAAGCGAATGGCCTTGCCAGGGGCGCGGTTCCGGGCTTAGGCTTCGTGTGGCCGTTCCAGGCAGGATCGCGGTCACGGGGGTGTGGATTGCCCGGAAAATCAATGACTTCAAATACATAGGTGAAATCGTGACGAGCAATCTTCGTTTTGACACGCGCGCGCTGCGCGAGAAGGACAACGAACACGTCATCCACCCGTGGGGCTATCTCAAGTCCGCGGACAAGCAGGACACGCTGCTGCTGGCCGACTCAGAGGGAGTCTACGTTTACGACACGGACGGCAACAAGTTCATCGACGGCCCGGGTGGCATGTGGTGCGTCAACATCGGCTACGGCAACGAGGCCATGGCCCAGGCGATCGCCGATCAGGTGCGCCAGATGACGTACTACTCGCCGTTCGGCAAGCTGTCGACGCCGCCGCACGCCGAGCTGGGCGCGAAGCTGGCCGAACTTGCGCCGGGCGATCTGGACCGCTGCTTCTTCGCCACCGGCGGGTCGAGCGCGGTCGATTCGGCGATCCGCTTCGTGTGGTTCTACTTCAACGTAATGGGCAAGCCGGACAAGAAGGCGGTCATCACGCGCGAGGGCGCCTACCACGGGTCCACGTTCCTGGCCTCGTCGCTGTGCGGCAAGGCGCGCGACAAGACCTACATGGACGTGATGACCGACCGGGTCCACCACCTGCCGTCGCCCAACCCGTACCGCCGGCCGGACGGCATGAGCGAGGCGGCGTTCCTCGACCAGTGCGTCAAAGACCTGGAGGACAAGATCCTGGCGCTGGGGCCCGACAACGTGGCGTGCTTCATCGGCGAGCCGATCCTGGCGTCGGGCGGCGTGATCATCCCGCCCAAGGGCTACCACCGGTGCACGCTCGAGGTATGCCGCAAGCACGGCGTTCTCTACATCTCCGACGAGGTGGTGACCGGCTTCGGACGCCTCGGGCACTTCTTCGCCTCGGAGCCTGTCTTCGACTTGGTCCCCGACATCATCACCTGCGCCAAGGGCTTGACCTCGGGCTACGTGCCGCTCGGCGCGTTCATCGCGTCCGAGAAGCTCTATCAGGACGTGCTCGGCTCCAAGGCCGAGACGGCCGTGTTCAGCAATGGCTTCACGTACTCGGGCCATCCGGTGGCGTGCGCCGCGGGCCTCAAGAACATCGAGATCATGGAGCAGCAGGATGTTTGCGGCCACGTGCGCCGTGTCTCTCCGCACTTCCAGCAGCGGCTGCAGGCCCTGGGCAAGCTGCCGCTGGTGGGCGACGTGCGCGGCGTCGGCCTGATGGGCTGCGTCGAGATGGTCAAGGATAGCAGGACCAAGGAGCCGTTCCCCTGGGAAGCGGGCGTCGGCGTCAAGGTCGACCGCTGCTGCCAGGAGAAGGGCCTGATCCTGCGGCCCATGGGCCATCTGTGCGTGTTCTCGCCGCCGCTGGTGATCTCGTCGTCGCAGATCGACCGCATGTTCGACATCATGCACGAGGCGATCGTCGAGACGCAGGACGAGCTGACCCGCAGCGGCGCCTGGACGGCCTAGACGTCCTCGCGCATCATCGCGGCTGACTGGGAAGGGCGCCCTCGGGCGCCCTTTTCCTTAAGGGGGGGGAACGGGGCGATGCGGTGGTCCTTGGTCGTCGCCGCGGCGATGGCGGTGCTGGTCGGTTTCGGCTCGACAATCGCGCTGATCCTGGCCGCCGCGGCCGCTGTAGGCGCCGACTCGGCGCAGGCGACCTCGTGGGTCGCCGGGCTGGCCATCGCCACGGCGGTGACCAGCGCGGGCCTCAGCCTGTGGCTGCGCCTGCCCATCGTCACCGCCTGGTCGACGCCTGGGGCCGCGCTGATCGCCGCGACGGGCGCCGGTATGGGCATGCCGGCGGCGGTCGGCGCGTTCGTGCTGGTGGGCACGCTCGTGACGCTCGCGGCGCTGATCCGCCCGTTCGGCAACCTGATCGCGCGCACCCCGGCCTCGGTCGCCTCGGCGATGCTGGCTGGCATCCTGTTCCGTTTCGTCGTCGCCGTGTTCGAGGGCGCCGGCGCCGCGCCCGCGCTGGTGCTGCCGCTGGTGGTCCTGTTCGTGGTGGCGCGGTTGCTCTACCCGAGCTTTGCCGTGCTCGCGGTGCTGGTCGCCGGCGTGGCGCTGGCCGCCGCGCTCGGCCGGGCCACCGTGCCCGACCTGGCCGGCGGCATGACGGCGCTTGTCCTAGTGGCGCCGGCGTTCGAACCATCGGCGCTGATCGGGCTCGGCGTGCCGCTGTTCCTGGTCACCATGGCGGGCCAGAATCTACCCGGCTTCGCGGTGCTCAGGGCGTCGGGCTACGAGCCTCCGGTCCGTTCCGTGCTGGCCGCCACGGGCCTCGCGTCGGCTGCCACGGCGGTCATCGGGGCGCACACGACCAACCTGGCGGCGATCACCGCGGCCCTCTGCATGGGCTCGGACGCGCACCCCAATCCGCGCGAGCGTTGGCGCGCCGGCGTGATCTACGGCGTCTTCTGGGCGATCGTGGCGGTTTTCGCCGGCGCCTTCGTCGCGCTGCTCGGCGCGCTGCCAGCCGTGCTGATCGCGACGGTCGCGGGTCTCGCCTTGGTCGGTCCTCTGATGGGGGCGTTGACCGGCGCGCTCGGCGAGGAGCGCGACCGCGCCGCCGCCGTGATGACCCTGGCGGTGACCGCGTCGGGCGTCGGCATCCTGGGCATCGGCGCGCCGTTCTGGGGCCTGCTGGCCGGGGTCGCGGTGATACTGCTTACCCGCGCCGTCGAACGGCACAGGGCCGCCCACGGGGGCTGACGTCCGCGCCGATCAGGCGGGGCGGGGCGGCGTTGTCGCCGTGACGATCACCGGTTCGGCTCCTACCGCCTCGGCGACCGCGCGCAGGCGACGTTCGACCAGTTCGCCCAGCATCGGCGCGAGCCGCGGGCCGACCTTGAGCACCAGCCGCGCTCCATCGCGCACCAGCACCGCCTGGCCGAGCGCACGGGGCGATGCCCCCGATAGCGCGAAGCCGAGACGCAGGCCGAGGCCGGTGGTCCGCGCCAGCCCTGCATCCGCTTCGTCGAGCAGGCGGCGGGGCAGCCTGGTCTCGGGCGCGTCGGTGACGCCGCCGTAGCGGGCGTGCAGCCCCAACGCGATCCAGGCGCGCTCGTCGTGGGCCAGGCAGCCATACGGCAGGTGAAGCGCCGTCTGCAGCGCGATGTCGGCCCGGTATTCCGGATGCTCGCGCCAGGCTACATCACTCAGCAGCGCGGTGGCATGGCGCAGGCGGGCGATGCGTGGCGGTTCGCCGGGAAAGGCCGCCGCGAGGAAGCGGCGCAGCGCTTCGCCATGCGGCCCGATACGCTCCTGGTCACGCACCGCGTCGGCGCACGCGGCGAGCAACGGATCGCGTCGGCGCTCGGCGGCGCTCAGCCGATCGAACAGCGCGCCTTCACGCAGGCCGTTGGCCGAAAAGACGACCGCGCCGGCCCCCGTCACGGCCAGCAGGCGCTGCAGCACCAGCGCCGCCCAGGGCAAGGCGGCGAGCCGGTTGCGCGAGACGGTGGCGACGCGGCGCAGGCTCTGGTGCCCCATGCGCATCACCAGCGCGCACAGATCATCGGCCTCGACGGCGTTCAGGCGGTAGTTGTGCAGCACCCTCAGCGTGTAGTCGGCCTGGGCCATGTGCAGCCGGGCGAGCGCGCGCCACGCGCCGCCGACCGCGAAGATCGGTCGCCCGCGCCCGGCCGTGAGCCAGGGCAGGGCGCCGAGCTCGCGGTCCACGGCCTCGCGCGCCGCCGACGAGGACGCCGCGCCGCCGAGCGCCATGAGGCGGAGTGGTCCGACCGACCGGGTGCCGTGCCGGCCCATGGCGCCAGCCGTGACGTCCACCACCTCCAGACTGCCGCCGCCCAGATCGCCGACGATGCCGTCGGCGCCGGGGATGCCCGAGACCACGCCGAGCGCCGCCAGCCGCGCCTCCTCGGCGCCGCTCAGCACGCGCACGGGTACACCAACCGCCTGGCGCACCGCCACGGCGAAGGCTTCGCCGTCCACCGCGTCGCGCACCGCGGCCGTGGCGATCAGGTCGACGGCGCCGGCGCCGGCGCTGCGCGCGATGGCGACGAAACGCGTGATGGCAGCGACGGCGCGCGCGACATTGGCGGGATCAAGGCGGCCGCCCTCGTCGAGGCCGCGTCCAAGCTCGCAGGTGACCTTCTCGTTGTAGAGCGTGACGGTCGCGCGCCGGACCCCTTCGAAGACGACGAGGCGGACCGAGTTCGAGCCGACGTCGACGACGGCGTACGGCCGCCCGGCCGCCCGGGCCGCGCCGGCCGGTCGGCCCTCGCGCCTACTCGGCCGCGGCCTTGCCGGGGACGGCGGCACGAAGCCGGCGCAGCGCGCTGCCCCGGCCCGACAGGCTGGGGTTGGTCATGAAGAACTGGTGGCAACTGAAGGCGTCCAGCTCGGCTTGGAGCCGAATGTACGAGCCGTTGGCGCGCAAGAGCCACGTCTGTGAGACGTCCTTGATGTTGGCGACCATGATCTGGTCGAGCACCTGTTGACGCACTGTGGCGTTTTCGATGGGGACCAAGGTCTCGACCCGCCAGTCGAAGCTGCGTGACATCCAGTCGGCCGAGGAGATGTACACCTTCGCGCTCGCCGAGGGTAGGCCGCCTCCGTTGCCCGCGCAGACGACGCGAGAATGCTCCAGGAACCGGCCGACCACGCTCTTGACGCAGATGTTGTCCGAAAGCCCCGGCACGCCGGGCCGCAGGCAGCAGATGCCGCGCACCACCAGGTCGATGGTGACGCCGGCCTGGGACGCGCGGTAGAGCGCGTCGATCACCTTGCGGTCGACCACGGCGTTCAGCTTTGCCCACAACGCCGCCGGCCGGCCGGCCCGTGCGTGTTCGATCTCCTCGTCGATCAGGCCGATGATCGCCTTGCGCAGGTCGAGAGGCGCCATCGCCAGCTTCTCGAGCTTCGCCGGCGTTGCGTACCCGGTCAGGTAGTTGAACACCCGGTTGGCGTCGCGGCACAGCGCCGCGTGGCACGTGAAGTACGAGAGGTCGGTGTAGATGCGGGCCGTGATGGGATGGTAGTTGCCCGTGCCGAAGTGCACGTAGGACACCAGCCGGCCGCCTTCGCGCCGCACCACGAGCGAAATCTTGGCGTGGGTCTTCAGGTGCATGAAGCCGTACACCACCTGGGCGCCGGCGCGCTCCAGGTCGCGCGCCCACTTGATGTTGGCCTCCTCGTCGAAGCGGGCCTTCAACTCGACCAGGGCGGTGACGGACTTGCCCGATTCCGCCGCCGCGATCAGCGCACGCACGATCGGCGAATCGTTGCTGGTGCGGTAGAGCGTCTGCTTGATCGACACGACCAACGGATCCTCCGCCGCCTGGCGGATGAACTGCACGACCACGTCGAAGCTCTCGTAGGGATGATGGACGATGATGTCCTTGTTGCGGATGGCGGCGAGGCAATCGCCGCCGAAATCGCGGATGCGCTCGGGAAAGCGCGGATTGAACGGCTTGAACAGCAGGTCGACGCGGTTGTCGTCGATGAGTTGGCGGATATCGGCCAGGCCAAGCAGTCCCTCGGCCGGGTAGATGTCGTCGGCGTCGACCCCGAGCGCGCTCACCACGAAGTTCAGGAACTCGTCGCTCAAGCCTTCCGAGACCTTGAGGCGGATCACGTTGCCGCGGCGCCGGCGCTTCAGCGCGCTCTCGAACACGCGCACCAGATCCTCGGCCTCTTCCTCGATTTCGATCTCGCTGTCGCGCACGATGCGGAACTCGCCGCGGGCGTGCACATCGAAACCGGGAAACAGACGCCCGAGGTTGAGCTGCACGAGCAGTTCGACCGGCACGTAGCGTGCCTGGTCGCCGGGCAGGCGCACGAAGCGGGGCAGGCGCGAGGACAAGGGCACGAGCGCGCGCTGACTTACGCCGTCGCTCTTTCGGTGGAGCTGCAGCACCAGCGAAAAGCCGAAGTTCGGGATGAACGGGAAGGGGTGCGCCGGGTCGATGGCCAGCGGCGTCAGCACCGGTTCCACCTCGTCGGCGAAGTAGGCCTCGAGCCAGGCGCGCTCGCCCGCGGTCAGTTCGTCCGCCGCGATCACCGCTATGCCCTGGCGCCGCAGTGCGGCCGCCAGCACATGCCAGCACTCCCACTGCTTGTGCATCAGCTCGCGCGCCTGCGTCCGGATCAGCGCCAGTTGCTGCGCTGGGGTCAGGCCGTCCAAGTACGAAAGCGTCACGCCGGCACGCATCTGGCTGGTCAGGCCGGCGACCCGCACCATGAAGAACTCGTCCAGGTTGTTCGCCGAGATCGACAGGAAGCGCACGCGCTCGAGCAAGGGGTGCGCCGCGTTGAACGCTTCCTCAAGCACGCGCTCGTTGAACTTCAGCCATGACACCTCGCGGTTGATGAATCGCTCGCGAGAGGTCGCATCGATGGCCACGCTGCCGTCGCCGGCGGGCGGTATGCGCAGACCCGGCTGCGTGGCGACGCTGTTCCTCCATTTCTCCGCGTGTCGTCGTGTCGTCATGGCCCTATGCTTATACCACACCGGTCGTGTCGTTTCGGTGTCGGGGCAGAGCCTTCATGAAGCGGGTCCATGTGTTAAGGCACGTCAAATCTGCCTGGAGCGACGAAGGCCTCGACGATCATGACCGGCCGCTCAGTCCGCGCGGGCATCGGGCGGTGGGCCTTCTGGCGGCCCATTGCGCCCGAACCGGCGTGCAGCCGGATGTTGTCCTGTGTTCCGCGGCCGCGCGGGCCCGCGCCACGCTGGCGGGGCTGCTCGGCGCCTTCGTCCGTCGTCCCACCGTGCGTTACGCCAAGACGCTCTACTGCGCCGGTGTCGCGCCCTATGAGCAGGCAATGAAGCGCCTGGGCGGCGACGTCGCCGTGGCCATGGTGGTGGGGCACAACCCGGACCTTCAGGATCTGGTCCTGCGCCTCGCGGCCACGGGCCAGGGGCTCGGGCGCGTGCGCGGAAAGTTCCCGACCGGCGCGTTCGCCACGATCGACCTCGACATCGCCGCGTGGGAGGACCTGAAACCGGGAGTGGGACAACTCGTCCACTACGTGGTTCCCGCGGACCTGGAGGCGGCCGCGACCCGAGCCGACGCGCGATGGATCGGCGTGACGTGGCCGAACGCCCGCCAGGTCTTGCGCAGCTTCTCGCGTAGGTCGGGGTCGCCGTTCGCGTCCACCAGGGCCGCCGCCACGGCCTTGGCCGTGCCGTCGGGCAGGCCCGTGGTCAGCCGCCCGGTCATGACCAACGCGTGCGCGGAGTCGTTGCTTTGGCCGAACGCATCCTGAACACGCTTCAGCGCCTTAACGTAGGGCCCGACGGCGTAGGCCGGCGCCAGGTTGGCTAGGCACTCCACGGTGTAGCGTGCTTTCTTGGCGGCGATGCGCACGGTGTGCAGGGTCTCGGCGTCGGCTTCGACGATCGAAACCTTGGCTTGGCGGACCGTGCGGTCGACGTCGCGCAGGAGGCGCTTGGCGACATCGCCGATGGGGCGTCGCAGGCGCACTCGGCGGCGCGCCTTGACCGTGCCGTCCCATGGCTCGTCGAGCCACGCCATGGCATCGAGCAGGATGGTCGTGTAACGCGGGGCGCCGATGGCCCGACGCACGCGGCGGTAGGCCTTGGCCCGCTCCGCCGCGGCGCGTTCGCGCAGGAGCGCTGCGTGAGGCGCCAGCGCCTCGGCCGCGAGGCGAGGCGCCAGGCGCTCCTCGATGAACACGTCCCAGTCACGCGCCGGCCCCAGTTCGCGCGCCAGCCAGATGAACTCCGTCCGCAACGTCCGTCGGCGCTTGCGCGGCAACAGGCGGGCAAGGCCGTCCAAGACGGCGCGCAGGCGGCGCACACCGACGCGCATCTGGTGCACGCCTTCGTTGTCCATGCCCGCGTGAGCCGGGGCCTGGTTGGCGACGATCTGGCCGAGGCACGAGCGCAGGATCGCCTTGGACGCGTCCCCGGACACCTGGTTGGGATCGAGCACGAGCGTTGCGGCGTGAACCGGTGGCGGCGCGGCACCGCGCGCCAGGGCGTGGCCACGTTCCGACTTGGTCACGGTTTGCAGGCGTAGCGGCCCGAGTTCGCGGTGCAAGGCGAGCGCCGCGACGAAGAGATCGTGCGGCCGGCCCTCGACCAGCTCCATTTCGATCTCGCGCACGCGGGCCCTTCGTCGCCTGGCGCTCACGACGCCATCGTCGAAGGCGAGTTCAATGGCGACACCCGGGCGCGGCTCCAGGCGCCGGGTCACCCGCGTGATCCTCGTGTGGTAAACGGGAACAAGCGCGTCGACCGGCGGCGCGCCCGGGACATGCCGAGCGATCAGCGCGACGTCCGGCCTGTCGCCCATCGTCTCGAAGTTCCATTCGTGCCGTACGCTCGGTCCGTCCCGTGCTTCGGCCGCCGTCTTGATGGTGAACGGGCGGCGGTCGCCCTCGGCGCGGACGCGCGCGACGATGCCATGCCGCGCGAGCGCGCCGTCGGCCGTGTCGAAGTAGGTGCTGTCCAGATGCCGTGTGACGGCGGGGCCGAGGGTTCCCGCGCTGGTCGCGCTGGCCTCGGCCAGTCGGGCCCAGACGGCCGGGCTGGACCGGAACTCGAGCTCGACCTCCCAGCCCATGACCCAGCCTCGCGTCGATGCCCGGCAACGCCTGCCGGCCGACCGACGGGGGGCAACCGGCCGCAGCCTTGCTAGAGACGCGCAGTATGACGGTCAAACGACAAGTTTGTTACAGCGTCACGCCTTGTGGTCGTCGTCACGCGAACGGGCCGGCTTGGGTTCCGTCGACCGGGTGCGGCGGGTCTTCAGGGTCACGATGACCACGTGGTCGAGCTTCGAGTGCTCCTCGACGTCGTCGATCAGGGCCCGCAGATCGGCGTCCTCCAGAAGCTTCCGGATGGGGTCGATCGTCATGGCGTGTTGGCCTCCAGGGCGGCGACTGACCCAAACGTTAACCGACCGTTCACCATGGGGCTGTGCGCGGGCGCACAGCCACCGGGCCGCGGGCCGTGACCGCCGTCACGGCCGTGCTAGTTTGATGATGGTCGCGCATTACCGGGCGACGACGGGGGGTGCCGATGCAGTTCGTCCGCGACATGACGTTTGAGTACGCCGCCGCCGAGCCGGTGGCGCCGGGCATCCGCCGGGTCGTCGCGCGCAATCCCGGCGCCTTCACCTTCCACGGCACGGGCACGTACATCCTGGGCGAGGGGCGAATCGCCGTCGTCGACCCCGGCCCGGACCTGCCCGAGCACGTGGATGCCTTGCTGGCGTGCCTGAAGGACGAGCGGATCACCGACATCGTGGTGACCCACACGCACCTCGACCATTCGCCAGCCGCGCGTCCGCTCAAGGCGGCAACGGGCGCGACGGTGCACGGCTTCGGCCCTCATGGAGCGGGGCGCGGCGGAGCACTGGAAACCCGGGTCGAGGAGGGCGCGGACATGGCGTTCGTGCCCGATCAGTGCGTGCGCGATGGTGACGTCATCGCCGGCCCGGGCTGGACGCTCGAGGCGATCCACACGCCGGGGCACACCTCCAACCATCTCTGCTTCGCCCTGCGCGAGGCGGATGCGCTGTTCAGCGGCGATCACGTCATGGGCTGGTCGACCACGGTCGTGGTACCGCCGGACGGCGACATGGCCGCGTACATGACCTCGCTCGACCGACTGCTCGCTCGACGCGAAGGGACGCTGTGGCCAACCCACGGGCCACCGGTGCGCGACCCAGCGGCGCACATCGCCGCGCTCATCGACCATCGTCACGCGCGCGAAAGGCAGATCCTGTCCGCGCTCGCGATCGGGCCCTCGACCATTCCGCACCTGGTGGCGACGATCTACGACGACGTGCCGAAGTACCTGCACGCGGCGGCGGGCTGTTCGGTGCTGGCCCACATCATCGCGCTGGTCGAGCGCGGCGCGGTGACATGCGACGGCCCGCCCACGCTCGAGGCCGTCTACGAGCGGCGCTGAGCGGGGCGTCGGCGCTCGTTCTTGGCCAGCACGTCACTTCGCGGCGTACAATCGTTCCTCGCAGAGGAGGTCTTCATGGTCGGGATCGCCTACATCGACGATGCGTACGTGCCGGCCGAGGAGGCGCGGCTCCCGCTGTTCGACCTTGGCTTCCTGCGTGGCGATGCGGTCTACGACACGACGTCGGTCTGGCGCGGGCAGTTCTTCCGGCTCGACGACCACATCGCGCGCTTCCGGCGCAGCATGGCCGGCATGCGGCTGACGTGCCCGCACGACGACGCGGCGCTCGCACGCATCCTGGCGACGTGCGTCGAGCGAGCCGGCCTGGACGACGCCTTCGTCCAGATGATCGTGACGCGCGGACGATTCCCCGACCCGACGCGCAGGGACCTGCGCAACGCGGTTCACCGATTCATCGCCTTCGCGCTGCCCTACATTTGGATCGTCTGGCCCGAGAAGCAGGAGATCGGCATCGACGTGGCGATCGTCGAGAACCGGCGCACGCCGACCGAGGCGATCGATCCGACGGTCAAGAACTTCAACTGGATGGACCTGCAACGCGGCATGCTGCAGGGCCTGGATCGCGACGCGGACAACGTGGTGCTGTGCACGCCCGCCGGGCACCTGTCGGAAGGGCCGGGGTTCAACCTGTTCTTCGTCAAGGGAGGACGGCTCCACACGCCGGCCGGCAATGTGCTGGAGGGGATCACGCGGCGCACGGTGATGGAGTTGGCGCGCGAGGCCGGATTCGCCGTCGAGACAGGAAACTACGGCCCCGAGGCCCTGCACGGTGCCGACGAGGCGTTCCTGTCGTCCACCGCCGGGGGCATCATGCCCGTGACGCGTATTGACGGCCGCCCCTTGGGCAACGGGGCGCCCGGCGTGGTGACCAGCGACCTACGCGGCCTCTACTGGCGCAAGCGCGAAGCGGGCTGGCTCGGCACACCGGTGGCGTCCTTGCTCGCGGCCCCGGCGGCCTGACATTTAGCCTCGGTCAACGCCATGGTCCGACAGTGGGGCCATGGCGACCGCGGCGACGGCCACGCTTCCACGGGTCAAGGTCAAGGGGCTCCGGCGTCAGCCGCGCGCCAAGGCCAAGGCCGTGTCCAAGACCGCGGCGGGCCCCAGCTTCGGCCAGCGCTTCGCAACGGTCGTGCGGTGACTGCGGTCGCGTCGTGGCAGCCGTGTGGGCATCGACGGCGAAATCCTCGAACTGACGCTCGACATGATTGAGCCGACGGATATCGATCCGACCCGGACCGAGGCCGATCACACCCTGCTGCAGTGGCTGTGGGGGGCCGGGGCATCTGGCGCCTTGCGTGCTCGACATCATGCCCGACGCGACCAAGGACCTCGGCCTCGCCAAGGGCTCGACGATCTTGGAGTTCGAGCCCGGCCTCGGCGGCGCCAGCCGTGCCATCGCCCGCGAAACGGGCGCCACGGTCAAGGCCTACGCGCTCGGCTGCGCCCTGGCCGCGCGAGCCGGTGAGGTCGCGACGCAGACCAGCCACGCGGCGGCCCTGACGTTCGAGACCCTTGACCCATCCGCGCCGGCCTTCGGGGAGGCCGCGTTCGACCACGCCCTTGCGGTCCATGGCCTGACGGATGCGCCCTCGCTCGAACCGCTGTTGACGGCGGTGCACGGCGCGCTCAAGCCCAAGGGCAAGCTCATCGTCGCGCAGATCGTCGGCGACTCCGCCACGGCCAAGGACGCGGCGCACGTAGCAATCGGCGCGTCGCGTGCCGCGCCGGCCAGCTTGGTCACGGCGGACGCCCTGAAGGACGCGCTCACCAAGGCCGGATTCGCGGTGGCGTCGACCCAGTCAAGCAAGGCCGCGCTCCGCGCCCGCCTCGCCCAGACCTGGGCCCATCTGGCCGAGCGCCTGCGCAGGGATGAAGTCGACGCGCGCTATGGCGCCATGATCCTCGCCGAGTGCACGCACTGGGTGCGCATCGATGCCCTTCTGGCGCAGGGCACGCTCGACTACTTCGTCATCGCCGCCGAGCGCGGCTGACCCAGCGCCTAGGACGACAAGGGCCCCCATGCCCTACCGCCCGTCACAAGAACGCGCGACACCAGATCCGCGATCAGATCGACAAGGGAATCAACCAGCGGTCGGGATGCCAGCCCGAGCGCGCGCCACGAATCCGTACCATGGAAGCTGAGCGGCGAGCGAACCAGCCGCACACCCGCCACCGTGGCCAGTGGCGGTCGATGGCTCACCAGCGTCGCCCACGCCTCGGCCGCGGCGAATCCCGCCGACGCGTCGCGCACATCGACCAGGTTGAAGGCCGCATCGTAGTACGCGGAGTGACGGCCGCGCAGGAAACCCAGGATCATCGCCGTGGGAGGGGCAAGGCGCCGGTCGCCGGGCCCGACCGGCATGGTCGGGTGCACGATAACGACGGGCGCGCCGGACCGAGCCGCGTCGCTCGCCAGGCGGTCGGCTGCCAGCTTCGAGCGGCAGTAGATGCCCGGCACGTCGGCGTCGCGGATGTCGCCGACGATCTGTTAGGCACCGCCCGGCGGCGGAACGCTGCCGTCCACGTCGAGCACGCGGACGCACTCGCCCCGATCGCGCAACAGACGAACCAGGTGCCGGCTGATGAAGCCGTTGCCGCCCGTGACGAGCCGAACCACCACGCCGTCCGCGGTCCATGGATTCAGCTGCGGAAGTTCACGTACTGCAGGGGTTGCTCGATGCCGAGACCGCGCACGTGCGCGATCGCATCCTGCAGCTCGTCGATCTTCTTGCCGGAGACGCGCAGCTCGTCGCCCTGCACCGCCACCTGAACCTTGAGCTTGGTGCCCTTGATCGACTGAACGATGGACTTGGCGAGCTCGCGGTCGATGCCCTGCCGGACCGTGACGACCTGGCGCAGCCGGCCCTGCGCGGCCTTCGCCGCCTCTCCGAACGAAAGCGCCTGATGCTCGACCTTGCGGCGGGTCATGTGGACGCGCAGCAGCTCCTGCATCTGGCGCAGCTTGGTCTCGTCATCGGCGATCATGGTCACGTCGGCGTCCTTGCGCTCGACCGTGCAATGGGAGCCCTTGAAGTCAAAACGCTGGCCGATCTCGCGGACGACACCAGAGATGGCGTTGTCCACCTCGTTCATCTCGACCTTGGAGACGATATCGAACGACGGCATGGAACCCCCTCGCTGTTCGTGGCGATCTAAGGCGTGGCGCCGACGGTCTAGCGGGCGGCGCGGACACGGCCCTCGTCCTTCACCGCTTCGTCGAGGTTGCGTTTCATAAGATCGCGGAGCCACACCGCCCGGTCGTGTTCGGCGCCGCGCGATGTATCACGGGCGGCAATGCAAAGCCAAGCAAAGGCGGCCGCTGGGTCGGGATCGGTACCGACGCCGAAACGGCAGCGCAGCGCGAAGGCGACCTGCGACAACGCGTCGCCTCGTCGTCATCCTCGGGCACGCCGCGTCCGGCGCCATAGAGCATCGCCAAGTTGTGCTGGGCCAGGGCGTTGCCCTGCTCGGCGGCCCGGTGGTACCAGATCGCCGCCTGAGCCGGATCCCGTTCAAGGCCTAAACCGTCCTCGTATAGAACCCCCCAGATTGCGCTGCGCACCGGCGACACCACCTTCCGCGGCGCGTCGATACCACGCACCGCGGCGACCGGATCCGGGTCAGTGTCTTGGCCAAAATGGTACATGGCACCAAGATAATATTGGGCCTGCGGATCGCCGCGCCTAGCCAGTTCGGGCAAGATGGTCCACGCTCGGGCGTAGTCGGCCCGATGATAAGCCTCGATGCCGATCGACGGGGCGCTGCGGAAGTCCCTGGCGACGGTGTCCATGGTTCTCCCCTCAAGCCCAAGGTTAACGAGGCAGGAGGAATCCAGCAATGATTGGGCCGCGCGACATTCGTCGCGCGCGGCGCTAATGTGATGCAATCGCTATCGAGCTTGGGGGAAACCATGCAGCTCGTGATCGACGCCGCCGATTTCCGGCGCTTGTCCGCGGAGACCCAGGCGGAACTTACGGCTGTGCTGGGCGGACGTCCAGTGGAGCCGCGCCGGCAAGTGCCGAACGCGCAATTTCGCTGGCGGCGCCCCGTCGACCTTACACCCGACCTGGCGGTGAAACTGATCCATGGCTTGGCCGACGAGCATGTCAAACGTCTGGTCCTGTTCGGCACCAAGGATGGCCGGGTGGCCATGTCCGACCTGCTGCGCGTCACCAAGGACGACGACATACGCGTGCTGTCGCACTTCGAGGGTGTCCTGACCCGCAAGTTGCGTCGGCTGGTCAACGACACCGAGAAGAAGGCGACGCTGTTCGGCTGGGACTACGACGCGACGCGCTGGAGCCCCGACGGGGGCCGCATCGTGGACGGCATCTACTACGTCACCGAAGTGACGGCCCAAACCATCGGCGCAACGCTCGGCCGCCGGCGCGGCCGGTTGGCGACCTGAGATACAGGTCCCGCCTCGGGCCCAAGTTGAGGATGGCGAACGAAAACGGGGACCGACGCCAAGCATCGGTCCCCGCGAAATGGCTCCCCGGGCCGGACTCGAACCAGCGACCCAGCGGTTAACAGCCGCTTGCTCTACCTGCTGAGCTACCGGGGAACAGGCTTGGCACGGTCATAACGCAGACGCGGGTCCTCAGGCAAGACGACG
>VGDP01000038.1 GCA_016869675.1 Alphaproteobacteria bacterium | reverse complement strand
GGATGAACCCCGTGGCGCGCCGCCAGCTCCGGCACCGTCGCCACCTCGCGCAGCGCCTCCATGGCAATCCTCGCCTTGAACGCCGCCTCGAACTTCCGTCTCGTCTTGGCCATCGTTCCCCTCCGTCGTTCCAGGACGGATCAGAACGCCGCTCCACTCAAGCCCCTGGTCCCAAAATCGGGGTCCACTTCTTGTCTCATCTCCGGTCCCTTCGGTCCCTACGATGAGCCAGAAATCCTCCACTACCAAATCCGCTCAATCCGTCCCATAGGCGCTGACGTCAGACACCTCGGGCTTGTGCCTCTGCCGTCCCATCGCAGTCCTCCTCGATGTGAAAAGCCATACATCAGGCCGGACCACTTCAGTGGGGTTCGATCACCCGCAGCCGCTCGAAGATCCGTTTCGCCGTGTGCCGCTGCTTGCGATGCGCGGTCCTGTCCTCTTCCAGGATCCCCTTGGATGATCCCGACGAACGCATCCAGTTTCGGTCGTGGCGGTGGACCACGGCGCCAGTAGCCAGGCGGAACCGGGAACAACAGCATCTTCGCGACCGTCTTGCGGTCGACCCCGAACCGTCGGGCCACCTCCCGCTGGCTTAACCCCTCCCCATGGCACGCAAGCCTTACACGACGATAAAGATCCATCCCGTACATCCCCCAGCCTTCAATCCGGTCATGACCGGATTGAAGGCTAAAGGCGGTCCCATCTTGAGCCGCCGCGGCTGAACCAGACGGCCGCTTCAGTGGGGAAGTGTTCCGCCGACGTTCTCAGTGCCAATGTCCAGCGGCACGCCGACCATGGCCACGTCGAGCCCCGTGGCGTCGGGCCTGGTTGGCAGGCGCATGAAGGTGCCTGGTCCGCCGAACCGGGGCATCTGGTTGCCGCCGAGCGGCTGGTAGCGCATGAGCGTCAGGCCCGGTACGCGACGCCGGGCAGGACGCACAGCATCTCATAAAGCAGGTTGGCGGCGACCAGCGCCGTGTTGCCCGACGGATCGTAGGGCGGCGAGACCTCGACCAGATCGCAGCCGACGAGATTGAGGCCGCGGCAACCACGGATCACCTCGATGCCCTGTGGCAGAGTTAGGCCGGCGATCTCGGGCGTACCGGTGCCCGGCGCGCAACTCGGGTCCAGCCCGTCAATGTCGAACGACAGATAAACCGGGCCGCCCTTCACCTGCTCGCGCACGTCTGCCATCAGCGGCGCGAGCGATCGGTGCCAACACTCCTCGGCTTGCACCACGCGGAATCCCAGCTGGCGCGACCAGTCGAAGTCGTCGGCCGCGTAGCCGGTGGCGCGCAGGCCGATCTGGACGCAGCGCTTGCCATCCAGCAAGCCCTCCTCGACGCAGCGGCGGAACGGCGTGCCGTGGGCGATCCGTTCGCCGAACATGGTGTCGTTGATGTCGGCGTGGGCATCCACGTGCACGAGGCCGAGCGGGCCGTGCTTCTTGCGCATGGCGCGCAGGATCGGCAGCACGATGGTGTGGTCGCCGCCCATGGTCAGCGGGACGCAGTTCGCCTTGAGCACGCGGTCGTAAGCGCGCTCGATGATCGTCATGCTCTTGGCGATCGAATACGTGTTGATCGCCACGTCGCCGACGTCGGCCACCGAGAGGCTGTCGAAGGGCGCCGCGCGCGTCGCCATGTTGTAGGGCCGGATCAGGCATGACTCGGCGCGGATCTGGCGCGGACCGTGCCGCGTGCCCGCGCGGTTGGACGTTCCGATGTCGAAGGGTACGCCGATGAAGCACGCGTCCAGCCCCTTGGGGTTTGGCTTGGCGGGCAGGCGCATCATCGTCGCCGGGCCACCGAACCGAGGCATCTGGTTGCCGCCGAGCGGCTGGTGCAGGGTCTTCGCCATGGGGTCCTCCGGACCGCATCCTATCCCGATCAGCGCCCGCGCCACACCGGCTTGCGCTTCTCGGAGAAGGCCCGTGGCCCTTCCTTGGCGTCCTCGCTCGCCCACACCTCGTCGACCAGGGCGAGCGTGCCGTCGGTGCGCGCCGCGTGGGCGGCAGCGATCGGCAGGTCGGCGGCCTTGCGCACCATCTCCTTGGTCGCGCGTGTTGCCAGCGGTGCGGCCGCCGCGATGCGATCGGCCAGGTCGCGCGCCGTGTCCATGAGCTGCGCCCTCGGCACCACGCGCAGCGCGAGCCCGTTCGCGGCGGCCTCCACCGCGCCGACGCGCCGTCCGCTGTAGAGCATCTCGAGCCCGAACTGACGTGGCACGCTGGCCAGCAGGCGCGCCACCGAAGCCGGGTGGCACGTCATGCCCAGGACGGTCTCGGACAGGAAGAACACGGCATGCTCGGCCGCCAGGATGAAATCGCACGCCAGCGCGATTTCCAGCCCGCCGCCGGCGCAGTAGCCGTTGACCGCGGCGATCACCGGCTTGTCCAGATCGAACCGGCCGGTGATGCCGCCGAAGCCGCCCTCGCCGAAGTCACGGTCGTCCTCGTCCGGGTTGCTGGTCATGTCCCAGCCGGCCGAAAAGAAGCGCGTTCCGCCGCCGGTCAGGATCGCCACCCATAGGTCCGGGTCGTCGCGGAACGTCGCGAAGGCGCGATCCATGGCGCGGCTGGTCGCCGCGTCGACGGCGTTGGCCTTGGGCCGGTCGAGCGTGATCTCGAAGACGTGGCCGCGGCGTTCGGTCAGGACAGGTTCGGGCATGGTGATCTCATTGAAGTCGGTTCGGCGAGGCGTATCAGGGCGTCGACAGCGACCGCCGGTTCGTCGCCGAGCGGCTCGTAGCCGTGCGGCGGCGCCTCGGGGAACGGCAGCGCCTCGTCGGTCATGTCAGGACTTCTTCGGGCGTGCCGCGGCCCAATCGGCATCGCTCATCTTGCGCAGGAAGTTGAACTGTCCGGCGCCCTGCAGCCATTCGCCGCCGTCGATGGTGACGCATTCGCCATTGATGTAGCCGGCCTCGTCCGCCAGCAGGAAGCTCGCCAAGTTGGCCAGCTCGATGTGCTCGCCCGGCCGGCCCAGCGGGTTCGAGGTCTCGCAGGCGCGGGCGAACTCGGGCTTGGGCACCAGGCGCTCCCACGCGCCCGGTGTCGGGAACGGGCCGGGCGCGATGGCGTTCAGCCGCACGCCGCGGCGACCCCATTCCACCGCCAGGCTGCGCGTCATGGCCAGAACGCCGGCCTTGGCCATGGCCGAAGGCACGACGAAGCCCGAGCCGGTCCACGCGTATGTCGTGACGATCGACAGGACGGTTGCCTTGTGCCCCGCCGCGAGCCAACGCTTGCCGCAGGCCAGGGTGGCGTAGGCCGAACCGTGCAGCACGATGCCGAGCACGGCGTCAATGGCACGCGGGCTCAGGTCCTCGGTGCGCGCGACGAAGTTGCCGGCCGCGTTATTTACCAGCGCGTCGAGCGGGCCGTCGGCCCAGATCGCCTCGATCATCGTCTCGACCGCGCTGGCGTCGCGGATGTCCAGGCCATGGGTTGTCACGGTGCCGCCGGTCACCGCGCGGAACTCGGCGGCGGTCGCCTCCAGCACTTCGGTCCGCCGGCCGCAGATGACCAGCGACGCGCCAAGCTCGACGAACCGGCGCCCCATGCTCTTGCCCAACCCGGTGCCGCCGCCGGTCACCAAAATGCGTTTGCCGGCTAGCAGGTCGTCGCGGAACATGGTGGCCCTATTGCAATGGCGAGAACGGGGTGGGCTTCAGGATCACCGTCTCCTGCTTCTCGAACAGCGGCAGCACGAACTTCAGATACTTCTCGTGCCAATCGGGATCGGCCATCAGCTTGGCCCGGTTGGCGGCGCGGGCATCCAGGCTTTCGTGCGCCCACAGATGACAGGCTTGGTTCAGCGTACCGACCTCGGTCTGCCAGTAACCGACCAGCTTGAGATGCTTGCGCGCGATAGGCAGGCCATCGCGCTCGACCCGCGTCAGGAATTCCGGCATCGTGCCAGGGCGGAGTGTATAGGTGCGAAGTTCGTAGATCATTCGTCGCCCCCTTTGGTGCCTGACTCTCGCGTTCCCTTCGCAGTCGCCAAGGCCCGCTGTCAAGGACCGCCATGACCCATCCGATCCTCAGCCACGACGTCAAGCTGCAACCGTACTGGTGGGACGAGGCACCGCGCCCCGTGCTGCCCGACCGGGAGGTGCCGCGCGAGGCCGACGTGGTGGTGGTGGGCGCGGGCTACACGGGCCTGAACGCGGCGTTGACCTTGGCTCGGGCGGGACGCTCGGTCGTGGTGCTCGACGCCGAGGCCGCCGGCCATGGCTGTTCCTCGCGCAACGGCGGGCAACTCGGCTTCGGGCTCAAGCCGGGCCTCGATGGGCTTCGCGAGCGCTACGGCCAGGCGCGCGGCACCGCCGTTTTCAAGGAGAGCATGGCGGCCTTCGATCATCTGGCCGCGTTCATCGAGCGCGAGCAGATCGCCTGTAGTTTCCAGCGCAAGGGACGGTTCATCGGCGCCCACCGGCCGGGGCACTACGATGCTCTGGCGCGGCGCATGGACACCTACCGCAAGGAGTTGGGCGTCGAGACCCACGCGGTGCCGCGTACCGAGCAGCACGTCGAGATGGGCACGGACCTCTACTTCGGCGGTGCCGTGGTGGCCAACAACGCGGCGTTGCAGCCGGCCATGTACCACTATGGCTTGCTCGATCGGGTGTTGAGCTCGGGCGCCACCGTCATCGCGCGCACGCCGGTCACGTCCGTTGAAAGGGATGGCGCGCGCTTCACGGTGACATCGACGCGTGGCGCCGTGACCGCCGGCCAGGTGATCGTCGCGACCAACGGCTATACACGCGATACCCGGGCCCTGCCGGCGTTCCGGCGGCGCGTGATCCCGATCGGCAGCTACATGATCGCGACCGAGCCGATCGAGCCCGCGCTGATGGACCGGTTGATGCCCAAAGACCGCGTCAACAACGACACGCGTCGCGTGGTGCTCTACTACCGCGCGTCGCCCGATCGCCGGCGCGTCGTGTTCGGCGGCCGCGTGGCGCTGGGGGAGACCGACCCGAGCATCAGCGGGCCCCGGCTGCACGCCGTGATGGCCGAGATTTTTCCCGATTTGCGCGAGGTCAAGGTCAGCCACAGCTGGCTCGGCTTTGTCGCCTACACGTTCGACCATGTGCCCCACATCGGCGTGATCGACGGTATCCACTACGCCATGGGGTACTGCGGCTCGGGCGTATGCATGGGCACGTATCTCGGCCATAAGATCGCGCTCAAGGTCCTGGGTGACGCCGGGGGCCGCACTGCCTTCGATGACCTGACGTTCGAGACGCGCCCGTTCTACGACGGCGAGCCGTGGTTTCTGGCCGGTGCCGTGCTGTGGTACCGCTTCATGGACCGCTACGGCCCCGATCGCGGCCCGCGCTGACCCGCTATTGCGGCACCACGCAGTCGGTCAGTTCGCCGAGCTGGCCCGCGCGCTTGGCGATGGTCGAGGCCCGGCTCGCCACGTAGTCCGACGGCGCCGAGGCCGAGTAAGCGCGCGGGTTGGGCAGCACGGCGGCGAGCAGCGCGGTCTCGCGCTTGCCCAGTTCCGCCGCCGACTTGCCGAAGTGGGCACGGGCCGCGGCCTCGGCGCCGTAGATGCCGGGTCCCCACTCGGCGACGTTCAGATAGACCTCGAGGATGCGGCGCTTGCTCCACACCAGCTCCAGCACGAGCGTGGGGTAGGGCTCCAGGACTTTGCGCGCGAAGCTGCTGTGCGGCCATAGGAAGAGGTTCTTGGTGGTCTGCATGGAAATGGTGCTGGCGCCACGCGTGCGTTTGCCCGCCATGAAGTCGTCGACGGCCTCGCGCAGCGATTCCCAATCGAAGCCGTGATGGGTGCAGAACAGGTTGTCCTCGGCGGCGATCACGGCGCGCGCCAGGCGCGGTGACATGGCCTCGAGCGGCACCCAGTCCCGCTGCAGCCCTTCGCCTTCAAAGAGCCGCAGGATCATCAGCGGCGTGATAGGGGGCGGCACCAGGGCGAACACCAGGGCCGAGCCGATCGGCACCAGGACATAGGCGAGCGCCGCCCACAGCGCGATCCGGCGGGCCAGGCGAACGATGCGTCGCACGCGTGACGCCTCCGTCACGCCATGGGGTCGTCGGCGACGCCGACCACGCCGCTGATCAGGTTCTCGCGCAACAGCGCCGCTTCGTCGAAGCCGCCGAGTGGTGGCGCGGGCACCAAGCCACGGACCAGGGTGGCGAGATCGGCCTCGGCGGCGCGTCGCGCGGCCACTGCCTCGTCCACGGCGACCGCGGCGAACCGCACCGGCATGCCCGGCACCAGGCGCCCGGCACGCGGCAGATCGGCCGAGATCACGGTGGCAATCTTGGTGTAACCGCCCACGGTCTGGCGGTCCGCCAGCAGCAGGATCGGTTGGCCGTTGGCCGGGACCTGGATCGCGCCCGCGGCGATGCCGTCCGAGATGATGTTGGCGTCCTTGACGTGGGCGAGCCGTAGCCCCTCGAGCCGCAGGCCCATGCGATCGGCATCGCGCCCGACCGTGAAGGTCTCGCTCAGGAAGGCCGAGCGGCTCGCGTCCGTGAAGGCCACGTCCTGCGGGCCCAGGACCACGCGCAGCGGGCCATCGCGCTCGCGCGGCGCCGTGGGCAGAGCCCGGTCGCCGCCATCGCCGAGGGTGACGGTCGCCAAGGGCAGCCGGTCGCCGTCGCGTAGGGCGTGCCCGCCGAGCCCGCCGATGCCGGCCCGCGTGCAGGTGGCGCGGGAGCCCAGGACCAGTGGCACGGCCAGTCCGCCGCCAACCGCGACGTAGCCAACGGCACTGCCCGTCACGCGGCGGACGGCCAGGGTCTGACCACGTGACAAGGTGAGACTGCGCCATGGCGCGACCGTCACCGCTGGGTCGCCCTGGATGACCGCCTCGACCCCGCCGGACACGGCAACGCGCGCGCGGTCAGTGTCCACCAGCACTTCCGGGCCGACCAGGCGGAACTCGAGGCCGGCCGCCGTCTCGGCGTTGCCGACCAGGGCGTTGACCAGGCGCAGCCCCGTCGAGTCCAGCGCGCCGCCGACCGGGACGCCTAGGCGCTGGTGCGTCCACCGGCCCAGGTCCTGGACCGTGGTCGCCGGGCCCGCGCGCTTGACGAGCAGTGAACCGCTCATGGCTCCGCCAGCGCGTCGGGCCCCAGGTTCCCGGCGGCGGCCCGGGCCGCCAGGTCATCGCAGCCGGCGCGGTCCACCGGATCGAAGCGCACCGTGTCGCCCGGCGCGAACAGGGCGGGCTCCGGCCGGCGCAGGTCGAACAGCAACACCGGTGAGCGGCCCAGCAGGTGCCAGCCGCCGGGGCTTTCGAACGGGTAGATCGCGGTCAGGCCGATCGCGATGGCGACCGATCCGGCCGGGACGCGCGTGCGCGGTTCGGCCCGCCGGGGCAGGTCGAGGATCGGCTCGACGTCGCCCATGAAGCCGAAGCCCGGCAGGAAGCCCAGCATGTAGATGGTGTAGGAGCGCGCGGTGTGGCGCTGGACGACCTCGGCGGGCGTCAGGCCGATGCGCTCGGCCACCTCCGCCAGGTCGGGGGCGCAGTCGCCTTCATAGCAGACGGGCAGCCGCCAGCGGCGACCCGCCACGAGGGCGACACCATCGCGCGGGATCAAGGGCCGGAGACGCTCCGCGGTCTCGCCGGGCGAGGTGACCGTGGGGTCAAGGTGCACCATCAGCGCGCGGAACGTCGGCACCGTCTCGATCACGCCGGGCAAATCGCCGGCCGCCATGGCCGCGCGCACGGCCCGGTCGAAGCCCAGCACTAGGGCGCTCGCCGCCGGCGTGCGCTCGTCCGCCAACTCGACCGACAGCCCGCTGTCGGCCAAGGGCAGGAAGCGCGGAAGCGGGGTCGTCGCGTGTGCTAGCATCGCGGGCATGCAGGGACTGTCGAACGGGAGCCACCATGGCGGCGCGCGCGATCAACATCAATGCCGATCTGGGCGAGGGTTTCGGCGCCTACACCATGGGCGACGACCGGGCGCTGCTGCGCATCGTGACGTCGGCCAACGTGGCCTGCGGCTTCCATGCGGGCGATCCCATGGTCATGGCCGCGACGGTGCGCGAGGCGGCGGCCAACGGGGTCAGTATCGGCGCCCATCCGGGGTTCGACGATCTGCGCGGCTTCGGCCGGCGCCCCATCCCGGTCGGCGCGGCCGAGGCTGAGGCGCTCGTCGCCTACCAGATTGGCGCGCTGGCGGGCATCGCCGCGGCCCAGGGCGCGCGGGTCAGCCACGTCAAGCCGCACGGCGCGCTCAGCAACATGGCCGCGGTCGACGACGACCTGGCCGGCGCCATCGCCCGCGCCATCCGTGGCGTGGACCGTGACCTTATCTTCCTCGCGGTCGCCGGTTCGGCCATGGCGCGGGCGGGACGCGCGGCGGGCCTGCGCGTGGCCGAGGAGGCCTTCGCCGACCGCACCTACGACGATGCCGGCAACCTGACGTCGCGCAAACGCCCTGACGCCCTGATCCGCGATCCCGCGGCGGCGGTCGCGCACGTCCACCGCATGGTCGCGGAGCAGGCCCTGTTCAGCGTCGACGGCAAGCGCATCCCGACGCGCATCGACTCGTTCTGCGTCCACGGCGACGAGCCGAGCGCCGTCGGCGTGGCGCGCGCTGTGCGCGAGGGCCTGGAGAGAGCGGGGTTCGCCGTCCGGCCCTTGACGGCCATGGAGTTCGCGGCGTGAGCCTGCGTCTGGCCGATCGCTGGTTCGCGTGGCGCACGATCGACGACGGCATCGTCGCGATCGACGAGCCGCACATCAAGCCGTTCTAACGCTGCAACATCTGGCTGGTGCGTGGGCGGGACCGCGACGCGCTCATCGATTCGGGCCTGGGCGCGGTGTCGCTGCGCGATGCCATCGTCAAGCTGCTGGAACGGCCGGTCCTGGCGGCCGCGACCCATACGCACTTCGATCACATCGGCGCCCACCATGAATTCGCCGAGCGTGCCGTCCACCCGGCCGAGGCGGAGATCCTGGCCCGACTGACGCTCGGCAACACGTATCTCGGCAAGTACGCCGAGCACGACATGCTGACGGCGCTCCCAAAGGAAACGTTCGACCTGCGGCGCCACGCCATCGCGGCCGCGCCGCGCTCCAGCATGTCGTCCGGCCGGGCGACCCGCACGTAGAGCCGTCGGCTGCGGTCCATCAGCCCGGCTGGGCGGGTCTCGGGCATCAGGTTCGCGACCTGGCCCTCGGCCAAGCAGACGTTGTGGCCGCTCAGGCGGTGGCGTTGATCGAGGGCTTCATCGGAGCTCATTTCGCCGGCGTGGACGGCCTTGCGCACCAGCAGCCAAGCCACATGATCTGGGTCAGCCGCGCGATCAGGCGCGTGGTCTCCTGGGCGACGACCGCCCGCCCGGCCACGCCGTAGGCGGCGGCCTCCTGGGCCTGAGCCTCGGCGAGGTAGGCGCATGTCTCTTGCAGCAGATCCACGGCTTCATCGTAGGTTCGCTAGAAAAATGAAACCAGGCCAATGGTATGAACGGCTTCCTACATGTTCATAGCGAGGTTCTTTCGGCCAATATCCAGCCTGACACGAAGGCCTTGATGATGTGTTCCCGGGCGCCCGTGTCGGGGATTGCTATGCATGGCGCGGGCCAAGAGGGCCTCGGTTAACCGTGCCGGGCGTGGCCGGCGCCCTTGCCCGCCGTTCGCCGATCCGCGACGATCTGGATCATGATCCATGCCTTTCGATGCCGTCGTCTCGCGGTCCTGGCTGGCATTCTGGTCTTGGGCTGGGTCTCGTTGGCATCGGCGGGAACCGCCGCCATCAAGGGC
Organism: Alphaproteobacteria bacterium; assembly: GCA_016869675.1. Classification (GTDB taxonomy): domain Bacteria; phylum Pseudomonadota; class Alphaproteobacteria; order SP197; family SP197; genus VGDP01. The sequence continues at coordinate 20,162 of VGDP01000038.1, read as the reverse complement.
CAGGCGCGCGCCATCGATGGCGATACGCTGGTGGTCGATGGTCGGCAGTTTGACCTGTTCGGCATTGTCGCGCCACTGTTCAATCAACAGTGCCAGCTCGACCGGGCATCCTGGTCGTGCGGGCGCGAGGCGGCACGGGCGCTCGGCCGTCTGGTGCGGGGTCGGCCGATCCGTTGCTAACCGCGCGAGCCGATGCCGCCCTACGGCGCGACGGTGCTGTGCATTGTGGATGGGGTCGACGTCGCCGATGCCATAATCCAACGCGGTTTCGCCGTAGCGTGGAAAGCGGTCGAGCCGTACTGGTCGAGCGATCAGGCGGCGCGCGCTGGAGCTGGGCATCTGGCGCGGTGGCGACATCGACCCTTGGCTTTGGCGGCCCGAGGGGGGCTGGATGGGGGTGGCGGGCACTCGCGTCTACGAGGGTCGGCGGACGGCGACGGGCTGCGAGGTCACGGTGGACGGCAAGCCGCTCGACCCGCGCTTCGACCTTCTGCGCCTGTCCGACGGCTTCGAATGGGGCTATGACGGCAACGGGCCGCGCCAGCTCCCGTTCGCCCTGCTCGCCGACCTGCTGGGCGACGACGCGCGGGCCGAGGAACTGGCCCAGGAGGCCATGCTGACCGTGTGGCGCAAGGCCCACCTCTACGACCCGCGCAAGGCGGCACCCGCCACGTGGATCTTCTGCATAGCGCGCAACATCCGCATCGACGCGCTGCGGCGTGAGCGCCGGTTGGACGTCGATCCCGACGATCCGCTGTTCGTGGCCGACCCGGAGCCGGCGCCCGACGCCTCGTTCGAGGCGGGCCAGCGCGAGGAACGGGTCCGTCGCGCGTTGGCGGGCCTGCCGGCCGACCAGGTCCGTGTGCTCGAATTGTCGTTCTTCCAGGGCAAGGCGCACGGTGAGATCGCCGTCGAACTCAGGCTGCCGCTCGGCACGGTCAAGTCGCGGCTGCGGCTCGCGTTTGGTCGCTTGCGCGCGGTCTTGGAAGGGCAGGTCTGAGCCGTCGCGTGGCTCCGTCGCGGTGCTATGATGGCCGCTGGAACACAACGGGCGGAGCGTGAGGGGCCATGGCGGACGATCTTGTGGCGCGTCTATGCGAGACCATGCCGGTGGCGCCGGCGCCGTTCGCGGCGACGGGGCGCGCGGTCGGTCTGGTCATCGTGGACGAGGTCAACGGCTTCGCCACCGTGGGCGCCGGCAACCTGGCGCCGCCGACGCCCAACGCCCAGGTCGCCCGCATGGTCGCCGAGACCGATCGACTGGCACGCGCCTTCACCGGCCGTGGCCGGGCCGTGCTCGCCTTCCTCGACACTCACGTGCCCGGCAAGCCCGAGCCGCCGTACCCGCCGCACTGCGAGGCCGGCACGGGCGAGGAGAACCTGGTGCCCGAGCTTGCGTGGCTCGACGGCCACCGGCACGTCACCCAGGTGCGCAAGGACTGCATCAACGGTTTCGTCGGCGCCATCGGCAAGGACGGCCGCAACGCCGTGGTCGACTGGGTCAACGCCCATCGGCTGGACGCAATCGTGGTGGTCGGCATCTGCACCGACATCTGCGTCATGGACTTCGTGCTGACGACGCTGTCGGCGCGCAACCACGACCTGATGCCGAGCCTGAAGGATATCGTGGTCTACGAGCCCGGCTGCGCGACCTACGACCTGCCGCGCGTTGTGGCCGAGACCCTGGGCTACGGCGCCACGGCGGCGCACCCGCAGGACCCGACGCACCACATGGGGCTCTACTTCATGGCCTCGCGCGGGGCGCGCATCGCTGACACGATCGACGGGCTGGACTGACCGAAGCGGACGTGCCTAGGCGCCTTTCGGGATCACCCACTCGGTGCCGCGCACGGTGGTGACGTACTCCGGCCAGCCGAAGTGGATCGGCGGCTGGAATGTCTTGGGCAGCAGCGGCGCGACCCAGTCCTTGCCGCCGATGCCGCCGCCCGTGCGCTTGCGGAACTCGTCCTTGGCCTTCTTGATCGCCGCCGGCTTGGTCAGCAGGTCCAGCGTCGTGCCAGCAATCGTCTTGGCCGCGACCAGGGTGGTCGGGTCGATCGTCGCCGGATAGCCGCCCAGCGCGTTCCATGCCCACGCCGGGTACTCGTAGCCCGGCTTCGGCGACTTCAGCGTGCAGCGCCCGACGATCAGGCGCGCGGTCGGCGTGTGCCACGTCCAGTCCACGTAGTCGTCTGAGGTGTAGTTGCGCTGCCACGGCGGCAGTTGCCCGCGCATCTCCGCCTCGGTCGCCTCGGGCGTCGCCAGCCGCTGCATCCGCTCGAGGATGGGATCGGCCATGGGCTTGATGCCCAGGTTCTTCTGGATCGCGCGGCCGAACTTGCGCGCCTCCTCGCGCCATATGGGCGCGCCGGCCAGCGCCAGGTTCTGGTAGGTCAGGTGCGCCATCGCGTGGTTGGGCAGGCCGACGCGAGTCTTGGTGACCCAGGCCGAACGCACCCGGCAATGGGTCATCGCCGCCACGTGCTTGGCGTTGTTGTCGAGCACGTCGGCGATGCGGCCCTGCATGGCGAGCGTCGGCGAGCGCCACGAGTACTGGATCTGGCTGAAGCGCGGCGCCAGGTTGTCCGAGGTCGCGTGCCCGGTGGCCAGGATCGCCTCGTTGATGGTCCAGGTGCCCGTGTGGGGCAGCATGGCCTCCTTGGTCGTTTTGCACGTGGCGTACATCAGCATCAGCGCGTCGATGGCGCCGGGCGCGCGCGCCACCGTGTGTGCGCTGGAGCCCTGGCCGCCCGCGCCCATGCCCGACCACGTCTCGGGTTCGAGGCACTCGAAGGTGTAGACCTTGCTCCAGTAGGAACCGCAGTGGGTGTCCAGGATCGCGGTGTTGGCGCGGCCCGCTCCAAACGACGGGTGCCAGCAGATGGCCGCGTCCATGTCGTCGTAGTAGCCCTTGGCCGCGTGCACGGGCTTCGAGCCGCACACCTTCTCGGCTGGCTCGCCCAGGAACTTGAGCATGCCCTTTATCCTGTGGGTCTCCATGGCGTGCTTGGCGGCCAGCAGGCCGGCCAGCGCGCCGATGCCGAGCGAGGAATGGGGGTCCGTGTGACCGGCCGCCCACGGATGCACGCCGGCGCGTGGCTTCTCGAAGGGCACGCGCTCCTGGCTGTTGCCGGGCACGGCGTCGTACTCGGCGTAGCCGCCGATCACCGGCCCGGCGCCCCGGCCGTTCGACCACACGGCGCAGAATGCGGTCGGCATGCCGCCCGAGCCCGCCTCGACGTCGAAGCCGGCGCGCTTCAGGATGTCGACGTACCAGGCGGCCGAGCGGTACTCGCGCCACGCCGGCTCGTGGAAGTCCCAGATCGTGTCGTGCCAGCGCGAGATGGTGCCAGCATTCTCGTCGACCCAGGCGAAGGCGGCCTTCTTCACGGCCTCGCGCGGGGCGGCACCTTGGCGCGCGGAGCGCGCGTTCGCGGCGGCCATCAGCCTAGACCGCGTCGCGGCGGAGCTGCTGCGCCATGCAATGCACGCCGCCGCCGCCCATGGTGAACATGGTCACGTCCGGGTCGTAGACGTGGAAGCCTTGCGCGCGCAGCCGCGCGTTGAGGTCCTTGCTCTGGGCGGTCGAGATGATCTTGTCGTCGCCCAGCGCCACCACGTTGCAGCCCAGCGTCATGGTGTCGCGGAAGCTGACAGGCACGATCTCGATCTTGCGCGCTTTCAAGAGTTCGAGGATCCAGTCCTCGGTGGTGTCGGTACACACGGCAGCCAGCTTGTGGCCCAGCATGCACACCATCAGGTCGATGTGCACGTAGTGCTCGGCGATGGGGGCGAGCCGGATGTCCCAGCCTTCCTTCTGCAGCCAGCCCTGCACCTGCTTGGCGGCCGGCTCCTGGGTGCGCTCGCCGCAGAAGCCGATCAGGGCCAGGCCGGGCTCGATGATGTCGAAGTCGCCGCCCTCGAACGCCGCCGCGCTGATCATCTTCCAGATCGGGATGTTGTTCTTCTGGTAGAAGCGGATGACCGGCGCGTACTCGCCGCGGCGCCACCACTGGTGCGGTTGGCACACGACCGCGCCGAACGGGGTCATGAAGCTCGAATCGCGCGCGTAGACCTGGTAGGGCAAGGTCTCCTCGGGCTCCAGGAAGTGGCAGGTCACGCCGGCGTCCTCGTACGCCTGGACCATCTCGCCGTGCTGCTTCATGGCGACCTGGCGGTCGAACTTGGCACCGCTGCGCAGCGTCGCCTTCGAGATCGAGCTGGTCGCCAGCCACTGGAAATACTCGGGCCGGCACAACAGCACGTCGCGCAGCTTGCCGTATTCGGAGTTGGCGCCCCAGGTGCCGCCGTTGCGTGCGCTCATGACCGCGATCTCCTTCGGTGATTGACAAGCTATCTAGCATTCGGCCAAGGAGTAGCTCAACACCGCAACGCCGGGGAGGATGGTCATGGCGCGCAACGTCACGTGCGGGCAGGCGACGATGGCGCTGCTCGAGTCCTACGGCGCCGACACGGTGTTTGGCATTCCCGGTGTCCACACGCTCGAAATGTACCGGGGGCTTTCGGCGACCAACCTGCGCCACGTGCTGCCGCGCCACGAGCAGGGCGCCGGCTTCATGGCCGATGGCTACGCCCGTGTCTCGGGCCGGCCGGCCGTGTGCCTGCTGATCACGGGGCCGGGCCTGACCAACGCGGCCACCGCCGTCGGCCAGGCGTTCTCCGACTCTATTCCTATGATCGTCGTCACCACGGTCAACGCCACCGCCGACATCGGCGCGGGGCGCAACCGGCTGCACGAGATCACGCGCCAGAGCGACACGATCGCGCCGCTCACCGCGTTCAGCGCCACGGCCTGGGCACCCGAGCAGGTGCCCGAGATCGTGGCGCGCGCCTACACCCGGTTCGCGACCACCCGGCCGCGCCCGGTGCACCTGGAACTGCCGCTCGACGTGGTGACCAAGCCGGCCACGTTCCGCTCGGAGGCCCGGCGCCTGGGCGCGCCACCGGCGCCTGACGCGGGCGCCATTGCCCAGGCCGTGCGCCTGCTGGCCAAGGCCAAGCGTCCTGTCATGATCATGGGCGGTGGGGCCTGCGATCACGGCCCGGCGGCCCAGGCGCTGGCCGAGCGCATCGGCGCGGCCATCGTCCCGACCATCGCGGGCAAGGGCGCGGTGCGCGAGGACCATCCGCTGTGTCTCGGCGCGGTGCTGCCGGTCAAGGCGACGCGGGATTTCCTGCGCGCGGCTGATGTGGTGCTGGCCGTCGGCACCGAACTCTCCGAAACCGACATCTGGGTCGATCGCCTGGAGTTCGGCGGCAAGCTGATCCGTATCGACATCGACGCGGACACCCTGGTGCGCGACTACCCGCCCGACGTGGCGATCCTGGCCGATGCCGGCGCGTCGCTGCGCTCGCTGGTGGCCGAATTGAGCCCGGCGAAGGAGCCGGCCGGCTATCGCGCCAACGGCGGCCTGGCCGGTGTGCGCAAGGCGATCCTGGATGGCTCCAGGGCCGTGGCGACGCCAAGCTTCGGCGCGCGGCAGATCAAGGCGCTGCAGGCCCTGCGGGAGGCGATGCCCGACGATGGCATCGTGTTCAGCGACGCGACCCAGATCGCCTACACCGGCAACACCTGGTACCCGTGCTACAAGCCGCGCACCTGGTTCCACCCGGTGGGCTACTGCACGCTGGGCTTCGCCATGCCGGCGGCGATCGGCGGCAAGCTCGCGGCGCCCGACCGGCCGGTGGTCGCGCTGAGCGGTGACGGCGGCTTCATGTTCACGGTGGCCGAGCTGGGCACGGCGGTCGAGCTGGGTCAGCCGTTGCCGATCGTGCTGTGGAACAACGACGGGCTAGCCCAGATCCGCGACGGCATGATCAAGCGCGGCATCCCTGAGATCGGCGTCACGCCCAGGAACCCGGACTATCTGGCGCTGGCCAAGGCCATGGGTGCACACGCGGTGCGCCCGACCAGCCTTTCGGGGTTCCAGGCGGCGCTCAAGAAAGCCTTCAAGGCCGACGGTCCGACACTGATCGAAGTGCGCCAAGACGCGCCCTACCTGGCCTGACGGCCGTGGCCCGGCTGCCCCACGCGGCGGGTGCGAGGCTCGCGTTCCTCTGGGAGGGCCGTGTGGTCGAGGCGCGTGCCGGTGATACGGTGGCGGCCGCGCTCTATGCCGCCGGCCACAGGATGCTGACCCGATCGCGCAAGTTCCACCGACCGCGCGGCCTGTCGGGCGTGTTCGTCGCCGACCACCTGGCGCGCGTCGACGGCCGGCCGAACGTGCGACTGGACGATGAACTGGTCCGCGAAGGCCACGACGTGCGCGCCCAGAACGTGTGGCCCGACCTCGACCGCGACCTGTTGCGCCTGGCGCGTCTGATCCCGCGGCGCTGGCTGCGCGCCGGCTTCGAGCACACCCGGCTCATCCCGTCGGGAACGCCGCTGTTCGAGCGTTGGGAGGCGATGCTGCGGTTCCTGGCTGGCGTGGCCGAGCGTCCGCCCGCCGACCAGCGCATACCGGCGATGGCCGGCCGCCGCATCGCCGCGGACGTGGTCGTCGTCGGCGGTGGGCCATCGGGCCGGCGCGCGGCCGCCGAGGCGGCCGGGCAGGGGGCGTCAGTCGTCCTGGTCAGCCGGGGAACGCCCCCGGGGGCCTTCGCCCGCGCCGGCGGCGCCGCGCTGCCCGACCTGCCGGAGTCGGTCACGGTCCTAGCTGAGCACGAGGCGTTCGGGCTCTATCGCGATGGGCGGCTGGTCGGCGCGGCACCTCGCGACGGTGGCGCGGCGACCGCGATCGACGCCGGCTGTGTCGTCCTGGCCGTCGGGCGCCGCTCGTGCCCGCCGCTGGTGCCCGGCGCGGATCTGCCGGGCGTGCTCGATCTGCACACGGCGCTCGCGCTCGCCCATGATCACGGCGTGGCGCCGGGCGGCGCGGTCGCCGTGATCGGCACCGGCGACGTCGAGGCCGTCGCCCGCCGCTTCGCGGCCCTCAGTGTCGGGGTTGGCGCGGTGCTCGAGACAGGTCGCACGACGCGCATCCTGGGCAACCACGCAGTCGCGGGCATCGAGGCCGATGGCCGCGTCCTGGCGTGCGACGCGGTGGTGCACGCCGGGCCGTGGCGCACGGACCCGGCGCTCGGCTTCCAGGCGGCGACGGGCGGGGCGCTGCGCCTGATCGCGCAGGCCGGGCGCGGCAACGTGACCGTGGTCGGTTCCGCCGCCGAGGCGCCGGAGCCGGTGGTGTGGGGCGGACATCTGGACGACGCGGCGCTCGTCTGCCCGTGCATGGACGTGACGGTCGCCGAGGTCCGCGCGCTCGCGGCCGCGGGCGAGGCCCATGTGGAGGTGATCAAGCGGCTGACCGGGTGCGGCATGGGCGCCTGCCAAGGCTTCCCGTGCTGGGACCAGCTCGGCGCCGCGCTCGCGGCGCTCACCGGCCGGGCCGTCGACGACCGCCCGACGTTCCGGCCGCCGCGCGGTGCGCTGACCCTGGCGCAGGCGGCGGGCCTCGCCGAGGTCGTGGGGCCCGAGCCATGATGCCGCGCAAGGTCGCGGTCGCCATCGTCGGCGGCGGCTATCACGGCCTGTCACTGGCCTTCAACCTGGCCGATCGCGGCGTGCGCGACATCCTCGTGCTCGACGCCGGCTACTTCCAGGGCGGCGCCTCGGGCCGCAACGGCGCGCTCGTGCGTGGCGGGTTCTCCTCAGTCGAGTGGACGCGCTTCTTCGGCCATTCGCTCAACCTGTGGATCGGGCTGTCGCGCAAGCTCGGCCACAACGTGATGTTCACGCGGCGCGGCTACGCCATCGTCGCCGAGACCGACCGCTCGGCCGCCATGGTCGAGCGCGCGCTCAAGGTCCACGCGGCTGAGGGCCTGCGTTCGGTCGGGCTCGATCGCGCCGGTGTGCGCCGCGTGCTGCCCGCCATCGACGCCGATCGCGTCAAGGCGGCGATCCACTTCGCAAACGGCGGCACCGCGCCGCACCACGCGGCGATGAAGGCGTACCTGGCGGCGTGCCGCGAGCGCGGCGTGACGGTGCGCTACGGCACGCAGGTCACGGCAATCGAACGCACCGGCGGGCGCGCTTCGGCCGTGTGGGCGGCTGGCCAGCGCATCGACGCCGACGCGGTGGCGGTGGCGGCGGGCGCCCACAACCCGGACGTGGCGCGCCTGGCCGGGGTCGAACTGGACGGTGCCGGCATGCGCATCGAGGCGATCGCGGTGGCGCCCATGCGGCGGACCATCGACCCGGGCATCGCGCTGATCGACCGCGCGACGTACCTGCACCAGACCGGCCGTGGCGAGATCGTGGGGGGCTGCGAGATCGCCGGCGAGAAACCGCGCATGAGTCTTGCCTCCGACATGCCCGTGATGGCGCACACCGCCCGCCATCTGGCCACCATGTTTCCCTCGCTCGGCGCGGCGCGCGTGCTGCGCCAATGGGCCGGGCAGGTCCACGTGTCGAGCGATTTCGGACCACTGCTGGGTCAGCACCCCGACCTGCGCGACCTGTGGCTCAGCGCTGGCTGGCTCTACGGCGTGGCTGGCGCGCCGGCCTCGGGCGACCTGTTGGCCAAGGCGATCGTCACCGGTGTGATCGATGACCGCATGGCGCCGTTCGCCGTCGATCGGCGCCGGCGCAACCGCCCGATCGTCGAGGAATCCACGGTCAACCTGGAACACTGAGGAGTAGGGTGCCATGAAGGCGATGGTCATGACCCGCACGGGTGGGCCGGAGGTCCTGGAGGCGCGCGATGTGCCCGACCCGGTGCTGCGCACCGACCACGACGTGCTGGTTCGCCTGCACGCGGCGGCACTCAACCCCGCCGACGTCTGGTTCCGCTCGCTTGGCCCCTACATTGACCATCTGCCGTGCGTCCTGGGTCACGACGGCGCAGGCGTCGTCGAGCGCGTCGGCACCGCGGTGACCCGCTTCAAGAAGGGCGATCGGGTCGCCTTCTGCAACGGCGGCATCGGCGGGGACCCCGGCACCTACTCCGAGCGGGCCGTGGTGCCCGAGCGCCAACTCGCCGCGATCCCTGAGGGCATTGGTTTCGTCGAAGCGGCGGCCATGCCGCTGTTCACCATCACCGCGTGGGAGGCGCTCTACGACCGTGCCCAGGTGGCGGCCGGCGAGCACGTCCTGGTCCACGCCGGCGCCGGGGGAACCGGCCATGTCGCCCTGCAGCTCGCCCGGCTGCGCGGCGCGCGGGTCGCCACCACCGTGGGCGACGGCCACAAGGCGCGCCGTGTCGAGGAGTTGGGGGGCGGAGCGGGTGATCCGCTACCGCGACGAGGACTTCGCCGCCGCCGCCCTGGCCTGGACCCAGGGCCACGGGCTGCACGCGGCGCTCGACAACGTGGGCGCCGAGGTGCTCCGCCGCACGTTCGCTGCCATGGCGCCCTACGGCCGGGTGGTGACGCTGACCGGGCTGCGCGGCGACACGGACGACGGCACCGCCTACGTCAAGAACCTGACGCTGCACGCCGTCATGATGCTGACGCCCATGTGGCTCGGCCTCGGCCAGGCGCTCGCCCACCAGGGCCAGATCGTCGGTGAAGGTCTGCGACTGATGGCCGAGGGCCGGTTGCAGATACTGTTCGAGGCGACGTATCCACTGGACCAGGTGGCTGAGGCGCACCGGCGGCTCGAAGCGGGGGGCGTGGCGGGCAAGCTGATGCTGACGATCACCGGCTAGGACCAGTCGTCGATCAGCGCCCGGCCGAACGCAGCGGGCCGCCGCCGTCGCGCACCAGCGGCACGAAGGAAACCGGCAGGATCACGTGCCGGCGCAACGTGCCGTCCGGCGCCTTGTCGATGACGATCAGCTCCTGAGCGCTGGCGTGGCCGACCGGCGCGACCAGGCGGCCGCCAGGTCGCAATTGGTCGAGCAGGCGCACGGGTACGTCGGGACCGGCCGCCGTGACGATGATGCCGTCGTAAGGCGCGTGCTCTGCCCAGCCCTGCGCGCCGTCGCCGGCGTGCACATCGACGTTGACGTAGCCGAGATGGGCGAGGCGCCGGGCCGCCGCCTCGGCCAGCGGTTCGACCGTCTCGATGCTGTAGACTTGGCGCACCAGCTCGGCCAGCACCGCCGCCTGATAGCCCGAACCCGTGCCGATCTCGAGGACCCGATGGTTCTCGCGCAGGCGCAAGAGATCGGTCATCAGCGCGACGATGGTCGGCTGCGAGATCGTCTGGCCGAAGCCGATGGGTAGCGGGTTGTTGTCGTACGCCGCGTACTCGTCCCCCTTGGCCACGAAGAACTGGCGCGGGACACGCCCCAGCGCCGCGCTGGTGCGGGCGCCGAGGCCGGCGCGGCCCAGACGGCCGCGCAAGCCTTCCAGGTCGGCCGTGATCGTCTGCACCATTTTGGCGCGACGCCGCGCATCGTCGGCGCGTTCGTGGAACCGCGGCCGGGCAGGCCCGGCGTAGGGCCAGCGGTCGAGCTGCCCCACGCCATCCAGCGTGTCGCGCCACAGGTTGGGCAGCCACGCCAGAGTGCGCTCGACCACCTCCTCGATGGCGGGGCGCAGGCCACGCTCCGCGCCCGGCTCCTGCGTGGCGACACGCACATCGACCAAGCCGGGCCGCGACCAGGGCTGGTCGGGTCCGTGGACGATCGAGCACTGGGCCACCTGCACGCCCGGAACGTCGCGGTGCACGGCGGCGGCGATGAGGCCGGCGGCCAGGTTCGCCAGGCGCGTGGCATCGCGTACTGGGCTGCGCCCGGCGCAGGCCCCTGGCGCCGTGGGCCGCAACGGTGTGATCAGCCCGTTCGCCTGATTGCCGTGGCCGGATCCGCCGCCCCGGCCGTTCTCGGCGAAGACGCCGGAGACGGTCAGGCCCGAACGACCGTCCTCACCATCGCCCGGGTTCACGACCACGTCGACGGAGCGGTCCAGATGGCGCGCGAACTCCTTGAAGGCAAGCTCGGCCACGCGGCGCGTCGCCGCGTCGTAGGCCGCACGGTCGGACAGATGGCGTCCCACCAGGGCGCAGGTCAGCGTGGCCGCGACGCGATGACCCTGGCGGACGGCGGTGATGGTCACGTCCTCGCCGAGCGCCGGATCACCCCGGGTCGTGGCCGGCTCGGTCAGGCGCCGTTCGACGGCCAGCACAGCCGTCTCGAGCAGGGACAAGGGCGCCCAGCCGAAGCCGAGCGCGGGCGTCCGGGCCGCCACAACGGTTTCGGGCGCGTGCACGTGGGCGCCGACACGCACCCCGGTGTCGACATCCACGTCGTGCAGACGCTGGCGCAACCAAGTGCGCGCCGCGTCCTCGACCAAGGCGCGCACCGGCACGACCGCGCCGCGCACGCGTTCGGGCGCGCTCGCGGCGATGAGGATCTCGAAGGGCGCAATGATGGTGCCGCCGCCCAGGGCCGGGCGCGCCTCGCCACCCCACAGCAGGACCCGGTCGATGCCGTGGCGCGGTACCTCGCCACACACGTCCCGGTAGTGGCGCCCGAGCGCGATGATCGCCGCCTCGGCGATGCCGTCGCACAGCGCGTCGGCCTGGCCGAGCCCGCGTCGCTCGACGATCTCGAGCGCGTCGGCGGAAGCGGTTAGCGGTCCGATGGCGAGCATGACGCCGGGGGTCTAGGCGAGGGGTGAGCGACCATACATGATCGAGTGGTCATCCAGAGGGGAAGCCATGAGAACGTGGGTCCGAGGTGGTCAGGTCTACGACGTCCACGAGGCGGTGTACAGACGTCGGGATATCGAAGTCGCCGACGGTCGCATCGTCCGCCTGGTCGATCAGGGCCGGCCCTTGGCCGGTGACGCTGTGATCGACGTCGATGGCGCGTGGCTGTGGCCGGGCCTGATCGACCTGCACGTCCACATCACGATGCCAACCGAGGCGGCCAACCCGGACAACCCGTGGCGGGGGCGGCTGCCCGGCGAAATCGCGATCTACGCGGCGAAGGCGGCGGAGCGCACCCTGATGGGCGGCATCACGACGGCCCGCGAGGTGGGCGGCTGGGATTACCATGAGATCGCGGTGCGCAGCGCCATCAACCGGGGCCTGATTAAGGGTCCGCGGCTGTTCTGCGCCGGACGGCTGCTGTCGATCACTACCGCGACGGTCGACTACTACCCCGGCATGTACGAGGTCGCCGACGGACCCGAGGCGGTGAGGGTGGCGGCGCGCAAGCAGCTGGCCCACGGCGCCGACTTCATCAAGGTGATGGCGACGGGCGCCATGACCGCGTCCGAGTACGAGGATGCCCGGGCGATCCAGTACACGCTGGAGGAACTGAAGGCGGCGGTCGCCGTGGCGACCGAGAACTACAAATATGTGGTCGCCCACGCGCACGCGTGCGCCGGCATCCGCAACGCGGCGCTCGCGGGCTGCCGGACCGTCGAGCACGGCAGCTTCGGCGACGAGGAGGCGTACGCCCTGATGGCCGAGCGTGGCACGTACCTGGTGCCGACCCTGTGCGTCGTCAGCGCCATGCTGGCCGACAACCAGGTATCCGCGGGTCTGCCGGCGCATATCCACAATCGTTACCTCGACTTCGACGACATCCACGCCGAGAATGCATCGCTGGCCCGGCGCACCGGCGTGACCATCGCCATGGGCACCGACGCGGGCACGCCCGGCAACCACCATGGCGACAACACCCAGGAACTGGTCAGCATGGTGCGCCGCTCGGGCATGAGCGCCCGCGAGGCGGTCGTCGCATCGACACTGAGCGCGGCGCGCGCCCTGGGCCGCGAGGCGGATTTGGGAAGTCTGGCCGCCGGCAAGTTCGCCGACGTTGTTGGTTTCCGCGAGGACCCGATTGCGACGATCGAACGGGTGCGCGACGTGCGGCTCGTGGTCAAGGGCGGCGAGGTGGTGCGCAACGACCTGCGCGCCTGACCATCGTCCTCGCCTCGGGTGAGCGCTTCGCGCTATCGTAGCTACCGAGGGCGCAGACTCGCCCCCGCGGAGGGAGCCATCGTGATGCTCCGCTACGGAACGTTCGAGACACCGCTTGGCCCCATGGTTGCCGTCGTCGACGGCGCCGGAGCCCTGACGCATTTGGATTTCCTCGAGGACGTTGCCGACGCCGAGGCGTGGCTGGCCCGTAATGCGCGTGGCGCCAAGCTGCGGCGTGGCCGTGGTGCGATCGGCCCCATCGCCGCCGCGATGGATGAGTACTTCACGGGCCACCGCCACGACTTCGCGGATGTGGCGTTGGCCGCGCGCGGCACGCCGTTCCAGAAGCAAGTCTGGGACGAGTTGTGCCGTATCCCCTACGGCACGACCATCAGCTACGGCGAACTCGCGGTGCGCATCGGCCGCCCCTCGGCCTCGCGCGCCGTGGGCCGCGCCAACGGTACCAACCCGATCGCCGTGGTGGTGCCGTGCCATCGGGTCATCGGTTCGACCGGCGATCTGACCGGCTACGCTGGAGGGTTGGCGATCAAGGCCGCGTTGCTCGCGCTCGAAGGAGCGCTGCCCGAGCCGCGCGGCGGCATCGTGCCGACGCTGCCCATGCCCGGACTGGTGTAGCCCACGGGTGCGTGCGCGCTTTCAGATCCCCGTTCTTGGGGCCGCGGTGCTGCTCGCGCTCCTGTTGCTGCGTGTCTGGGACCCGGCCGTCCTTCAGGTCGCGCGCCATAGGGTGTTTGACATCTACCAGCATGCGGCGCCGCGCGTCGCGCTCGACGCGCCCGTGGTGATCGTGGCGATCGACGAGCCGAGCCTGGCGGCGCACGACCAGTGGCCATGGCCGCGCACGGTGTTCGCGGACCTCGTGGAAGCCATGGCGCGTGCCGGCGCCGCGGCCATTGCGTCGGAGGTGGTGTGGACCGAGCCCGACCGCACATCGCCAGAGAACATCGTGCACGCCCTGCGCGACCTAGACCCTGTGGTGGCCGATGGTCTGCGCGCGATGCGCAGCAACGACGCGGTCTTGGCGAAGGCCTTCCAAAGTGCTCGGGTCGTGCTGGGGCAATCGCCGGCGTCCGGCCCCGGCACGGCCGCCGCGGCGGGGCCGAGGGGCGCGTTGTCGTTCAAGGGCAGCGACCCCACGTCGCTCCTGCCCCGCGTGACGGGATGGGCGACCAACCTAGGCATCCTGGAACAGGCCGCGGCCGGCATCGGCGCGCTGACCCTCCAGGTCGATCCGGATGGCGTACTGCCGCGGCCGGCGCTGCTGGTGGGGTCGGAGGCCGGCATCTACCCGGTGCTGGCGCTGGAAGCCCTGCGTGTTGCCGTTGGCCATCTGCCTCGGTTTACGCAGGACGCGAACCGGCAAGCCCGGCCGCCACACGTGCAGGCGGTTCGCCGGGATGTCGCTGAACACCAGCGTGCGCTCGCGCGGGTGCCACACCGGACCCTCGGTGAAGATGTAGCCATGGCCGATGACCTCGGCCTCGACGGCCGTGCCGACGATGTCGGCGAAGCGCCGGTCGCGGCACCACACTGGTACGTCCATCACGATCCCTCCAACAGGCCGCGCAGCTTCCCCTTCATGACCTTGCCGCTGGTCGTGGCCGGCAAGGGATCCATGACGACGATGCGGCCCGGCCGTTTGTAGGGCGCCAGGCGGCTCGCGGCGTGACGCGCGATGTCGTCCAGGTCGGGGTGCGAGCCGGGCCGGGGTTGGATGAACGCGACGACGTCCTCGTCGATGCCGTTCTTCTGTCCGACGACACCGGACAGGGACACCGCCGGGTGGCTGTTGAGCGCCGCCTCGACCTCCTCGGGGTGGATATTGAACCCACCCCGAATGATCAGTTCCTTCTTGCGGCCCATGATGGCGAGGCGCCCGTCGGGCTCGGCGCATGCCAGGTCGCCGGTCCTCAGCCAGCCGTCCGGCGTGATCGCCGCCGCCGTCAGCTCGGGGTCCCGGTAATAGCCGAGCATGACGTTCGGTCCCTTGACCAGCAGTTCACCGGTCGCCCCGGACACCACATCCGCCCCCGCGTCGTCGATCAGGCGCACCGCCACATCCGGTGGCGGATAGCCGACCGAGCACGTCGGGTTCGGGTCGTTGAGCCGGGTCATCGAGACCACCGGCGCGGCCTCGGTCAGCCCGTAGCCGTTCTGCAGCGTGATCCCGAACCGGCGCTCGACCCGGGCCTTGAGCGAAGGTTCCAGCGGACCGCCGCCCGACGAAAGGTAGCGCAGCCGGGGCGCGACGACGGCGCGGCCGGTCGCCTCGATCCGCTCGAGCAGCCGCGCGTACATGGTCGGCACGCCCTGGACGACGCTGATGCCGTCCTCGGCCATGGCGGCCAACAGCGTGTCGGGTTCGAAGCGCGACTCAAGGCGGATGCGCACGCCGGCCATCACGCCTGCCAGGAAGACCGAGGCCAGTCCGAAGATGTGCGTGATCGGCAGCACGATGCACATGCGGTCCTCGGGCACGAGGCGTCGGATCATGCAGGCGGCGGCGGCGTTGTAGAGAAGGTTGCGGTGGCTGACCATCACGCCCTTGGGTCGGCCGCTGGTGCCCGACGTGTAGATCAGCGCGCCTACCTGTCGAGCCGCCGGCCGCTCCAAGAGTTCCGGCTCCGACTCGAGCAGCGCGCCGACCGCCGCGCCGGGCACGATGTCGGCCGGTACGGCCGTCGCCCGGTCGGCGGCCGCGTGGCGGGACGCGTCGGGCGAGGCGCCGATCGTGTAGAAGACGCGGCGCGGCCGCGCGTGATCGCGGATCCGGCCAATCTCGGCCGCGGTGAGCCGTGCGTTGACCGGCACCGGCCAGGCGTCGAGTTCGCTCGCCGCCATGATCAGCGTGACCAGCGCCAGGCCGTTCTCGCCGACGATCAGCAGACGATCGCCGGGTCGCACGCCGAGTGCGTCCAGGAACCGCGCCGTGCCGCGAACCGCCTCGGCGAACCGGCCATACGTCCACGCCGTGCCACCTTTCACCAGGGCCTCGGCGTCGGGGCGTTGCCGGGCCTGTTCGAACGGCAACCAACTGATGCGGCGGGGCAGGCGCTTCGGCACCGGCGCGTCGTCGAGCGTCGCCGCGCCCGCGTTCATGCCTGGGCGCCCTTGATCATGGCGCGCGCGATGACGAGTTGCTGGATCTGCGAGGTGCCCTCGTAAAGCCGGTAGAGCCGTACGTCGCGATAGAACCGCTCGACCGGGAACGCCGCCATGTAGCCGTTGCCGCCGTGGATCTGCACGGCGCGGTCGGCGACACGTCCGACCATCTCGGTGGCGAACAGCTTGCACGACGCGGCGTCGGCGCCGACATCCTCGCCTCGGTCGCGCCGCCGCGCCGTCTCCAGCACCATGCAGCGGGCGGCCAGCGCCTCGGTCCGGCTGTCGGCCAGCATCGCCTGGATCAACTGGAACTCGGCGATGGGCTGGCCGAACTGCTTGCGCTCCAGGGCGTAGGTCAGGCTCTCGGCGATCAGGCGGTCTGCGTTGCCCACCGACGCCGCGGCGATGTGCAGGCGCCCGCGGTCGAGCACCCGCATGGCGATCTTGAAGCCTTCGCCCTCGCGGCCCAGCAGGGCATCGCCCGGCACGTGCGCGTCGTCGAACACCACGTCGGCGGTGTGCGCGCCCATCTGGCCCATCTTGCGATCCGGCGCACCGACCGATATCCCCGGCGTGTCGCGTTCGACCAGGAAGGCCGAGACCCCGCGCGCACCCGCCTGATCCGGGTCGGTCCGCGCGAACACTGTGAACAGCCCGGCGTAGGGCGAGTTGGTGATGAAGCGCTTGCGACCGTTCAGCACCCAGCCGTTGCCGTCGCGTCGTGCCCGCGTCGTGAGCGAGCCCGCGTCCGATCCAGCCTCCGGCTCGGTCAAGGCGAACGAACCGATCAGTTCGCCGCGCGCCAGGCGGGGCAGGTAGCGTTGCTTCTGCTCCTCGGTGCCGCCGTTGACCAGGCCCTGCGAACCGATGCCGATGTTGGTGCCGAAGCGGGCGCGGAAGGCGGGCGACGTCCAGCCCATCTCCATGGCGAACAGGACTTCTTCCTCGGTGGTGGCGCCGAGCCCGCCATAGGCCTCGGGGATGGTCAGGCCGAACAGGCCGAGATCGCGCATCCCGGCGACCAGCGCCTCGGACACCTCGCCGGACTCGGCGACGGCGGCTTCGTGCGGAACGAGTCGTTCGCGCACGAACCGGCGGACGGTGGCGAGCAGGGCGTCGAGCGAACCTTGGTCGCGGATCATGGGGCCCCCGCCGTGGCGGACCATCCTGCGCATCGGGCGGGCTGGGCGCAAGCGGTGGGCGGAGGCCGCGCGGGTCCCTTGCGGCCCCTGCCCAGGCGTGGCAAGCGTGGTATCCGCGAGGGACGCTTGCGACGGAGGACAACGATGGCCAGTGCTCAGCCCAAGCGCGTCGAGGACGACGGCACGGTCCGGCGCTACGTCGCCGTCAGCGATCCGCGCTTCCACGATTTCGTGCACGGTCTGCGCTACGTCGATCTCCCTGCCGATGTGGCACACCAGGCGCGCCGCTGCCTGCTCGATCTGGTGGGTGTTTGGGCCGGCGGCCGCACGACCGAGCTTTCGCGCATCATTCACGACCACGCGGCGCGGATGTTCGGCGTGGGGCAGGGAGCAGGGGCACGGCTTGCCTTCGACGGCCGGCGCGTCAGCGCCGCCGGCGCGGCCATGGCCGGCGGCATGACCATCGACAGCATCGACGCCCACGACGGCCACCGCCTGACCAAGGGTCACGCCGGCGTCGCTGTGCTGCCGGCGATCCTGGGCTTCGCCGACGACGGCCGACCCATCGATGGCGAGGGTCTGCTAGCCGCGCTGGTCGTCGGCTACGAACTGGCGGTGCGCGCGGGCATCGCGCTGCACGCCTCGGTTCCCGACTACCACACGTCCGGTGCGTGGAGCGCCGTGGCTTGCGCCGCGCTCGGCGCCCGGCTCATGGGGCTCGACCGCGAACGCACGCGCCATGCGATCGGCATCGCCGAGTACCACGGGCCGCGCAGCCAGATGATGCGCTGCATCGACTACCCGACCATGCTGAAGGACGGCTCGGGCTGGGGCGCCATGGCCGGGGTGAGCGCGGCGTACCTGGCGGCCGACGGCTTCACCGGGGCGCCCGCCGTGACGGTCGAGGAGCCCGCGTTGGCCAACCTGTGGAGCGATCTGGGTTCGCGTTGGCGGATCATGGAGCTTTACTTCAAGACCTACCCGGTGTGCCGCTGGGCGCAGCCGGCGGTCGAGGCGGCGCTGTCGGTCGGGCGCGGCCATGGCCTGACGCCCGCCGACATCGACCGCATCGAGGTCGTGACCTTCCACGAAGGCACCCGGCTGGCCAACCGCTGGCCCGGTTCGACCGAGGAAGCCCAGTACAGCCTGCCGTTCCCGGTGGCGGCGGCGCTTGCCCACGGGCGGGTTGGCGCGGCCGAGGTGACCGGTGTCGGGCTGACGGACCCGACGGTGCTCGCCCTGGCCGACGCGATCACTCTGGCCGAATCGGCTGACTACAACGCCCGCTTCCCGGCCGAGCGCTGGGCTCATGTGGCGGTGACCACCAAGGATGGTCGCCGTCTGGTTTCGGCGCCCGCGACGGCGCGTGGCGATCCCGAGGCGCCCTTGTCCGACCGCGAGGTCGCCGACAAGTTCGACGCCTACGCCGCGCCCGTTTTCGGTGCCCGGCGGGCGCGTGTCGTCGCGGAAGCGATCATGGGCGCGGGGGGCGTCGGCTCGGCGGCCCTGATGGACTTGATCGCCCCAGCGCCCAACCCGTGACGCCACACCCGGACCAGGGTTTGATCGGCGTGCCCGGTGGCCGGTCGCGCCTGTCCACGCCGGCCCTGGTGCTCAAACTGGACGCGGCGGAACGCAATATCGCGGCCATGGCCGACCTCGCCCGGCGCCACGGTGTCGGCCTCCGGCCCCATGCCAAGACCCACAAGTCGCCAGACCTGGCCTGCATGCAGGCGCGCGCTGGCGCCCTCGGCATCACCTGCGCGACGCTGGGCGAGGCCGAAGCCATGGCCGGGGCCGGCGTAACGGGGGTGCTCTTGAGTTCACCCATGACCGGTTCCAGCAAGATTGCCCGCATGATCGCGCTCGCTGCGCGCGCGCGCGACCTGATGGTCGTGGTGGACGACGAGGCGAACATCGAGGCGCTGGGTGCGGCGGCGCGCGCGGCCGGCGCGCCCCTTGGTGTCGTGATCGACCTGGAGGTCGGCTGTGGCCGCACGGGCGTCACCACGGTCGATGGTGCGGCGCGTCTCGCTTCCAGCATCGCGGCGACCGAGGGCCTGCGCTTCGCCGGGCTCCAAGCGTACAACGGCGCCGTCCAGGCGACGCCGGGCTTCGCGGAGCGCGGCGCTGGCCTGGCCGCGACCTACGAGCGTGTCGCCACCGTGCGCGACCGCCTGGTCCGCGACAGCCTGCCGCCAACCATCGTCAGCGGTGGCGGCACGGGCAGCCACGCCCTCGACATGGGCCGGGGCTTGTTCACCGAGATCCAGGTCGGCTCCTACGTGGTCATGGACTCGATCTACCGGAGCGTCGATCTTTGGGGCGTCGAGGCGGCGTCACCGTTCGAGATCGCCATGTCCGTGGCGGCGACCGTGATCAGCGCCAGCCACGAGGGCTTCGTCACGACGGACGCGGGTCTGAAGGCCTTCGCCACCGACGGCGGCGATCCGGTGATCGTGGCCGGCGCGCCGCCGGGCGCGACGTACACATTCATGGGCGACGAGCACGGTCGCGTGACGTTCGCGCGCGCGACCGATCGCTTGGCGCCGGGCGCTGTGGTGTCGTGCATGGCGCCCCACTGCGACCCAACGATCAACCTCTACGACGTGTACCACGTGGTTCGCGGCGACACCCTGGTCGCCCTGTGGCCGATCGCCCGCGGGCGGTGGTAGGCGCGTTGGGGTCCTCCCCCTTGCTGTTCAACTCGTACGTCTTCATCGCCGTATTCCTGCCCGTAACCCTCGCCGGGTTCGTGCTTGCGCGTCGGTTCGGCCAGCGCGCTGCCCTGGCCTTCGTCACGGCTGCTTCGATCGTATTCTACGGGTGGTGGAGCGTTGTCCGTCGTCAGGATAAGTGGGACAGCCGGGGCAGTCTTGTAGCGGAGGCTCTGGCTCATTCTGGTTGATGTCAAGCGGCTTGCCGCTGGTGGTCCAGGCGGCGGTTGTGGATGGTCATCTCCTTGATCGCTTTCCTCCTGGCGGTGATGGCCTGGCCGCGCCCGAAGTAGACATCGGCGGGCGTGAGGTTGCCGGGGCTTTCGTGATAGCGCCGGTGGT
>VGDP01000037.1 GCA_016869675.1 Alphaproteobacteria bacterium | reverse complement strand
TCGCGAAGATGCTGTTGTTCCCGGTTCCGCCTGGCTACTGGCGCCGTGGTCCACCGCCACGACCGAAACTGGATGCGTTCGTCGGGATCATCCAAGGGGATCCTGGAAGAGGACAGGACCGCGCATCACAAGCAGCGGCACACGGCGAAACGGACCAAGCCTGGGCCGACATCGTCGCCGATGCGGCGCGGCTGAACGAGCCCTGGCAGCGCGCTCGATCGCTCGCCTCGCTCGCGGCGAGCGCGGTCAGAATGTCGGAACCGGCGCCATAGCGGACGTGGGCGCCGCTGCCCAGCGCCTAGAACAACTCGAGATCGATGTCGAAGTCGTAGAACGGCTCGACGCTGCGGTTCCAGAAGCCCATGACGCCGCGCCGCATGCCGCCACCGCCGTAAGCGACCTTGATCGGCTGGCCATTGCGATAAGCCTCGAGGCGCGAAATCGCCTCCTCGTCGCCGCCTTCGGCGGCCTGGACCCAGTAGGCCTCGGCCTTGACGCGGTCGGGCTCGACCTTGTCGCCCCAATAGTACATGTCGCCCAGGACACGGGCGGCCCTGGCGTTTCCTTCGCCGGCCGCGCCCTCGATCGAGGACAGCGACGTCGGGTTATAGTCGGGAAGAGTATCGCCCAGGCCGAAGCGGCTCGATTCCTGAACGGCGCAGCCGGCCGAAACGACGGCCACGGTGGCGACCGCAAGCAACGAACGAACCATCTCAAGCACCCCCGCGCCCGACCCATCATTCCAAGGATGATAAATGAGTCCGGGGCGGGGGCAAGCTGAGCCCCTATGCTTGCACCGAGGCAAGAACACCGGCTAAGACGACGGGCCGACGATGAAATGGCGCCGGAGTCGACCGTGACCGCCCGCATCTTTCAACCTGCCAAGACCGCCATGCAGTCGGGTCGCGCCAGGACCCGTGGCTGGGTGCTCGAGTTTCCCCGCGCGACCCGTCGCGACGTCGATCCACTGATGGGTTGGACCGGCTCGACCGACATGCTGGCCGATGAGGTATGCCTGACCTTCGACAGCCGCGAGGAGGCGATCGCCTATGCCGAGCGCCATGGTCTGGTTTACGACGTGATCGAGCCGCAAGCGCGCCGGATCCAGCCGAAGTCCTACGCCGCCAATTTCCGCTGGGACCGCATCGGTTGAACCCGGCCGGGGCCGGCGTGCCCCCCGAGGCGCCGCCTGGCCCGGGCTGGCGTGCGATCCTGGGATCGGTCGCCGCAGTCCTTCTCTGCTGCTTCGCGTTTCAATTGGCCCAGGGCGTGCTAAGCCCGGTCATCACCGTTCAACTCGTCGGGCACCAGACCGCGACCGGCCTTATTGGGATCGTCTCGTCGATCTACTTCGTCGGGTTCATCGCCGGCACGTTGCACAGCCAGCGAGTGATCGACCGCGTGGGGCACATCCGGGCGCTGGGTGTCTTCGCTGTGGTGGCGGCCGACGCGGCGTTGCTGTTCGCGCTCTTCGATCCGCCGTGGACATGGCTGCTGTGGCGCGCGGCGCTCGGCTACGCGCTGGCGGGCATCTTCGTCGTGGTCGAGAGCTGGCTGAACGACAAGGCGGCCACGTCCACGCGCGGGACCGTTTTCGGTCTCTATCAGGTGGTCAGCTGGGGCACCGGGATCGTGGCGCCCCTGGGCATGAACCTGGCCGACCCCATGGGCCCGGTGCTTTTGATCGTCGCGGCGATCGCTTTCGCGACCGCGCTGGTCCCGGTGGCGCTGACCCGTGTCGGCAACCCCGAGGTCGGTCAGCGGTCGCGGTTCGGGCTGCGCCGGCTGATCGCCATCTCGCCGCTCGGTGTCGCGACCTGCTTCGCGTCCGGCCTGGTCAACAGCGCGTTCTTCGGCCTGATGCCGGTCTACACCGATGCTGTCGGAATCGGCACCGAGAACCTCTCCCTGATCCTGGCCGTCGCGACGATCGCGGGCACCGTCATGGCCGTCCCTGTCGGTATGCTCGCCGATCGTTTCGGCCGGCGCCCCGTCCTGCTCGCCGGCTTAGCGATCGCGGGCGCCGCCAGCGTCGCTGCGCTGCGCATGGACACGGGCGGCCTGGTGGTCATGGCGATCGTCGCGTTCGTCTTCACGCTGGGGGCGGGTCAGGCCTACACGCTCGGCGTGGCGCAGACCAACGACTATGTGACGGGACGCGATTTTGTCGCCGCCAGCGGCGGTCTCTTGTGCGCGTGGGCGGTAGGCGCCAGCATCGGCGCGGCGATCGGTGCCCAGGCCATGACGCTGGCGGGTGCTGACGGCCTGTTCTTTTACGAGTTGATCATCCTCGTGGCGCTGGGTCTGTTCACCGTCTATCGAATGATACGTCGCCCCGGCCGCCCCGGCGCCGCTGGTCCCAAGGGGGCCGCCTGAACCATGCCCGACGAGGACGCGTCGCGCGGCCCTTGGTTCCGGTCCCGTGACGACATGGCGAAAGCCCGGGCCAAGTTGCCCACGGATCTTCGTCGCATCCTGTCGTTCTGGTTCGGTGACCCCGAAGCCTCGGACTATGGCTTGCCGCGCGAATGCTGGTGGGAGAAGGACCCGGTGTTCGATGGTGCGCTGTGCGCGCGCTTCGAGCGCTGCACGAAGACGTGCTGGTCGGCCGTTACAACGCCTGCCTTGACGATCCCGATGGCGCGCTCGCGGTCATCGTCGCGCTCGACCAGTTCCCACGGAACATGTACCGGGGCGACGCGCGCATGTACCGCGCGGACCAGCGTGCGCGCGCCGCGGCCCGCCGGGCGGTGGGGCGGGATCACTACGGACAGTTGGCGGGCGGTGGAGCGCTGGTTCGTCTTCCTGCCCTCCGAGCACAGCGAGGACCTGGCGGATCAGGACGAATCGGTGCGGCTCTTCGGCGAACTGGGCTGGCATGAGCCGACCAGGCTGGCGATCGAATCCGCCGATCGCCATAGGGAGATCGTTCAGCTGTTCGGCCGCTTTCCGCACCGCACCGCGATCCTGGGTCGCGCCACCACGGCGGAGCGAGCCGGGGGTGGGTCGCGGCCGCTCCGTGTGGCGCTCACGCGGGGAATCCATCGGCATCGTCGTCGTCGCCGGGCCGGTCGTCCCGGCGTCGGGCCCGGCCGTGGTGCTGACCCCGGCCGTGGCCCTGGGTTTGGCACGGCTCTACGACCTGTCGGCCGATGGGCTGCGCGCCTGGGGCGTCGGGCGCTTCGTCGTGGCGGGCGGTGCGTTGTTCCTGTTCAGCGCGGCGCTCTACCGCGTGTTGCCCGACGCGCGGCCGCGGCTGCGCACCACGCTGCCGCGAGCGGCGCTGGTGGTCGCGCTGTTCCTCGTCGGTTCGGGGCTCTTCTCGGTCTACGTCTCGCGCGTCGCCGACTACGCGGCGCTCTACGGTGGCCTCGGCGTCGTCGTCGTGACGCTGACGTTCTTCTACGCGATCGGCGCGGCGTTCATCCTTGGCGGATTGCTGAACGCGGCCATGCGCACCGATCAGGCGCGGATGCGCGCCAGATAGAGCGTCATGCTGACAACCAGGGCGACACCGAGCCACACCGCTGGCGCCGGATAGTCGCCCCACAGCACGTAACCGAACACGGTTGCCCACACCAGGCCGGTGTAATCGAAGGGCGCGACGCGCGAGGCCGGAGCCACGCGGTATGCTTGCATGACACAATAGTGGGCAGTGCCGTTGACCAGCCCGAGAACGACCAGCAGCAGCCCGTCCAGCGTCGTCGGCGTCGACCAGAACCACGGCAAGGCGACCGAGGTGACGACCGCGACCGTGGCGTGGGACCACAGCATGGTGGCGGCCGCGGTCTCGCTGGCGCGCATGCGCCGCGTGACGATCATGGCGATGGCGTAGAGGAAGGCGCTGGTCATGGCCAGCAGCGCCGCCGGCCGGAACACGCCGGTGCCGGGCTGGGCGATCAGCAGGACCCCAGCGAAGCCGATGGCGACCGCCAGGCCCTGGTGGCGCGTCAGGCGCTCGCCCAGCAGCGGCACCGCCAGCGCGGCGACGAACAGCGGCGTCGAGTAACCGACCGCCGAGACATCCGCCAGCGGCATGAACTTGAGGGCCAGGAACGCCGTGACCATGGACCCTGTGATGAGCAGACCGCGCAGCACCTGGGCGAGCGGTTGGCGGGTCCTGAGTGTGTCGAGGCCGAGCCCGCGCGCGCCAAGCCCGGTCGAGGAGACGGCGCCAAAGACACCGCTGAACCACGCGACCATGACCGCGTGGTAATCCGCGCTGAAGTGCTTGATGGCGGCGTCGGCGCAGATGAACAGGAAGACGCCGGTCGCGGCGAAGGCGATGCCGACGCCGTGACGCTCCGGCGTCGGCACCGCGACGATCATGGTCGTCGGCTCAGGTCAGGTGACGCTTGTACTGGGCGACGAAATCCGCGCCGACCAGGCGGGAGTAGGCTTCGCTGAGCCGCGTGGTCACCGGCCCCGGGACCGGGAACGTCTGGGCCGCGATGGCGCTGACCGGGCACATGCACAGGCTGGTCGAGGTGATGAACGCCTCGTCCGCGGTCTGCACGTCGTACATGTCGATGTCGCACTCGCGTGCCGGCACGCCGATCTCGGCGGCCAGTTCCAGCACGGTCGCGCGGCTGACGCCCGGCAGCACGTAGCGCACCTGCGGGGTCAACAGTTCGCCATTGCGTACGAGGAAAATGTTGGACCCGATGCCTTCGGCCAGGTTGCCGTTGGTGTCCAAGAGGATCGCCCACGCCTCGGGGTCGTAGGCGCGCGCCTCGCGATCCGCGACCACCAGGTTGAGGTAGTTGTGGGTCTTGGCACGCGGGCTGAGGGACTCGGGCGGCACGCGGCGGGTCGAGGGGATGACGACGCGGATGCCGTCGCGATAGAGGGGCGCGCGTTCACGCAGCGGCAGTGGCGTGCATTCGATGATCACCGTGGGCGTCAGGCCGCCGCTCTTGTCGCCCCACTTCGCGTCGATGCCGCGCGACACCCGCTGGCTCAGCCAGTAGTCGTCCTCCTTGTCGATCAGGTGCAGGTTGCGGCTGCACACCTCTTCGCTGAGCCGCGTCATCTCGGCCGGCGACACGCCCGGATCGATGCCGACGTAGCGCAGCGACTGGTAGAAGCGATCAATGTGCTCCTTCAGCCTGAAGGTCTTGTGGCGGAACGTGCGCGCGGTATCGAACACGGCGTCACCCGCGATGAATCCACGGTCGCGGAACGGGACCAGAACCTGGCTTTCGGGGACGATGCTGCCGTTGAAGTAGGCGACACGCTCGTTGGCGCGCTGGGACATAGCTCGGCTCCTCGGTCAGAAACGATCGATGGCGAACGGCTTCAGGTCGATGGCGGTAGGACGTCCGGCGACCAGATCGCCGATGTGACGACCGGTCGCGGCCGCGCCCGTAAGCCCCAGGTGACCATGGCCGAAAGCATAAAACACGTTCTTGTGCATGGGCGAGCGGCCGATCACGGGCTTGCTGTCGGGCAGGGACGGCCGGTGACCCATCCAGCGGGTCGCGTTCGCCGTGTCGATGCCGGGGAACAGGCGCCGGGCCTTGGCGAGCAGCACCTCGGCACGGCGCCAATCGGGCGCGGCTTCGAGCGACGCCAGCTCGACCGTGCCCGCGACGCGCAGGCCCATGGTCATGGGCGTGGCCAGGAATCCCTGGCCGTGCGGCTGGATCATGCGGCGCGGCGCGACCTTCGGATCAGGGATCGTGACGTGGTAGCCGCGCTCGGTTTCGAGCGGCACGACGCTCCCCAGCCGGCGCGCCAACGTGCTCGACCAAGCGCCCGCCGCGACGATGATCGCGTCGGCGGGCAGGGTGCCCCGGTCGGTGACGATGGCATCGGGTCCGTCGGAGCCGAAGGTGACCTCGTGCACCGCGGCGCGCATCACCTGGCCGCCGCGGCGTTGCAGGTGCTGCGCGAGGCCGGTGACCAGGCCGGCCGGGTCGACCACCCGGCCCACGTCGGGCAGGAACACCGCATGGCGCAGGTCGGGCGCGAGCGCCGGCTCCATCTGGCGCATGGCGTCCCCGGTCACATTCTCGACGGGGACGCCGTAACGGCGGCGCAGCGCGATGCTGGCCTGGCCCTTGGCGAACGCCGCGTCCGAGTCGAACACCCACAGCATGCCGTCGCGTCGGACCAGGTGCCCGAGGCGCGACTCGGCGAGCAGGGGTTCGTAGGCCTTGAGCGCGTCGGGCAGATAGGTGGCGAGTTCGGCGGCGATGCGCGCGACCCGCGCCGGGCTCGACGCGCGCACGAGCCCGGTCAGGAAGGGCGCCAGGCGCAGCGCGTGGCGCCAACGCACCGTGAGGGGGCCCAGCGGGTCGAGCAGCCAGCCGGGGACCTGCCAGAGCATGCCCGGCGTCCCCAGCGGCTCGATCGAACCGGGGCTGATGGCGCCGGCGTTGCCGAACGAGGTGGCCGTGCCGGGCGCCTGGCGGTCGACCAGGGTCACCGCGTGGCCGTCGCGCGCCAGCCAGCACGCGCACGCGGTGCCGACGATGCCGGCGCCGATCACGACAACCCGCCGCGCGGTGCCGTATTCTCGAGCCATGGGCAGGCTTGTAGCGCGCTGGCAGGGGCGGCGGCAAAGATTCTTCGGCCCACCCGCAGGTCCCGCTTGAATCGGGCGACGGCGACGCTAATGTCCCGTGCCATCCGACGCCCTGGACACGAGGTGACCGAGCGTGAGTCTCACCATCCGGGACTTGGTCGAGGTCCGGCTGCTCAGCAACGACCATCGTGGTTTGTTCGCCCGCCGCGACATCCCGCGCGGCCAATTGATCGGCTGCTTCGACGGCCGAGCGACCCTGTTCCCGGTGGACAGGGCCGGGCACATCGACAGCGGCGCCTTCGCCTTCCGCGACCTGCTGCAGCTCGAGCGCGTCGAGGCGGGCGTGCTGGCGCTGGCGCCGGTCGACGGCTTCGACGGTATCGACTTCGCCAACCATAGTTGCAAGCCCAACGCCAGCCTGAAGCGCGGCGTCGTCATGGTCGCCGGGCGCTGCATCCGCGCCGGCGAGGAGATCACGCTGGACTACCGCAAGATGGACGTGGTGCCCGAGGGCATCGAGTGCTGGTGCGACGTACCCAAGCGGTGCCGGATCTGAGGCCGGCTACTCGGCGGCCTGCCGCGCGGAGCGTGCGTTGACGATTTCAGCCTCGCGTGCCACCTCGTGGTCGGGCATGGCAGGGTAGCATGGCAGCACGATAAGTCGCGTGAGAGCCTCCGCCGCGACGACCGGCGCCAGATCGGGACGGTCGGGCGGCGGCGCCACCGCCTGGGACCGGGTCTGCTGGGCACCGTCGAACCCGGCACGACGCAGCTCGGCGATCATCGCCTTCGGATTGTCCGCCAACATGGGGTAGACCCAGTAGGAGTGCACCGGGTTGGCGGTTCCAGGTCGCGTGACCCCCGGTGCGAGGTGACGGTCAAGGCGTTGCGCGGCCGCCGCCCGGCGGTCGAGGTCCTTGGCATCGAAGCGCCGCAGGCGTCGTTCCAGGACGGCAAGCAGGGCGAAGCACGGCCGTTTGCGGATCTTCTTCGGCGAACCGAGCTGGGCGACGCCGCGCACCGCGTCGGTCACCGCGTCCTCGTAGTCCTCGACGAACAGTCTAAGCACGCCGGTGAGGACCGCGAACACCGGGCGCGAGAGCACGAGTTTCAGCAGGGCGAACTTGATCAGCCGCTTGGCGTAGGCGCCTGAACCTTGGACCGGGTAGGCGTCCTGGATCGCGCGCATGCGCCCGAAAAGCACCGGATCGCTCACGCGCGCGAGCGCGCCCCCGATAGCGGTCGCGGTCTTGAGCGGGCCGAAGCTGAACAGGCTGATGTCGGCCTCGGGGTGGCCGCGGTAGTCGATGCCACTGAAGACCTGGGCGCAGTCCTCGATCAGGACCAGGCCGTGACGCCGGGAGAGGGCGGCGGTCTGATCTAGGTCAAGGCGGGCGCCGAACAGATGCGCCACCACCAGCACGCGGGAGCGCGGCGAGATCGCCCGTTTGAGGGAGGCCGAATCGGGTCCCATGCGCGCCAGTTCCAGATCGACCGGGACCGGGACCAGACCGTGGCGCTCGACGATCTTGATCATGCCCTTGACGTTGAGCGCCGAGAACAGCACCTCGGAACCCTTGGGCAGGTCGAGCGCCTGGAGCGCGAGGTCGAGCCCACTGCGCACGGAGAAGGCGACCAGGGCACGACCCTCGGGCGCCCACAGGTGTTCGATGCGGGCCTCCATGGTCCGGCGGTCGCCACCGCTCAGGCAGCGCGCCAGACCCGTGGCGATGTCGCCCAAGCCGATGTCGAGGCGGATGCGGGACCACATGGAGGCTTGCTAGCACGACGCCGGGTTTCTAGGCTATTCAGCAAGCGGTTCGATGGACATGAACGCTCCCACGAACAGGACCACCACGATGGTAACCCCGACGACGACGGCCGCGCCGGAACCGTGGCTGCGCCGGTGGCGCCGCCGGCACGTCAAGCGCCTGGGCAAGCGCGCGATTCGCGGCTTGGCGTCGTTCCTCGGCGCGCAGTCCACGGTTGGCGATCGGCCGGTGCTCAGGACGGCCGATTTTCCCTGGGTGGCGGCGATCGAGGCGGGCTATCCGGCGATTCGTGCCGAGCTCGACCGGGTGCTGGAGCAGCGCGAACACTTGCCGCCGTTCCAGGAGATCTCGCGCGACCAGCGCCGCATCACCTCGGGCTGCCGCTGGAAGGTCTACCTGTTCTGCGGCTTCGGCTATCGGGTCGACGCGCACTGCCGGCAGTGCCCCGAGACCGCGCGGCTGCTCGAAGCGATCCCCGACATGAAGAGCGCATGGTTTTCGATCCTCGCGCCTGGGGGCAAGATCACGCCCCACCGGGGCATCAGCAAGGGGATCGTGCGCCTGCACATGGGTCTGCGCACGCCGCGCGACCGCGCCCAGTGCTGGATGCGGGTCGACGACCAGATCATGCACTGGGACGATGGCCGGGCGTTCGTCTTCGACGACACGTACGACCACGAGGTGCGCAACGACTCCGCCGAGGAGCGGGTGATCCTGATCGTCGATGTGGAACGGCCGATGCGCCTGTTCGGCCGCCTGGTCGGCAAGGTGTTCAACCGCGCGATCCGGCACACGGCGTACGTCCAGGACGCACGGCGCAAGCAGCTCGCCTGGGACGAACGGCTCGAGCTGATGATGGACCACGCCGAGGCGATGCACGCCGACGAACCCGAACGGAGGCCTTCGTGACCGTGGTCCTGGCGCTGGTCACCTCGTTCACGGTCTACGGATTAAACGCCTACGTGACGCCCATGCCATCGGACGAAATCTGCCGGGCCATGGTTCCCTCGATCGAGCGATCGGTGGCGGCCAACCCGGACATCCTGTCGGTCGAGGTCCAGTGCGTCACGGTGGACATGCCGGCGCCCAAGGCCGCGCCGTAAGAGCCGGGCGCTAGACCACCTCGAGCGGCACGTCGCTGCCGCCCACCAGCAAGACCAGACCGTCGTCGTTCAAGGCGTAGGTGCCGCCCTGTACGACGCCCAGCCGTTCGTCGGGCAGCTCCAGGCACGCGTGCAGGACGAACACCATGCCTGGCCCCAGGCGCTGCGGCGAGCCGCGACAGATTTGCAAGTTTTCCAGCCAGATCGGCGGGTAGGCGATGCCGATGCCGTAGCCGAAGCGCATCATCGCGCGGTGCTCGAGGCCGCGCGCGCGCAAGGGAACGAGCGAGGCCTCCTCGATCGCCTCGACGGGCGTGCCCGGCCGCGCGGCCGCGATGCCGGCGCCAAGCGAGGCGCGCGCGGCCTCGTAGAGCTCGCGCGCCGCGGGCGCCGGCTGGCCAACCGCCAAGGTGTGGATGCCAACCGCGTGATAGCGCCGCTCGACGCCGGCGAACTCGGCATGGATCAGTTCGCCCGATCCGATGACGCGCGACGTCGCCGTGGCGTGACCGCCGGCCGCGCGCGGGCCGCCGGCCAGTTCGGTCGGGATCGCCCAGTAGTCGCTGCCCGCTAGGCGCATGGCGCCTTCGATCGCGGCGGCCACGGCGATCTCGGTGACGCGCGCGCGCGCCGTGTCGCGAAACGCCGCGAGCCCGGCCACGGCGTGGCGGGCGGCGACGGCGAGGTACGCCATCTCGCGCGCGGACTTGGCGATGCGGAGCGCGCCGAGCAGTCCGGTCGCGTCGTCCAGCGTGGAGGGCGCCAGGGCGTCGGCCAGGCGGCGGCCCAAGGCCAGCGGCAGGGCGTAGGATTGCGTCTCGGTCGCCAGGCGGCCGCGCAGGCCCTTCGCGGCGACCGCCGCGGCGATCACGGCCGCCGGGTCCTCGGCGTGCATGCGGTACGTGCGCACATCGGCGATCCATGATGTTTCGCGCACGAGCGGCAGATCGACATCGCGTACGACCAGGGTGGGTTCGTCGTGGCCGATACCGAAGATCAGGGCCTGGGGGCTGTTGACACCGACCCACGAATCGTAGCCGCCCAGGTAGTAGTGATGCTCGGGCGCGACCGAGACACATCCGGCGAAGCCAGCCTCACGAAGCGCCGTGCGTGCTCGGCCGAGCCGCTCATGGTGCTCGGCCGTGGGGAAGGCGGCATGGGTCGGGATCATGAATGGCCATCGGGTTAGGTCTCTCCGCCCGCGATTCTGGGCCAAGAGTACGCCGATGGCCAGCCGCCCGTGGCGATCGAGAGATCAGACCTTGATCGGCACCGGCGGCATGTCCTGCTCCTGGGACCGGCGGCGCGGCCCGTCGTAGACATCGTCCGGCGCTCGCCGACGGCACGGTCCGACATAGGTCGGCGTGGCGATGTTGGGTACCGGGCTGCGCCAGGCGGCGGCGATGCTCGCTGCCTCGACACCGAAGCGCTCGGCCACAGCCCGCGAATCATCCAGGCTGTACTCGCGGCCTGCCATCTCGGCCTGCCGCTCGCGGTCAGCGATTGCGAAAGCGGCCAGCGCAATCACAACGGGGCTTGTGGCGCTCATGCCTGCTCCAGCACCACCGGCTGCACGCGGCGAGATTCAAGCCACGTATCCAGGTCGTCGCACCAGTAGAAGACCTTGTGGCCCGCCTTGACGCACGGGATCGCGTGACGCTTGGTGCAGCGCCAGACTTCGAGCGTGCTCGGCTTGACGCTCAGGTGCTCGGCCGCCTGCTCAGTCGTCAGGCGGACCCGGATGGGGTGCGACAGAGGCAAGTTCATGTTTCATCACCGTGCTGTTTGCGGTGACGAAACCATATCCAGCCTGCTTCTTTGCGGGTGCGCGGCGAGCGGACGTTTAGTCCGACAAATCAGCCGCCTCGACGGGTGGGGCTGACCGGTCGGTCAGGGTGGGGCTTCGCCTTTCGACTGTGACCCCGGTGTGACCCCGGACCTTTCGGCGCCAGACAGACCGGCGCTAAGTGCTTGATTTGATGGTGCCGGATGTGGGATTTGAACTCACGACCTACCGCTTACAAGGCGGTTGCTCTGCCACTGAGCTAATCCGGCACGACTGAAATCCAAGAGTAGTGGCTTGCCCGCAAGGGAACAAGCCGACACGCCCTAGCGACGCGAGACAATGTAGAGCGCGATCGCGGCCGCGTTCGAGACGTTGAGACTGGCGAGAGGGCCGACGGTCGGCAGGCTGACGATAGCATCGCAGCGCTCGCGCGTAAGCCGGCGCAGGCCATCGCCCTCGGCGCCAAGCACTAGGGCGATCGACGGTCCCGGCAGATCGGTTGTCAGGGGCCGCCCGCCTTCGGCATCGAGCCCCAGGCACCAGATGCCCTCGGTCTTCATGGCCTCGAGCGCGCGGGCAAGGTTGACCACTTGCACCAGGGGCACCAGGTCGAGCGCGCCCGATGCCGCCTTGGCGACCGTCGGGCCGGGTGGTGCCGCGTTGCGCGCTGTCACCACCACCGCCGCGGCTCCGAAGGCGGCCGCCGAACGCAGGATCGCGCCGACGTTGTGCGGGTCGGTGACCTGGTCCAGGACAACGATGGTCTTGGGGCCGGGGCGCGCCAGCACGTCGTCCAGGGTGGTCTGGGGCAGCGGCGCGGCGCGCAGCGCCAGGTCCTGATGCACGGCTCCGGATGGTACCATTGTGCCGATCCGGGCTCGGTCCGCCAGGGTCACGGTCAGGCCCGGCCGGGCGGTCAGGGTTCCAGGCACCTGATCGAGCGCCTCGGGGGTCGCGTGGAGCTCGTAGACGGCCCGCGACGGGTTGGCCAGCGCGGCCGTGACCGCGTGGCGGCCGTACAGCCAGACGGTGTCGCGCCGCGGCGCGTCGGAACGGTCACGTAAGTGCTTGCGAGCCATGGGATCGCGTTATAGATTGCGCGAAACAGCATCACAACCGAGGAGCGCCACGCCGGGTGGGACGCAGACGGCATGGTTGTGGCCGTTCGTCGTTGACACCGGGTTGAAAATGCCGATAGTGCGCGGTTTCCCGGCGGCAGGTGCGCTTCCCGGAGGGGTGGCCGAGCGGTCAAAGGCAGCAGACTGTAAATCTGCCGACGTACGTCTACGAAGGTTCGAATCCTTCCCCCTCCACCAGCGGGCGAGCGAGTCCTGGAGCCATGTGAACGATCGGCGGGTGTAGCTCAATGGTAGAGCTCCAGCCTTCCAAGCTGGCCATGCGGGTTCGATTCCCGCCACCCGCTCCAGACGGTGTAGACATTCGCCGGCCCGAGGGCCGGTTTCGCTAAGGATAGATCGAGGGGGAACGGGTCAGCGCCATGTCCAAGGAGAAGTTTGAGCGGACGAAGCCGCACTGCAACATTGGGACGATTGGGCATGTTGATCATGGGAAGACGACGCTGACGGCGGCGATCACGAAGGTTTTGGCGGAGAGTGGCGGAGCGTCGTTTGTAGCGTACGACCAGATCGACAAGGCGCCTGAGGAGCGTGCTCGTGGGATCACGATCAACACGGCGCATGTGGAGTACGAGACGGGGAAGCGTCATTACGCGCACGTGGATTGCCCGGGTCACGCGGACTACGTGAAGAACATGATCACGGGCGCGGCGCAGATGGATGGCGCGATCCTGGTGGTGTCGGCGGCGGATGGCCCGATGCCGCAGACGCGGGAACACATTCTCCTGGCGCGCCAGGTCGGTGTTCCGGCGATCGTCGTGTTCCTGAACAAGGTGGACATGGTTGACGACCCGGAGCTTTTGGACCTGGTGGAGCTAGAGGTTCGGGAACTGCTGTCGAAGTACGAGTTCCCTGGGGACGACATCCCGATCGTGCGGGGCTCGGGGCTTGCGGGTCTCGAGGGCCGGGATCCGGCGATCGGGCGGGATGCGATCCTGAAGCTGATGGAAGCGGTTGATAC
This sequence comes from Alphaproteobacteria bacterium, assembly GCA_016869675.1. GTDB lineage: Bacteria > Pseudomonadota > Alphaproteobacteria > SP197 > SP197 > VGDP01. The sequence continues at coordinate 17,272 of VGDP01000037.1, read as the reverse complement.
GTACATCCCGCAGCCGACGCGCCCTGTGGACCGCGCGTTCCTGATGCCGATCGAGGACGTGTTCTCGATCTCGGGTCGCGGGACGGTGGTGACGGGGCGTGTTGAGCGAGGGGTGATCAAGGTCGGCGACGAGGTCGAGATCATCGGCCTGAAGGCGACGACGAAGACGGTGTGCACGGGTGTCGAGATGTTCCGCAAGCTGCTGGACTCGGGCCAGGCTGGGGACAACGTGGGCATCCTGCTGCGCGGGACGAAGCGAGACGAGGTCGAGCGTGGCCAGGTTCTGGCGAAGCCCGGTTCGATCACGCCGCACACGAAGTTCAAGGCGGAGACGTATGTTCTGACGAAGGAAGAGGGTGGTCGTCATACACCGTTCTTCACGAACTACCGGCCGCAGTTCTACTTCCGGACGACGGATGTGACGGGGACGGTGCAGTTGCCGGACGGCATCGAGATGGTGATGCCTGGGGACAACGTGACGATGACGGTTGAGCTGATCGCGCCGATCGCGATGGACGAGGGCCTGCGCTTCGCCATCCGCGAAGGCGGCCGTACCGTCGGCGCCGGCGTCGTCGCCCAAATCATCGCGTAATGTATCAGGTTAACTCAGACGTCTAGGAGTGTAGCTCAATTGGTAGAGCACCGGTCTCCAAAACCGGGGGTTGGGGGTTCGAGACCCTCCACTCCTGCCATCGCAACGACTGCCGCGGCATGACGGGAACGGCTATGGCCAAGGTGTCACTGGCCGAGTTCGCGCGCCAGGTTCGCCAGGAGGCGAGCAAGGTGACGTGGGCGTCGCGCAAGGAAACCCTGATCACCACGGCGACGGTGTTCGTCGTGGTTATGCTGGTGGCAATCTTCTTATTCCTCGTCGACCAAGTGCTCGGTTTCGGCGTGCGGCTGCTGTTCAGGGTCGGAGGCTGAACGCCGTGGCGATGCGCTGGTACATCATCCACTGTTACTCGGGTTTCGAGAAGAAGGTCGCGCAGTCGATCCGCGAACAGGCGATCACGCACGGCATGACGGACAAATTCGAGGACATCGTCGTGCCGACCGAGGAAGTGGTTGAGATGCGCCGGGGCCAGAAGGTGTCGTCGGAGCGGCGCTTTTTCCCGGGCTACGTGCTGGTCAGGATGGACATGACCGACCAGACGTGGCATCTGGTCCGCAACACGCCTAAGGTGACCGGCTTTCTGGGCGGCGGTGGCCGGCCGGTGCCGATCAGCGAGATCGAGGCCCAGCGCGTCATCCGGCAGGTTGAGGAAGGGGTCGAGAGGCCGAAACCGTCGATCCTGTTCGAGGTGGGCGAAACGGTGCGCGTCAGCGATGGGCCGTTCACGTCGTTCAACGGCACGGTGCAGGAAATCGACGAGGAGCGCGCCCGCCTGAAGGTGGCGGTGTCGATCTTCGGGCGCGCCACGCCGGTCGAGCTCGAGTACACCCAGGTCGAGAAGGTCTAGGCCCCAGGGGACGCTGGTCAGGATCCGGCGGACCGCCTTGGGACGCTAGGATCGCAGGCAGGAGAAGGACGCATGGCGAAGAAGGTCGCCGGATACATCAAGCTGACGGTTCCGGCCGGTCAGGCCAACCCGTCGCCCCCGATCGGGCCGGCGCTCGGCCAGCGCGGTCTGAACATCATGGAATTCTGCAAGGCGTTCAACGCCCAGAGCCAGAGTTTCGAGGCCGGCACCCCGGTGCCCGTGGTGATCACGGCGTTCCAGGACCGCACGTTCAACTTCGTCATGAAGACGCCGCCTGCGTCGTACTTCCTGCGCAAGGTGGCCAAGATCGACAAGGGCAGCTCGACGCCCGGGCGCGACCTCAAGGGTCGGGTGACCATGGGCCAGATCCGCGAGATCGCCGAGAAGAAGATGGTGGACCTCAACGCCAAGGACGTGGAAGGCGCTTGCCGGATCATCGCCGGCTCGGCCCGTTCCATGGGCCTGGAAGTGGTGGAGTAGACGATGGCACGGACGAGCAAGCGGCTGCGCGCGGTGTGCGAGAACCTCGAGGTCGGCAAGCAGTACCCGTTGGACGAGGCGGTGGCGCTGGTGCGGGGCGGCGCGAAGTCCAAGTTCGACGAGACCATCGAGATCTCGATGAACCTGAACGTCGATCCGCGCCACGCCGATCAGATGGTGCGTGGCGTCGTGCAGCTGCCGAACGGGACGGGCAAGACCGTGCGGGTCGCGGTGTTCGCCAGGGGTCCGCTGGCCGAGGAAGCGCGCAAGGCCGGCGCCGACGTGGTCGGCGCCGAGGATCTGGCCGAGCAGATCCAGGGTGGCACCATCAACTTCGATCAGTGCGTCGCCACGCCGGACATGATGCCGCTGGTCGGCAAGCTGGGCAAGATTCTTGGCCCGCGTGGGCTCATGCCGAACCCCAAGCTGGGCTCGGTCACGCGCGACATCGCGGTGGCGGTCAAGGCGGCGAAGGGCGGGCAGGTGCAGTTCCGCGCCGAGAAGGCGGGCATCGTCCACGCCGGCGTGGCGAAGGCCAGCTTCAGCGCCGACCAGATCCGCGACAACGTGCGCGCGTTCGTCGACGCGATCGTCAAGGCGAAGCCCTCGGGCGTGAAGGGGACGTACATGCGCAAGGCGACGCTCAGCTCCACCATGGGGCCGGGCGTGCGCCTGGAACTCGCGACCCTGACGGCAAGGTAGCGCGGCCGGGTGATGAATGAAGGAATCCGTCGCAAGGCGGAGGAAGGACCTGTCCGAGACTGCGGGCGCCACGGGTTCGGCCGTGGCCTAAGGGGCGACCACCCGCATAGACGGGGCTTGGGAACGACCGGGGCGGTGCTTCGCGCGCCGCAGCGGAACGACGAGCTTCGGGGCAGGAAACTGGATCGCGGGGCGGATTCCCCGCGGTCGGGTGCCAACGGATCGCCTCGGGAAGTACCGGTCGCGGTCCCTCAACTGGAGACGTCGTTTGGATAGAACAGACAAGGAAAGGGTCGTCGACGACCTCCGGGCCGCGTTGCGCGATGCGACGATCGTCGTCGTGGCGCACAACAACGGCCTGACCGTCGCGGCGTCGAGCGAGCTCAGACGCCAGATGCGGGCGAGCGGCGCGAACTTCCGCGTGGCGAAGAACACCCTGGCGCGGCGCGCCGTCGCTGACACGCCGTTCCAGGGCTTGGCCGATCTGCTCAAGGGGCCAACCGGTCTCGCCTTCTCGAAGGACCCGGTGGCGGCCGCCAAGGTGGCGGTCGATTTCGCCAAGAAGAACGAGAAGTTTGTCGTTCTCGGCGCGGGTCTCGGGGCGCAGACGCTCAACGCCGCCGGCGTCGAGAACCTCGCGAAGCTGCCGTCGCTGGATGAACTGCGCGGCAAGCTGGTCGGGTTGCTCCAGGCGCCGGCTACGCGTGTCGCCGGGGTGCTGGCCGCACCGGCGGGGCAACTGGCGCGGGTCTTCGGGGCTTACGGCAAGAAGGGTGGCGATGCCGCGGACGTCGCATAGGCGGTGGGCGGAACGCTTCGATCATCAACGGACACAGCAACAACGCTACGGAACGATGGAGTCAATGATGGCGGATTTGGCCAAGATCGCGGATGAGCTTTCGGCGCTGACGGTTATCGAGGCGGCGGAGCTCAGCAAGATGCTCGAGGAGAAGTGGGGCGTGTCGGCGGCGGCGCCGGTGGCGATGGCCATGGCGCCGGGCGCGGGCGGCGGTGCCGCGGCGGCCCCGGCCGAGGAGAAGACGGAGTTCACCGTCGTGCTCGTCGCGGCGGGCGAGAAGAAGATCAACGTCATCAAGGAGGTCCGGGCCATCACCGGTCTCGGCCTCAAGGAGGCGAAGGATCTGGTCGAGGGCGCGCCGAAGGACGTCAAGGACGGCGTGTCGAAGGACGATGCCGCCAAGTTCAAGGCGCAACTGGAAGCGGCGGGTGCCCAGGTCCAGGTGAAGTAGGCGGGCCCCGGCGGACTCGCCTTGACACGGCCGCGTCGGACGACGATCGCGCCGCCGTTCCGGTCCACGGGCCGGGGCGGGGCGCTCGCGGCCGACGCATGTCATCGCGTCGACGGCCCGCGCGGCAACGCGTGGGCGACGACGCAACCTTGCGATGGCGACGAGACGCACGGCCTTGGGGCCGCGCGGTTCCCGTCCCGTCGCGTTGAACGATCGAGGTAGGACAATGTCGCAGGATTTCTCGGTTCGCACGCGGCGTCGGCGGATGTTCGGCCGGATCCCGGCCGTCATCACCATGCCGAACCTCATCGAGGTCCAGCGCAACTCCTACGACCAGTTCCTGCAGGCCGACGCCAGCACCGCGCAGCGCGAGCTGTCGGGGCTGCAGGGCGTCTTCAAGTCGGTGTTCCCGATGAAGGACTTCGCCGGTCGCGCCGAGCTGCATTTCGTGCGCTACGAGCTGGAGGCGCCCAAGTACGACGTGGAGGAGTGTCAGCAGCGCGGCATGACGTTCGCCTCGCCGCTCAAGGTGACGCTGCAGCTCTGGATCTTCGACGTCGACGAGGAGATCAAGAAGCGCGAGGTGCGCGACATCAAGGAACAGGACGTCTACATGGGCGACATGCCCCTGATGACGGACAAGGGCACCTTCATCGTCAACGGCACCGAACGCGTGATCGTCAGCCAGATGCACCGTTCGCCCGGGGCGTTCTTCGATCACGATCGGGGCAAGACGCACTCGTCGGGCAAGTTCCTGTACGCCGCGCGCATCATTCCCTACCGCGGCTCGTGGCTCGACTTCGAGTTCGACGCCAAGGACATCGTGCACGTACGCATCGACCGCCGCCGCAAGTTGCCGGCCTCGACGCTGTTCTATGCGCTCGGCATGTCCATGGAGCAGATGCTACGGTACTTCTACCGCTCGATCGTGGCGACCCAGACCAAGGACGGCGGCTGGCGCGCGCCGTTCGAGCCCGAGACCCTGATCGGCATCAAGCTCGGCCGCGATCTGATCAACGCCAAGACCGGCAAGGCCGTGCTGGAAGCGGGGACCAAGGTCACCCGACTGGTCGTACGCAAGCTGGCCGAAGCCAAGATGACCGAACAGCTCCTGGCGGACGAGGATCTGATCGGGCGCTACATGGCGGTCGACATCATCGACGAGTCGTCGGGCGAAGTGCTGGTCGAGGCGGGCGACGAGATCACGGCCGCGACGCTCGACGCGCTCAAGGCCAACAGGATGACGACGATCACGCTGCTCGACATCAACACGCAGACCGTGGGCGCCTACATGCGCAACACGCTGGTCGTCGACAAGTGCCGCGACCGACACGACGCTCTGCTCGAGATCTACAAGGTCATGCGCCCCGGCGAGCCGCCGACCGAGGAGGCGGCCGAGCGCCTGCTCTACGACCTGCTTCTGGCACCGGTGACGCTGGTCGGCGACAAGGCGCAGGTGCTGAGCGCGCCGAAGGACGGCGCCAAGGTCGTCGCCAACCTGGCGCGGGCTCAGGTGGACGGCAACGCCTGGCTGCTCGAAATCAAGGATGGCTGCTGCTGCATCGCCGTGTCGCAGTCGACCACGTCGCCGGCTTTCAGCTCGGGCGTTTGGGTGCGCAGTGACCAGATCGTCGTGCAGATGTCGGAGCGTTACGATCTGTCCTCGGTCGGGCGGGTCAAGATGAACGCCCGCCTCGGACTCGGCCTCGACGAAGGGTTGCGGGCACTGACCCGCACCGACCTGCTGGCGGTCGTCAAGACGCTGGTCGAGGTGAAAGACGGCAAGGGCGAGATCGACGACATCGATCACCTGGGCAACCGGCGCGTGCGTTCGGTCGGCGAATTGCTGGAGAACCAGTACCGCATGGGTCTAATGCGCATGGAGCGGGCGATCCGCGAGCGCATGAGCCTGGTCGAGCTGGACAGCATCATGCCGCACGACCTGATCAACGCGAAGCCTGCAGCGGCGGCGGTGCGCGAGTTCTTCGGCTCCTCGCAGCTCTCCCAGTTCATGGACCAGACCAACCCGCTGAGCGAGATCACGCACAAGCGGCGGCTGTCCGCTCTGGGCCCGGGCGGTCTGACGCGCGAGCGCGCGGGCTTCGAAGTGCGCGACGTGCACCCGACCCACTACGGCCGCATCTGCCCGATCGAGACGCCGGAAGGCCCGAACATCGGCCTGATCAGCAGCCTCGCGACCTACGCGCGGGTCAACAAGCACGGCTTCATCGAAAGCCCGTACCGCCGCGCGGTCAACGGCAAGGTGGCCGAGGAGGTGGTGTTCCTGACCGCCATGGAGGAGGGGCGCTACACCATCGCGCAGGCCAACGCCGAACTCGACAAGGCCGGCAAGTTCGCCGAGGACTTGGTGAGTTGCCGGCGCGGCGGCGAGTTCGTGCTGGCGGTGCCGAAGTCGATCGACTTCATTGACGTCTCGCCCAAGCAGCTCGTCTCGGTCGCCGCGGCGCTGATCCCGTTCCTCGAGAACGACGACGCCAACCGGGCGCTCATGGGCTCGAACATGCAGCGCCAGGCGGTGCCGTTGACGCGCACCCAGGCGCCGCTGGTTGGCACCGGCATGGAGGCCGTCGTGGCGCGCGATTCCGGCACCATCATCGTGGCGCGGCGCGGCGGCGTGGTGGACCAGGTCGACGCGACCCGCATCGTCGTGCGGGCCACCCACACGGGCGGCTCGACTGTAGGCGTCGACATTTACAAGCTGCTCAAGTTCCGCCGGTCCAACCAGAACACGTGCATCAACCAGCGGCCCCTGGTGCGGGTGGGTGAGGTGGTGGCCGCCGGGGACATTCTCGGCGACGGGCCCTCGACCCACGATGGCGAGCTCGCGCTCGGTTACAACGTGCTGTGCGCGTTCATGCCGTGGAACGGCTACAACTTCGAGGACTCGATCCTGATCTCGGAAAGGCTGGTGAAGGACGACATCTTTACGTCGATCCACATCGAGGAGTTCGAGGTCTCAGCTCGCGACACCAAGCTTGGCCAGGAAGAGATCACGCGCGACATCCCCAACGTCGGTGAGGAGACCCTGAAGAACCTCGACGAGGCGGGCATCGTCTACATCGGCGCCGAGGTCAAGGCGGGCGACATCCTGGTGGGCAAGATCACGCCCAAGGGCGAAAGCCCGATGACGCCCGAGGAGAAGCTGCTGCGCTCGATCTTCGGCGAGAAGGCGTCGGACGTGCGCGACACCTCGCTCAAGGTCCCGCCCGGGGTGTCGGGCACGATCGTCGAGGTGCGGGTGTTCTCGCGCCGCGGCGTCGACAAGGACGAGCGCGCGCTGGCGATCGAGCGGGACGAGATCGAGCGGCTCGCCAAGGATCGCGACGACGAGCGCGCGATCCTGGAGCGCAACGTCTACGACCGGCTGCGCACGCATCTGATGAACCGCACCATCGTCAAGGGCCCCAAGGCCCTGAAGGCGGGAGGGCGCGTTACCCAAGCCGTGCTCGAGGAGCTGAGCCTCGGTCAGTGGTGGCAGATCGCCATCAAGGACCACAAGGTCACGGCCGAGATCGAGGAGCTCAAACGTCAACGCGACGAGGACGTCCAGCGCCTGCAGCGCCGCTTCGAGGACAAGGTTGAGAAGCTGCGCGCCGGCGACGACCTGCCGCCGGGCGTGCTCAAGATGGTCAAGGTCTTCATCGCCGTTAAGCGCAAGCTGCAGGCCGGCGACAAGATGGCCGGTCGGCACGGCAACAAGGGCGTGATCAGCCGCATCGTCGCGGTCGAGGACATGCCCTACCTGGAGGACGGCACGCCGGTGGACGTCGTGCTCAACCCGCTGGGCGTGCCCTCGCGCATGAACGTCGGCCAGATCCTCGAGACCCATCTGGGCTGGGCGGCCGCAGGAATCGGCCGCCAGATCGGTGCCATGATGGATGCCGCGCGCAGCGATCCACGCCGACTGAAGGACTTGCGGCAGTTCCTGGGCACGACCTACGGCGACAGAAAAGCCCCGGACCTGACCGACGAAGAGTTGGTGCGCGAGGGCGAGCGCCTGCGCGGCGGGGTTCCCATGGGGACCCCGGTGTTCGACGGCGCGCGCGAAAGCGACATCGTCGGTATGCTGGAGAACGCGGGGGTCGACGTCTCGGGCCAGGTCACCCTGGTCGACGGGCGCACCGGCCTGCCGTTCGACCGCAAGGTCACGGTGGGCTACCTCTACATGCTGAAGCTGCATCACCTGGTCGACGACAAGATCCACGCCCGGTCGATCGGCCCGTACAGCCTGGTCACCCAGCAGCCGCTGGGCGGCAAGGCGCAGTTCGGCGGCCAGCGCTTCGGCGAGATGGAGGTGTGGGCGCTCCAGGCCTACGGCGCGGCCTATACGCTGCAGGAGATGCTGACCGTCAAGTCCGACGACGTGTCGGGCCGGACCAAGGTCTACGAGGCGATCGTCCGCGGCGAGGACACGTTCGAGGCCGGCATCCCGGAAAGCTTCAACGTCCTCGTCAAGGAAATGCAGTCCCTGTGCCTGAACGTGGATCTGCGACAGCGCAGTTGAGGCCGGCGGGCCCCCACAACGGGGGCCCGACCGGAACCGAAGTGACGCTGTCGAACAGAGGAGAGACGCGATGAACGAACTGATGCGGATTTTTGGGCAGGTGAGCGGCCCGCCGAGCTTCGACGAGATCCGAATCTCGATCGCCAGCCCCGAGAAGATCCGGTCCTGGTCGTTTGGCGAGGTGAAGAAGCCGGAGACGATCAATTACCGCACGTTCAAGCCGGAGCGGGACGGGCTGTTCTGCGCCAAGATCTTCGGCCCGGTGAAGGACTACGAGTGCCTGTGCGGCAAGTACAAGCGCATGAAGTTCCGCGGCGTCGTGTGCGAGAAGTGCGGCGTCGAGGTGATCCAGTCGAAGGTCCGGCGCGAGCGCATGGGCCACATCGAGCTGGCCGCCCCGGTGGCGCACATCTGGTTCATGAAGTCGCTGCCCTCGCGCATCGGCTTGCTGCTCGACATCACGCTGAAGGAGCTGGAGCGCGTCCTCTATTTCGAGAACTACATCGTCATGGAGACGGGGCTGACGCCGTTGAAGCCGCGCCAGCTCATGACCGAGGAGCAGGTGCTGGAGGCCCAGGAGCATTACGGCGCCGAGAACTTCCGCGCCGGCATCGGCGCCGAGGCCATCCGCGAGATGCTGACCCAGGTCGAGCTGGAGCCGACGCGCGACGAGCTGCGCATCGAACTGGCCGAGACGACGTCGGAGGCCAAGCGCAAGAAGCTGATCAAGCGGCTCAAGCTGGTCGAGACCCTGATCGAGTCGCGCAACCGGCCTGAATGGATGATCCTCGAGGTCGTCCCGGTCATGCCGCCCGAGCTGCGCCCCCTGGTGCCGTTGGATGGCGGTCGCTTCGCGACGTCTGACCTCAACGATCTCTACCGTCGCGTCATCAACCGCAACAACCGGTTGAAACGCCTGATCGAGCTGCGCGCGCCCGACATCATCGTGCGCAACGAGAAGCGCATGCTGCAGGAGGCGGTCGACGCGCTGTTCGACAACGGCCGGCGCGGCCGGGTCATCACCGGCGCGAACAAGCGGCCGCTGCGCTCGATCTCCGACATGCTGAAGGGCAAGCAGGGCCGGTTCCGCCAGAACCTGCTGGGCAAGCGCGTCGACTATTCGGGTCGCTCGGTCATCGTCGTCGGCCCCGAACTCAAGCTGCACCAGTGCGGCCTGCCGAAGAAGATGGCGCTCGAGCTGTTCAAGCCGTTCATCTACGCCAAGCTCGAGCTCTACAACATGGCGCCGACCATCAAGGCGGCCAAGCGGCTGGTCGAGAAGGAGCGCCCGGAGGTCTGGGACATCCTGGAGCAGGTGATCCGCGAGCATCCGGTGCTGCTGAATCGGGCGCCGACGCTGCACCGGTTGGGCATCCAGGCCTTCGAGCCGGTGCTCATCGAGGGCAAGGCGATCCAGCTCCACCCGCTGGTCTGCGCGGCCTTCAACGCCGACTTCGACGGCGATCAGATGGCGGTGCACGTACCGCTGTCGATCGAGGCGCAGCTCGAGGCGCGCGTGCTGATGATGTCGACCAACAACATCCTCAGTCCGGCCAACGGCAAGCCGATCATCGTGCCGAGCCAGGACATCGTCCTCGGCCTCTATGACCTGACCCTCATGGTTCCGGACGAGGCGGGCCAGGGCATGGCGTTCGGCAACATTGGTGAGGTGCACCACGCGCTGGATTCGGGCGCTGTGACGCTCCACACCAAAATTAGGTTCCGTTACCAGGGCGTCGACGAGGACGGCGAGCCGAAGGCCACCACGGTCGAGACCACGCCGGGCCGCGCGTTGCTGTCCAAACTCCTGCCGCGGCGCTGGCCGATCGGCATCGATCTGATCAACCGGGTGCTGACCAAGAAGGAGATCAGCGAGGTCATCGACGTCGTCTATCGCAACTGCGGTCAGAAGGACACGGTGATCTTCTGCGACCGCATCATGGCGATGGGCTTCAACTACGCCTGCCGCGCCGGCATCTCGTTCGGCAAGGACGACATGGTGGTCCCGCCGCACAAGGGCGAACTGGTGCGTCAGACCCACGACCAGGTGAAGGAGTTCGAGCAGCAGTACCTGGACGGCGTCATCACCCAAGGCGAGAAGTACAACAAGGTCATCGACGCCTGGTCGCACTGCACCGACCAGGTTGCCGAGGAGATGATGAAGGGGCTGTCGTCCATCGACGCCATCGACCCCAAGACCAAGCGTCGCCGGCCCTTGAATCCCATCTACATGATGGCGCACTCGGGGGCGCGTGGCTCGCCGGCCCAGATCAAGCAACTGGCCGGCATGCGCGGCTTGATGGCCAAGCCTTCGGGCGAGATCATCGAGACGCCGATCACCTCCAACTTCAAGGAGGGTCTAACGGTGCTCGAGTACTTTAACTCGACCCACGGCGCGCGCAAGGGCTTGGCCGACACGGCGCTCAAGACCGCCAATTCGGGGTATCTGACGCGTCGCCTGGTGGACGTCGCCCAGGACTGCATCATCGTCGAGGAGGACTGCGGCACGGAGAAGGGCCTGGAAGCCCGCGCGGTCGTCGAAGGCGGCGAGGTCCTGGTTGGCCTTGGCGAGCGTATCCTGGGCCGCGTCGCGGCGATCGACGTTGTCTCGAGCGAGACCGGCAAGGTGGTCGTTTCGGGCGGCACCTTGTTAGACGAAGCGACGGTCGACATGATCGTCAAGTCGGGCGTCGAACTCGTGATGATCCGCTCGGTGCTGACGTGCAAAAGCGAGGGCGGCGTCTGCGGCAAGTGCTACGGACGCGACCTGGCGCGTGGCACGGTCGTCAACATCGGCGAGTCGGTCGGCGTCATTGCCGCCCAATCCATCGGCGAGCCGGGTACGCAGCTCACCATGCGGACGTTCCACATCGGCGGCACGGCCCAGCGCAAGCTGGAGCAATCGACCATCGAGGCGACCGCCGACGGCGTGGTGACCGTGGCCAGCACCAGTCTGATCCGCCACAGCCGGGGCCAGTTCGTGGTCATGAACCGCAACTGGGACCTGACCCTGACCGACAGCAAGGGGGCCGAGCGGGCGCGTTACCGCAAGCTGCCCTACGGCGCGCGGCTGCTCGTGGAGCCCAACACCAAGGTCAAGAAGGGCACGCGTCTGGCCGAGTGGGATCCGTACAACGATCCCATCGTGGCCGACGTCGACGGCACCGCCGCGCTCGAGGACTTGCAGGACGGTGTCAGCGTGCGCGAGATCGCCGACGAGGCGAGCGGCGTGACCAGCCGAGTCGTCATCGACTGGCGCACCCAGCCGCGCGGCGGACAGTTGCGGCCACGCATTATGCTCAAGGACGCCAAGGGCAACGTCGCCCAGGTGCGCAAGGGCATCGACGCGGCGTACCCGCTGCCGGTGAACGCGATCCTCGCGGTGGACGCCAACGCCGCCGTGCGGGCCGGTGATGTCATCGCGCGTATCCCGCGCGAGTCGGGCAAGACCCGCGACATCACCGGCGGTCTGCCACGTGTGGCGGAACTGTTTGAGGCGCGCCGGCCAAAGGACGCTGCCCTGATCGCCGAAGTCGAAGGGCGGGTGGCGTTCGGCAAGGACTACAAGGCCAAGCGTCGCGTGATCATCGAGCCCACGGACACCAACCTTGACCCGGTCGAGTACTTGATTCCGAAGGGCAAGGCGATCCTGGTGCACGAAGGCGACAACGTGCAGCGGGGCGACCCGATCATCGACGGCAACCCGGTGCCCCACGACATCCTGCGTGTCATGGGTGTCGAGGCGCTGGCGACCTACCTGGTGAACGAGATTCAGGAGGTCTATCGGCTCCAGGGCGTGCGCATCAACGACAAGCACATCGAGGTCATCTGCCGCCAGATGCTGCAGAAGGTCGAGATCATCCAGCCCGGGGACACCACGTTCCTGGTGGGCGAGCAGGTCGATGCGCGCGAGTTCGATGCGGTCAACGTCAGCGTCAAGGCGGAAGGCCGTCAGCCGGCCCTGGCTCACCCGGTGCTGCAAGGCATCACGAAGGCCTCGCTTCAGACCAAGTCGTTCATCTCGGCCGCCTCGTTCCAGGAAACCACACGGGTTCTGACCGAGGCGGCCGTGGCCGGCAAGGTCGACCGCCTGGAAGGGCTCAAGGAGAACGTGATCGTCGGCCGGTTGATCCCGGCAGGCACCGGCGGCATCGTCGCGCGTATGAAGGAAATCGCGGCGGAGCGCGATCGGGTGGCCCTGGCCGGACAGGGGGCGGACGGCGAGGCGGAGGACGCGGCCGCGGCGGCGTCCTAATTCGGACCTGTGGCGCCGTGGAGCCGGCTGGATTCCACGGCGCCGAGTTCGCTTCCATGGCGCCTCCTGATGCATCGTTCCGTCCGTTGCATCGGTGGGTTGCGAAAGGTCGTCGCGCCCGTTAAGGAACGGCGTTCAGGGCGTCCTGCTTGTGGCGCGGAAATCCACGGATTTCCCGCGCGGTGGGGCTTGACGCCGTTAAGGCCGGTGAATAGTATGCGCCCGCTTTTCGGGGCGGGCCTCGTGCCGAGCGCCGAGGTCGCGCGCCAAGTGAGCGGGATTCACGATTGATTTTCCTACTCTGCGGGCTGTCGGCTGCGCGCCGTATGGCCGCTCTTTCGTGGTCGGGGTGTCGAGGTCGGAACGGGAACTAGGGTGCGCTGAATGCCGACGATCAACCAACTCCTGCGCAAGCCGCGCGAACCGCGCCGGGACCGCAACAAGGTACCCGCGCTCGAGGCTTGCCCGCAGAAGCGTGGCGTGTGCACGCGGGTCTACACGACGACGCCGAAGAAGCCCAACTCGGCGCTGCGCAAGGTCGCGCGTGTGCGCCTGACCAACGGCTTCGAAGTCACCAGCTACATTCCTGGCGAAGGCCACAACCTGCAAGAACACTCGGTCGTCATGATTCGCGGCGGCCGCGTCAAGGATCTGCCGGGTGTGCGCTACCACATCATCCGCGGCACCCTGGATACCCAGGGCGTGCAGAAGCGCCGCCAGCGTCGGTCCAAGTACGGCGCCAAGCGGCCGAAGTAGGGTCAGGAGCGAGGACCAGACATGTCGCGTCGTCACGCCGCCGAAAGGCGCGAGGTCCTGCCGGATCCCAAGTTTGGCGATCCGACCGTGACCAAGTTCATGAACTGCATGATGTACCGGGGCAAGAAGTCGGTCGCCGAGACGATCGTCTACGGCGCCTTCGAGACCATCTCGAAGAAGTCGGGCCAAGACGCCATCAAGGTGTTCCACGACGCGCTCGCCAACGTCCGGCCGGCGGTCGAGGTGCGCTCGCGTCGGGTCGGTGGTGCGACGTACCAAATCCCGGTCGAGGTGCGCACCGAGCGCCGCCAGACCCTGGCGATCCGCTGGATCATCGCGGCGGCGCGCGCGCGAAACGAGAACACCATGACCGCGCGCCTCAGCAACGAACTGATGGACGCCGCGCAGGGTCGCGGTACGGCCGTGAAGAAGCGGGAAGACACCCACCGCATGGCCGAGGCCAACAAGGCCTTCTCCCATTACCGCTGGTAGCCCGAGCCCAGGTCCCTCCCATGCCCCGCACGACTCCGCTCGAACGCTACCGCAACATCGGCATCATGGCCCACATCGATGCCGGCAAGACGACCACCACCGAGCGGGTGCTCTTCTATACGGGGCGTTCCCACAAGATCGGCGAGGTCCACGAAGGGACCGCAACGATGGACTGGATGGAGCAGGAGCGCGAGCGCGGCATCACCATCACATCGGCCGCCACCACCGCGTTCTGGCGCGACCATCGCGTCAACATCATCGACACGCCGGGCCATGTCGACTTCACCATCGAGGTCGAGCGATCGCTACGGGTGCTGGACGGCGCGGTAGCCGTCTTTGATGCCGTCGCTGGCGTCGAACCGCAGTCCGAGACGGTGTGGCGCCAGGCCGACAAGTACGGCGTGCCCCGCATTTGCTTCGTCAACAAGATGGACCGCACGGGTGCGAACTTCCTTCGCTGCGTCGACATGATCGTCGACCGGCTCGGCGCGCGACCCCTCGTCCTACAGCTTCCTTTGGGTGTCGAGTCCGAGTACCGCGGGCTGGTCGACTTGGTGACCATGAGGGCGCTGGCATGGGATGACGAGACCATGGGCGCCGAGTACAAGGTGATCGACATTCCGGCCGCGATGGCGGATCAGGTAGCGGAGTACCGGAACAAGCTGGTCGAGGCGGCCGTTGAAGTCGATGACGCGGCGCTCGAGGCGTATCTCGGCGGCGAGGATCCGGACGAGGCGACGCTGAAGCGTTGCATCCGCAAGGGCACGGTCAACTTCACGTTCGTGCCGGTGCTGAACGGCGCCGCGTTCAAGAACAAGGGCGTCCAGACGCTGCTCGACGCGGTGGTCGATTACCTGCCATCGCCGACCGACGTGGCGGCGATCAAGGGTGTGAAGCCGGGCACCGACAAGGCGGTCGAGCGTCGTTGCGACGATTCCGAGCCGTTCGCCGGCCTAGCGTTCAAGGTCATGAACGACGAGTACGTCGGCACCCTGACCTTCGTGCGCATCTACTCGGGCCGGCTCAACGGCGGCGATGCCGTTTTGAACTCGGTCAAGGATAGGCGCGAGCGCATCGGGCGCATGCTGCTGATGCACGCGAACTCGCGCGAGGACATCGAGGAGGCGCGCGCGGGCGATATCGTTGCCATCGCCGGCCTCAAGGGCACGACGACGGGCGACACCCTGTGCACGCCCGACGCGCCGGTGATCCTGGAACGGATGGAGTTCCCCGAGCCGGTCATCGAGGTCGCTGTCGAGCCGAAGACCAAGGCCGACCACGAGAAGATGGGCGTGGCGCTGGGTCGGCTGGCGGCCGAGGACCCGTCATTCCGTGTTTCGACCGACCCGGAAAGCGGCCAGACGATCATCAAGGGCATGGGCGAACTGCACCTCGAGATCATCGTCGACCGCATGCGGCGCGAGTTCAAGGTCGAGGCCACCGTCGGCGCGCCGCAGGTGGCATATCGCGAGACCGTCACCCGCGTCGTCGAGCACGACTACACGCACAAGAAGCAGACCGGAGGCTCCGGGCAGTTCGCCCAGATCAAGATCCGCATGGAGCCAGGCGAGCCCGGCAGCGGCGTGACGTTCGAGAGCAAGATCGTCGGCGGCTCCGTGCCGAAGGAGTACATCCCCGGCGTCGAGAAGGGCGTCATGAGCGCGTCCACAAGTGGCGTCATCGCCGGGTTCCCGATGATCGACATCAAGACGACGTTGCTCGACGGCCGCTACCACGAGGTGGATTCGAGCGTGCTGGCCTTCGAAATCGCGACGCGCGCCGCGTTCAAGGAAGCGGCGCAGCGTGCCGGCCCGCAGCTGCTCGAGCCCTTGATGCGCGTCGAGGTCGTCACACCTGAGGAGTTCACCGGTGACGTGATCGGCGATCTGAACAGCCGGCGCGGCCAGATCCAGGGCATGGAGCCGCGCGCCAACGCGCAGGTGATTCGCGCCATGGTGCCGCTGGAGAAGATGTTCGGCTACGTGAACAACCTGCGGTCGATGACCCAGGGCCGCGCCACGTACACCATGTACTTCGAGAAGTACGAGGCGGTGCCTCAAATGGTGTCCGAGGAAGTCCGAGCGCGCTACGCCTGACCTGACGCTACCGACAACGATCTGAACGACGGAGACGACGAGCCATGTCCAAGGAGAAGTTTGAGCGGACGAAGCCGCACTGCAACATTGGGACGATTGGGCATGTTGATCATGGGAAGACGACGCTGACGGCGGCGATCACGAAGGTTTTGGCGGAGAGTGGCGGAGCGTCGTTTGTAGCGTACGACCAGATCGACAAGGCGCCTGAGGAGCGTGCTCGTGGGATCACGATCAACACGGCGCATGTGGAGTACGAGACGGGGAAGCGTCATTACGCGCACGTGGATTGCCCGGGTCACGCGGACTACGTGAAGAACATGATCACGGGCGCGGCGCAGATGGATGGCGCGATCCTGGTGGTGTCGGCGGCGGATGGCCCGATGCCGCAGACGCGGGAACACATTCTCCTGGCGCGCCAGGTCGGTGTTCCGGCGATCGTCGTGTTCCTGAACAAGGTGGACATGGTTGACGACCCGGAGCTTTTGGACCTGGTGGAGCTAGAGGTTCGGGAACTGCTGTCGAAGTACGAGTTCCCTGGGGACGACATCCCGATCGTGCGGGGCTCGGGGCTTGCGGGTCTCGAGGGCCGGGATCCGGCGATCGGGCGGGATGCGATCCTGAAGCTGATGGAAGCGGTTGATACGTACATCCCGCAGCCGACGCGCCCTGTGGACCGCGCGTTCCTGATGCCGATCGAGGACGTGTTCTCGATCTCGGGTCGCGGGACGGTGGTGACGGGGCGTGTTGAGCGAGGGGTGATCAAGGTCGGCGACGAGGTCGAGATCATCGGCCTGAAGGCGACGACGAAGACGGTGTGCACGGGTGTCGAGATGTTCCGCAAGCTGCTGGACTCGGGCCAGGCTGGGGACAACGTGGGCATCCTGCTGCGCGGGACGAAGCGAGACGAGGTCGAGCGTGGCCAGGTTCTGGCGAAGCCCGGTTCGATCACGCCGCACACGAAGTTCAAGGCGGAGACGTATGTTCTGACGAAGGAAGAGGGTGGTCGTCATACACCGTTCTTCACGAACTACCGGCCGCAGTTCTACTTCCGGACGACGGATGTGACGGGGACGGTGCAGTTGCCGGACGGCATCGAGATGGTGATGCCTGGGGACAACGTGACGATGACGGTTGAGCTGATCGCGCCGATCGCGATGGACGAGGGCCTGCGCTTCGCCATCCGCGAAGGCGGCCGTACCGTCGGCGCCGGCGTCGTCGCCCAAATCATCGCGTAA
>VGDP01000036.1 GCA_016869675.1 Alphaproteobacteria bacterium | reverse complement strand
AGCGCCATCGCCTCGGCCCCCTCGATGCGGCAGCGCTCGAGCGCCTGGGCCGCGCCGTCGAGCGCGCCGGCCGCGGCCTCGGTGACCTTGGCCAGCGCGCGCTCGGCCCCGCGCACGCGGTCGACCGCGCCGCCACCACCGGCCAGCGCGGCGCGCGCCGTCTCGACGGCTTCGGCGATACGCTGGGCGTGGGCGAGCCGCGTGCGCGCCCCGGCGAGCGCCGCGTCCTCGCCGGGCTTGGGATCGAGCGCGCCGAGTTCGCCGAGGGTGGCGTCGAGCGCGGCCCGTTCGGCTTCGCGCGCCGCCGCCTCGGCGCCGATGCGCGTCTCGGCCTCGCGCGCGTCCTGCCAGTCCCGGTAGGCGCCGGCGACCCGCGCGAGCCGCTCCTCGTGGCCACCGAAGGCGTCCAGCAGGCGCCGATGGGTCTCGGGCCGCAGCAGCCCGCGCTGGTCGTGCTGGCCGTGGACCTCGACCAGGGCCTCGCCGACCGTGTTGAGCAGGCCGACCGTCACGGGCTGGTCGTCGATGAAGGCCCGGCTGCGGCCGTCGGCCTGCACGACGCGGCGCACGACCAGGGAGTCGCCGGGCGCGAACCCGGCCTCGACCAGGGCGTCGCGCGCGCCGTGGCGCGCCGGCAGGTCGAACGCGGCCACCACGGACGCGGCGGCCGCGCCCGCGCGCACCAGGGCGGCGTCGCCGCGCGCGCCGACCGCCAGGCCGAGCGCGTCCAGCAGGATCGACTTACCCGCCCCGGTCTCGCCGGTCAGCACATTGAGGCCGGCGGCGAAGTCCACATCGACCGCCTCGATCAGCACGACATCGCGGACGCAGAGCCGGCGCAGCATGGCCGGCGTCAGAACACCGAGTCCCAGGCCTGGGCCAGCCAGGACCCTTCCGATTCGACGGGCTCGAGGTTTTTCTCGACCAGCAGCCGATAGCTGGCCTCGTACCACGGGCTGCCGGGGAAGTTGTGACCCAGCACGGCCGCCGCCGTCTGCGCCTCCGTCTCGACGCCCAGTTCGAGGTAGCACTCGACCAGCCGGTGCAGCGCCTCGGGCACCTGGCTGGTGGTCTGGAAGCGTTCGATCACCGCGCGGAAGCGGTTGATGGCGCCGACATAGTCGCCACGCCGCAGGTAGAAGCGGCCGACCGCCATCTCCTTGCCGGCCAGGTGATCGAAGGTCAGGTCGATCTTGAGCCGGGCTGCGCGGGCGTAGTCGGTGCCAGGGTCGCGCTTCACGACTTCGTCGAGCGCCTGCAGCGCGAGCTGGGTGAAGCGCTGGTCGCGCTGCACGTCGGAGATCTGCTCATAATAGCTGAGCGCGATCAGGTAGCGCGCGTAGGGCGCGCTCTCGTGGCCGGGATGAACCTGCAGGAAGCGGTCGGCGGCGATGATCGCCTCGTCGTAGGCGTCGGCCTGGTAGTGGGAGTAGGCGGCCATCACCTGGGCGCGCGTGGCCCACTGGGAATAGGGGTGCTGGCGCTCGACCTCGTCGAAGGCGATCGCCGCCTGCTCGTACTGGCCGTCGGCCAGCAGGTCGGCGGCCGTGTTGTAGAGTTCCTCGACCGGTCGCTCGACGTAAGGCTCCTCGGTCTCGGCGCACGCACCCAGCGCCAGCAGCAACGCCAGCGCCGCCGCGCGCCGGGCGCCAGCGAACGAACCGATCATCATGGCGCGGAGACTAGCACCGTCGCGCGCGTGGAACACGCGCGAAGGCGGATCAAATGGAGGCGAACTGGGGCTGGGCCCAGGCGACGGCGACGGCGTGGGCCGGTTCGCGCGCCACCTCGACGGCGAAGGCGGTCGGATCGTCGAACAGCGCGCGCAGCAGCGTGTGGTTGAGCGAGTGGCCCGAAGCCTCGCCGTGGAAGTGGCCGATGATGGGCGCCCCGGCCAGCGCCAGATCGCCGATGCCGTCGAGGATCTTGTGGCGCACGAACTCGTCGGCGTAGCGCAGGCCGCCGTCGTTCAACACGCGCCGGTCGCCGACCACGATGGCGTTGTCGAGCGAGCCGCCGAGGACGAGCCCACGGGCGTGCAGCGATTGGATATCCTCGAGGAAGCCGTAGGTGCGCGCGCTGGCGATCTGGCCGCGGAACATCCTGGGCGTGATGCGAAAGGACGCGCTTTGCCGGTCGATCGGCGGGCCGTCATAGGCGATGGCGCAGCCGGCGATGAACGACGACGCCGGCGCCAGCGTGGCCGAGCGCGCGCCGTTGGTCACGGTGACCGGCTTGAGCACCCGGATGCGGCGGCGCGCCGGCGCCAGCGTGGTCAGGCCGACCCGATCGATGGCGGCGACGAACGGCGCCGCGCTGCCGTCCATGGCCGGCACCTCGGGGCCGGCGATCTCGAGCAGCGCGTTGTCGACGCCGAGCCCGGCCAGCGCCGCCATGACGTGCTCGACCGTCGCGATGGTCGGGCCGCCGGGCAGGCCCAGGGTCGTGCACATGGTGGTGCCGACCACGTGGTCGTGGTGCGCGGGAATGCGCGCGGGCGCGCCCTTGCCGTCGGTGCGCACGAATACGATGCCGCTGTTGGCCGGCGCGGGCCGAATCGTCAGCACGACGGGCGCGCCGCTGTGCAGGCCGATCCCGCTGAACGAGATCGGCGATCGCAAGGTCGTTTGCCGGATCACGCGCACGGAGTACCTCCCGCAGACCAACCGATCCGCCGTCACCGGCCGAGCGGCTCGGGGCGGCGCGCGAGTGACGTTAGATGTAGTCCCTTGGGCCCGTTCTACCAACGAGCCCTGGTAGGCTCAAGTCACGATTTGTTTCCAAGTCTGTCGCCCCGCCGCGCCGCGCCCTTTGCGGCGGCCGATCGGGCCGATGTCCGCCCGTTTCACCCGAACGAACCAAGCGCTGGGGCTGCCCCCGGCCGGCTGGACCGATGGTCGGTCCTGCCGGCCGGGGAGATGAACCCGCGTCGTGGCCTCGCCGGGCGGGCCGACCGGATGGGTGCGCGGACCAGCACCATCCAATCGACCCCTGCCCTAGTTGGCCTGGCGCCGCAGGAACGCCGGGATGTCGAGCACGTCCTCGTAGCTGGTGACCGCAATGCGATCGCCCTGCTGCGGCCGGAGCGGTTCGGCGGCCGGCACCGGACGGGTCTGGACCGGCGGTTCGGGCGCCCGCGTCTCGTTCCGGTCGCGGCCGGTGCCGGTCATGCGCTCGAACAGCGTCGGCACGCGCCGCGGCTCGACCGGCCGGGGCGGGATGAACCGATCGCGCGGCGCGGCCGGCACGGCCCGATGCACCACCGGTTCGGGCTGTGCCTGGATCGGGGTCTCGGTCACCCGTGCCGCCGCCGGACGTACCACCGGCTCGGGCATGGGGGCCGCGGGCAGCGGCTCGGCCATGGCGGCCGGGGCCGTCACGGCCGGGGCATCGTCGACCATGCCCGGGTCGGTCGGCTCGGGCGGGCCGTCGCTTTCCAGGACACCGGTGCTGCTGAGCGCGACGTGGCCGGCCGGGGCCGCTTCGGCGCGCGCGGCGCCCGACCGTGCGGCCTCGCCGCCCTTGACCAGCACGGGCCGCATGGCCTGGCCGCGCGGAGTCTGGCTGCGGAACGGCGCATCCTGGGCCGCCGCCTGGTCCTCGATGCCCGTGGCGACCAGCGAGATCCGCATGCGCCCTTCCAACGCCTCGTCGAACGTGGCGCCGAAGATGATGTTGGCCTCGGGGTCGACCTCCTCGCGGATGCGGTTGGCCGCCTCGTCGATCTCGAACAGGGTAATGTCGTAGCCGCCGGTGATGTTGATCAGCACGCCACGCGCGCCCTTCATGGACACGTCGTCGAGCAGCGGGTTGCTGATCGCCGCCTCGGCCGCCTCGATGGCGCGCCGTTCGCCCTCGGCCTCGCCGGTGCCCATCATGGCCTTGCCCATCTCGGCCATCACCGTGCGCACGTCGGCGAAGTCGAGATTGATCAGGCCGGGCTGGACCATCAGGTCGGTGACACCGCGCACGCCGGCGTGCAGCACGTTGTCCGCCATCTTGAACGCGTCCGCGTACGTCGTCTTGTTGTTGGCGATGCGGAACAGGTTCTGGTTCGGGATGACGATCAGGGTGTCCACGTACTGCTGCAACTCGCGGATGCCGTCCTCGGCGATGCGCATGCGCTGCGAACCCTCGAAGTGGAACGGCTTGGTGACCACGCCGACCGTGAGGATGTCGAGCTCGCGCGCCGCCCGAGCCACCACAGGCGCGGCGCCGGTGCCCGTGCCGCCGCCCATCCCGGCGGCGATGAAGCACATGTTGTTGCCCTCCAGGTGGGCGACGATGTCCTCCATCGCCTCCTCGGCCGCGCCGCGGCCGATGTCGGGCCGCGATCCGGCGCCAAGGCCCTGGGTGAACGAGGCACCGAGCTGGATCCGCCGTTCGGTCTGCGCCTGGGCGAGCGCCTGGGCGTCGGTGTTGGCGCAGACGAAATCGACCCCTTCGAGGTGGGACCGGACCATGTTGTTGACCGCGTTGCCGCCGGCCCCGCCGACGCCAATAACGACGATCTGCGGCCGGAGCCGCGGCGCGTCGGGTACGCCAAGATTGATGGTCATGTTCGCTCCTCCTAACTCGCACACTGCATGTGATTCGGTGTCTTTGCCCAGGGGGCATTGAATCCTTTTTTGACCGGCTCGGACGCCGGCGCGATCGCTGCTGTTCCCCGCATGAATTCCCCTCTCCCCGTCAGAATGTCTCGCGCAGCCACTGGCCGAACCGGCCGAAGCGATCGAGCAGCCCGGGCTGCACGACCCACGGCATGGCGAGCGGCTCGACGGCTTCGCGTTGGGCGTAGCGCAGCAGGCCCGCGCACGTGGCCAGCGCCGGGCCGGCCGCGGTTGCGGGCAGGCCCTTGACCCACATCGGTTTGCCCATGCGCGCCTGCTTGCCCAGGACCTGGGCGGCGAGCTCGCGCACGCCGGGAAGCTGGCTGGCGCCGCCGGTCAGCACCAGGCGGCGCCCGGCCGCCTTGAGCACGCCCGCGTCCTCGAGCCGGCTGCGCAGGATTTCCAGCGTCTCCTCGACGCGCGGGCGGATGACGCCGATCAGCAGCGAGCGCGGCACGTGGTTGATGCCCGACGAACCCGGTTCGCCCAGCGTCGGCACGTCGATGACCTCGCGGTCGTCGTCGCGGCTGGCCACGGCGCTGCCGAACAGCGTCTTCATGCGTTCGGCGTGGGCCGTCGGCGTCGACAGCACGCGCGCGATGTCGTTGGTGACGTGTTGCCCGCCGATGGGCACGATCTCGGTGCGCACGCACGTGCCGTCCACGAACACCGCGGCCGAGGTGGTGCCCGCGCCCATGTCCACCACGGTGACGCCCAGCTTCATCTCGTCGTCCACCAGCGCGGCGAGCGCCGAGGCGTACGGCGTCACGATCCGCTGGGCGATATCCAGGTGTCCGCGCGCGATGCAGGTCTCCAGATTGCGCAGGGGCGTCGAGCCGGCGGTGACCAGGTGCACGTGGACGCCCAGCCGGTCGGCCACCATGCCGCGCGGGTCGCGGATGCCGTTGCCGCCGTCGATGGTGTAGCCGACGGTGAAGCTCTGCACGACCGCGCGGTCGGGCGCGTCCGTCGCCGACCGGCTGTGGCCCAGAATGCGGCGCACATCGCGCTCGCTGATCTCGTGGCCGCCCACGGCGACCTCGACCACGACGGTCTGGGACGCCGGCGCGCCGGCCGAGACGTTGACGTAGACCTCGTCGATCCGTTCGCCCGCCGCCTGCTCGGCGGCCTGGACCGCCATCGCCACCGCGCGCCCGGCCGCCTCCATGTCGACCACGGCGCCGGCCTCGATGCCGCGCGCGACCGTCTGGCCGACGCCCAGCGCCAGCACGCCGCCCTCGTCCTCGCGCCGCGCCAGCAGGCACGCGATCTTGGACGTGCCGACGTCGAGCGCGGCGATGGTGCGGTGCGCCGTCCTGGCCACGCGGCTCATCGGTCGTCCCCCCCGAATACTCCGACGCGCGTCATGTGCTCTCCCCCTTGGCGCGTTCCCGTGCTTCGTCCATGGCCGCAAGGCCTTCGTCGGTCAGGCGCAGCACGACCCGGTCGGCGAACCGGAGGTCGATGCGCACCAGCTCGCGCGCGAGCAACCGGTGATCCCGTTCCAGCGCCGCGAGCCGGCGCCACGCCGCGTCCAGGCCCTGCGCCGGCAGGGCCGCCGCGACGCCGTTGTCGAACCGTAGGTCCCAGCGTCGGCCGGCGATCCACTGGGCCGCGGTCACCCGCGCCGCCAGCAGGGGCTCGACGCCCAGCACGGCGATCAGTTCGGCCGCATGGGCCGGCGCGTCCGGCCCGACCACCAGCGGCAGGTGGGCGAAGCGGCGCGGGTCGACGCCGGCGATGACCGTGCCGCCCCGGTCGATGACGGCGACGACGCCGTCGTTCTGCCACAGCGCGAGCGGCCGGCGTTCGACCAGGCGCACCACCAGGATGTCGGGCAGCAGACGTTCGATCGCCGCGTGCTCGACCCAAGGCAGGGCTTCGAGCCGGGCGCGCCGGTCGTCCAGGTCGATGAACAGCATCGGATCGCCGACCGTGACGCCGAGCGCAGCGATGACATCCTGGGGCACGGTCTCGGTCCGGCCGCGCACGTAGACCCCGCGCACGGCGAAACCGGCGTCGACGGTCGCCGCGATCGCCGTGGCGACCAGGCGGTCATGTTGCGCCTGCAGCCAGGCCGAGGGCCCCGGCGCCTGCAGCACCGCCCAGACGGCGCCGAGCACCGCCAGCGCCACGCCGCCCGCGGCGCCGCACCGCGCCCAGGGCGAGCGCAGCCACGCCCGGTGCTCGCGCCGGGCGCCGGCACCGCGCCGGTTGCGGCGCGGTCTGACCTCGCTCATCAGGTGTCGCATCGCGCCTCCTCGACGATCCAGGCGACGAGCGCGGGGAATGCGATGCCCGCGTGGGCGGCTTGCTCCGGCACCAGCGACAGCGGCGTCATGCCGGGCTGGGTGTTGACCTCCAGCAGGATCAGCCGGCCGGGTTCGCCCTCGGTGTCGTCGTAGCGCAGGTCGGCACGGCTGACGCCGCGGCAGCCGAGCGCACGATGGGCCTCCAGGCCGATGCGCATGGCCTCGTCGTAGGCGTGCGGATGGATCTGGGCCGGGACTACGTGGTCGGCGACGCCCTCGGTGTACTTGGCGCGGTAGTCGTAGAAACCCTTGCGCGGGCGGATTTCGGTGACGCCCAGCGCGCGATCGCCCATCACGGCGACGGTCAACTCGCGCCCCGGCACGAAGCGCTCGACCAGCACGCTGTCGCCGTGCTGAAAGTCCGCCTCGCGCAGGCTGGGCCGGTTTTCGCCCTTCGCGACGATGCGCACGCCGATGCTGGAGCCCTCGGCGACCGGCTTGACCACGAAGGGCGGGTCCATCGGCGCCGGGCCGTCGATCCGGTCGCGCTCGGCCACCAAGCCCTCGGCGATGGGCAGGCCGACCTCGGCGAACAGGCGTTTCGCCATCGCCTTGTTCATGGCAAGCGCCGAGGCGAGCACGCCGGAGTGGGTGTAGGGGATGCCCAAGAGGTCGAGCAGGCCCTGCACCGTGCCATCCTCGCCGAAGCGGCCGTGCAGCGCGTTGAACACGACGTCGGGGCGCGGTGCGAGGGCGGTGATCGACTCGACGATGTCGCGGCCGACCTCCAGCCGCATGACGCGGTAGCCGGCGTCCTCCAGACCGCGCGCCACCGCGCGCCCGGTGACCAAGCTGACCTCGCGCTCGACCGAACGACCGCCCATGAGCACGGCGACCGCCTTCGTCATGGCTGGCCCCCCGGTCCGGGGCGCCCGATGCGCTGGATCTCCCAGGCGAGCTGGACGCCGGTCGCGTCCAGCACGCACCGGCGCACGTCCTCGCCCAGCGTCTCGAGCTCGGCGGCGGTCGCGCCGCCGGTGTTGATCAGGAAGTTGCAGTGCTGCTCCGAGACCTGGGCGGCGCCACGGCGGAGCCCGCGGCATCCGGCGCGGTCGATCAGCTGCCACGCCTTGGCGCCCGGCGGGTTGGTGAAGGTCGAGCCGCCGGTGCGGCTGCGCACTGGTTGGGCCTGCTCGCGCTCGGCGCGGATCGCCGCCATGCGCCGCGCGATCGCGGCCGGTTCGTCGCGCGTGCCTACGAACGTCACGGCGGTGAAGATCCAGTCGGCCGGCGCGGATGCGTGACGGTAGGCGAAGCCGAGTTCCTCGCGCGCGACCTCGTGCACGCGCCCCTGCCGGTCGATCGCGCGCGCCGTGGCGGTGATCGTCGCAGTACCCTGGCCGTAGGCGCCGGCATTCATGCGTAGCGCGCCGCCGATGGTCCCCGGCACGCCGCACAGGTACTCGAAGCCCGCGACGCCGGCCGCGGCGGCGGTCTCGGCGACGGTGGAATCGAGCGCGCCGGCGCCCACACGCAGTCGCCGGCCCGTCACCGCGACGCCGGCGAAGCCGCGCCCCAGGCGCACGACGACGCCGTCCACGCCGCCGTCGCGCACCAGGAGGTTCGAGCCCACGCCGATCACCGTGACCGGCACGGATCCGTCGAGCGCCCCCAGGAAGTCGGCGAGGTCGGCCTCGTCGGCCGGGCGGAACAGCACTTCGGCCGGGCCGCCGACGCGGAACCACGTGGTCGGCGCCAGCGGCGCCTCGGCGGTCAGCCGGCCGCGCACCGGCGGCAGGCGGTCGATCAGCGGTTCCATGCGACGCGCCGGCATCATGCCCCGGCCCCCGCCCGCATCGGCCCCGCGGCGCCGAGCTCGCCCGGCAGGGCGTTGGCCCAGGACGTGATCGAGCCGGCACCCAGGCAGATCACCGCGTCGCCGGGCTGGGCGAGGCGCGCGATCAAGGGCGCCAGATCGCCCGGTCCGTCGATCGCTTCCACGTGGCGATGGCCGCTGGCGCGCAGGCCCTCGACCAGGGCGTCGCGGTCCACACCCTCGATCGGGTCCTCGCCGGCGGCGTAGACCGGCGCCACGATCACTGTGTCGGCGTCGTTGAAGCAGGTGCGGAACTGCTCGAACAGGTCGTGCAACCGGGTGAAGCGGTGCGGCTGGACCACGGCGAGCACGCGGCCCTGGAACGCCTCGCGCGCGGCGGCCAGCACCGCCGCGATCTCGACCGGGTGGTGGCCGTAGTCGTCGACGACCGTGATGCCGCCGACCACGCCGGTGACCGAAAAGCGGCGCTTGACGCCCTTGAACCCGGCCAGCGCGCGCGTGATGTCGGCGACGTCGATGCCGAGTTCGTGGCCGACCGCGATGGCGGCCAGCGCGTTCAGCACGTTGTGCCGGCCGTACATGGGCAGCGTCAGGCCCGGCCACGTGGCGACCGCGTCGCTCGCCCGGTCGGTGAAGAGCACGTCGAAGACGTAGCCCGCGGGCGTGGCGCGCACGTCGGCGGCGCGCACCGCCGCCTGGGGGCTCAGCCCGTAGGTGACGATGCGCCGGTCGCTGATCCGACCGATCAGGGCCTGCACCTCGGGGTGGTCGATGCACAGCGTGGCGAAGCCGTAGAACGGGATGTTCTCGACGAAGGTGGCGTAGGCCCGGCGCACGGCGTCGAACGTGCCGTAGTACTCCATGTGCTCGGGGTCGATGTTGGTGACCACCGCGATGGTCGCCGGCAGCTTCATGAAACTGCCGTCGGACTCGTCGGACTCGACCACCATCCAGTCGCCCGCGCCCAGGCGCGCGTTGGTGTCGTAGGCGTTGATGATGCCGCCGTTGATGACCGTGGGGTCGAAGCCGCCGGCGTCGAGCACGGCGGCGATCAGCGACGTGGTCGTGGTCTTGCCGTGGGTGCCGCCGATGGCGATCGACCATTTGAGGCGCATCAGCTCGCCCAGCATCTCGGCCCGGCGCACGATCGGCAGCAGGCGCGCGCGCGCCGCCGCCACCTCGGGGTTGCCGGCCTTGATCGCCGAGGACACGACGATCACCTGGGCACTACCCAGGTTGTCTTCGTGGTGGCCGACGGCGACGGCGATGCCGCGCGCGCGCAGGCGGCGAACGTTGGCGTTCTCGGCGACGTCGCTGCCCTGCACCTCGTAGCCGAGGTTGTGCAGCACCTCGGCGATGCCGCTCATGCCGATGCCGCCGATGCCGACGAAGTGGATCAGCCCGATTTCGAGCGGGAGCGCCCTCATGCCGCGGCCTCCCTGGGATGGTGGCCACCGTTGGCCCCCGCGACGCCGAGCACCAGGTCGGCCAGCGCCTCGGCCGCGTTTGCGCAGCCCTGGGTGCGCACGCGCAGGGCGGTAGCGGCCAGGGTGTCGGGCGCGTCGGCCAGGGCCTCGATGCGCACCGCCAGGGCCTCGGGCGTCAAGGCGGCCTCAGGCACGGCCCAGGCCGCACCCGCCGCTTCGAGGTCGCGCGCGTTGGCCGTCTGATGGTCGTCGCTGGCGAAAGGGTAGGGCACCAGGATCGCCGGTCGGCCGGCCAGCGCGAGCTCGGCCACCGTCGAGGCGCCGGCACGCATGACCGCCAGGTGCGCCCAGGCCAGCCGGCGCGGCATGTCGTCGAAGAACGTCGCCAGGTCGGCGGCGATGCCGGCCTCGTGGTAGGCCGCGCGCACGCGCTCCAGGTCCTCGGGCCGGCACTGCTGCGCCACGTTCACGCGGGCGCGCACCGTGGCGCGTACCCGGGCCAGCGCCGCCGGCACCACGTCGGCCATGACCCGCGCGCCCTGGCTGCCGCCCGTCACCAGGATGTGCACCGGCCCGCCGTCGCGCGGCGCCTGGTACGGCGTCTCGGCCAGGGCCGCGATGGCGCGGCGCACCGGGTTGCCGACCACGCGGCAGCGCGCCCGATCGGCCGAGCGCACGCGCAGGGTCTCGACGAACGAGGTCGCGATGGCGTCGACGCGCGGCGCCAGCAGCCGGTTGGCGCGCCCCAGCACGGCGTTCTGTTCGTGGATCACCGTGCGCACGCCGAGCCGGCTGGCGGCCAGCACGGGCGGCACTGAGGGGTAGCCGCCGAAGCCGACCACCGCGCGCGCGCCCTCGGCGCGCACGAAGCGGCGTGCCTGGAACGTGCCGGCCAGCAGGTCGACGACACCGCGCACGCGACCGCCCACGCCGCGCCCGGCCAGCGGCGCCGAGCGCACCACGTGCACGGCCACGTCACGCCCCGCGAGCCGCGCCGCGCCGCGCCGGTCGGTGACGAAGGCGCACGCCACGCCGCGCCGGCACAGCACCTCGGCCAGGGCCTCGGCCGGAAACAGATGGCCGCCCGTGCCGCCGGCGGCGAGCAGGATCGGCTCGGTCATGGTTCGGCGCCTCCGTCGTAGCGGCGTCGCGTCAGCGCCAGCAGCATCCCCATGCCTAGCGCCAGCGCGAGCAGCGACGACCCGCCGTAGGACACGAACGGCAGCGTCATGCCCTTGGGCGGCAGCAGCCGGACGTTGACCGCCATGTTGATCAGTGCCTGCAGGCCGAATTGCGTGGCCAGGCCGGTGACGGCCAGCAGGCCGAACAGGCTGCGGTCGCCGGAGGCGCGCGCGAAGGCGCGCAAGGTGACAAAGGCGAACAGAACGATGATCAGCAGGCACGCCAGGCTGCCGAACTCCTCGGCGGCCACGGCGAAGATGTAGTCGGCGTGGGCATCGGGCAGGATGTCCTTGACCTGGCCCTGGCCGGGGCCGCGGCCGAAGAACCCGCCCTGCTCGATCGCCATCATGGCGACGTCGGACTGGTACGTATCGCCCGAGGACGGATCGAGGAACTGGTCGATGCGGTCGCTGACGTGAGGCAGCAGGACATAGCCGAGACCCAGCAGGCCGACGCCGCCCAGCGCGCACAGCACCAGCCAGCCGAGCGCCAGGCCGGCCAGGAAGAACTGCGCGCACCACACCACCGTGACCATCGTGGCCATGCCCACGTCCGGTTGCCGCGCCAGCAGACCGACCACCAGGGCCAGCAGCGCGATCGCGACAACGTTGCCGGGAAACGCCGGATCCCAGCGCTGGCCGGCGAACAACCACGCCGCGACCACGGCGAACGTCGGCTTGACGAACTCGGACGGCTGGATCGTCAGCCCGCCCAGGCTCAGCCAGCGCGTGGCACCCTTGATCTCGTCGCCGACGATGGGTGTCGCGGCCAGCAGCACCAGGCCAACGCCGAACCCGGCGAGCGCGACGCGGCGCACCCCGTCGGCGCTCAGGAGCGAGGTGCCGATCAGCACGGCGACCGCGAGCGGCAGATAGGCGAGCTGGCGGTGCACGAAGTGGAACGGCGCGACCCCGATGCGCTCGGCCACCGCGGGACTTGCCGCCATGCCGAGCAGGGCGCCGATCAGCGCGAGCAGCAGGATGGCCGCGAGCGTCCAGCGGTCGACCGACCACCACCAGCGGGCCACTAGGCTGCGATCGGCGCGCGCCAGCGTGATCATGCGGCGTCTCCGGTGGCGCAGCCGGGGCCCAGTTCGGCGACGGCGGCACGGAACGCGGCACCACGCGCCTCGAAATCGCGGAACTGGTCGAACGAGGCGCACGCCGGCGACAGCAGCACCACGGCGCCCGGGCCGTCCTTGCGCGCCGCGCACGCGGCGCGGCGCACGGCGGCGTCCAGCGTGCCGCAGCGCAAGGCGGCGACCTGGCCGCCGAACTGCTGGGCGAACGCCTCGGCCGCCTCGCCGATCAGGTAGGCGCGGCGCACGCGCGGCCACAGCGCCTCAGTGCCCGCCAGCCCGCCCGCCTTGGCGCGCCCGCCGATGATCCAGTGCACGCGCTCGAAGCACGCCAGCGCCCGCGCCGCCGCGTCGGCGTTGGTCGCCTTGCTGTCGTTGACGAAGCGCACACCGTCGATGGTCGCGACGGTCTCCAGCCGGTGCGGCAGGCCAGGGAACGTGGTGAGCGCCGCCGCGATGGCCGCGGGCTCGTGGCCGAGCGCCAGCAGGGCAGCCACCGCCGCCGCCGCGTTCTGGGCGTTGTGCGCGCCGATCAGGGTCGGATGGCCGGTCAGATCGGCGACGGGCGTCCGCCGCCCGCCGCTCGCGTGGACGATGCGCCCATCCACGACGACGACGCCGTCCTCGAGCGGTTGGCCCACGGCGACGGGGACGACGCACAGGCGCCCCTCGGCGCGCAACAGCGCGACGGTCTCGCGCCCGATCGCGTCGTCGACGCCGACCACGGCGGTGGCGCCCGCCGGCTGCAGGGCGAACAGGCGACGCTTGGCCGCGACGTACGCCGCCATCGAGCCATGCCGGTCCAGATGATCTGGCGAGACGTTGAGCAAGACGCCGACGGCGCAACGCAGATTGCCGGCCAGGTCGAGCCCGTAGGACGACAGCTCGAGCACGTAAAGGCCATCGTCGGGCAGCGGCGCCAGGTCGAGCACCGGCGTGCCGAGATTGCCGCCGACCGCCGTGGGCACGCCGAGCGCCGCGCTCAGATGGCCGATCAGGGCCGTGGTGGTCGACTTGCCGTTGGTCCCCGTGATGCCGACGACACGCGCCTTGGGTCGCGCGGCGGCGAACAGGTCCAGGTCGCCGACCAACGTCACGCCGGCCGCGCGCGCGCGCGCGACGCCATCGTGCGGCTTCGGATGGTGCAACGGCACGCCGGGGCTGACAACCAGGGCGGCGAGGTCGGGCCATGCGATGGCGGCCGGATCGCGCACGGCGACCCCGGCGTCGCGGGCGCGCCGACGCGCGCCCTCGTCATCGTCCCAGCCGAGCACGGTGGCGCCGCCCGCCGCGAGCGCGCGCGCCGCCGACAGCCCGGTGCGGGCCAGGCCCAGGACTGCGACGGCGCGACCGCGATAGACTTCGACCGGGATCATCGCCTCACCGCAGCTTCAGGGTGGCGAGCCCGGCCAGCGCGAGCACGATGGCGATGATCCAGAAGCGGATCACCACGGTCGGCTCGGCCCAGCCCTTCTGCTCGAAGTGGTGGTGCAGCGGCGCCATGCGGAAGATGCGCTTCCCGGTCGTCTGGAATGACACGACCTGCACGATCACAGAGACGGTCTCCAGCACGAACAGGCCGCCGATGATGGCCAGCACCAACTCGTGCTTGGTCACCACACTGATGGCGCCCAGCGCGCCACCCGCCGCCAGGCTGCCGGTGTCGCCCATGAACACCATGGCCGGCGGCGCGTTGAACCACAGGAAGCCGAGCCCGGCGCCCAGCATGGCGCCGCAGAACACCGCCAGCTCGCCGGCGCCGGGCACCAGCAGGATCTGCAGGTATTCGGCGTAGACCGCGTTGCCCACCAGGTAGGCGATGAAGCCGAAGCAGCCGGTGGCGATGACGATCGGTCCGATCGCCAGGCCGTCGAGCCCATCGGTCAGGTTGACCGCGTTGGACGCGCCGACCATGACGACGACGGCGAAAGGGACGAAGAACCAGCCCAGGTCGACCAGCACGTCCTTGAAGAACGGCACGGTCAGGCCGTGCGCGAGCGGCGCCTTGGTGATCGAGGCGATCCACACGGCCGCCACGACGGCGATCGCCACTTCCAGCACCAGCTTGACCTTGCCGCGCAGGCCCCGGCTTTGCCGCCGTATGACCTTCAGGTAATCGTCGGCGAAGCCGACGGCGCCGAACCCGATGGTCACCAGCAGCACGGCCCAGACGTAGGCGCTGCCGAGATCTGCCCACAGCAGCGTCGCGGCGACCACGGCCAGCAGGATGAGGAAGCCGCCCATGGTGGGCGTGCCCTTCTTGCGCAGCAGGTGGTCGGCCGGCCCGTCGCTGCGGATCGGCTGGCCGTGTCCCTGGCGCGCGCGCAGCCAGCGGATCACCGACGGACCCATGGCGAAGCTGACCAGCAGCCCGGTCAGGATCGCGCCGCCGGTGCGGAACGTCAGGTAGCGGAACAGGTTGAACGCGACGAACTCGTCGGCGAGCGGAGCGAGGAGGTTGAACAGCATCGCCGATCCGAGGTCTCAACCTTTGCAGCAGCAGGGCTGCGGCCTGAGATCGATCAGACCGGCGACGACCCGTTCGAGCTTGATGCCGCGCGAGCCCTTGACCAGGACGACATCGCCGCCGCGCACCTCCTCGAGCACGGCGCCCAGGATGCCTTCGGCGTCGGCCGCGTGGCCGGCGCGCATGGCCGCGGGCAATGCATCGCGCAGGTGCGCCATGTGTTGGCCCACGGTGAACACCAGGTCGATGCCCTTGGCCTGGGCGCACGTGGCGAACGCCGCGTGCATCGAGGGCGCCTGGTCGCCGAGCTCGAGCATGTCGCCCAGCACGGCGATGCGCCGCCCGCCCCGCTCGGGCTGGGCTGCGGCCAGCACCTGCAGCGCCGCCTTCAGGGCCGCCGGGCTGGCGTTGTAGCTTTCGTCGATCACGGTCATGGCGCCGCAGCCGAGGTCGATGCGGTGCCGCTCGCCGCGTCCCGGCAGGGGCGCGAGCTTGGCCAGCGACGCGGCGCCCCGCGCCACGTCGGCGCCCAGCGCCGACAGCGCCGCCAGGACGCCCAGGCTGTTGAACACCCAGTGTCGGCCGGGAATGCCGACGTCGTAAGTGATCCGCTCGTTCTCGACCATGGCGACGACGCGGCTGGTCTCGGCGCCGATGGCCGCGTCGACCAGGCGCACGGTCGAATCCGGGTGCGCGCCGAAGCTCAGGATGCGGCGCACGCCGCGCTCCCGCGCCATCCGCGCCAGGTGGTGGTAGAAGGGGTTGTCGTGGTTCAGCACGGCGATGCCGTCGGCGGCCATGCCCTCGAAGATCTCGGCCTTGGCGGCGGCGATCTGGGCGATCGACGAGAAATAGCCCAGGTGCACCGCCTCGACCGTCGTGATCAGGGCGACGTGCGGCGCGACCTGCCGCGCCAGTGGCGCGATCTCGCCCGGATGGTTCATGCCGATCTCGAACACGCCGTAGCAGGTGTCCGCGGACATGCGCGCCAGGCTAAGCGGCACACCCCACTGGTTGTTGAAACTCTTGACGCTGGCGGCGGTCGGCCCCTGTTCGGCCAGGGCAGCGCGCAGGGCCTCCTTGACGCCGGTCTTGCCGACGCTGCCGGTGACGGCGGCGATGCGCGCGGTCGTGCGGGCGCGCGCCGCGCGACCCAGCGCCTCGAGCGCCGCTTGCGTGTCGTCGACCACCAGGAGCGGCAGGCCGGCGAGCAGCGCGTCCGCCCGGTCGCGGCGCACCATGGCGGCGACGGCGCCGCGCGCCAACGCCTGGGCCACGTAGTCGTGGCCGTCATTGGTCGGGCCCTGAAGCGCGACGAACAGGTCGCCACGCCCTATGGGGCGGCTGTCGATGGCCACGCCGGTCGCCTGCCAGGGGCGGATCGAGCGGCCGCCGGTCGCCTGCTCGGCGGCGTCGGAGGTCCAGAGCGAGGTGGCGGTCATGAGGTCAGCATTTCAAGTTGGCGACGGCGGCGCGGACGACCGCGACGTCGTCGAAGGGCACTGTGATCGGGCCCACGATCTGCCCCTGCTCGTGGCCCTTGCCGGCGACGACGAGACAATCGCCGTCGCGGAGTTCGGCGATCGCCTGGGCGATCACCTCGGCCCGGTCGCCGACCTCCACGGCACCGGGAGCGGCCGCGAGGATGGCCCGCCGAATGGCGGCGGGATCCTCGGACCGCGGGTTGTCGTCGGTGACGAAGACACGGTCGGCCAGACGCGCGGCGATGGCGCCCATCAAGGGGCGCTTCGCCGTGTCGCGGTCGCCGCCGCAGCCGAACGCGACAACAAGGCGCCCCCGCGTCATGGCGCGGGCGGTCGTCAGCACGGTCTCCAGCGCGTCGGGCTTGTGCGCGTAGTCGACATAGACGCGGGCGCCGTTGGCCAGCACGGCGGCTTCCTGCAGGCGGCCCGGCACGCCGTCGAGCGACGGCAGCGTCTCGAGCGCCGCCCCGAGCGGCGCGCCGCCGCCGACCGCGAGGCCGAGCGCGGCGAGAAGGTTCGACGCCTGAAACACGCCGGCCAGGCGCAGCCGCAGCTCGCGCGTGCGGCCCTTGACGCGCACGACGATGGTCTGGCCGCCGGGCGTCGGCCGCGTCTCGACCAGCGTCAGGTCCCAGCCGGCGCGGCCGAACGCGATGACCCGGTGACGTCGGCGCCGCGCGATCGCCGCCAGCGCCTCGAACTCGGGCGCGTCGGCGTTGAGCACGGCGGTCGCGCCGGCGGGCAGCAGCGCCTCGAACAGGCGGAACTTGGCGCGCCGATAGTCCTCGGGCGTCGGGTGGTAGTCGTAGTGATCCTGGGTCAGGTTGGTGAACGCGGCGGCTTCGAGCGTCAGGCCGTCCAGGCGGAACTGGTCGAGCCCGTGGCTGGACGCCTCGATCGCCACATGGTCGACGCCGCGCGCTCGCAGGCCCGCCAGCGCCTTGTGCAACGTCACCGGATCCGGCGTCGTGTGGGCGAGCGTGTCGCGGAACGCCGGCGCGATGACGCCGAGCGTGCCGATCGAACCGGCGTCCTTGCCCAGCACCTGCCAGATCTGGCGCGTGAACCAGGCGACCGAGGTCTTGCCGCTGGTCCCGGTGACGGCGACCACGTGGGCCGGCTGCGGCCCATAGAACTTCGCGGCGACGCGCGCCAAGCGGCGGCGCGGGTTGTCGTCGGCCAGGACGGGAACGCCGAGCCCGCGCAGCTCGACCGCCGCGTCCTGGGACGCCAGCACGGCGGCGGCGCCGCGGCGCACTGCCTCGTCGACGAAGCGGCGGCCATCGGTCCGCCGCCCAGTCAGCGCGGCGAACAGGAAGCCCGGCCCGACGGCGCGCGAGTCCGCGGTCACGCCGCGGACGTCAGGATCGCCGTTGAGCTCGCGGTCCATGGCCGCGGCCTCAAGGAGCAGAGAGAGACGCAAGGGTCGACGTCCCGCCGAAGGTGACCGCCATTTCGTCCTCGATCGGCTCGTGCGCGACGGGCGCGAGGCCGTAGAGGGGCGCGAGCCGTTCGATGATACGCCGCACCGTGGGCGCCGCGGTCCAGCCGCCAGTGGCGTAACCGAACGTCTCCTCGGTGCCCTTGGGTTCATCGAGCGTGACCAGGACGACGAAACGCGGCGCGTCCATGGGGAACGCGGCGATGAACGAGGACAACAGCGCGTCGCGCCGGTAGCCGCGCGCCGATGCCTTCTCGGCGGTGCCGGTCTTGCCGCCGACGCTGTAGCCCGGAACGTTCGCGCCCTTGCCGGTACCATCGACCACGACCAGGCGCAGCAGCGCGCGCATGACGTCCGAGGTTGTCTTGTCGACGACGCGCTTACCGGGCACCGGGCCGGGCGCGCGCTTCAGCAGGGTCGGGTGGATCAGGGTGCCGCCGTTGACCAAGGCCGCGAACGCCGCCGCGGTCTGGATCGGCGTCACCGCCACGCCGTGGCCGAAGGCGACGGTCATGGTGGTCAGCTCGCCCCAGGTGCCGGGCTCCATGGGCTGGCCGACCTCGGGCAGCTCGAGCGTCAGCGGATCGAGCAGGCCGACACGGTCGAGGAAGGCGCGCTGGCGCTCGGCGCCGACCGCCGCGCCCATCTTGGCCGAGCCGATGTTGGACGAGTAGATGAACACCTCGGGCACGCTGAGCCAGCGCGCCTTGGGGTGGGTGTCGTTGATGGTGTAGCGCGCGACGCGGATCGGGCTGGTGGCGTCGAAACCGTCGGCGAGCCCGACCACGCCGTAGTCGAGCGCCATGGCCGTGGTGAACACCTTGAAGATCGACCCCATCTCGTAGACGCCGAGGGTCGCGCGGTTGAACCGCTGCTCGTCCGTCGCCTCGGACACCGGCTGGTTGGGGTCGAAGTCGGGCAGCGAGGCGAGCGCCAGCACCTCGCCGTTGGTCGGGTCGAGGATCAGCCCGGTGGCGCCCAGCGCCCGGAACGTCTCGACGCTGCGCGCCAGCTCCTCGCGCAGGATCGCCTGGGCGCACACGTCCAGGCTGAGCGCGAGTGGCCCCTTGCCGTCGATCGCCTGGCGACGCAACGTCTCGTCGAGCGTCTTTTCGACGCCGGCGATGCCCTGGTTGTCGATGTCCGTGTAGCCCAGCACGTGGGCCAGCAGCGATCCCTGCGGGTAGACCCGCCGTTCCTCGTCGACGAAGGCGATGCCGGGCAGGCCCAGCGCGTGGACCCCCGCCTGCTGCGCCGGCGCCAGACCGCGCTCGAGCCACACGAAGCTGCGCGGGCTCGCCAGCTTGCGGCGCAGGTGGTCGACGTCCAGGCCGGGCAACGCGCCGGCCAACGCGCGCGCCGTCTCGTCCACGTCGATCACGGCGCGTGGATCGGCGTAGAGCGACGCGGTCGGCAGGTTCGTGGCGATCAGCGCGCCGTTGCGATCGACGATGTCGGCACGGCCCACCGTGTGCTCGGCCGCCTCGCGCGCGCCCACGGGCGCATCCGCGCCGCCCAGCAGCGCGATCTCGGCGATGCGGCCCGCCAGCACGATGAACGAGAACGCGAACAGCACGGCCGCGAACGCCATGCGGCGGCGCGCCAGTTCGACCGCGCGCTTGACCTCGCCCTCGACGTTGACGCGTGGTCGGCCGGCCGCCTCGAGCGAGAGGGACAGTCGCATGGCCGGGGAGGTCGACGTCATGGCAGGGCGGCCCCGGTCTCGGCACCGACGTCGCCGGCCGCGAGAGCGGCGAGCGTCGGCACGGCGTCGAACGCCACGGCCTGGCCGACGCCGACGGCGCCGAGCTCCAGGTGGCGGGACACCAGGTCGCTCAACCGGTCGGGCCGGGTCAGGAAGCTCCATTCGGCGCGCAGCACGTGAATCGTGCTTTCGCTCTCGACGCGCGCGCGCTCGACGGCGACGAGGTCCTCCTCCAGCCCCTTGACGCGGTAGCTGACCGCGAACATCAGAAACGCGGTCAACGCGGCGAGGATCGCCATGATGGCGTTGGTCGGGATCATGCGGCCTCGGACCAGGCGGGCGCCGTGGTGCGCCGGGCTGCGCGCAGCCGCGCCGAGCGGGCGCGCGGGTTGACGGCCAGTTCGGCGGCGTCCGGGCGCAGCGGCTTGCGCGTGATCGCCTCGAAGCTGGCGGGACGCCGGTCGGGGCGCGGCGGCGCGTGCCGGCTGGCCTCGGGGTCGTGGCCCGTGCGGCCGACGAGGAAGCGCTTGACCACGCCGTCCTCGAGCGAATGGAACGCGACCACGACCAAACGGCCGCCCGCCGCCAGCCGGCGTTCGGCCGCGATCAGCGCGCGCTCGAGTTCGCCCAGCTCGTCGTTGACCACGATGCGCAGCGCCTGGAACGTGCGCGTCGCCGGGTCGATGCCGTTGGGCGAGCGGCGCACGACCGTGCGCACGATGTCGGCCAGCGTGGCGGTGCGCTCGATCGGGGCCGCGGCGCGGGCGCGCACGATCGCGCGCGCGATGGCGCCGGCGCGCCGTTCCTCGCCGAAGCGGCGAACGATGGCGGCGAGCTCGGCCTCGGAGGCCTCGTTGACGATGGCGCCGGCGGTGCGGCCCGCGGCGCCCATGCGCATGTCGAGCGGCCCATCCGCCTGGAACGAGAAGCCGCGCGCCGGATCGTCGATCTGGAACGACGAGACGCCGAGATCGAGCACCACACCGTGGACCATGGCGGCGCCGGCGGCGTCGAGCAGCGTCCCGAACGCGCCGAAGCTCCCCTCAATCAGGGTGAGCCGGCCGCCGTACGCCGCCTCGAGCGCGCGCCCGCGCTGGATCGCCGCAGGGTCGCGGTCGATCGCCCACACCCGGCACGGCGCCGCGTCGAGGATCGCGCGGCTGTAGCCGCCGCCGCCGAACGTGGCGTCGACATAGATTTCGCCCGCCGCTGGCGCCAGTGTCGCGACCACGGCCTCAACCATGACCGGCTGGTGGCAGAGCGCTGTGGTCTCAGGCGCCATGGCCGGATCCCTTGAGCGACAGGGCGAGGCGCGCGCGCTCGGCGCGCAGTTGGCGGAACATCTGCTCGCGGTAGGCGGTGCCCGCCGCGGGCGCCCAGATGTGGAAGTACGGGCCGCGGCCCAGGAACATCGCTTCCTCGTCGATGGCGGCGAAAGCGCGCAGCGCCTCGGGCAGCACGATGCGGCCCTCGCCGTCGAACGGCACCTCGACCGCCTCGGTGAACAGGCCGCCGGCCATGTCGCCGGCCGGCGCGAAGGGTTCGGTCAGGCTGGACGCCAGCTTGGCCATGGCGTCCGCGTCGAAGGCTTCGATGGCGTCCACGCCATCGCGGATCGAGCGCATGGCGACGATGCCCTGGTGGCCCTGGGCCGCGATCTGGGCGCGGAATGGCGCCGGAACGGAAACCCGCCCCTTGCGGTCCACCCGGTTGGTGAAGGCTCCCATGAAGGTCGCCGCCAAGTGCCACTCCCCAGACGCCTGGTCACCGGGCATCCCCGCGCCGGCCAGCGCCATGTCACGGTCTCCCAAACCAGTCCGAGCTTGGGTTGGATTGGGATACCATGGGACTGAATGGGCGTCAACGACATCATACGTTTTTTTTGTTGTGCCTTAATAACTTATTAACCGCGCGGGCACGTTCGGCTGGTCTCCACGGCGCCCCCGCAAATGACCGACGCAGGTTTTCCTTCACGCAGGGTGGTCGCCAATTGTGTCAGGACTTTGTTCATCTAATGTTCTCCTTGAGACGATCGCGGCACCCGCGCGATACCGGCGTCGCCGATCGAGACCCAAGGCTCAGATTTTATTGACAAAAACGGTCAGTCGGCCTGTAAGCCGGGTTCTGTCCCCTGACGGGGGATGGCCATTCCTCTGGGACGCCCGTCGCCGGACGCCTCGCGCGACCAACCCGGGCGGCGGGGCTCGGAAACCCGCCTGCCGGGCCGAAACCCGGCGTGCCGCCCCTATTCGGTCTTGCTCCCGGTGGGGTTTGCCGTGCCGCCGCTGTTACCAGCGGCGCGGTGCGCTCTTACCGCACCCTTTCACCCTTGCCGGTCGCGGTTGCCCGGTCCCGGCGGTCTGCTCTCTGTTGCACTGTCCCTGGGGTCGCCCCCGCCGGGTGTTACCCGGCACCGTGTCTCCGTGGAGCCCGGACTTTCCTCCGCCCCCGAAGGGACGGCGGCCATCCGGCCGACTGACCTAAACCTTAGGTAAGGGCCGGGACGGGCGGCGTCAACCGATCATCGCCTGGAGCGCGAAGGCGAGCTGGGCGGTCTCCGGGTCGGCGCGGCCGTCCACGCGGGCCGGACGGAAGTGGCGCTGGAAGGCGCGCACCACGGCCTCGGTGTCGGTGTCGTAGCCGCCGTGGGTCGGCACGTCGTAGCCGAAGTCCGCCAATGCGCCCTGCAGCGCGGCGGCCGCGCCGTCGCCGTCGCCCGGACCGAGCGCCAGGCCCAGCTCGCCTGTCACGGGGCGCTGGCGCGGCCACAGGCCGAGGCCGTGGTCCGCCAGGCGCCGCCAGTCGAACAGCTCGCCCGGGTCCTCCTTGCGTCGCGGCGCCACGTCGGCGTGGCCCACCACGTTGCGCGCCGGGATGGGATGGCGCCCCACTAACGCTAGGCCGAGGTCGATCACGGCCCGCACCTGCACCTCGGGGAACGGCCGGTAGCCGA
Organism: Alphaproteobacteria bacterium; assembly: GCA_016869675.1. Classification (GTDB taxonomy): domain Bacteria; phylum Pseudomonadota; class Alphaproteobacteria; order SP197; family SP197; genus VGDP01. The sequence continues at coordinate 8,371 of VGDP01000036.1, read as the reverse complement.
ACGCGTGGCCCGGGTTGACCAGTTCGATGCCGATCGAGCGGCCGTTGATGTCGGTCGCGCCACGCCAGCACGCGTCGCCAGCGTGCCAGGCCCGCCGATCCTCAGCGACCAGGCGATGGATCGTGCCGTCCTCGTCGATCACGTAATGCGCGCTGACCTTGGCAGCCGGGTCGGTCAGGCGGGCAAGGGCGGACGCGGCATCGATCATGCCCGTGTAGTGCAGCACCAGCATGTCGACGGGCCCGGGCGCTCGCGCGTCGTGGTTGGGCGATGGCCACTCGACCACGGGCGCGGTCAAGGCTTGGACCCGCGCTCGCGCCGGATGCGGTCGTAGGCGTCGTTGATGCGCGCGACCCGTTCGGTCGCCTCGGCCACCGCCTGGGCTCCGTGCGCCGCCACCTGATCGGGGTGGTGCTTGCGCACCAGGGCGCGATGCGCCGCCTTGACGTCCTCATCGGTCGCGCGCCGACCGACGCCCAGCACCTTGTACGGATCGGCCAGCCCAAGATCGTGCTGGCGGCGCAGCCGTTCCACCACCGCGTCGTCGAGCCCGAAGATGCGCGCGACGCGCTTCATGTAGTCGAGTTCGGCGGCGTCGATTGCGCCGTCGGCGGCGGCGATGCGTGCCAGAGCGCCGAGCAGCTCCTCGAGCCGCGCCGGCGTCGCCTTGAACAGCTCGGCCACCTGGCGCGCGTAGGGCTCGAACCCGGTGGCGTCGCGCCTCGCCTCGTTGAACAGGCGGGCGACATTGGCCAGCTCCTGCTTCGGCACCTTGAACAGCGACTTGAAGACCGCGATCTCGTCGTCGGTGACCACGCCGTCCGCCTTGGCCATCTTGGCGCCCAGCACGATCACGGCGACCGCAAAGGTCCGGTTGTCGGTGCCGGCGGTGGCGGCGGCGCCGGGCGTGCCCTGATCGATCAGCACCTTGCCGGCCAGGTGCCCGGCGATGGCGCCCAGAAGGGCGCCCAGCGGCCCGCCGACCGCGAAGCCGGCGGCGCCGCCGATGACCTTGTCCCAGATGCTCACCGCGCCCCGATCCGCTGCCATCGGGCAGACTCGCGTTTCCCGGCACCATGCGTCAAGATGCCTCGGCCGGGAACGGCGCGAATCCGGCCGGGCCCGCAACACGGCGTGCGAACGCAACGCCTAACGTGTGGGAGAATCCATGACCGGCAGGAGGACCATCGCGCTCGTCGGGCCGTCGCTCAGCGGCAAGACGAGCCTTCTCGAAAGTATGCTGTCGATCGGCAAGGCGATCCAGCGCAAGGGCAGCACCAAGGAAGGCAACACGGTTGGCGACCATTCGCCCGAGGCGCGCGCGCGCCAGTCCTCGGTCGAGGTCACGTTCGCCAGCGCGCGCTTCGGCGACGCGGAGTTCAACCTGATCGACTGCCCGGGCGCCATCGACTTCCTGGCCGAGAGCCACAACGCGGTGCTGGGCGCCGACGCGGCGATCGTGGTGGCCGAACCGGTGGCCGAGCGGGTGCTGCCGCTGGCCCCTCTATTCCACCTGCTGAACCAGCACCAGATCCCGCACCTGCTTTTCATCAACAAGGTCGACCGCGCCGCCGCCATGCTGCGCGACGTGCTGCCCGCCATCCAGGCGGTGTCGGGCCGGCCGCTGGTGCTGCACGAGGTGCCGATCCGCAACGGCGACACGGTGACCGGCTACGTCGATCTGGTCAGCGGGCAGGCCTACGCCTTCCGCCCCGACGCACCGTCGGACCAGATCGCCCTGCCCGCATCCGTCAAGGAGCGCGAACGGTCGGCGCGCACCGAGATGCTCGAGAAGCTGGCGGATCACGACGATCACCTGCTCGAGAAGCTGCTCGAGGACCAGGTACCGAGCCCGGACGAGATCGAGCAGAGCTTCCGCCACGAAGTCGCCGACAACCAGATCGTCCCGGTGTTCCTGGGCGCGGCCGAGCACGACAACGGCGTGCGGCGCTTGATCCAGCACATGACCGCCATGGCCCCTAGCCCGGCGGCGACAGCTAAGCGCCGCGGCATCGCGGACGCAAGCCCGGCCCTGGCGCAGGCGATCAAGACCTTCACCGGCGGCCAGGGCGGCCGGTTGACCGTGGTGCGGGTCTGGCGCGGCGCCTTCGCCGACGGCGACACCGTGAACGGCCAGCGCATCGGCGGCATCTACCGCCTGCTGGGCGCGACCCAGACCAAGATCGACCGGGCCGAGGCGGGCGATGTGGTGGCGTTCGGACGGCTCGACGCCGTCCACACCGGCGAGACGCTGGTCGCGGGAGACGCGGCGCCCGGCCAGCCGCTGCCGCGCGCCGCGCTGCCGCCGCCCACCTACGCGCTCGCGATCCACGCCCAGCGGCGCGACGACGACGTCAAGCTGACGCCGGCGCTCGCCAAGCTGGTCGAGGAGGATCCCTCGCTCAGGGTCGAGCAGGACGCGGCCACCAACCAGCTCGTGCTGCACGGCTACGGCGACATCCACCTGCTGATCGCGTTCGAGCGTCTGAAGAACCGCTTCAAGCTGCCGGTCGCCTCGGAACGGCCCAAGGTTCCGTACAAGGAGGCGATCCGCAAGCCGGTGACCCAGCACGGCCGGTTCAAGCGCCAGACCGGCGGCCACGGCATGTTCGGCGACGTGCACATCGAGATCAAACCGCTGCCGCGCGGCACCGGCTTCGAGTTCGCCGAACGCGTGGTCGGCGGCTCGGTGCCGCGCAACTTCATTCCGGCGGTCGAGGCGGGCGTGCGCGAATTCCTGGTCAAGGGCCCGCTCGGCTTCCCGGTGGTCGACCTGTCGGTGACGCTGTTCGACGGCTCGTACCATTCGGTCGACAGCAACGAAATGTCGTTCAAGCTGGCGGCGCGCACGGCCATGGCCGAGGGCATGCCCAAGTGCAGCCCAATTCTGCTGGAGCCAATCAACCACGTGGAGATCTCGGTGCCCAGCAGCGCCACGTCCAAGGTCAACCAGCTGATCAGCGGCCGGCGCGGCCAGGTGCTCGGCTTCGAATCGAAGGCCGACTGGGAAGGCTGGGACGTGGTCGCCGCCAACATCCCGGCGGCCGAGATGCAGGACCTGATCCTCGAGCTCCGTTCGCTCAGCCAGGGCGTCGGTACGTTCGAGAGCCGCTTCGACCATCTGGCCGAACTGTCGGGTCGCGTCGCCGACCAGATCGTCCAGGCTCACGCCGAGGCCGCCGCGAAAGCGTCGTAGGCGCTCGCTTGCGGTTCGGCCGCGCTCGCGGTTGTCGTCGCCGCAACATTAGCCCAGGCCGCGCCCGCCGCGGCGCGCACGATCACGGTCGGGCCCGAGGGCGAATTCGCCACCATCCGCGCGGCGGCGGCGGCGCGCGACGGCGACGAGGTCGCGATCGCCGCCGGCACCTACACCGGCGATGTGGCGACGTGGCGCGCGAGCGACCTGACGATCGGTGGCGTGGGCGCCGTGATCCTCGAGGCGAACGGAGCGTCGGCCGAGGGCAAGGCCATCTGGGTCGTCAAGGGAGACCGCGTGGTCGTCGAAGGCATCACCTTCCGCCACGCCCGCGTCGCGGACCTGAACGGCGCCGGAATCCGTAACGAAGGCGGCACCCTGATCGTGCGCGACAGCACCTTCAAGGACAACGAGATGGGCATCCTGACACGCAACGGTGCGCCGCAGGTGCTGATCGTCGAGGCTTCGCGCTTCATCAACAACGGCCGCGCGGGCGCGGGCGGCGGCCGCCAGGGCCACGCGATCTACGCCGGCATTATCTCCGAACTGGTGGTGGTGGGCTCCTCGTTCGAGGGTATCCGTATCGGCCACCACGTCAAGAGCCGGGCCGCGCGAACGACCGTGACGTGCAACCGGTTCGTCGACGGCGCGCACGGCACCGCCAGCTACGCCATCGACATCGCGAACGGCGGCGACGTGACGATCGCGGGCAACGTCTTCCACAAGGGTCGCTACGCCGACAACCCGCACACCATCGCGTTCGGCGCCAAGGGGCTGCGCAACGAGGGCCGCGATCTGGCGATCGCGTTCGACACGTTTGTCGACGCCCAGCAGGCGGCGGCCTTCGTGCGCGCGGCCGACGGTGCTAGGCCCCGCATCGTCGGCAATCTGTTCATCGGCGCGGCGCCGGTCCTGGAGGGCGATCCCCTGCCGCCCGGCAACGTGCGCGGCCACGCGCGCGACCTGGTCGCGATTCTGGACGGCGACTACCGGCTCGCCGCTGGCTCGGCCGCCATCGACGCCGCTTCGGTCGGGGACGCGCCGCCGGGTTGCGAGTTCGACGCGCCGGCGGGCACGCGGTCCCGCATTTCGGTCGGCCCGCCCGACTTGAGCGCCTACGAGGCCCCCGGCCCCTGAACACCGCGGCGTTGCGCTGGGTGCCAAGCGACGCTCGCGGCAGCGACGTCAGCCGATCAGGATGAACACCCGCGCGCTGCCGCGCAGCACGGCCAGGCTGAGGCGGCCGCGGCTCGCGCGCAGGGCCGCCACCAATTCGTCCGTCGACCCCACGGCCGTACGGTTGATCGCCACGACGATGTCGCCGGCGCGCAGGCCCGCCGTGTAGGCCGGGCTGTCCGGCTCGACCTCGACCACGCGCACGCCCGCCGGTTCGGTCGCCGGGTCGGTGGCCGCGAACACCGCGCCCGCCAAGCGCTGCTCGGCGCCCGCGTCCGGCTCGTCGACGCGCTCGGCGATGGTCACGGTCAGGGTGATCGGCTGGCCGGCCCGCAGCACGTCGAGCGTGATGGGTTCGCCGACGCGCGTCATGCCGACGGCGTTGCGCAGATCGAAGCTGCGCTCGACCGGCGAGCCGTTGGCCGCCGTGACAACGTCGCCGGGTTGCAGCCCGGCGACGTCCGCGGGCGACTGCGCCATGACGTCGACCACCAGCACGCCGCGCGCGTCCGCGTCGAGGCCGAGACCCTCGGCCAAGTCGGGGGTCAGGTCCTGGGTCCGCACGCCGAGCTGGCCGCGCGCCACCGCGCCGTGCTCGGCGATCTGCCCGACGATGCGGCGCACGATCGCGGTGGGGATGGCGAAGCCGATGCCGATGTTGCCGCCGCGCCCCAGGATCGCCGTGTTGATACCGACGAGCTCGCCGTTCATGTCGACCAGGGCGCCGCCCGAGTTGCCCGGGTTGATCGAGGCATCGGTCTGGATGAAGTCCTCGTACGCCTCGATGCCCAGCCCGCGCCCCAGCGCGCTGACGATGCCGAGCGTCACGGTCTGGCCGATGCCGAACGGGTTGCCGATGGCGACCACGAAGTCGCCCACCTCGAGCGCGTCGGAATCGCCGAGCCCGATCGCGGTCAGGTTCCTGGCCGGGATTTCCAAAAGGGCGATGTCGGTCTCCGGGTCGGCGCCCACGAGACGCGCCTCGAGCACGCGGCGATCGCGCAGGGTGATCTCGATCGCCTCGGCGTTGGCGATGACGTGGAAGTTGGTCACCGCCAGGCCGCGTTCGGCGTCGATGATGACGCCCGATCCGGCGCTGACCGTCTCCTTGTTGCGGCGCAGGCCCGGCACGTCGAAGAAGTTGCGGAACAGTGGATCGCGTAACAGGGGGTTGGCGAACAGCGGGTGATCGGCCGCCTGGACCCGCACCTTCACCGCGACGTTGACCACGGCGGGCGTCACCGCCTTGATCATCGGCGCGAGCGAGGGCAGCGCGGTCGGCGCGGTGGTCGCGGCGCGCGCGTCGGCCGGCGCCGCCAGGACGGCCAGCACCGCCAGCATCAGGGCCATCATCGCTCGCACGGCACGGTCTCCGTTCATCGCGTGCCTAGTGTGGTCGGACGCGGCGCCCTGGGCAATGTCCGACGGGCACGCCACGCGGCGCCTCGCCTTGAAGTGGCGGGCGAATCGGGCGAAGCTCCGCCCGGACCGCACCGCCCGAGCCCGCCAGCCCAATGGCCAGCCGCGCGCCCACCGCGCCCCGACCCGGCATCGCCGTCTATCTGGAGCGGCGCGCGCTCGTCATGCTGGCGCTGGGCTTCGCCTCGGGCCTGCCGTTCCTGCTGATCTTCGACACGCTCTCGGCGTGGCTGCGCGAATCCGGCTCCAGCCTCGCCGTCATCGGCTTCTTCAGCCTGGCAACGCTGGCCTACTCGTTCAAGTTCCTGTGGGCGCCGCTGGTCGACCGCGCCCACGTGCCGATCCTCGGCCGCCTGCTCGGTCACCGCCGGTCGTGGATGCTGGCGTGCCAGGGCGTCGTCATCGCGGGCCTGTGGCTGATCGCCGGGTTCGACCCGGCCGGCGGCCTGGGCGCCATGGCGGCGCTGGCCGTCATGGTCGGGTTCGCCGGCGCCACCCAGGACATCGTCATGGACGCCTGGCGCATCGAGGTGGCCGACACGGCGCGCCAGGGCGCCATGGCCGCCGCGTACCAGTGGGGCTACCGCATCGCCATGGTGGTGGCCGGGGCGGCGCCGCTGATCCTGGCCGAGCGCATCGGCTGGGGGCCGTCCTACGCTGTGATGGCGGCGCTGATGGCGGTCGGCGTCCTGGGTGTGCTGGCCGCGCCGCGCGAGACGGCGCACACGCCGCGCGCCATCGCGGCGCCGCCGGTCGCGCGCGGCGTCGTCGCGACCCTGGCCGAGTGGGCGGCGCGCCTGGCCGTGCTGGTTGCCGGCGCGGTGGTGCTGGGCTGCGGCCTGGCCGGCGACGCCGGCCTGATCGCGCGCGCGGCCGGCGCGTTGGGCGCCCCCGCGACCGGCGCGGCCCTGGCCGAGGCGTGGCGCGATCCAACCTTCGGCGTCTGGCTGCAGCTCGGTGCCGTGGTGGCGGGTCTGGGCCTGGTCGTGCTGGCGGCGTGCCCGATACCCGGCGTACCCAGCGCGCCGGGCGCTTACTTGAGCGGCGCGTTCGGTGCGCCCATCGCCGACTTCTTCCGCCGCTTCGCGACCCGCGCGGCGCCGATCCTGGCGCTGATCTGCCTCTACCGCCTGTCGGACTTCGTGCTGAACATCATGAACCCGTTCTACCTGGACCTCGGGTTCGACAAGATCGCCATCGCCGAGGTGCGCAAGGTGTTCGGCGTCGTCATGTCCATGGCGGGCATCTTCGTCGGCGGCTTGGCGGTGGCGCGGCTCGGCCTGATGCGCACCCTGGTGATCGGCGCCTTCGCGGTCCCGCTGTCGAACCTGGTGTTCGCCTGGCTGGCCACGCGCGGCCCCGCGATCGAAGCGCTCTACGTGGCGATCGGCATCGACAACCTGGCGTCGGGATTCGCCGGCACGGCGCTGATCGCCTACATGTCGAGCCTGACCAGCGCCGGCTTCACGGCGACCCAGTACGCGCTGTTCTCGTCGCTCTACGCCCTGCCGGGCCGGCTGATCGCCTCGCAGTCCGGACGCATCGTCGAAGGCGCGGCGCGCTCGGCCGAGGCGGGCGGCGGCTTCGCCCCGCTCGAGCGCCTGTTCGCCGGCCTGCCCGCCGGCGCGCTCGCCGAGGGCGCGGCCAAGGTGGGCGTCGCGCCGGCGGCGCTGGGCGCCGGCTACGTCGCGTTCTTCCTCTACTCCACCATCCTCGGCGTCGCGGCCATCGCGCTCGCCTTCGTGGTCGCGCGCGCCGCCCGTGTCGAGGCGCGGCGCGCGGCTGCCGACACGGGTCTTTAAGTCGCGCCGCCGATCGGCCATGCTAGGGGCGCCCGGGAGGTGACCAATGGACAACGCCGTCCTCGTCTCGATCGTCTGCCGTGACCGCCCCGGGCTGGTGGCCGCGATCAGCGGCCGGCTTTACGACATGGGCGCCAACCTGGCGGACACCACGTTCGCCGTGCTGGGCGAGGGCGCCGAGTTCACCGCCGTGGTCATCCCACCCGCAGGCCAGGGTGCCCAGGACATCCGGTGGGAACTGGCCGCCCTGCCTGAGATCGGCGACGGCACGGTGGACGTGCGGGACTGGCGTCTGGCCACCCATCACGGGCCGTCGGGGCGAATCACGCACCGCATCGAGGTGGCCGGCGGCGACCAGCCGGGCCTGATAGCGCGGCTGTCCGAGGTGTTCGGCCAGTTCGGCGCCAACATCGTGCGCCTGAATGCCGAGACCATTCCCGGCACCGGCGGTGCCCAGTACGTGACCCGCTTCGCCGTGTGGATTCCGGCCGAACGGGCCGATGCCTGCCTCGCCACGGTCGGCAACACGGCGGGCGAGCTGCGCCTGGTGTACCGCTGGAACCGAGCGTAGATTTTCTTTTTGAATCAATGATTTGAATCATATTTGAGCGAGTCGCTCTAGGTCACCGACTCATAAGCACGCATCCAGAGTCGTGCTGCGGCGAGCTTGATGAGGGCGAGGTAGTTGGCGTCGTGCTTGTCGTAGCGCGTGGCGATGGCACGGAAGTGTTTGAGCTTGTTGAAGAAGCGCTCGACGAGGTTGCGGTAGCGGTAGAGG
>VGDP01000035.1 GCA_016869675.1 Alphaproteobacteria bacterium | reverse complement strand
CATGAGGTACCCCGCCTCCGAGACTGAGCCCGCGAACGCCACCGGTTCGAGAGAGCGGGCGAAGGGAGATCATCCGCCTGATCGAGCGCTCCCACCTGCCGGTGCGCCGCACGCTCGCCAAGCTGGGCATCCCGTCGACGACCTTCTATCGCTGGTATGACCGCTACCGATCCTTCGGCGAAGCCGGGCTTGAGGATCGCACCAGCGGTCATGGCCGGGTGTGGAACCGGATCCCGGACGAAGTTCGCCAGCGGATCGTGGACCTGGCCCTCGATGAGCCGGAGCTGAGCCCGAGGGAACTGGCGGTGACCTTCACCGAGTAGATTTCTTGGAAAGCGGGATGCCATTGGGCACAATTGGCTGGCCGAGATCTTTGTCCTTGTCCGCGATGATGTGGGCGGCATCGTGCATCAGCTGGCCCCGACAACGGGCTACGACGGGTTTGTGCACAGCCTTCCAGCCGTCGACCGAGTGGACGTTAGCGGCACGCAGCGCGCATCGCTGCAGATTGCCGAACTGATTGAACACGAACCGCGGATGGTAGCAGGCGCAGCCAACGTGGCCTTTGTAAGCGGTGCCTTCCTGGTCGCTGCGGCGTGCGAGCCATTGCGCGACAAATCCCAGGCCTACGCCGAGGCTCTGCGCGCCGCAGGCGGGGCCGTGGCCCGGCGATCGACGCGGCGTGCGCGACCGTGGCGGCCTTCGCGCGCCGTGCCTGTCGCGCGCCGATGGCCTGACCAAGGGACGAGGGTAGGGCGATGCCACGCGTGCTGATCGGCGAGTTCAGCCACGAGACCAACACGTTCAGCCGCGTGCCGACCGACGTCGAGCACTTCCGCCAGCGCCTGGCGCTGGAGGGCGCGGCCATGGCCGACATGGCCGGGACCAACACCGAGATCGGCGGCTTCTACGCGCGCGCCAAGGCCAACGGCTTCGACCTGGTGCCCACGGTCGCGGCCTCGGCCGGTCCCGGTGGCGTGGTGACCGAAGCGGCCTACGCCGCGTTCGGTCGGCGCATCGTCGAAGACGCGCGCGCCGCGGGGCCATTCGACGGCGTCCTGCTCGCGCTGCACGGCGCCATGGTTACCGAGGGCGACGACGACGGCGAAGGCCGCGTGCTGCGGGATCTGCGCGCCGTGATCGGGACGTCGGTACCGGTGATCGTCACGCTCGACCTGCACGCCAACGTGTCCGACCGCATGGCGCGCCTAGCCGACGGCCTGATCTCGTACCGTACCTACCCGCACATCGACATGGCGGATCGCGGCGCCGAGGCCGCCGACCTATTGTCGCGCACGCTCACCGGCAAGGTCCGTCCGGTCACCGCGGTGGCGCGCCGGGCGCTGCTGGAAGGCGCCGACCATGGCCGCACCGGCGTCGATGGCCCGATGGTGCCGCTGCTGGCCCGCGCCCGCGCCATGGAGGCGCACGAGGCCGGAGTGCTCTCGGTCAGCATCAACGGCGGTTTCGGCGACGCCGACATCCACGACGCCGGGCCCAGCGTCACCGTGGTCGGCGATGGGCCCGGCCCGCGCTGGCAGGCCCTGGCCGACGACCTGATGGACGAGGTCTGGCAGCGCCGTGACGAGTTCTCGGTGGTCTATCTGACCCCGGCCGAGGCGGTGGCGCGCGCGCGCGGCGCGTCCGCGCCCGGCCGGCCCGCGGTGATCGCGGACTACGCCGACAACCCGGGTGGCGGCGCCTACGGCGATGCCACCAATCTGCTGGCGGCGATGCTCGATGCCCGGCTCGAGAACGCGGTGTTCGCCTGCCTGCGCGATCCCGGCGCGGTGGCGGCCATGCACCAGGCGGGTGCCGGCGCGACGCTGACGCTCGACCTCGGCGGCAAGACCGACGCGAGCCGGGGCGGCGGGCCGCTGCGTCTGGCGGGTACGGTGGTCCGCGTCTCGGACGGCGCGTTCCGCTACGAAGGGCCCATGTACACCGGCGCGCGCGGTGCCATGGGCCCCAGCGCGGTCTTCCGCGTCGGCGGCATCGACATCCTGGCGACAACCTACAACCTGCAGGTGCTCGACCAGCAGATGCTCAAGTCCCAGGGCATCGTCCCGGCCGAACGCGCCATCATCGCGGTCAAGTCCATGCACCATTTCCGTGGTGCCTTCGCGCCGATCGCGGCGTCGATCCTGGTGGCGGATTGCGGCGGGCTGACCAGCCCCGATCGCAGCCGCATGACCTACCGCAAGCTGCGCCGACCGATCTATCCGCTGGACTCTGCCGAATCCTGTACCTGAATCAAGGGCTTGGCGGGCGGGAATAGGCTGCCCGCGACGGCCGTTGTCGAACCGGGGGTAGCAACGGGTTCGGCCATGGGCATGGGATTCGGCGGCACGGCGGCGCTCGGTTCGGTCGCGTCCCTCGAGCCCGTCGCCGTCGCGGCGCATCGCCTCCGAGTTCGGGTAGGGCTCGCCCTGACCGGACAGCACCTCGACCTTGACCGGCAGGGCGTCGAACTGGCGGAGGACCTCGGTCGCCAGTTCCTCGTATGCGCGCCGGACCATGGGATCGACGAGATTGTCGAGCTACATCTCGTCGTAGGCTCTGGCGAGGCGCTGCTGGAGCGATCTCTTGGCGGAAGTGATGACGTCAGCCTGCGGCGCCGGCGTGACGCCGAAGCCGGAAATCCGCTCCGCTATCAGGCGGGCGGTTTCGTTGCTTTCTTCCGCCTGAGCGACGGGAACGTCGCCGCGTATCCGCTCGAAGGGGATGCCTCCCTCACCGTAAACCCAGATGAGGCGAATTACGCCATGAGCCTCTCGTGCATTTCTGCGAGCGGTGATGTTGTCTTGGAGCTTTCCAACGTTTCGCTCGAACTCGGCGATTGCTGCTGTGTCTTTTGTGTCTCCGACATAGTAGGTCTCCAATGTTCCCGTTTTTTCCGAATAGGTCATGCCGTAGAGACCTGACCTCTTGCGCAGGTCCTCGATTTCCTTGGCGCTCAGTTTCCTGTTGACGCCGACCTTGTAGCTCGGCGTCGCATAGCTGCCGTCGTCGTACTTGGTGCCGACGTCGGCGGCATCGACATCCTTTGTCACATGGATGGCGCGCTGGTTGTAGGCCGTGGCGAACCGGTCCAGAGCCGCGAGCGTAAACGCCCGGTCGGCCTCGTTCTCGAAGGTCACGCGCAGGCCGAGAGAGGGCTCAACGTCGCCGTCAAATACTCCCGTCGTGTCGTCGATGTCTATGGTGACGCCCGAACGAGTCCCGAACAGGTAGCGCGGGCTCCCCCGCCGCGCCTCCCGAAGGATCAGGCCGGCATTCTCGTCGCCGGCTCTGGCGGCATTGTGGAGGGCGGCGATACCCGGAATTGTGTCTGTGGCGGTTGATAGCCCGACGGTGATCTGATCGACCGTCGTGGCGCCGACGACCCGGCCGGCGACGATCACGGCCGGCGCGGCCGTCAGGGCCGTGGCCGCGGTGCCGACGACAGCGTCGGGCACGCCTAGGCATACGACGGGCCGGATGGAAGCAAGGCGCTTCCATCCGGTTGCGCCGCATGTCAGGCCGGGCGGCGCGCCTTCATCGAGAAGGTCAGGGGCAGGGACGCGCGCACCGCGTCCGGCAGATTGGGGAAGTTCTGCCAATAGGCCTCGGGGTGTTCGCCCAGGGATTCGACTACCAGGCCCGCCCCGGTCAGCGCGCCGAAGATGGCAGACAGTGGCCACAGCCGCTCGTGCTTGATCGCCTGGTCCGCCACGGGGGCCGCTTCCTTGATGTAGGAGTTAGGCCAGCCCTTGGACCGCTCCGCGTGACGGAAGTACGACAGGCCCGACGGTGTCAGGCGCGACGCCTCCATGTCGAACAGCCACGTCGCCGGGTGGTCGTCGAGCACGTGGAACAGGCCGCCGGGCTTGAGCACGCGGGCGATCACGGCGGCCCAACCGGCCAGGTCGTGCAGCCAGCACAGCGCGCCCTGCCCGGTGTAGACCAGATCGGCGGTGCCGTTCAGCGCCGCCGGGGTATCCAGGATGTCGCACCGGTGCCACGTGGCGGGCGCGCCGAGCGCCGCGCTGGTGCGTTCGGCGTTGGCGATGTGCACGTCCGAGATGTCAACGCCGACCACGCGCTTGGCGCCCTCGAACCACAGCGACAAAGTGTCCTCGCCCGACGCGCACTGCAGATGAACGGCGGTATCGCACCAGGCCCGCAGGTCGCCCAGGTTGCGCCGCTCGATCGGGTGCAGGCTCGACCGGCCGGCCTTCAGGTTGGCGATCGCCCTGTCGAGCTGGCTCGCGTAGTAGCCCGCCGCCTCGTTCCACGCGGCGCGGTTGTCGCCGTGGCGGGCACGCACCTCGGCGTCGGTCTCGGCCACGGCCTCGCGACTGAACGTGACGCCCAGTTCGGTCTTCGAATCGGTCATGGCGTGAACTGCTCGTTGAGGATGCGCTCCTCGAGGTTGTGATCCGGGTCGAACAGCAGCGTCAAGCTGCGCCCCCGGTCGACGCCGACACGCACGTCCACCACGTCGCGCACCTCCACATAGTCAGCCACCGCGCTGACCGGCCGGTTGTCGGGCTCCAGGATGTCGAACCGGACCTCGGCTGTGCTGGGCAGCAGGGCGCCGCGCCACCGACGTGGGCGGAACGCGCTGATCGGCGTCAGCGCCAGCAGGTCCGTGCCCAGCGGCAGGATCGGCCCATGGGCCGACAGGTTGTACGCGGTCGAGCCGGCCGGGGTGGCCACCAGCACGCCGTCGCAGATCAGCTCGGGCGTGCGTACGCGGGCGTCGATGGCGATGCGGATCTTCGCGGCGAAGCGCGTCTCGCGCAGCAGTGCGACCTCGTTGATAGCACGCGCCTCGTGGCGGGCGCCGGCGCGGTCGCGGGCCACCATGCTTAAGGGGTGCAGCGGTGTCGCCTTGGCCCCGCGCAAGCGGGCCAACAGGTCGTCCTCCGTGTACTCGTTCATCAGGAAACCGACCGTGCCCCGGTTCATGCCGTAGATCGGCGTGCCACTGTCCATGAAGCGGTGCAGGGTCTCCAGCATGAAGCCGTCGCCGCCCAGCGCGACCACGACCGAGGCCGCATCGGGATCGCCGTCGCCGTAGCGCGTGGTCAGGCGCGCCAGCGCCGCCTGGGCATCGGGCGCGGTCGAGGCGACGAAGGCGATGCGTGTGGTCACGGCGGACTCCCGATCAAAGGCCCACTATAGCCGACGCGTCCCGCCGACCGTGACAGCCACGCACGGCTCGGGCACAGTGCGCCCGCGCGCGGAGGGCGGCATGGCACGAACGGGTTTGCGGCGAATGGCGCTGGGCGCGGCGATGCTGGCCGTGGTGGGCGCGGCGTACGCAGAGGATCGCCACGCCGGCTACTACTACCCGCCGGCCACGTCGTCGGAGACGTACGAGGCGCGCGCGCTCACCCTCGCCGACAGCGACCGCGCGCGGCGCATCGGCTTCGTGACGTTGCTGACCAAGCAGCTCTTGGCCCAGCCCTACGCGCCGGAGTTCGCCGTGTTCGCCAAGGGCGAACAGGCGGAAAAGCTGATTTTCGTCGGGCTGCAGGACGGCCGGCTCAACACCATCTACCGGGCGCGCGCGCTGTTCGCGAACCTGACCGCCGTGGCGCGCGACAGCGAACTTTTCCGCGACTACGGGGTCGAGGACGTGTTCACGTTCTTCGACCTGTGCAAGCTGCTCGGCTTCGAGCAGATCACCGTCACCGACGGGCGCGATTTCGCCCACCAGGTGCTGATCAAGTAGACTCGCCGCCCTTCTCGGTCAGGCCGCGGCGTCCTCCCGTCATCGTGATTCCCGTCACTGCGCCTTGGTTAACGGTTGGTGAAGACTGGTCTCCTTTCGCGGCGCCATGGGCCCAAGGCCCCAAGGCTGCTTTAGGAGAAGGTCAATGCCAGAGTTCGAGTTCCCCACGCCGATGACCGCCAACCCCTTCGCCACGTACGTCGTGGCGACCGATATGGCGGCAGGGGCCGACGCCGGGACCCCAGTGGCACGTGGCGACATGCCGCGCCAGGGCGGCGGCTGGGCGGCCCTGGCGCGGGCGGCAATCGTGCTTGTCGCGCGCGCCTTGCAGGGTCCGTCGGCTTGACGACCGGAGAAGCCCCGCGAGGACGAAAAAATGGCGGCGGTCCGAGGACCGCCGCCAGGGTCGCGAATGGAAGGATTGAGGACTAGGCCGCGAGGCGCGCGCCGGCAGAAGTGGACCCCGATTTTGGAACCAGGGGCTTGAGTGGAGCGGCGTTCTGATCCGTCCTGGAACGACGGAGGGGAACGATGGCCAACGCGGTCCGGCTTCAGCTTCATGCGCTCGCCTTCGATCTCGGCAACTTCCTGCGCACGCTGGCGACGCCCGAGCCGATCAAGGACTGGTCGCTGACCAGCCTAAGGGAGAAGCTGATCAAGATCGGCGCTAGGCTGGTCAGCCACGGCCGCAATGTCGCCTTCCAGATGGCCGAGGTCGCCGTGCCGCGGATGCTGTTCGCCGAGATCCTGCGACTGATCGCCGAACTGCGGCCGCAGCCACCTCCAGCGCCGGCGTGAGCGGCTCGGTCGTCATGCGTACCAGCGAAACAACAGGAGAGGTGCACCCTGATGAACACGGAATCGACATCCCTGGCGCTTTTTGTGAACAAGCAACGAAGTTTGACCCCTTTCGGCGCACAACCGTGACCCCATCGTGTCTTCAGCAAATCGAACGTCGAAGCGCGTGAACAGCTTCTCGATCGCCAGATCGTACCAAGTGAAGTCCTTGGCGAGCCGTGACAGCGCCTCGACCTTCTCGTCCAGCTCGTAGACGACGAAGTGCTGCTCCTGGGTGACGTACGTCGTGTCCTGCTCGTGCGCCGCCCAGGCCACCAGGCCAACCACGGCCGCGGCGCACAGCAGGACGAGCCCGACGACCGGCAGCGTCAACCGCCGCGCGAGATGTCCATCATCGACGCGTGGCTCGGGGTCCGAGTTGGAAGAAGCGGCGCTTCCATGAGCTTGGCTCACGGGCGTTTCTCCGCGTCCGAACCAAAGTCGGCGTCTATCACGGTTCCGTGATCGACGACAATTGGGACTCGTGGCACCGTCGAGACTAGCCGCCCGTGACACTCATGTGCCGCGCCACCGCGGGGCGGCGATGGCGCCGGTCGATCACGAAGTCATGGCCCTTGGGCTTGCGGGCGATGGCCTCTTGAATGGCGGATTCCAGGGCCGCGTCGCTCTCGCTGGCGCGCAGGGGTGCGCGCAGGTCGGCGGCGTCGTCCTGCCCCAGGCACATGTAGAGCGTCCCTGTGCAGGTCAGGCGGACACGATTGCACGCCTCGCAGAAATTGTGGGTTAACGGTGTGATGAACCCGAGCAGGCCGCCAGTCTCCTCGACTCGGACGTAGCGGGCGGGACCGCCGGTACGATGTGGCACATCCGTCAGGGTCCAGCGCTCCTTCAAGCGGCCGCGCACCAACGACAACGGCAGGTACTGGTCGGTGCGGTCGCCGTCGATATCGCCCATGGGCATGGTCTCGATCAGGGTCAGGTCGAAACCTTCGTCGCCGCACCAGGCGATCAGGCGATCGAACTCGTCCTCGTTGACGCCCTTCAGCGCCACGGCGTTAACCTTGATGCGCAGACCGGCGCGCTTGGCCGCGGCCAGCCCGTCCATGACCTTGTCGAGCCGGCCCCAGCGCGTGATCGCGGCGAAGTGCTCGGGGTCCAGCGTGTCGATCGAGACGTTGATGCGGCGCACGCCGACATCGAACAGATCGTCGGCGAAGCGCGCGAGCTGGCTGCCGTTGGTGGTGATAGTCAGTTCGTCCAGGCCGTGGCCCACGTGGCGGCCGAGCGCGCGGATCAGCCACATGACGTTGCGCCGGACCAGCGGCTCGCCGCCGGTCAGGCGCAGCTTGCGCACGCCCAGCCGGACAAACGCTGTGCACAGGCGGTCCAGTTCCTCCAGGCTCAACAGCTCGGCCTTAGGCAGAAACGTCATATCCTCGGCCATGCAGTAAACGCAGCGGAAATCGCACCGGTCCGTCACCGATACCCGCAGGTAGGTGACGTGGCGTCCGAACGGGTCGATCAGCGCGGTCATCGTGGCTTCCAGGTGGCCGGTGACCTAAAAATAGCCGAGCCGGCGGCCGAATGCGACCCCCGGTGGATTGGGGGTATCGGCCGTGGCCGATGAACCGATGATGACCGTGCGCGAGGTCGCGGCGTACTTGCGCATCAAGGAACGGCGCGTCTACGACCTGGTCAAGGCCGGGGCAATTCCGTGTACCCGGGTCACGGGCAAGTGGCTGTTCCCGCGCGAGCGCATCGAGCAGTGGCTGGCCGAGCACGCTGAGGGTGCGTTGGCGCCGCCGCCCGTGATCGCCGGCAGCCACGATCCACTGCTCGATTGGGCGGCTCGGGAATCCGGTTCGGGTTTGGCCCTGCTGGCTACCGGCAGCCTGGACGGGCTGGAACGGCTGGCGCGCGGCGCTGCGACCGTCGCGGCGATCCATGTGCGCGAGGCCGTGACGGGACGCTACAACATCGCGGCGATCGAGCACGCGCTGCCCGGCCAGCCCGTGGTCGCGTTCACCTGGGCGCGTCGGACCCAGGGGCTGGTGGTCGCGCCCGGCAATCCCAAGGGCCTGCTCGCCGTGGCGGACCTGGCGCGCGCCGGCGTGCGCGTCGCCACGCGCCAGGAGGGCGCGGGCAGCCAGATCCTGCTGGGCCAACTTCTCGCCGGAGCCGGGCTTGGCCTGGACGCCATCGCCGAGGCGGGCCCGCCGGCGCTGACACAGACCGACCTGGCGCTTGCCGTGCAGGAAGGCCGGGCGGACGCGGGGCTCGCCGTCGCCGTGGTCGCACGCCAGGCGCGGCTCGACTTCGTGCCGATCGCCGAAGAACGCTTCGACCTGGTGCTCGGCCGGCGGGCGGCCTTCGAGCCGCCGTTCCAGCGGCTCCTGGCGTTCGCCCGCTCAGCCGCCTTCGCGGCGCGCGCCGCCGCCATGACAGGCTACGACGTCACCGAGGTCGGGACTGTCGTCTTTAACGGCCCCTGAGGCCCCGGACGGTCACGATCCCGACGGCGCCGCCGGAAAGAACAGCTGCTGGCCGTCGATCCGGAAGCTGGCGATCGCCGCGAGCCCCTCGGGGCCGGTCAGCCAGTCCATGAACGCGCACGCCGCGTCGACCTTGACGTGCGGATGCCGCTCCGGGTTGACCAGGATGACGCCGTAGGGGTTGAACAGCGCCTTGTCGCCCTCGACCAGGATGGTCAGGTTGCCGCGGTTCTCGAAGCTGGCCCAGGTGCCGCGATCGGTCAGGGTGTAGCCATCCAGGCCCGCCGTGGTGTTCAACGTCTCGCCCATGCTGGCGCCGGTCTCGCGGTACCACTGGCCCGATGCCGGCTTGGGGTCGACCGCGGCCTTCTTCCACAGCCCGAGCTCGGCCTTGTGGGTGCCGCTGTCGTCGCCGCGCGAGACGAAGATCGCCGAGGCGGCGGCGATCCTAGCGAGCGCGCCGGCGGCCTCGGGCATGCCGGCGATACCGGCCGGGTCCGCCGCCGGGCCGACGATCACGTAGTCGTTGGCCATGACGTCGCGCCGGTCGACACCGAAGCCGGCGGCGACGAACTCGTCCTCGGCCTTGCGCGCGTGCACCAGCACCACGTCGGCGTCGCCCCTCTCGCCCAGCTCGAGCGCGGCGCCGGTGCCGACCGCGACGACGCGGACCTCGATGCCCGTGGCCTCGGTGAACGTGGGCAGGATCCAGCCGAACAGGCCCGAGTTCTCGGTCGAGGTCGTCGAGGCCAGCGTGATGAACGGCTTGTCCTGGGCACCGGCGGCGGCGGGCAGCGCCGCGACTAGGCACGCCAGCAGGATCCGGCGCGCGAACGTGAAGGTCACCATGGCAGGTCTCCCTTGAGGAACGAGGCCGCCTCGGTGGTCGCCGGGCGGTCGAAGAAGGCGGCGGCGGCGGCGTGCTCGACCAGGCGACCACGGTTGAGGAACAGGATCTCGTCGGCGATGCGGCGCGCCTGCGCCAGGTCGTGGGTCGTCATGACGATCTTGGTGCCCGAACGGTGGATGGCGTCGATCGCCGCCTCGACCTGGCGCGCGGCGCCGGGGTCCAGGTTGGCCGTGGGCTCGTCCAGGAACAGGATCTCGGGCTCGGTCGCCCAGGCGCGCGCCAGCGCCAGACGCTGCTGCTCGCCGGCGGACAGCACCCGGGCGGGCCGCCGGGCGAGCCCTTCGAGCCCGACGCGTGCCAGCGCCGCCAAGGCGCGGCCAGCCCGCTCGCGCCGACTGTGGCCGCGCAACGCGAGCGCATACGCCACGTTGGCCAGGGCCGAGCGGCGCAGCAGCACTGGGCGCTGGAACACCATGGCCTGGCGGCGGCGCGCCGCCGCCAGGCCGCCACCGCCCACGGTGATCCGGCCGCCGGTGGGCGTCAAGAGACCGTGACAAAGCCTCAGCGTCACGCTCTTGCCGGCGCCGTTGGGGCCCAGGATCACGGTGCGTGGTCCTGGCTCCAGGGTGAAGCCGAGCCCACTGACAAGGGTCGTGCCCGCGACGGCGAAGCCCACGTCCTCGAGGCGCAGCGGCAGGGACGAGAGGGTGCTCAAGCGCCGGCCGGGCGGGTCGAGGCGCCGAACGCGGCGGCCAGCCCGTTGATGGTCAGCGACAGGGTGAGCAGGACGATGCCGAGCGCGAGCGCATTGACCAGGTTGCCCTTGCTGGTCTCGAGCGCGATCGCCGTGGTCATGACGCGGGTCGCGTGGTTGATGTTGCCGCCCACGATCATCACCGCGCCGACCTCAGCGTTGGCCCGCCCGAAGCCCGCCAGCACCCCGACCATCAGGCTGATCCGCGCGTCCCACACGAGCGTCGGGATAGCTCGGCGTCGGCTGGCGCCGAGCGAGGTGAGTTGCTCGCGCAGTTCGGCCCAAAGATCAGCGATGACTTGGCGGCTGAGCGCCGTGACGATGGGCAGCACCAGGATCGTCTGCGCGACGATCATGGCGGTCGGCGTGAACAGCAGGCCGAGGACGCCGAGCGGGCCCGAGCGCGACAGCGCCAGATAGACCACCAGGCCCACCACCACTGGCGGCAGGCCCATCAGGGTGTTCAGGGCCACCACCACCGCCGCATGGCCGGGAAAGCGGTAGAGCGCGAGCAACGCGCCCAGCGCCAAGCCGAGGACCGAGGCCAGGGCCACGGCGCTCAGGCTGACCCGCAGGCTGAGCCCGACGATCTCGGCCAGGTCCGGGCTGCCCGAAACGATCAGCCCCAGGGCCGCTACGAACGCCTGTCCCAGGTCCGCCATGCGCTGTCGTATCCTGCAAATTCATGCAATTTCTACGATGTTTAGTTCTGTCATCGCAAGAACGGCGAGCCAGCGAGTGATCGGGGTCTTGGACCGCTCGTTCGCGTGGCCGATACTCAGGCCATGACCAACGCGGGCGACGGCATCGCCGGCATCGTCCTGGCCGGCGGGTTGGCGCGGCGCATGGGCGGCGGCGACAAGGGACTGCACCGGATCGCCGGCACGGCGATCCTGGCGCGGGTGGTCGCCCGTGTCGGCCCCCAGGTCGCGGCGCTCGCGCTCAACGCCAACGGTGACCCGGCGCGCTTCGCGACCTTCGGCCTGCCCGTGGTGCCCGACGTGGTCGAGGGCTTCGCCGGGCCCCTGGCGGGCGTGCTGAGCGGCATGGATTGGGCACGGCGACGGCTGCCTGACGCCCGCTGGCTGGTCAGCGTGCCGACCGATACGCCGTTCGTGCCGCGCGACTTGGTCGTCCGCCTGGCGACGGCGACCGCGGCGGCGCGCGCCGCGCTCGCCTGCGCGGCGTCGGGCGGCCAAGCTCACCCGGTGGTCGGCCTGTGGCGCATCGACCTGGCCGACGACCTGCGGGCAGCGCTGGTCGAGGAAGGTGTGCGCAAGATCGACGTCTGGACGGCGCGGCATGGCGTGGTCTACGTAGACTTCCCGGCCGATCCGGTGGATCCTTTCTTCAACGCCAACACGCCCGAGGATCTGGCCGAGGCCGAACGCCTGATCACCCTGGAGGAAAAGCCATGACGCTGAGCCTGAATCGCCGTGCGCTTCTGGGCGGGCTTACCGCCGTCGCCGCGCGGCCAACCTGGGCGCAATCGCTGCCGACGGACCCGGACGTGGTGATCGTCGGCGCGGGCTCAGCCGGGCTCGCCGCGGCGCGTACGCTGCTCGACCTAGGGCGGACGGTGGTCGTCGTCGAGGCGCGCTCGCGCATCGGCGGGCGCGCGTTCACCGACACGGCGCGCTTCGGTGTGCCGTTCGACCACGGCTGCTCGTGGCTCCATTCCGCCGACCAGAACCCCTACGCGCCGCTCGCGCGCGACTGGGGCTTCACCCTGCGCAACCAGGACGGCGCAGACGAGACCGTGCGGGTCGGCGCCTCCGACGCCGACGAGGCCGAGCTCGGCGACTACGGCCGCGCATGGGACGGTCTGCAGAACGCGTTGATGGGCGCGGGCCGCGACGGACAGGACGTCGCCGCCGCGTCGGTCAGCCCGCGCGACCGGCCGTGGATCGAGGTGTGCGAGGCGTGGGTCGGGCCTATGAGCATGGGCATGGACCTGGAGGACTTCTCGTGCCTGGATTGGTACCAGCTCGACGACACCAAGCCCAACGACATGGTCGCCGAGGGCTTCGGGACGCTCGTGCGGCGCTACGGAGAAGGGCTGCCGGTCGTGCTCGAGGCGCCGGTCGCGCGCATCGCCTGGGGCGGGTCGGACGTGCGGGTCGAGACGCCCAAGGGCACGCTCGCCGCCAAGGCGTGCATCGTCACGGTCTCGACCGGCGTGCTGGGGGCTGGGTCCATCGCCTTCGATCCGGTCCTGCCGGTCTGGAAGCAGGAGGCGATCGCCGACGTGCCCATGGGCCTCTTGGCCAAGATCCCGCTGCAGTTCGATGGCGCGCGCTTCGGCCTGGCCGAGGACGGCTGGCTGACCTACCACGTCGTGGGCCGCGAGGCGTGCTACTTCCTGACCTGGCCATTTGGGTACGGCCTGTTGGTCGGCTTCGTCGGCGGCGGCTTCGGCTGGGAACTGTCGGCGGCGGGCCCGGACGCGGCCATCGACTTCGCGCGCGGCGAGTTGCGCAAGATTCTGGGCGCCGACGTGGACAAGGCCTTCGTGCAGGGCGACTTCACGCGTTGGGCGGACGATCCTTACGCGCTCGGCGGCTACGCCGCGGCGCGGCCGGGCCGCACGAGCCAGCGCGCCAAGCTGGGCGAGCCGCTTGACGACCGGCTCTTCTTCGCCGGCGAGGCCCTGGCCGGCGCCCACGCCATGACCTGCGGCGGCGCCAACCTGAGCGGTCAGATGGTGGCGCGCGACGTGGCGAGGGCACTAGGCTAGCGGCCCGCCAACACCGGCCCGCAGGAGACCATGGACACACGCGATCTGATGCGCGGCGCGCCGCCGCGACCCAAGGCCCAGGTTACCCTGGCGAACTGGCGCGACGCACCGTTCAACCGCTGGGGTTTCCGCAACGTCCGGCAGGTCTTGCCCACCGCGCGCATCCGCCGCGCGCCACGCGCCTGGGACCTGGCGGCCGGGGCCGAGCCGGTGGACCGCATCGCGGTGCCAGGTCACGGCACGTTCGGCGACGTGCTGGCGGCGACCTACACGGACGCCTGTGTCGTGCTGCACCGTGGCCGTCGTGTGTTCGAACGCTACGACGACGGCATGGCCGAGGACGACCGGCACATCCTGTTCTCGGTCACCAAGTCGGTGGCCGCGACGCTCGCGGGCGCCCTGGTGGCCAGCGGCGCGCTGGACCCCGACGCGCCGGTCCCGCATTACATCCCCGAGGTGCAGGGCTCCGCCTACGGCGGCGCGACCGTGCGCCACGTGCTCGACATGAGCGTGGGCATCCGCTTCGTCGAGGACTACACCGACACCACCGGGGATTTCGCGCGCTACCGCGAGGCGACTGCGTGGAACCCGGTCACCGACCCGGCGCGCGCCTCCGACCTGCGCACCTTCCTGCTGACCCTGAAGCCCGAAGGCCGGCACGGCGAGGCGTTCCACTACGTCTCGCCCAACACCGACCTGCTCGGCTGGATCCTCGAGCGGGCGAGCGGCGAGCGGTTCGCCACCCTGCTGGAACGGCACCTGTGGGTTCCCATGGGCGCCGAGTTCGAGGCCGACATCGCGGTCGACCGTCTGGGCGCGGCACGCGCCGCCGGCGGGCTTTGCGCCACGGCGCGCGACCTGGCGCGCTTCGGCCAGATGGTGCTGCAGCACGGGGTCGCCGAGGGGTGCCAGGTGATCCCGGCCGCCTGGATCGACGACATCCGCGCCAACGGCGACGCGGCCGCGTGGGCGCGCGGCTCCAAGTGGATGCCGGGCGGGCGTTACCGCTCCAAGTGGTACGTGCTGCCGGGTGCGCGCGGCGCCTTCTGCGGCATCGGCATTCACGGTCAGTGGCTGTACCTGGATCCGGCCGCCGCCATCGTCATCGCCAAGTTCTCGTCGGATCCCGCGGCTTCGGCTGACGCCAAGGACGACCTCCACGTCGCGGCGTTCGACGCGGTCGCCCGCACGTTCGGCTGACCGAAGCGCGACGGGGCGTCAGGCCGCCGCGACCACGATGTCCGACGCCTGGGGTGCCGCGTCGTCAAACGATGCGACGACCGTGTAGCCGTCGGCATCGCCGTTGGCGTCGAAGTAGAGCGCCGCGTCGGCGTGCGAGAAGACGAACGCCGGCTTGCCGGCCGCGTGCGCCGCGTTGGCGCCGGCATTGGTGCCGTTGAACGGCCCCGCGATGGTCGAGAAGGCCAGGCCCTGGATTTGCTCGCCTTCGCGCGCGCCGGGCGCGACCACGGTGGTCAGCGCCACCTTGTCCGTACCGCTGTCGAAATCCAGGATCAGGTCGACGTCGAGCGACGCGAACGGCGCTGGCCCGTTCTGGGCGACGCACGCCACGTCCTCGAGGTCGGCGAAGCTGAAGAAGTCGCCGCCCGCGCCGCCGATCAGCACATCGGTCCCGGCCCCGCCGACCAAACCATCCGGGCTGGCGCCGCCGGCCAGCACGTCATTGCCCGCGTTGCCGACCAGGATGTTGGTGCCGCCGTTGCCGAGCAGGCTGTCGCCGGCGTTGCCACCGATCAGCAGGTTGTTGCCGGCGTTGCCGAGGATGACGATGGACTGCTCCTGCACCCCGGCCGCGACCGAGATGTCGTCGCCGCCCTGCAGGACGATCAGCTCGACGGCACCGAGCACGATCATGTTGGCGGGCGTGAACACGACGTCGAAGCCTTGGCCCGGCTCCTCGAGCACCACATCGAGGGCGTCGTCGAGTTGGCAGTGGTCGTCACCCGGGCCGCCGAGCAGCAGGTTGAATCCGGTGCCGCCGTCGAGCGTATCGTTGCCGGCGCCGCCGAACAGTTCGTCGTCGCCCGCCGCGCCGACCAGGACGTCGTCGCCGTCGGGTCTGAACATGTCGTCGATGCCGACGGTTCCCGTCAGGGCGTCGTTGCCATCGGTGCCGAACACGAAGTTCTCGTCCTCGATGGGGATGAACAGCAACTCGCCGTTGCCGAGACGCATGGCGGCGAAGCTGCCGAGCCTGGCGGTGGGCGCAACGACCGGGAAGGGACCCACGATGGCGAACCGAGTGGTGGGGACCGGGCGATCTTACAGCGGCGGGCGTGTCTCACCGACCGGGTTAACCTTCTCGTAGGCGCGTGCAGCGCGCAGCACCAGCGCGTCCGCCGACCGTGGCCCGACGATCTGGACGCCCACGGGCCGACCATCGGCGGTGAAGCCACAGGGAATCGAAATCGCCGGCTGGCCGGTCAGGTCGAAGGGAAACGTTAGGTCCATCCACGTGCTGTCGCCGCGGCTGGCCCAGCCGTCGGGCTTGTCCTGGCTGGCGGTGAAGGCGGCGACACACACGGTCGGACACACCAGCAGGTCATAGTCCTCGTGCAGCCGCGCGAACCCGGCCGTCAGGTCGCGCCGCGCCGCATCGGCCGCCAGCAGATCCACGGCGCCCAGCTTGCGGCCGCGCTCGGCCGCGCCGATCAGATCGGGTTCGGAGAGCTTGCGTGCGCGCGAACCCAGGCCGTCGACCAGCAGGGCGGCGAGGCAATCGTAGAGGACGTTGGCGTCCTTGTTCGGGTTGCCCAGGGTGATCTTGGCGTTCTCGACCCGCGCGCCCAGCGCGCGGAAGACGCGCCCCGTTTCGGCAACGATCCCGGCGATCGCCGGATCGGTCGGCGTGAAGCCCAGGTCCATGCTCATGCCGATGCGCAGGCCCTCGACGCCGGTATCCAGGCCGCTCAGCACGCCGGGCGCGGGCTCGGCCAGGGCGAAGCCATCACGCGGGTCGGGTCCGGCCATGACGCTGAAGGCGATGGCCGCGTCGCGCACGGTGCGTGTCAGGGGACCGCAATGCTCGATGGTCATCAGCGGGCTGGGCGGCCACACGGGCACGCGGCCGAAGCTCGGCTTGAAACCGACGATGCTACAGAAGCTGGCGGGTTCGCGGATCGAGCCGCCCGAATCGGTGCCGGTGGCGATGGCCGCCATGCCGCTGGCGATCGCCGCCGCGGCGCCGCCCGACGAGCCGCCGGTGGTCAGCTTCGGGTTCCACGGGTTGCGCGTGATGCCCTTCAGCTTGCTCTGGGTCACGCCCTTCCAGGCAAACTCGGGCGTCGCGGTCTTGCCCACCAGGATCGCGCCGGCGCCCTTCAGGCGCTCGACCACGATGGCATCGACCTTCCACGGCCCCTTCGGGTCGATGGCGAGCGAGCCGTTGAGCGTCGGCCAGCCCTTGGTCTCGGTGACGTCCTTGATCGCGGTCGGCACGCCGTCCAGCGGGCCCAGGTTCTGGTTCTTGGACCAGCGCTCGGCCGAGGCCTTGGCCTGCCGGCGGGCCGCCTTCTCATCGACGAGTTGCCAGGCGTTTAGCTTGGGTTCCAGTTTGGCGATGCGCGCCAGCACGGCGTCGATCACCTCGACCGGCGAGAACTTCTTGCGTCGGTATCCCGCCGTCAGGTCGACGGCCGACAGGTAGATCAGGTCGTCGGACATGGCCGCGTTTCCACCCTTGCCACCCGTACATAGCGGCAAGGACGGCCGCTGTCACGGCCGTGCTTTGGGACCATACCCCGCAAGAAGGGGGATGCGGGGCCTATTCGGCGGCGCCGGCCAGGGTGGCGGGCTCGACGCGGGCGGCGCAGAACTTGAACTCCGGGATCTTGCCGAACGGGTCCAGCGCCGGGTTGGTCAGCATGTTGGCCGCCGCCTCGGCGAAGCAGAACGGCATGAACACCATGCCGCGCGCGACGGCCGCGTCGACCCGCGCCCGCGCCTCGATGGCGCCGCGCCGGGTGGCGATGCGGATGCGCTGGCCGGGCGCCAGGCCCAGGCGTGCCACGTCCTCAGGCGCCAGGACCACATAGGCCTCGGGCTCGAGCGCGTCGAGCACGCTGGCGCGCCGGGTCATGGCGCCGGTGTGCCAATGCTCGAGCGCGCGGCCCGTCGTCAGCACCATGGGGTAGGTGTCGTCGGGCAACTCGGCGGGCGGGATGATGTCGGCGGGCACCATCTTGCCGCGCCGGCTGAGCGTCGGGAACCCGTCGCCGAACACGATCGGTTGGCCCGGGTCGTCGTCGCCGGCGCACGGGTAGGTGACCGACCCGTCGCGCATCAGCCGGTCCCATGAGATGCCGTTGATCGAGTCCTGGGCGCGGCGGAGTTCGTCGAAGACGTCGCGCGGGTGGCCGTAGCGCCAGTCGAGTCCAAGCCGGTTGGCGATCGCCTGGATCAGCAACCAGTCCTGGCGCGCTTCGCCGGGCGGCGTCAGGGCGGCGCGGCCCATCTGGACCTGGCGGTTGGTGTTGGTCACCGTGCCGTCCTTCTCGGGCCAGGCCGAGGCCGGCAGCACCACGTCGGCGTGGAACGCCGTCTCGGTCAGGAACAGGTCCTGCACCACCAGGTGTTCGAGCTTGGCCAGCGCGTCGCGCGCGTGGCCCGCGTCCGGGTCCGACATGGCCGGATTCTCGCCCATGATGTACATGCTGCGAATCTCGCCGGCGAGGATCGCGTTCATGATCTCGACCACGGTCAGCCCGCGCTTGGGATCGAGCGGCGTGCCCCACAGAGTCTCGAACCGCTGGCGCACGTCGGCGTTCTCGACGGACTTGTAGTCGGGAAACACCATGGGGATCAGCCCGGCGTCCGAGGCGCCCTGGACATTGTTCTGGCCGCGCAGCGGATGCAGCCCGGTGCCCGGCCGGCCGACCTGGCCGGTCATCAGAGCCAGCGCGATCAGGCAGCGCGCGTTGTCGGTGCCGTGCACGTGCTGCGACACGCCCATGCCCCAGAAGATGATCGACCGCTCGGCGCGGGCGTAGGCGCGCGCGACCGTGCGCAGCGTCGCGGCGTCGATGCCGCAGACCTCGGCCATGGCCTCGGGCGTGAACGGCACGACGTGCTTGCGCAGCGTCTCGAAGCCCTCGGTGTGCGCCTGGATGTACTGGGCGTCGAACAGCTCCTCGGTCACGATGACGTTCATCAGCGCGTTCAGGAGCGCGACATCGGTGCCCGGCTTGAAGCACAGCATGTGGGTCGCGTGCTTGCGTAGCGCCTGACCGCGCGGGTCCATGACCACGAGCGTCTTGCCCGCCTTGGCGGCGTTCTTGAAGAACGTCGCCGCGACCGGGTGGTTCTCGGTCGGGTTGGCGCCGATGACGATGATGACGTCGGCCTCGGTCGCGTCGTTGAACGGCGCGGTCACAGCGGCCGAGCCGACCGTCTCCATGAGTGCCGCGACCGACGAGGCGTGGCACAGCCGCGTGCAGTGGTCGACGTTGTTGGTGCCGAAGCCGGTGCGCACCAGCTTTTGGAACAGGTACGCCTCCTCATTGGAGCCCTTGGCCGAGCCGAACCCAGCCAGCGCCTTGCCGCCGTGGCTGTCGCGTATGCGCTTGAGACCCGAGGCCGCCGCGTCCAGCGCCTCGTCCCACGAGGCCTCGCGGAAGTGGGTCCACGGGTTGGCCGGGTCGATGTCAGCGTCGCCGCGCTTGGGCGCGTCCGGCTTGCGGATCAGCGGCTTGGTCAGCCGGTGCGGGTGGTTGACGTAGTCGAAGCCGAAGCGACCCTTGACGCACAGCCGGCCCTGGTTGGCCGGGCCCTCCTTGCCCTTCACCGCGACGATGCGGTTGTCGACCACCTGGTAGGTGATCAGGCAGCCGACGCCGCAGTAGGGGCAGACGCTGTCCACCTCGGTCGGTTTCAGGTCCTTCTTGACGCCCCGCCCGTCGACAAGGCTGGCCGGCATCAGCGCGCCGGTCGGGCACGCCTGGACACACTCGCCACACGCGACGCAGGTCGACGAACCCATGGGGTCATCGAAGTCGAACACGATCTTGTTGTGGGCGCCGCGGAACGCCATGCCGATGACGTCGTTGACCTGAACCTCGCGGCAGGCGCGCACGCAGCGGGTACAGTGGATGCAGGCGTCCAGGTTGACCGCCATGGCCGGGTGGCTGGCGTCGGGCGCGGGCGTCGCGCGACGCGGGAACCGGCTGGTGGTGCGCGCGAGCCGTCCGGCCCAGGTCCACAGCTCGGAATCCGGATCATGGGCGCGCTTCGGTTCCGGCTGGTCGGCGACCAGCAGCTCCATGACCATGGCGCGCGCCGCTTCGGCGCGCGCGCCGGCAGTCTTGACCTTCATGCCCGCGCTCGGCTTGCGGATGCACGACGCGGCCAGCGTGCGCTCGCCCTCGATCTCGACCATGCACAGCCGGCAGTTGCCGTCGGCGCGGTAGGTCGCCGCCGTGGTGAAGCAGAGGTGCGGGATGGTCGTGCCTTCGCGCTTGGCGACCTGCCAGATGGTCTCGTCGGGGCGGGCCTCAACCTCGTGCCCGTCCAGGGAAAAGCGGATCGTCGCACTCACCGGATGTCCTCCGAGAAGTGATCGAGCACGCTGGCGATCGGGTTGGGCGCGGCCTGGCCGAGCCCGCAGATCGAGGCGTCGCGCATGGCTTGGCCAAGCTCGCGCAGCAGCCCCGCGTTCCACGGGCCGTCGGTCATCAGCTTGACCGCCTTCTCGCAGCCTACCCGGCACGGCGTGCACTGGCCGCAGCTCTCATCCTCGAAGAAGCGCAGCAGGTTGACCGCGGCGGCCGGCACGCTGTCCTGGTCCGACAGCACGACCACGGCCGCCGAGCCGATGAAGCAGCCGTGCGCCTCGAGCGTGCCGAAGTCGAGCGGGATGTCGGCCTTGGACGCGGGTAGAATGCCGCCCGACGCGCCGCCCGGCAGGTACG
The DNA here is from genome assembly GCA_016869675.1 of Alphaproteobacteria bacterium. Classification (GTDB taxonomy): domain Bacteria; phylum Pseudomonadota; class Alphaproteobacteria; order SP197; family SP197; genus VGDP01. The sequence continues at coordinate 11,308 of VGDP01000035.1, read as the reverse complement.
CCTTGAAGCGGTGGCCCGGCGCCATGCCGCCGCAGAATTCGTCGATCAGCTCGCGCGCCGTGATTCCGGCCGGCGCGATCTTGACGCCGGGCTCCTTGACCCGGCCCGAGACCGAGAACGTGCGCAGCCCCTTGCGACCGTTGCGGCCCTGGCCCGGGAACCAGGCGGCGCCCTTCTCCACCAGATCGCGGATCCAGAACAGAGTCTCGACGTTGTTGATCAGGGTGGGTCGGCCGAACAGGCCGACCTGGGCCGGGAAGGGCGGCTTGTGGCGCGGCTCGCCGCGCTTGCCTTCCAGACTTTCCAGCATCGCGGATTCCTCGCCGCAGATGTACGCGCCGGCGCCGCGCCGCAGGTGGATGGTCGTGCCCTGCTCCAGGCCGGCCGTGCGCAACCGCGCGATCTCGTGCTCCAGGATGTGGCGCGCCGCCGGGTACTCGTCGCGCAGAAAGACGTACACGTCGGGCGCCTCGATGACCCAGGCCGCGATCAGCATGCCTTCCAGGAACCGATGCGGATCGCTCTCCAGGAAGTGGCGATCCTTGAAGGTTCCGGGCTCGCCCTCGTCGGCGTTGACCGCCAGCAGGCGTGGCGCGGGCTCGGCCAGCACGAAGCGCCACTTGCGCCCCGTCGGGAAGCCGGCGCCGCCCAGGCCGCGAAGGCCCGAAGCCTCGACGACCTTGATGATCGACTCGCGGTCCCGCGCACCCTCCAGGCAGGCGCGCAACAAGCGATAGCCGCCCGCCGCGCCATAGGCGTCGAACCCCTGGTATGCCGGGATCGCCGGCTCGGTCGCGCCCGCGTCGATCGCGGCGCGCACCTTGGCCACGTCGGCGTGGTCGACGTGACGGTGCCCGACCTCGGCCGTGGGAGCGGATTGGCACCGCCCCATGCACGGCGCACGCACGACACGCACGCCAGCCCCCACGGCGTCGGCGAGTTCCACATGGAGTGCCGCGCTGCCGGCCATCGCGCAGCTCAGGCTGTCGCACACGCGCACGGTCAGCGGCGGCGGCGGGACCTCGCCTTCCTTGACCACGTCGAAGTGCGCGTAGAACGTCGCGACCTCGTAAGCTTCGGCCATGGGGATGCACAGCAGCTCGGCCAGCGCCGCCAGATGGCGCGCGCCGATGTGATGGTAGCGGTCCTGTATCAGGTGCAGATGCTCGATCAGCAGGTCGCGCCGCAGCGGCCGGTCGCCCAGGAGCGCGACGACCTCGCCGAGCGCGTCCCCATCGACGCCGCGGCCCTTGGGCCGCATCAGGCCGCCGCGGCCCGTGCCCGGATGACCCATCCTGCGTGGCTTGCCCTGGCCTGACGCCATACGCTCAAATCCCTATGACACAAAGGGAATCCCGGCCGCGGCGCGGCTCGAATCAAGGCGCCTTGATAATCCGGACATCGTGGCAGGGCAAGGAAAACTGGGCCGGATCACGGCTCAGATGCGGCCTCGTCCGCGACGGGTACCAGGGTCGCGTGGTCGGACTCGACGACCCGCTTGCCCGCGTTCTCGAACGTGACGACCACGCGCTTGCCGTGCGCGGATTGCACTTGGCCTACTCCCCAATCAGGCATGGTCGGCAGGCGCACGCGCATGCCGGGCACCAGGCCGTGCGTGGCCGACCCAAACTTCGCCGCCATGAGCATCCCTCGTTCGGTAGAAAGCGTGCGCGGACCCAGCCATCTCTAGGCTTCGGCGCGCAAACGCGCTAGAGCAACGCCCGGCCGGTCGCGGTGCCACGTCGGCAGCGTCGAGGGGGAGGAGTGTTCATGGATGCGGTGCGGCTCGGGTCGTTGTTGGGCTCGCGGCTTTGCCACGACGTCATCGGCCCGGCCAGCGCCGTGGTTAACGGACTTGAACTGATCGAGGCCGAAGGCGGCATGGACGACGAGGCCTTGGCCATGATCCGGTCGAGCGCGACACAGTTGACCAACCGTCTGCAGTTCTACCGGGCCGCCTATGGCGTGGCGGCTGGCCTTGGGTTCCTCGACGCACGGCGCATTGCCGCGGGCTTCCTGACCGGTGGCAAGATCGTGCTCGATTGGCCCGCCACGGCCCTGCCCAAGGACGCGCCCGAAGGGGCGGCCAAGCTGCTGTTGAACATGGTGCTGCTGGGTGCCGATCTGCTCGGGCGGGGCGGACGCCTGATGGTCGCGGCGACCGCCACGAGGCTCGCCGTCGCGGCCCAAGGCGAGGCCACCCGGGTGGAGGATTTGGCGTATGCCCAAGCGGATGCAACCACCGAGGCAACAATTACGCCCCGGTCGATCCAGCCCTTCTTTGTAGCCTGCCTGGCGGCAACGCTGGGCGCGCGTTTCCAGGCCGCGCCAGGGCAGGGTCGCGTGGCTCTGGACGCGGCCTTCTGAGGCGTAACGTCGAATTGGCAACGTTCACGGGAAATTAACGGCGGCACCTCACCATCGGGTCGATACAAACGGCCTTCGCGACAGTTCGCGGGGCCTGTCTGACGCCCTGGGGGTTCCATGGACGACCTGCTTCGCGAGTTCCTCACCGAGAGCGCCGAAAGCATCGCGCAGCTCGACCTCGATTTTGTCAAGCTCGAGCAGAATCCGAACGACCCAGGCCTGCTCAGCAGCATCTTCCGGCTGATGCACACGATCAAGGGCACGTGCGGGTTCCTGGGCCTGCCGCGTCTGGAATCGGTCGCGCACGCCAGCGAGAACGTGCTGGGCAAGATCCGCGACGGCGCCATGGCCGTGTCGGACACGGCGATCTCGCTCGTCCTCGAATCGCTCGATCGCATCAAGGCGCGGCTGGCCGAACTCGAGGCGAACGGCGCCGAGCCCGAGGGCGAGGACTCCGACATCATCGGCCGCCTGAACGACCTGGCCTCGGGCCGCACGGTCGCAGCGCCCGTTGCCGAGGCCCCTGTGGCCGCTACGCCCGCGCCGGCTTGTGCAGCGCCGTGCTGCCGCTCACGCGGCTCGTGAACGAGGTCAAGACCATGGTCAAGGGGAGAGGGGCATGAAGCCCGATGACTTTCAACTGCTGAGCGGCCTGCTCAAGGAGCGCTCGGGCTTGGTCCTCACCTCGGACAAGGCGTACCTGCTGGAAAGCCGGCTCTTGCCGCTCGCGCGCAAGCAGGAGCTGAACGGCCTGGACGACCTGGTCCGCGCGCTTCGCACGACCAAGGAGGAGCGCCCGATTAGCGTCGTCACCGAGGCGATGACAACGAAGGAGCCCCTGTTCTTCCGCGACAGCTCGCCCTTCGACCAGATGCGCAAGGCGATGCTGCCGGCGCTGGTCAAGGCGCGCGCGCAGACCAAGCGCCTGCGCATCTGGAGTGCGGCCTGCTCGACCGGGCAGGAGCCCTATTCGCTGGCCATGGTGCTGAAGGAGGAGGCCAACACGATCGCCGGCTACCGCGTCGACATGGTCGGTACCGACCTGTCCAACGAAGTGCTCGAAAAGGCGAAGGCGGGGCTCTACTCGCAGTTCGAGGTCCAGCGCGGCCTGCCGATCGCGATGCTGGCCAAGTACTTTGCCAAGGTCGGCGACATGTGGCAGATCAAGACGGATTTGCGCGGCATGGTGCAGTTACGCCCGCACAACCGCTGCAGGACTTCTCGCTGCTCGGCCAGTTCAAAGTCGTCTTCTGCCGTAACGTGCTGATCTACTTCGATCAGCCTACCAAGGCGGCGATCCTGAACCGCATGGCGAAGCTCCTGCCGCCCGACGGCTACCTGGTGCTCGGCGGCGCCGAGACGGTGTTGGGCATCACGCCGCGCTTCGCGCCGGTGCCTAACATGCGCGGCATCTCCGCGGTCACGTCCGCCGCGGCCTCGTAGGGCGTCGCCACGATCCCAAAGGAAAAGGGCGCCAGTCCAAGACTGGCGCTCTTTTCGCTGCTTGACGAGGGGTCGCGCCTACTCGGCGGCGGCGCTCGATTCCGGCGGGTCGCGCAGCACATAGCCGCAACCCCACACGGTCTCGATGTAGTTGGACCCGCCGGTCGCCGCCATCAACTTCTTGCGCAGCTTGCAGACGAACACGTCGATGATCTTCAGCTCGGGCTCGTCCGTGCCGCCGTAGAGATGGTTCAGGAACATTTCCTTGGTGAGCGTCGTTCCCTTGCGCAGGCTCAGGAACTCGAGGATGCCGTATTCCTTGCCGGTCAGGTGTACCGGCTTGCCGTCCACCTCGACGGTGCGCGCGTCAAGGTTGACCGACATGCGCCCGGTGCGAATCACCGGCGCCGCGTGGCCCTTGGCGCGCCGCACCACCGCCTGGATGCGCGCGATCAGCTCGCCGCGGTCGAACGGCTTGGTCAGGTAGTCGTCGGCACCGAAGCCGAGCCCCTTGATCTTCTGGTCCGGTTCCGACAGGCCCGAGAGGATCAGCACCGGCGTCTGCACCTTGGCGGCGCGCAGGCGGCGCAGAACCTCGTAGCCGTCGATGTCGGGCAGCATGAGGTCGAGGACGATGATGTCGTAGTCGTAAAGTTTGCCGATCTCCAGGCCGTCTTCGCCGAGATCCGTGGTATCGCAGATGAAACCTTCGCCGCGCAGCATTAGCTCGATGCTCTTGGCAACCGAGGGGTCATCCTCGACGAGAAGAACGCGCATGGGATCCCCCGCTGACGACCAGATTGAATTAATCCTAATCGTTCCGGCTTAACAACAGATGAATGCCAGACGGACCCTAAAAGATTGATTTAACGAGATTTACGAGTCCAAGACGGGGTGCGACGGGGCCGATTTCGATCGCCCGGACGGTGGCCCGCGCGGCGGTTGGCCGGGTCGACGGACATTTACGTTTCCTGAACCGCGAGCGGGTGCAATCGCACGGTCGCCGACCCTTGGGATGCCATGAACGCGCTCGCTCAACTGAACGAATTGAAAGCTCAGATCTCGCGCATCGAGCCGGTGCGCTTCTACGGGCGCATCACCGCGGTGATGGGTCTCCTGATCGAATGCGGCGGCCTGCAGGGGCACATCAGCGTCGGCAGCCGCTGCGCCATCGAGGCGCGCGGGTCGCCCGACATCGCGGCCGAGGTGGTCGGGTTCCGGCCGGGCCGGGCCTTGCTGATGCCTTTCGGTGCGGTCGAGGGCATCGGGCTCGGCTGTCGCGTGTTCGTGCTGGATGCCGATCCGGTGGTGTTCCCGTCGCACGCATGGCTCGGGCGCATCGTGAACGCGCTGGGCGAGCCGATCGACGGCGGCCCGCCCTTGCCGCGCGGGCCGCACGCCTACGCCCTGCGCAGCGCGCCGCCGCCGGCCAGCAACCGGTGCCGGGTCACCGGCAAGCTCGATCTGGGCGTGCGCGCGATCAACGCCTTCCTCACGTGCTGCCGCGGCCAGCGCATGGGCATCTTCGCCGGCTCGGGCGTCGGCAAGTCGGTGCTGCTGGCGATGCTGGCGCACTATACCGCCTCCCAAGTCAACGTCATCGGCCTGATCGGCGAACGCGGCCGCGAGGTCCAGGAGTTCATCGAGGACGAGTTCAGCACCGATGGCCTGGCACGCAGCGTGGTCGTCGTCGCCACCTCAGACGAACCGGCACTGATGCGCCGCCAGGCGGCCTACCTGACCATGACGCTCGCCGAGTCCTTCCGCGACGAAGGGCTCGACGTGCTATACCTGATGGACAGCGTCACCCGCTTCGCCATGGCACAGCGCGAGATCGGCCTGTCGGCCGGCGAACCGCCGACCAGCAAAGGGTACACGCCGACCGTGTTCAGCGAGCTGCCCAAACTGCTGGAACGCGCCGGGCCGGGCACCGGCAAGGGCACCGTGACCGGGCTGTTCACGGTGCTGGTCGAGGGCGACGACCACACCGAGCCGGTGGCGGACGCGGTGCGCTCAATCCTCGACGGCCACATCTGGCTCGACCGCGCGATTGCCGAGCGCGGCCGCTACCCGGCGGTCAACGTGCTGCGCTCGATCTCGCGCACCATGCCCGGCTGCAACAGCGACGACGAGAACCGGCTGGTCATGTGCGCCCGCCAGCTCATGGCGACCTACGACGACATGACCGAGCTGATCCGCCTGGGCGCCTACCGCGCCGGCTCGGACCCGGCGGTCGACGAGGCGATCGCCTACCGCGACGCGCTCGAGGCGTTCCTCGCCCAGGACCGCGCCGAGCGGTGCGACCTGGCCAAGGGCTACGCCACGCTCGCCCAGGCCGTGGCGCCGCGCGGCGCTCGAACGGACCTTGACGGAGGCCACCGTGGCGGTCGAACAAGCCGGCAAACTTCTGGCCGAGCGCTTCCGCGAGCTCAAGACCCTGGAATTGGCGCTGGCGGCCGAACTCGCCGAGGCGCGCGCCGCCGAGGCGCGGCTCGAACAGGCGCGGCTCGATGAGATTGGCGGCGATCGCGCCCGCCGTGCCGCGGTCGAATCCCGCGGCTGAGACCGCGTCTTACGGGACCGCGCGCACGGCCGCCGGGCGGGTTCCTTCACGCACCAGGCTGAACGCCTTGAAGGGGTGCGCGCACGGCGTGCCATCGCAGACCCACAGGGTCGCGCTGGCGGGATGCGCGATCATCGCGGCACGCGATTCGCACGTCGAAAGTCCAGGTGCCGTATGGCCGCAAATCCCGAGCGGCGCATCGGCATGATCCGCCAAGCACGCCCGCAGGCGGTCGACCTGCGGCGTTGCCCCGCCGTCGGCCAGCAACTGCCGCAGGCGGCCTTCGCGCACGACCGTGCCGTGGCCCCAGGTACCCAGGTCCAGGTCGCGCAGGTCGGGCGAACGGATGTGGTTGGCGCACGTGAACACCGGGTCCTGGACGTAGGCGATGGCGTGCCGCGTGGCGCTGGTTTCCAGATCGATCACGCCGAAGGGTGCGGCGATGACGTAGTGGATGCCGACGGTGCGTCGTGCCGCGGTGACGGCTTCGGCCGCGGCGCCGAGCCGACGCTCGGCCAGGATCAGGCGCCCAAGAATGGGCGCCGGCAGCCCCGCCCGCTGGTCGCGCACCAGGATCGCGCTGGCCACGAAGGCGATGCCCGCGGCGTTCAGGCCGAACGCCGCCAAGATGCCGGGATGGCCGACCACGAGTTGCGCCGGAGCCCTGCCGTCGGCCGCGATGCGGAACAGGATCGGGGTCCACAAGGGCTCGATGTCGTACGTTTGGCCCACGTAGACCGCGGGATCGGAGCCAGCGCCACCCTGGACCGCGAACAGCGTGCAGCCGCGCGCGCTCCACAGCGCGTTGCGCACCGCCGGTATCTGCAGCCGGCGGATTTCCGCGACGCAGGTGAGCGTCAGGATGGTATCCAGCGGCACCGCCGCGCCTTCGGCGATACCGGCGATTTCGTCGAAGAGGTCGGGTGTCGCCGCCTGGATGTACGGCGCGTGCTCGCGGGCGTAGGCGATCATCGCCGCCGTGTCCAAGGCGGGCGTGCCGTCCTCGGGCGCGGCCGTCAGACCGACAAACGCCTCGTGGAGCGCGCCGATCTCGGCGCGCAGCGTCTCACCGTGTTGACGTCCGCGCTCGCGTGGCGCGCCACGCAGGTCGACGACGCGCATGGTGCTCATCGTGCCGCTTCGGCACGGGCGAAGCTGGGGTTCCGCAGGTATTCCTGCTTGGCGTACAGCGTATCCGCGGTGTGCGAAGCCTCGGGCAGCGGCATGCGCACGGGAAGCGCCGCCATGCGCGGAGTCAGGCTGGGCTCGCCGACGATCATCGCCGCGCGCATCGCCGCCCAATCGTGAGCGTTGGGAACGGCGAGGGGCCAGGCGTCTCCCGCCGCGACCTCGTGAAACAGGACGCGGCGCGGCCGGTCCGAACGGTTGATGTCCGAGCCGTGCACCGTGCGCACGTGATGCACGGTCATCGCGCCCGCCGGCGCCGTGACCGCCACGGCTCCCGCGACGTCGAGCGGCGTCTCCTGGCGATCGATCGCGCCGCAGAAGACGCCGCCGCTGCGGTGATCGTGGATGGGGCCCTTGTGGCTGCCCGGCAGCACCAGGAGTGGCGCGTTATCGATGCCCATGTCGTCGAGCGGCAGGCCGATCGCCAGCAGATCGTCATTGGTGTGCGGGTAGTACGCCCAGTCCTGGTGCCACTCCACAGGCGTGCCGTGGCGCGGCGCCTTGATGTTGACCTTGCCGCCCAGGATGCGCAGCGACGGTCCGAGCAGGGCCGTCAGGGCGCCGAGCAGACGGGGGCTGTGCAGGATGCGGCGGTAAAGCGGGTGCGCCGCCGCGGCGTTCTTGATCCGGCGTACGCGTGTCGCCTCGGGTGTGTGTCCCATGTCCAGATCGAGCACATCGTCGCTGGCGGTCATCCAACGGGCGCGATTGACCATCGTGTCGGTGACGGCGCGCAGTTCGTCGATCTCCTCCCGCCGCAACACATCCGGCACGACGAGGTAGCCGTGCTCCCGATAGAACGCGATATCGCGCGGTGCGAGCGATTGCGCTTCGGCCATGGCCTGGAACTCCCTGCGGGGCGCGCCGACCGTGACTATAGCCGATGGTCCGGTGCCGCGTCCTACGCCGTCCAGGCTTGCCGGCGGGTGCCCAGCGCTCCCGCGGCCAGCGACGGCCCCAGCGCCGCGACCTGGAATCGGATGGCACCGTCCAGCCCGCCCCGGCGGCATCCCGCGTGGAACGCTTCGCTCAACGTATCGCCGAGCGTCGTGGGCATGGCATCCGGCGTGCGCACAACTAGGTCGAGGCGCGGCCCGTGCAAGAAGCCGTCGAACTGGATCCGGCCGCTGACTGGAAGTTCGAGTTCGATCACGAAGCGCTGCGCCGTCGCCGCGCCGTCGTCGTCGTCGGGATCGTCGCCACCGACTGATCGACCCCCCCTGGTAGTGGTCCGACCATGATGTAAGTTTTTCACATCAAGGAGGACTGCGATGGGACGGCAGAGGCACAAGCCCGAGGAGATTGTAGCGAAGCTGCGCCAGGTTGATGTGCTGGTGTCGCAGGGGCAGAGCGTAGCGGAGGCCGTTCGCTCGATCGGCGTGACCGAGGTGACGTACTACCGGTGGCGCCAGGAGTTTGGCGGTCTGAAGATCGAGCAAGTGAAGCGGCTGAAGGACCTGGAGGTTGAGAACGCCAGGCTCAGACGAGTGGTATCGGACCCGACGCTGGACAAGCTGATCCTTCAAGAGGCTGCCAAGGGAAACTTCTGAGCCCCGCGCGCCGGCGGTGCTGCATCGAACATGTTCGCCGCGAGCTTCGGGTATCGGAGCGCCGTGCGTGTGCGGCACACGGGCACCATCGTTCGACGCAGCGCCGGGCGCCGTGACGACGAGGAACGGCTGACAGCCGACATCGTCGCGTTGGCGCGACAGTACGGGCGCTATGGCTATCGCAAGATCGCCGAGCTGCTGCGCTGGGCCGGCTGGCTGGTCAACGACAAGCGGGTCGAGCGCATCTGGCGGCGGGAGGGGCTCAAGGTGCCGGCCCGCCGGCCCAAGCGCGGGCGGCTGTGGCTTGCGGACGAATCCTGCCTCCGACTGCGGGCCGAGCACCGCAACCATGTCTGGTCCTACGACTTCGTCGAGGACCGAACCCATGACGGGCGGAGGTATCGCATGCTGACCGTCGTCGACGAGTTCACCCACGAGAACCTGGCGATCCGGGTGTCGCGGCGGCTGAAGGCCATCGACGTGCTCGACGTGCTCTCGGACCTGTTCATCCTGCGTGGCGTGCCGGGGCACATCCGGTCAGACAACGGGCCGGAGTTCGTCGCCAAGGCGGTACAGGCGTGGATCTCGGCTGTCGGCGCCAAGACTGCGTACATCGCACCGGGCAGCCCGTGGGAGAACGGGTTTATCGAGAGCTTCAATGCCCGTCGGCGCGATGAGCTGCTCGATGGCGAGATCGTCTACACGCTCAGGGAGGCGCAGATCGTGATCGAGAGCTGGCGTCGCCACTACAACACCGTGAGGCCGCATGCCTCGCTCGGCTATCGGGCACCGGCACCCGAGGTCTTCGTGCCAGCCCTCGCCGCGTGGCCGGCTGCACAATCCCGGCCCGCTCCGCCGGCCACGCTCCATCTGAAGACAACGCCAACCATCAACTAACATCCAATCCGGACCACCCAATAGGGGCCGGTCAGAACTCGCCAAGCTGGGCCGAGCCGTCTAGGGACACGCGACGCCCTTTCAAGGCGCTTGCTCTGATACCCGGTCCTGCCTATATACAGCCGCCCTGCAAGGCCGATTCATACCGCTGAGCGGAACGGCGCGTACCCTTGTCCCGCGAGTCAAGGAGAGGTCATGAGCGTCAAGCTTCCACGCGGCTACGAACCCTCCGAGAAGGAGAAGTACATGTGCCCGCGGCAGCTGGAGTTCTTCCGGCGCGAGCTGCTGCGCCGTCGCGCTGAGCTGATCGAGGAGTCGAGCCACACGCTGCAGAACCTCCAGGAAGAGACGACGCCGGCACCCGACCTGGCGGACCGCGCGGCGACCGAGACCGACCGGGCCCTGGAACTCAGGACGCGGGACCGTGAGCGCAAGCTGATCGCGAAGATCGACGCCGCGCTGCGCCGCATCGAGGACGGCAGTTACGGCTATTGCGAGGAGACGGGCGAGCTAATCGGCATCCGGCGCCTGATCGCACGGCCCATCGCGACCCTCAGCATCGAGGCGCAGGAGCGGCACGAGCGCATCGAGCGCAGCCACCGCGACGACTAGAGCGGGAACCGATCACATGGAATCACTGAGCTGCTGCCGGTTCCGTGGACGCCGAGCTAGGGTGTTTATTGGAACCGGGGGAGAGTATGCAGCGAAGGAAGTTCACCCGTGAGTTTAAGCTCGAGGCGGTGAGGTTGGTGCGGGAACGCGGGGTGAGCGCGGCACAGGCTGTGCGTGACCTCGATGTCCATGAGAACGTGCTGCGCAAATGGGTCCGCGAGTTCGTAGCGGGCCCGCAAGAGGCCTTCCTCGGCCATGGGCAGATGAAGCCCGATCAACTGGAGATTGACCGGCTGCGCCGCGAAGTGGCGAAGCTGAAGGCGGAGCGCGACATTCTAAAAAAGCCACGGCCTGCTTCGCGAAGGACCACATCTGATGTTCGGGTTCATCGCGAAGCACCGGGGGATCTGGCCGGTATCGTGGATGTGCGAGGCACTTGGGGTCTCGCGGAGCGGCTTCCATGCCTGGCTGACACGCCCGCCGAGCGTCAGGGCGCAGAGCGACGAATCGCTTGGTGTCCGGGTGCGCGAGAGCTTTGTACGCAGCGACCGCACCTATGGCGCGCGCCGGGTCTGGCGCGATGTGCTCGCCGAAGGCCTGTCGTGCGGTCTGCACCGGGTCGAACGCCTGATGCGTGCTCAGGCGCTGCGGGCGCGGCCCCGGCGCCGGCGGCTGCCAACGGATAGTG
>VGDP01000034.1 GCA_016869675.1 Alphaproteobacteria bacterium | reverse complement strand
CGGCATGGGCCGGCGCGGCCAGCGCTTCTCGATGATCGTCGACAACGGCGTGGTCAAGAAGGCGTTCGTCGAGCGCGGCGGCGGGTTGAAGGTGTCCGACGCCGACACCATGCTCGCGAATCTCTAGGATCCCGCGCGGTCAACCCGCCGACCGGGACTTCGCCGGGCGGAAGGGCGCCATGCCGGCGCGCGCCAGGGCGTCCGCGCGCTCGTTGCCGTCGTGGCCGGCATGGCCACGCACCCAGTGCCAGGCCACGTCGTGCCGTGCCAGCAGGTCGGCCAGCGCCTGCCACAGGTCCGTGTTCTTCACCGGCTTGCGCTCGGCGGTGCGCCAGCCGTTGGCGCGCCAGCGGTGGATCCACTTGGTGATGCCGTCCTTCAGGTACGTGGAATCGGTGTAGATCGCGATGCGGCTCGGCCGGTTCAGCGCCTCCAGTGCCCTGATCGCCGCGGTCAGCTCCATGCGGTTGTTGGTCGTCTCGGATGCGCCGCCCTGCAGCGTGCGCTCGTGTTCGCCCCAGGCCAGCAGCACGCCCCAGCCGCCGGGGCCGGGGTTGCCGGAACAGGCGCCGTCCACATAGGCCGTGATGGTGTCGCGCCCCCCCCCAGCGCTGGTCATGGCAGGCCGTAGGCCCCGACGTCGCGCACGGCGCGATGGAAGCGCAGCTTGTGCAGGTACTCACGCGGGTCCTTGGGCGTCACCAGCGCGCCCTGCACCTGGTTCAGCCAGTCGAACAGGCGGGTCAGCAGGAAGCGCAGCGCGGCACCGCGCGCCAGCACGGGCAATGCCGCGATCTCGCCGGGCGAGAGCGCGCGGCGCCGGGCGTAGGCCGCCAGCAGCACGCGCGCCTTGGTGGCGTTGAACGCCAGGTCGCGTTCGAAGCACCAGGCGTTCAGGCACACCGCCAGGTCGTAGGCCAGGAAGTCGTTGCACGCGAAGTAGAAGTCGATCAGGCCGGTCAGCCGCTCGCGGTCGAAGAACACGTTGTCCGGGAACAGGTCGGCGTGGATCACGCCCCGGGGCAGGTCGCGAGGCCAGGCGGCCTCCAGCGCGGCCAGCTCCGTCGCCAGCTCTGATGCGAGGCCAGCCTCGACTTCGTCGGCGCGGGCGCCGCACGCGGTGACCAACCGGCGCCAGCCGCGGATCGACAGGTCGTTGGGGCGCGTCAGGGCGAAGCCCTGGCCGGCCTCGTGCATGGCGGCCAGGGCCTCGCCCAGGGCCGCCAGGTGGTTCGGCTCGATGCGCCGCAGCCAGACGCCGGTCAGGAACGAGACCATCGCGGCGGGCCGCTCGCAGAGGGTGCGCAGCGTCTGGCCGTCGCGCGCCGCGATCGGCGTCGGGCAGGGCACGCCGCGGTCGGCCAGGTAGCGCATCAGACCCAGGAAGAACGGCAGGTCGGCCGGGTCGACGCGCTTCTCGTAGAGCGTCAGGATGAACGTGCCCTGCTCGGTGATGACCAGGAAGTTGCTGTTCTCGACGCCTTCGGCGATGCCCTTGGCACTGACCAGGCGGCCGACATCGTAGGCGTCGAGGAACCGGCCCAGCTCCTCGCTGCCCACGTCGGTGTAGACCGCCATGGTTCAGGCGGACAGCGCGCGCGGCACGTTGAAGCGGACCGATTCGCGCGTCACCTCGATCTCCTCGACCACCACGTGGAAGGCCTGGCCCAGCGCGCTCAGGGTCTCGACGACCAGGTATTCGGGGGCCGAAGCGCCCGCCGTCAGGCCGACGGTGCCGACACCGTCGAGCAGCGACCAGTCCAGGTCGGCGGCGCGCTGCAGCAGCGCGGTGCGCGGGCAGCCGGCGGACCGGGCGACCTCGACCAGCCGCACCGAGTTCGACGAATTGGGCGCGCCGATCACCAGGATCAGGTCGCAACGCTCGGCGATAACCTTGACCGCTTCCTGGCGGTTGGTCGTGGCGTAGCAGATATCCTTCTTGTGCGGCCCGGCCAAGCGCGGGAAGCGCCGGCGCAGCACTCCGACGATGGTCTCGGCTTCGTCGACCGACAGCGTCGTCTGGGTCAGGTACGCCAGATGGTTCGGATCGCGCGGGCTCACCAGCTCGGCCTGCTCCGCGTTCTCGACCAGGATGATCGCGCCGTCGGGCAGCTGGCCCATGGTGCCGACCACCTCGGGGTGCCCGGCGTGGCCCACCAGGATGATCTGCCGCCCCGCCGCGTGGTAACCTTTCGCCTCGAGGTGCACCTTGCTGACCAGCGGGCAGGTCGCGTCGATGTAGTCGAGCTCGCGCCGCGATGCCTCGTCGGGTACCGCCTTCGGCACGCCGTGCGCCGAGAACACCACGGGGTTGGCGCCGTCGGGCACCTCGTCAAGCTCGTCGACGAAGATGGCACCCTTGGCCGCGAGCTCCTCGACGACGAAGCGGTTATGCACGATCTCGTGGCGCACGTAGATGGGCGCGCCGTGGCGTTCCAGCGCCAGCTCGACGATCTGGATCGCCCGGTCGACCCCGGCGCAGAAGCCGCGCGGGCTGGCGAGCAGGATCTTGAGGTGGCGCTTCGGCATGGCGCGCATCCTAGAGCATGGGTCGTCCAGTTGGAACCGACCAGCGTTCCATCCGCTACCCCCATGCTTTAGAGTGCGCGCCGCGTGACAGCAGCGGGAGCGAACAACCATGTCGGAGGCCGTGATCGCCCAGAAAGGGCCCTATCCGGTCGAGGTCGAGGCCGGCAAGACGTACTGGTGGTGCGCTTGCGGGCGCAGCAAGAAGCAGCCGTTCTGCGACGGTTCGCACAAGGTGACGTCGCTGACGCCGGTGTCCCACACCGCCGAGAAGGCGGGCCGCCTGTTCTTCTGCGGCTGCAAGCACTCCGCCCGCAAGCCCTTCTGCGACGGCACACACGGCCGGCTGTGAGTCCCGCGCGCCGGCTGGCGTTGGCGCTGGCCTTGCTGGTCGGCGCGTGCTCGGGCGACGAGGTGGGGCAACCCGTCGCGTGCCCGCCGGTCCTGACCGTGGCCGACGCGGCGTTCGTCACCCAGTACCGCGACGGCCCCGGACGTGACCTGACCGACGTGCGCTTCACCGGCGCGATCGAGGACACGTTCTGGACGTGCGGCTACGACCAGGACGGCAACGTGGACGTGGAGATCACCATTGCCATGGCCGCCGCGCGCGGGCCGGCGGCCGATGAGCCCGTCGCCCACTTCGACTACTTCGTCGCTCTGACCGACGAGACCCAGGCGATCCTGGCGAAGCGCGTCTTCTCGTTCGACATTCCGTTCGAAGGCAACGTCAACGCGGTCGGCTTCCAGCGGGTGGTCGGAACCACGTTCTTCGTGGGTGACGACACCACCGGCGCGAGCCATCGCATCTATCTCGGATTTCAGTTGTCCGAGGACCAGCTCACCGACAACCGGCGCCAACCGGGCGGCTGATCCCGGCCGGAACGCGCGGCGTGCTTGCAACCATGCGCGCGGCCGTGCAAGCTTGCGCCGGTCGCGCGGAAGAGACCGGCGGTGTGGTGGGGGATCACCCCGCCGTGCCGTCGGCGCCGAAGGAGCAACCGCCCCGGAATCTCTCAGGCACCCAGGACCGCCGGCGTTTGCGTGCTCTGGAAAGCGGATGCCGTCCGGCATCCCACCGACGGGGAAAGCCGCGCGTTCGTGCGTCGGCCAATCTCTCAGGTCCAATGACAGAGGGGGTACCGAAGGGACGCGGGTCTGGCGTCCCGGTGCTCGCCATGGCGGAGGGCGTGTGAGCCAGAGTTTCGACCAGAACCTGCGGCGCACGCCGCTCCATGACCTGCACGTCGCGCTCGGCGCGCGCTTGGTGCCCTTCGCCGGCTACGCCATGCCGGTGCAGTACCCGACGGGGATCCTGGCGGAACATCGGCACGCGCGCGCGCGCGCCGGACTGTTCGATGTCTCGCACATGGGTCAGGTGACGCTGCGCGGCGCGACCGCCGCGTCCGCGCTCGAACGCCTGGTCCCGGCCGACATCGCCGGTCTCGCGCGTCAGGCCATCCGCTACACCATGCTGACCGACCAGCAGGGCGGCATCCTGGACGACCTGATGGTCGGCAACGGCGACGATCATCTGGCGCTTGTGGTCAACGCCGGCAACAAGGAGGCCGACGTGGCGCACCTGCGCGCGCACCTCGGCGCCGGCGTGACGGTCGAGACCCACTTCGAACGGGCGCTGCTGGCGTTGCAGGGTCCGGCGGCGGCCACCGTCATGGGCCGGCTGGGGCCCGAGGCGACGCCGCTGGGTTTCATGACCTTCGCGCGCTGCGCCGTGGCCGGGTTCGATTGCGTGGTCGCGCGCTCGGGCTACACCGGCGAGGACGGCTTCGAGATCGCGGTCGATCCGGCGCACGCGGCCGACCTGGCGCGGCGCCTGCTGGCCGATCCGGACGTGGCGCCGGTCGGTCTCGGCGCGCGCGACAGCCTCCGGCTCGAAGCCGGGCTCTGCCTGCACGGCCATGACATCGACACCACGACAACGCCGATCGAGGCTGGCCTCGCCTGGACCATCGGCAAGCGCCGGCGGGAGCAAGGCGGTTTCCCCGGCGCGGACCGCATTCTGCGCGAAATCGCATCCGGCCCGGCGCGTCGCCGCGTCGGCCTGCGCCCCGATGGCGGCGCGCCCGCGCGCGAAGGCACCGAGATCCTCGACGCCGAGGGCCGCGTAATCGGCCGCGTGACCAGCGGCGGCTTCGGCGCCACGGTCAACGCGCCGATCGCCATGGGCTACGTCGCGACGCGCGCCGCGACGCCGGGCACGGCGGTCCAGCTCGTGGTGCGCGGTGCCGCGCGCCCCTCGCGCATCGTGCCCTTGCCCTTCGTGCCCCATCGCTACGCCCGCTCCTGACGCCCGCGCCCACAGGGAGGTTCCACCATGGCTGTCCGCAAGTTCACCCGCGATCACGAATGGATCAATCTCGACGGCGACGTCGGCACGGTCGGCATCACCGACCACGCCCAGGAACAGTTGGGCGACGTGGTGTTCGTGGAATTGCCGGCGGTCGGCAAGGTCGTGACCAAGGGCGGCGAGGCGGCGGTGGTCGAATCGGTCAAGGCTGCCAGCGAGGTCTACGCCCCGCTCGACGGCACGGTGGTCGCGGTCAACGAGGCGCTGGCCGCCGAACCCGCCACGGTCAACGCCGATCCGTTCGGCGCCGGCTGGTTCATGAAGATCCGCGTCGCCGACCGCGCCGCGTTCGACGCGCTGATGGACGAGCCGGCGTACCGCAAGTTCGTGGCGGAGGGCGCCTGATGCGCTATCTGCCGCTCACCGCCGACGATCGGCGCGCCATGCTGGCCGTGATCGGCGTGGGCTCGGTCGACGATCTCTATGTCGACGTGCCGGCCGCCGCGCGCCGCGCCGGCCTGGTCGATCTACCGGCCCATCAGGGCGAAATCGAGGTTGAGCGCGCGTTCCAGGCGTTCGCGCGGGCCAACGTCGCGCCGGGCGCCGTACCATCCTTCCTGGGCGCCGGGGCCTACCGCCACCACATCCCGGCGTCGGTGGACGCGCTGATCCAGCGCGGCGAGTTTCTGACCTCCTACACGCCCTACCAGCCCGAGATCGCCCAGGGCACGCTGCAGGCGCTGTTCGAGTTCCAGACCATGGTGGCCATGATCACCGGAATGGACGTGGCCAACGCGTCCATGTACGACGGCGCCTCAGCGGCGGCCGAGGCGGTGCTGATGGCCAACCGCATCACGCGCCGGCGCCGCGCCGTGCTGTCGGGCGGCCTGCACCCGCACTACCGCGCGACCATTGTGACCTATGCGCGCTGGGGCGACTTCGTCATCGACGCCCTGCCGCCGGACCCGCTTGCGCGCGAGGACGTCGCGTCGGCGATCGACGGCGAGACCGCGTGCGTGGTTGTTCAGTATCCCGGCTTCTTCGGCCAGCTGCGCGATCTGCGCGCCATCGCCGAGGCGGCGCACGCCGCCGGCGCCCTGCTGGTCGTGGTGGTGACCGAGATCGTCGCCCTCGGCCTCGTCGAAACACCGGGTGCCATGGGCGCCGACATCGTGGTCGGCGAAGGCCAGTCGATCGGCGTGCCGCTTTCGTTCGGCGGGCCCTATCTCGGCCTGTTCGCGACGCGCGAGAAGTTCGTGCGCCAGATGCCCGGCCGCCTGGCCGGCGCCACGGTCGACGCCGACGGCCGGCCCGGCTACGTACTGACGCTGTCCACGCGTGAACAGCACATCCGGCGCGAGAAGGCCACCAGCAACATCTGCACCAACTCGGGTCTGTGCGCGCTGGCCTTCACGATCCATTTGACTCTGCTGGGCGAGGCCGGGTTCGCCCGGCTCGGCCGGCTCAACCACGAGGCCGCGTGCACGCTGGTCGACCGGGTCGCGGCGCTGCCTGGCGTCGAGGTGCTGAACGACAGCTTCTTCAACGAGATCACCGTCCGCCTGCCCAAGCCGGCCGCGCCGGTCGTCGACACGCTGGCCGATCTGGGCGTGCTGGGTGGCGTTCCGGTCTCGCGCCTCTATCCCGGCGATCCGGCGCTCGCCCCGCTCATGCTGCTGGCGGCGACCGAGCTGACGACCGATGCCGACATGGCCGCGCTGGTCGCGGCGCTGCGACAGGTGCTGTGATGACCGTGACCGGCCACCGTGGCCTTGACCACGAAGAACCACTCAGCTTCGACCTCGATGCGCCGGGCCGCACCGGGGTCGATCTGCCCGCGCCCAAGGGCGGCCCCGATCAGTTGGGCGGGCTCGGGCGCGCGCACACCCACAGCCTGCCGGGGCTGTCCGAGCCGCAGGTCGTGCGCCACTTCACCCGGCTGTCGCAGCGCAACTACGCCATCGACGCCGGCCTCTACCCGCTGGGCTCGTGCACCATGAAGCACAACCCGCGCCTGAACGAGCGGGTGGCCCGCTTCGCCGGCCTCGGCGACCTGCACCCGCTGCAGCCCGCGCGCACCGTGCAGGGCGCGCTCCGGCTGATCGACACACTGGCCCACTGGCTCAAGACCCTGTGCGCCATGCCGGCGGTCGCGCTGTCGCCCGCCGCCGGCGCCCACGGCGAACTGTGCGGGCTCATGACGATCCGCGCCGCGCACGATGCGCGCGGCGAGGCGCGCCAGCGTGTCCTGGTGCCCGAATCGGCCCACGGCACCAACCCGGCGACCGCGGCGCTGTGCGGCTACACGGTCGACGCCATCCCGGCGACCGTGCGCGGCCGCATCGATCTGGCGGCGCTGAAGGCGAAGATCGACGGCTCGGTCGCCGGGTTGATGCTGACCAACCCGAACACCTGCGGCCTGTTCGAGGACGAGGTGCTGGAAGCGGCGCGTCTGGTGCACGACGCGGGCGCCTACTTCTACGCCGACGGCGCCAACTTCAACGCCATCGTCGGGCGCGTGCGCCCGGGCGACCTGGGCGTCGACGCCATGCACATCAACCTGCACAAGACGTTCTCGACGCCCCACGGCGGCGGCGGGCCGGGCTCTGGCCCGGTCGTGCTGTCGGCGGCGCTGGCGCCCTACGCGCCGCTGCCCTGGGTGGTGCACGACGCGGGCGGCTTCCGGCTGGTCGAGAACGACGGCAAGGCGCTCGGCCGCATCCGCGCCTTCCACGGCCAGATGGGCATGTTCATCCGCGCGCTCGCCTACATGATGAGCCACGGCGCCGATGGCCTGCGCCAGGTGGCCGAGGACGCGGTGCTCGGCGCCAATTACATTAAGGCACGCCTAGCCGCCGTGCTCGATCCGGCGTTCGCCGGCCCGTGCATGCACGAATGCCTGTTCGACGACGACGCGCTCAAGGGCACCGGGGTGACCACGCTGGACATCGCCAAGGCGCTGATCGACGAGGGCTTCCACCCCATGACCGTGTACTTTCCGCTGGTCGTGCACGGCGCCATGCTGATCGAGCCGACCGAGACCGAAAGCAAGGCGACGCTGGACGAGTTCTGCGACGCCATAATTGCGCTGGTCCGCCGCGCCAAGGAAGGCGGCCAGGAGGCGTGGTTCCACGAGGCGCCGCGACTCGGCCCGCGCCGCCGGCTCGACGAAACCACGGCGGCGCGCCGGCCCGTGTTGCGCTGGCGGCCGCCGGCGCCGGCCACGGCCGCCGAATGAACGTGGCGATGCTCCGTCACCGGCACCACGCCGAGGCGGCGCGTTCCTACACCCTGCCGGCCGAGTTCTACCGCGATCGACGCGGCGGCCAGCGCGCCGTTCGCCGCCTGGTGGCCGTGGCCGAACCTGCTGTTCGGACCGTTCCCGGGGCCCGCCAACCTGACCGTGCACACGATCCTGCCGACCGGGCCCGAGACGGCGCGCGAGCACTTCGACTTCTACTTCCTCGACGCCGTGCCCGATGCCCAGGAGGCCGCCGCCGTCGCCTTCTTCCGCGACACGCTCAGACCCGAGGACGTGGCGCTGTGCGAAAGCGTCCAGCGGGGCCTGCGCAGCCGTGCCTACAGCGACGGCCGTCTGATCGATGACGCCGAGGGCTCGGCGCTCAGCGAACGCAACATCCACCTGTTCCACGGCCTGGTGCTGGAGGCCTTAGGCGCCGGTTGAACGGCTGGGGCGGGGGTGCCAGGATCGTCGCCTCGCGATCGGGGAGGACCGTCATGGCAGGCCTACGCACCGTCGAACCCACCACGGCCGTCGACGACATCATGGCCATCCTCGACCGCGACGGCGCCGTGATCGTCCGCCTCCTCCTCGATCCGCCGACCATGGCGCGCATCCACGCCGAGCTCGGCCCGTACCTGACGCGGGCGTACCTGGGCGAGGGCGAGTTCTGGGGCCGCAAGACCAAGCGGGTCGCGGCGCTGGTCGCTAAGTCGCGCACCTTCGCCGAAAAGGTGGCGCCCAACCCGCTGCTCATGGCCGTGATGGACAAGCTGCTGGGTCCGCACTGCGTGCGCTTCCAGCTTCACGTCACCCAGGCGGTGCACATCGGCCCCGGCGAGAAGGGCCAGATCCTGCACCGCGACGACGGGCTGCTGCCGTTCGTCCATCCCGGCCCCCAGGCCCTGTGCAACACCATGTGGGCGCTGACCGACTTCACGGCGGCCAACGGCGCGACCAACGTGATTCCCGGCAGCCATCTGTGGGACGACGACCGGATGCCCACCGACAAGGACACCGTGGTCCAGGCCGAGATGCCCCGAGGGAGCTGCCTGATCTACGTCGGTTCCGTGTGGCACGGCGGCGGCGCCAACGCCACCAAGGACCAATGGCGCACCGGCATGATCTGCGGCTACAGCCTGGCCTGGTTGCGCCAGGAGGAGAACCAGTACGTGGCGGTGCCGCCCGCCATCGCCAGGGACCTGCCCGACCAGGTGCAGCGGCTGATCGGCTACACCAACCACGGGCCGTTTCTCGGATGGTACGAAGGTCAGGACGTCCACGTGGTGCTGGAACCCCACGTCGCCGACGTCATGCCGGCGACGCCCGAGGGCGGCGAGGCGACCGACGAGACCCGGCTGCTCAAGACCGTCCGCTTCGTCGCCCCGCGCATGATCGGCATCGCCTGACGCCAAGGGGGCTTTCCGGTAGGCGCCGATCGAGGAGACGCGCCACCATCGACTGTCCTGTCATTCCCGGGCGCCGCGTGAGCGGCGAACCGGGAATTCAGGGCGACCGCCCGTCCCATCCTTCCATCCTGGTTCCCCGGTTCCGGCCTGCAGCCGGCCGGGGGATGACAGGCGGAGGAAGCCCGGCGATCGAGAATCCGTCTTGGACTTGGCGCAATAGTGCGTGCGCGACGGCGAGTTCGGTGCCGGCGAGCCGGTGGCCGTCGGCCGGCTGCCGGATCAGTACAGCTTCTTGCCGATGACAGCGACGGTCTCGGCGACCAGCTTGGCGTCGCGCGCCGGGTCCACGGTCTCGCCGATCAGGCGCCGGGTGGCGCGGAACGCCAGGTCCGCCGCGGCCTCGCGCACGTCCTGGATGGCCTGGGCCTCGGCGCGCGCGATCTTCTCGACCGTCTGGTCGCGCCGGCGCGCGAGCGAAGCTTCGAGCTCGGCTTTCGCCTCCTCGCGCAGGCGCACGGCGTCCTCGCGGGCCTGCGCGAGGATCGCCTTGGCTTCCTTCAGCGCCTCACGCTGCTTGCGCTGGTACTGGGCGAGCAGACCCTGGGCCTCCTCGCGCAGACGCCGCGCCTCGTCCAGTTCGCCCCGGATGCGGTCCGCGCGCTTGTCCAGCGCTACCGTCACCGTGGCGATCAGTTTCTTACCGATCGCCGCGACGAAGAGGACGAACGCAACGGCAACCCAGAACGCGGGATCCTCGAACATCACGATCGCTCCGCCTTGACCGCGGCGCGCGCGCGCGCCGGGTCGATCTCGATGCCGGTCAGCCGCGCGACGGCCGCCTGGGCGACATCGGCCGCCGCCTGCTCGATGTCGTCGAGCGCACGCGCCTTGGCCCCGGCGATCGTTGCCTCGGCGCTGTCGGACTCGCGCGCGAGCCGGGCCGCCAGCTCACCCTGCTCGGCCGCCGCCTCGGCCACCGCCGTTTCCAGCGCGCTGGCGCGCATCACCTGCGCCTCGGCACGCGCCTTGGTCAACCCGGCCTCGTAGGCGGCCATGGCGTCCTTGGCCTCCTTGCCGGCGCTTTCGGCGCCCGCCAGGTCGTGGGCGATCTTGTCCTGGCGCGATTCCAGGATCTCGCCGATGCGCGGCAGGAGCCGCCGACCGAGGATCAGGTACAGCGCGACGAACGTGATCACCAGCCAGACGAGCTGGGGCGCGAAGGTCGCCGTATCGAGCTGGGGCATGGCCGCGCCGGAACGCTTCGGCCTAGCCGAACAGAACCAGGAACGCGATCAGCAGGGCGTAGAGCGCGACCGCCTCGACCAGGGCGAAGCCCAGCATCGTGAACGGGAACACCGTCGCGCGGGCCGCCGGGTTGCGCGCCACCGACGAGATGAACGAGGCGAAGATGTTGCCGATGCCGATGCCGACGCCCGACAGCCCGATGACCGCGAGGCCCGCGCCGACCATTTTTGCCGCTTCGATATCCATGGTCACTGTTCCTTGGTTGGTGGGATCGTCTAGGTGCGCGGCGCCTAGTGCAGGTGCAGCGCGTCGTTCAGGTAGATGCAGGTCAGGATGGTGAACACGTAGGCCTGCAGGAAGGCGATCAGCGTCTCCAGGCCGTAGAGCACGACGATGACCAGCAGCGGCGCCACGCCCGCCAGGCCCAGCATCACGACGAAGCCGCCGAACACCTTGAGCATGGTGTGGCCGGCGGTCAGGTTGGCGAACAGGCGCAACGCCAGGCTCACGGGCCGCGCCAGGAACGAGATGATCTCGATCGGGATCAGCAGCGGCGCCAGCGCGATCGGCACGCCCTTGGGCAGGAACAGGCTGAAAAAGTGCAGCCCGTGCTTGATCAGCCCGACAAGCGTGACCATGACGAACACCACGGCCGCCAGCGCGAAGGTGACGATGATGTGGCTGGTAACCGTGAAGGTGTAGGGGATCAGCGCGATCAGGTTCGCGAACAGGATGAACATGAACAGCGCGAAGACGAACGGGAAGAAGCGCCGGCCCTCGTGGCCGACGTTGTCGCGCACCAGGTTCGCGATGAACTCGTAACTCAGCTCGACCAGCGATTGCCATCGCCCCGGCACCAGCGCGCGCCGCTGCATGCCCAGCGACAGGAACAGGGTGATCGCGGCCACCGCGATGACCATGAACAGCGCGGCGTTGGTGAACGAGGCGTCCACCGAGCCCAGCTTGATGGGCACCAGGGTGTGCACCTCGAACTGCGCCAACGGGCTGTGTGCGTCGTGTCCTTCGGCCGCCACGCTTCCCCCACTCGGTTCCCCGGCGCGCACCCCCGCGCCGTCACGTCACTTCGCCGTCCCGTTCCGCGTCACGTCGTCCTGGTCGCCAGCCATCGAGCGCGTCAGGCGATAGACGCTGAGCGCGCCGGCGGCCGCGCCCAGGAAGAAGCACATCACCAGGAGCCAGGGCGTCGTCCCGAGCCAGCGGTCGAGCGCCCAGCCGATGAACACCCCGACGGCCAGGGTCGACACCAGCTCGATCGAGAGCCGGACTGCGAAGCCGTAGCCTCCCTGCTCGCCGGGTAGCCCCGACCGGCCCCGTGCCTTCGCGTCCATCGACGCGCGCGCCTCAGAAAGCCGGCGTTCCAGCTCGTCCAAGGCGGGGGGACGCTCGCCTTTGGCCATGGCCCCCTCCTGCCGCGCGATCCCGAGGGGCCGCGAAAAGCGGCGGAACCATACGTTCGGTCACCCACCCTGTCAAGGACGGCCCGCCATCCCTCGCTGGCACGGTAAGCCCTTGTCGGCGAAAAGGTTTCGGACGCGACGGTACCCCGCGCCATGGTCCACGGCACATCCCAAGTTGCCGTGCCCAGGACCAAGGTCTAGCGTGAGTGCGTCACGGGGAGACGGCGATGACCAAGCTTCTGACGGCGGCCCAGGTCGCGGCGTTCCGGCGCGACGGCTTCGTCTTCCCGATCCGGGTTATGAGCGCGGCCGAGGCACGCGGCTATCGCGATCGGCTCGAGGCGCACGAACGGCACGAGGGCGCGGCGATCCAAAGCAACCGGCGCCACAAGGTGCACCTGCTGTTCACCTGGGCCAACGCGCTGGTGCGCCACCCGCTCATCCTCGACGCGGTCGAGGATCTGATCGGCCCCGATATCTTGTGCTGGACCAGCACGTTCTTCATCAAGGAGGCGCGCGATCCGGCGTTCGTCTCCTGGCACCAGGATTCCACGTACTGGGGTCTCGACCCGTGCGACGTGGTCACGGCGTGGCTCGCCTTCTCGGACGTGCCGCTCGCCTCGGGCCCCATGAAGTTCATTCCCGTCAGCCATCTCTGGGACCAGGTGGCGCACCGCGACACGTACGCACCCAACAATCTGCTGTCGCGCGGCCAGGAGATCGCCGTGGCGGTGGACGAGGCCCAGGCGGTCGCGGCGCCGCTCGCGGCCGGTGAAATCTCGATCCACCACGTGCGCCTGGCGCACGGCTCGGCGCCCAACGCGTCCGACGATCGGCGCATCGGTCTGGCCATCCGCTACATCCCGCCCTACGTGCGCCAGCTCAAGGTGCGCGATTCGGCTATGCTGGTGCGCGGGCGTGACGCGCTCGGCCACTACGACGCCGAGCCCGAGCCGGTGGCGGATCTGGACGCGGCCGCCCTGGCCGCGCACGCCAGCGCCGTCGACCGCCAGTTCAAGGCACTCTACTCGGGTACCGACAAGACGGAGTTCCGCGCCTGAGGCCGGCGCAGCAGTCGCCTCAGGCGGTCGCGCGCAAGCGGTCAGCCTGGGCGAGATCCACCGACACGAGCTGGCTGACGCCACGTTCCGCCATGGTGACGCCGAACAGCCGATCCATGCGCGCCATGGTCATCGGATGGTGGGTGATCACCAGGAACCGCGTGGCGCCCTGCAGCGCGATCTCGCTCAGCAGCGTGCAGAAACGGTCGACGTTGGGGTCGTCCAAGGGCGCGTCCACTTCATCCAGCACGCAGACCGGCGAAGGGTTGGTGGCGAACTGGGCGAAGATCAGGGCCAGCGCCGTCAACGCCTGCTCGCCGCCCGACAGCAGCGACAGGGTCTGCAGCTTCTTGCCCGGCGGGCTCGCGACGATCTCGAGCCCTGCCTCCAGCGGGTCCTCGGCGTCGATCAGCTCCAGATGCGCGCTGCCGCCGGCGAACAGACGCGCGAACAGGCCCTGGAAATGGCCGTCGATGACCTTGAACGCCTCGTTCAGGCGATCGCGCCCTTCGCGGTTCAGCTCGACGATACCGCGCCGCAGCCGGTTGATCGCGGCCTCCAGATCGGTGCGCTCGGCGGTCATGGCGCCCAGCTGCTGCTCGACCTCCTCGGCCTCGATCTCGGCGCGCAGGTTGACCGGCCCGATGGCGTCGCGCTCGCGCAGCATCTTCTGCAATGTGGCGTTGAGATCCTGCACGGTCGCCTCGGCCTCGGCGACGCCGGTCTCCGCCGCCTCGGCCACCATCGCGCCAAGGCGCTCAGGTTCTACACCCAACCGCTCGCCGATCGTCGCGTTCAGCTCCTCGCGCACCGTGCGCGCCTGCTCGACCAGGCCCTCGGCGCGCACCCGTTCCTCGCGCGCCTCGGCCATGGCGCGCTCGGCGGCGCGCGCCACCCGATCGGCCGCGCGCAGCGCGGCCTCGGCGGTCACCCGCGCATCCGCAGCCGCATCACGCGCGCGCTCGGCCGTGGCGATCGACTCGAGCAAGGTCAAGCGCTGCGCCTCGATCTGGGCAGGGCGCTCGGCCAGCCGCGCAAGCTCGTCCCGGGTCGTCGCCAGGCGCTGGTCCAGCTCGCCCGCGCGGCGGCGCGCGCCCTCGGCGCGGCGCGTCCAGGATTCGCGTTCCTCGCCCAGCGTTCCCAGGCGGCGTGCGCGCGCGCGTTCGGCCTCGACGATCGCTTCCAGCGCCGCCATGCGCCGTGCCAGGGCATCGCGCGCCGCATCGCGCTCGGTGCGTGCCGTGGCGAGCGCCTCGTCGCCATCTTCGGGCGCGGGCACCGCGGCCAAGTCGTCGCGTGCCCGGCCCAGACGATCCGCCGTACCGGCGTGCTCGCCGGCGACGCGGTCGCGGTGTTCGACCAGTGCCGCGCGTCGCGTGGCCAAGGCCTCGACGTCGGCGGCCCGGCTGGCCACGGCCAGGTGGGCACGGTTGTGGTCCGCCTCGGCGCGGCGCACGCGCTCGCGCGCACCGTCCTCGTCGGCCGCCGCGACGCGCAGCGTTTCGCTCGCCGCCATCGCCGAAGCCGTCGCCGCATGCACGCCCGCCGTCGCCGCTTCGATCAGGGGCGCCAGTTCGGTCAGCCGGTTGCGCTGGCGCAGCTTGGTCGCGGCGCCCGAAACCCCGCCGGTCGCCGTGAAGCCGTCCCAGCGCCACAGGTCGCCGGCGCGGTTGACCAGGCGCTGACCCGGCGCCAACGCGGCCAACTGGTCGCCGTCGGGTTTGCCCTCGATCACGCCCGTCTGGCCGAGGCGCCGTGCCAGCGCGATCGGCGCCTCGACGAACATGGCCAGGGCCACGGCACCGGCCGGCAGCGGCCGCGCCGGCGCGATGGGCGGCATGGCGCGCCAGTGCACCGGCGCCTCGGTCGCCAGCGTCGCCTCCAGCTCGTCGCCGAGCGCGGCACCCAACGCCGCTTCGTAGCCCGGCTGCACGTCCAGCCGGTTGATCACCGGCGGGTACGCGCCCGGTCCCTCGTTAAGCACGTGGGCCAGCGCCGCGCGCTCGGCATCGAGCCTGGCCAACGCGGCCTCGGCCTCGCGCAGGCTCGCTTCGGCGGCGCGCGTGGCTTCCGTCTCGCGTGTGCGCGTCGCGGTGGCTGCGGTCAAAGCTTCGCGCGCGGTCTCCAGCACGCCGTCCGCCGCCACCGCGGCGTCGCGCACCGTCTCCAGCGCGGGCACATCGGCGTCGCGCGCCGCGACCGCGTCCAGCTCGACAGCGAGCTCCTCGGCGCGCCGGGCGAGCGCGCCGACACGGGCATCGAGGTCCGCGATCTCGCGTCCCAGGGCGCCACGCCGTTCCTCCCGCGCCATGCGCTCCGAGGTCAGGCGCGCGACCTCGGCCTCGCGCGCGGCGACCGCGGCCTGGGCCTCGTCGCGCCGCGCTGCGGCCTCGTCGCGGGCATCGCGGTCACGGGCCTGCTCAGCCTCCAGCGCGTCGGCCTCGGCGGCAAGCCGGTCGAGCGAGGCGTCGGCATCGGCGACCAGGGCAGTCTCGCGCTCCAGGTCGGTGACGGTCTGGTCCTGGCGGGCCCTAAGCTCGCGTTCCGCTTCGCGCAGCCGCTCGGCGTCGGCGTCCAGCGCCACGCGCGCTACGCCCAGCCGATGCAGCTCGACGCCGGCCGAGGCTTCGGCCAGGCGCGCGGGTTCCAGGGCCTCGGCGGCCGTGTCGCGCTCGCGCGCCGTGCGCGCCACGTCCAGCGTCAGGCGGGCGACGTTGCGCTCGGCCTCGTCCATGCGCCGTCCGGCCTCGGCCCACGCGGCCTCGGCGGCGCGCCAACGCATCTCCAGGAGTCGCGCCTCGGTGTCGCGGATGCGCGCGCTCAACCGGCGATACCGGCCGGCCTGACGCGCCTGGCGCTTCAGCCCGTCGAGCTGGGTCTGCAGCTGGCCCATGAAGTCGGCGACACGGGCCAGATTGGTCTCGGCGGCGCGCAGGCGCAGCTCGGCCTCGTGCCGGCGCGATTGCAGGCCGGCGATGCCCGCCGCCTCCTCCAGCAGGTGCCGGCGCTGGTTCGGCTTGGCGTTGATCAGTTCGCCCACGCGCCCCTGGCCGACCAGGGACGCGCTCTTGGCGCCGCTCGCCGCATCGGCGAACAGCAGCTGCACGTCGCGCGCGCGCACCTCGTGACCGTTGATCCGGTAGGTCGAGCCTCCCTGCCGCTCGATGCGGCGCAGCACCTCGATCTGGGCCTCGTCGTTGAACGGGTTGGGCGCGTCGAACGCCGCGTTGTCCAGCAGCAGCGCGACCTCGGCGATGTTGCGCGGCGACCGATTGACGGTGCCGTTGAAGATGACGTCGTCCATCTCGCCGCCGCGCATGCGCCGGGGCGAATTCTCGCCCATCACCCAGCGCAGCGCCTCGACCAGGTTGGACTTGCCGCAGCCGTTCGGCCCGACGATGCCGGTCAGGCCTGGCGCGAACGCGAGCTCGCACTCTTCGACGAAGGACTTGAAACCGGCGAGCCTCAGGCGGGAGAGGTGCACGATCGACCGATCAGAATGGCGGCAGGAGGCCGTCGATCACCTTCGACAGGTTCTCGAACGTGCGCGCGTCTTCGAAGACGTCGCCGTTGATGATCAGGGTCGGCGTCGATTCCACACCGAATTCCTCCTGGCCGCGCTGGTAGGACCCGACGATGGCGTCGATCAGGTCGCGGTCGTCCAGGCACGCCCGGGCAGTCGCCTCGTCCAGGCCGCCTAGCCGGCCGATCTTGACCAGTTCGGCCACGGGGTCGTCGGCGCGCGACCAGGTTCCCTGGGTCTGGAACAGCACGTCCAGGAAGCCGAAGTACCGCTCGTCGCCGCCACAATGGGCCAGCGCGGCGGCACGCAAGGCCACGCCGTCCAGCGGGAAGTCGCGGAACACGAAACGCACCTTGCGCGTGTCGATGTAGGTCTCGCGCAGCTTGCCGAACGTCTCGTGGTGGAACGCCGCGCAGTGCGGGCAGGTCAGCGACGCGTACTCGATGATGGTGACGGGGGCATCCGCCGGGCCGAGCGAGCGCTCGCCATAGGTTGCGGCCAGAGCGGGGCGGCGGCTCAGGGCGACGATCGCGCTCGCCGCGACCAGGGCGCCGACCTTGCGACGTGTGAGCATGGGCTCCTACCGTTACACGGTTATCATTATACCGGCCGCGGATTCCGCGCGGCAAGCAGGCCGTGTCTGCCACGGCATCGCGGCGTCACGGTGGCGCTCAGGACCCCGCCGCCGCGATGCTGCGGCCCAGGCGTTCCAGCGCCGCCGCCAGATCGGGGTCGTCGATCGCGGCCGCGCGCGCGGCGATGTGGGCCGACTCGGCGGCGGTCAGGGGCCGTGGCGCGGGGCGTCGCGGCGCCTTGGGGCGCGGGCGCGACCCGTGCAGGATCACCAGCCGCGTCGCGGCCCGGTAGCCGAAGAACGTGGCGAGGCGTTCCAGGATGGTCGGCGCCAAGTGCTGCAGTTCGGGCGCGGCCGCGCCCTCGGCCCGCACGCGCAGGGTGCCGTCGCGGCCCAGGCTTTCGGGCACGCAGCGTCCCGCCAGGTCGGCGCCGACGATCGAGTCCCATTCGTTGAGCACCGCGCTGACCACGAAGCCGCGCGCACGGAACGCGCGCACAAGATCGGGCGGCAGCGCCACTGCGACCCGGCGCGCGCCGCGCCTTTCGTTCGATCGAACCGTTCGCGGCATGGCGCTAGCGTGGCGCGCGCCCGGGCGCTAAGCAAGGCCCGATGCCCGCACCCCGGTCCCGTGCTCCCCGACCTTCGGCGCGCGCGCTGCTCGCCTGGTACGACCGCCACCGTCGCGCGCTGCCGTGGCGCGCCGCGCCCGGCGCACGTCCCAATCCGTATCGCGTCTGGCTGTCCGAGGTGATGCTGCAGCAGACCACGGTCGCCGCCGTGATCCCCTACTTCGAGCGGTTCGTCGCGCGCTGGCCCACGCTGGCCGATCTGGCGGCGGCGGACGAGGCGGCCGTGCTGGCGGCGTGGGCCGGGCTCGGCTACTACGCGCGCGCCCGCCGGCTGATCGCGTGCGCCCACGCCATGATGGCCGATCACGGCGGCCGGTTCCCTGACGACGAGGATGGCTTGCGGGCCCTGCCGGGGCTCGGCGCCTATTCGGCCGCGGCCATCGCCGCGATCGCCTTCGACCGGCCGGCGGTGGTGGTGGACGGCAATGTCGAGCGCGTCATGGCGCGGCTTTACGCCGTGGCCGAGCCGTTGCCGGGCGCCAAGCCGATCCTGCGCCGCCACGCCACGGCGCTGACACCGGCCGCGCGGCCGGGGGACTACGCCCAGGCGGTGATGGATCTGGGCGCCACGGTGTGCACGCCGCGCAACCCACGCTGTTCGGCGTGTCCGTGGGCGCGTCCCTGCCGCGCCCGCGCGGCCGGCGAGCCCGAGCGGTTCCCGACGCGCGCGGCCAAGGCCACGCACCCGGTGCGTTACGGCGTCGCGTTCCTCGCGCGCCGCGCCGACGGGCAGGTGCTGCTGCGCCGGCGCCCCCCCCAAGGCCTGCTCGGCGGCATGACCGAGGTGCCCTCGACGCCGTGGCGCGCCACGCCCTGGACGCTGGACGAGGCCGTGGCGCACGCGCCGGCGCGCGCAAGCTGGCGCGCGTTGGGGCGGGTCGAGCACACGTTCAGCCACTTCCACCTGGTGCTCGACGTTTTCGGCGGGCGGGCATCCGCCGCGCCCGACGGCTTCTGGCGCCAGCCCGGGGCGCTGGCGGCCGAGGCGCTGCCCAGCATCATGCGCAAGGTGACGCGGCTCCTGGATCAGAAGAACTCGGCGCCGATCGGCGCGTAGCACGCCGGGTCCATGAAGTCCGTCGGCATGTTCGACATGAACGTGCCCTGGCCGACGATGCGGAACCCGGCGCGGATCAGCGACGCGCACGCGGCGTGGGGGCCCGGCAGGTCGATCTGGACGACGGGCCGGCGCGCCACCGCCCAGCGTGCCGCGGCGAGCGCGACCGCAGGCGCTATGCCGGCGTCGCGCGCGCCGAGGGGCCCGATCACCGCGGTGTTGCCGGCGCCGGTATCGCCGGCCATCTGGACGCAGGCGTAGCCGACCGTCGCGGCGCCCTTCCTGAACAGCAGCGGCACGCCCGAACAGGTATCGCGCAAATAGCCATGCTCGGAGGCGCGCGGCCGCCCGGCGCAGCGGCGGTCCCAGTCGGCCCAGCCCTCGTCATCCCATGCTACCTCGACCACCGTGAGGTTGGTGGGCGGCAGGTCGAGCGCGGCCGCCTCGGCGCGCAGGTCCCAATCGGGCCAGCGCGGCACAATGCCGTGACGGGCGTACAGTGCCAGCGCGCGCGGATCGCTCGACGCGACGGTGAACAAGCGCGGCGGTGCGTCCTCGAGCAGGCGGACCAGGATTGCCGCGCCGACGCCCTGCGATTGGGTGCCGCGCCGGACGAACAGCTCGGCCAGGTTACTGATGTCGCCGCGCGTGAGCAGGATGCCGAAGCCCACCGGGCTGCCGTCCTCGGTGGCGACGATGCCGGCGCCGGTAGCCAGCTCGTGGTCTAGGTAGGGGGTGGCGAAACCATCCGGCGGCGTCCCACCGAATGCCGAGTCGACGGTGATGTCGGCGAGGACCGCCAGGTCGTCGGTGGTCGCCGGGCGCAGCGTCAGGTTCACGGGAGGTCGCCGAGGCATGCGTCCAGGTTCCCGGACCGCGACCGTCGCGCGCCCGACCGATCAGAAGAATTCAGAGCTGCTCGGGACATAGCGCGTGGGGTCGATGGGGTCCGATCCGGGATTGGCCATGAAGGTATCCTGGTCGACAATCCGGAATCCGGCCTTGAGCAGCGGGGCAAGTGCCGGGTGCGGTCCGGGAATCTGGATGTGCACGACGGGCCTCATCGCGCGCGCGGCGTGCACGGCGGCGAGGACGCACGGCACCGCGCAGGCGGGGTCATCGACGCCGACCGGTCCGATCGCGACCACGTCCGTCGCGCGACGCTGGAGCGCGCCATAGCCGATCGTCCGGCCGCCCGCCTGGAACCACACCGGCACGCCCTCGCGCGGTCCCCGAAAGTAGGTGTGGTCGACCGACCGGTCGCGCCCGGCCAAGCGCGCATCCCACGCGATCCAACCACCGTCGTCCCACGAGGTCGGCGCCACGACGGCACGCGATGACGGCATGTCGAGATCCGCGCCGGGCGCCTCGAGATAGAGATGCGGCCAGCGCAGCACGAGCCCGTGGCGAACGTAGAGCGC
The DNA here is from genome assembly GCA_016869675.1 of Alphaproteobacteria bacterium. Classification (GTDB taxonomy): domain Bacteria; phylum Pseudomonadota; class Alphaproteobacteria; order SP197; family SP197; genus VGDP01. The sequence goes on along the minus strand of VGDP01000034.1, from coordinate 11,332 downwards.
CAGCGCGCGCGGGTCGTGCGCGGCGACAGTGAAGAGCCGAGGCGCCGCGTTGGCGAACAAGTTGCTCAACAGCGCCGTGCCGGCACCCTTCGACTGCACGCTCCGGCGCACGAACAGCTCGGCCAAGTTGCTGATACCGCTGTGTGTGATCAGCGCGCCGAAGCCGATCGCGCGGCCGGCGTCCTCGGCGATCAGCACCGTGCCCGTGGCGATCTCGTGCGCCAGGTACGCGGTTTCGATGTCCGGTGCCGGTGCCTCGGGTCCAAACGCCGAATCGACCCAGACGTCGATCAGCGTGGCGACGTCGGCCGCGGTCGCCAGGCGCAGCGTCAAGCGCCACACTCGAAACCCGCGAGGAACGCAGCCAGGTTCGCCTCCAGCCCCGGGCACAGGTAGCCGCCTTCCTGGACCAGCACCGTGGGCAGGCCGAGCGCCGCGATGCGCGCGCCCGCGGCGCGGAAGCCCGCGGCCGAGACGGCGAGGATGCCGAGCGGATCACCGGCCTGGGCGTCGAGACCGAGCGAGACCAGGATCAGGCGCGGCGCGAAGCGGCGGATCGCGCCCAAGGCACGATCGAGCGCCGCGAGCCAGGGCTCGTCGCCGCTGCCGGGCGGCAGCGGCAGGTTCAGCGTCGTGCCCAGGCCGGCGCCCGCGCCGCGCTCGTGCACGTAGCCGGCGAAGTAGGGGTAGAAGTTCGCCGGGTCGCCGTGGATCGAGGCGAACAACACGTCGCGCCGGTCGTAGAAGCACGCCTGCGTGCCGTTGCCGTGGTGCACGTCCACGTCGAGGATGGCGACGTGCCCGAGCCGCGCGACGCAGCGCTCGGCGGCGATCGCCACGTTGTTGAGGAAGCAGAAGCCGCCGGCCATGTCGGGGAACGCGTGATGCCCTGGCGGCCGGCAGAGGGCATAGGCGACCGGCGCGCCGTCCAGCACCAGGTCGGCGGCGGTCAGCGCCAGGTCGGCCGAGGCGCGCGCCGCCGCCCAGGTGCCTGCGCCCAGCGGGCAGGCGGTGTCCGCCATGTGCCAGCCGGCGCGCCCTACGATGCCCTTGGGGTACGTTTCCATGGCCCGGTTGGGGTGGACGTTGGCCACGATCTCGGGTCCGGCGTCGGGCAAGGCACGCCATTGGGCGTGGCCCTCGGCCATGAAGTCCAGGTAGTCCGGCGTGTGGACCAGCCCGAGCACGCCGTCGTCGTACGACCTGGGCGCGACGATCGCGTGGCCGGCGCCCTGGGCCGCGCGCAACAGCCGCTTGGCCCGCTCGGGCACCTCGCGCGGCTCGCCCAGGCGCCCGCGCACCAGGAACGTGCGTGGGTCGTGGCTCCGGTGTGCTTCGCTCGCGACGATCTTCACGGGCCGCTCACCGCGCGCGCTTGGCCGGGCCGCGCGCCCTGCCGCGCTTGGCGGCACGGGCGCGTCGCGCCGACACCAGCCCCAGCTCGGCCCACGGCATCAGGCTCGCGGCGTCCTTGAACGCGGCCTTTGGCGGTTCCCAATAGCTCATCACCACATCCTGGCCGTTCATCGGATAGACGAAGGGCTTGCCGTGCGCCGTCTTGAAGGCGGGCAGCGATTCGTCGTCCACCTTGAAGAACAGGCGATCCCACGCGCTCAGCGCGAACATCAAATCGTCCAGGTAGACGCCGAAACCGCCGAACATGGCGCGCGCCCGCACGGGCCCCAAGGGGGCGAGCTGCAACAGCATGCGATCGACGAACGGCGAGGTCTTGGCCATGACCTGATCAGGTTACGCCAGATCGGCGACGATCAGGAACTCCTGGTTGCCGTCGGCGCCGGTGATCGGGCTCGGGATGATGCCACGCACGGTCCAGCCTGCTTCCACCAGGAACGCGCGGACGCGCGCGCACGCCGCCTCGTGCAGCCCAGGGTCGCGCACGATGCCGCCCTTGCCGACTTGGCCCTTGCCCACATCGAACTGCGGTTTGACGAGGGCGACCAGCACGGCGCCACGGCGTCCGAGGGACAATGCGGCGGGCAGTGCCACGGTCAGGCTAATGAAGCTGACGTCGGCGACGATCAGATCGATCGGCTCGGGCACCAGCTTAGGACCGAGCGCGCGGGCGTTGGTGCGCTCCAGCACCACCACGCGCGCATCCCGCCGGAGCTTCCAGGCGAGCTGGCCGTGGCCGACGTCGACGGCGTAGACACGCGCGGCGCCGCGCGTCAGCAGCACGTCCGTGAAGCCGCCGGTCGAGGCGCCGACGTCCAGACACGTGCGACCCGTCGGGTCGATCGCGAAGTGGGCAAGCGCATGGGCGAGCTTGACGCCGCCGCGACCCACCCAGGGGTGCTCGGCGCCACGCACGGTGACGGCCGCGTCGACGGGCAGTTCCATGCCCGCCTTGTCAAGGCGCAGTTCGTCGGCGAACACCAAGCCGGCCAGGATCAGGGCCTGGGCCTTCGACCGGCTCTCGGCCAAGCCGCGCTCGACCAGGAGCTGATCGAGCCGGCGCTTGCCCGCCGCCACGCTCAGGCGCGCGCCGCGCCGGTCGCCTGGCCCAGCGCCGTCAGCACCGTCTGGACGATGTGCGGCGCGTTCAACCCGGCCTCGTCGTACATGCCCTGGGGTGTGCCGTGCTCGATGAAGCTGTCGGGCAACATCATGGGCCGCACCTTCAAGCCGTTCTCGAGCAGCCCGTTGACGGCCAGGAATTGCAGCACGTGGGCGGCGAAGCCGCCGATCGAGCCTTCCTCGATGGTGATCAGCACCTCGTGATCCAGCGCCAGGCGGCGCACCAGGTCGTGGTCCAGCGGCTTGCAAAAGCGCGCGTCGGCGACCGTGGTGGACAGCCCCTTGGCCGCCAGTTCATCGGCCGCCTTCAGGCTTTCGGTCAGGCGCGTGCCGAACGACAGGATCGCGATCTTGGTGCCTTCACGCACCACGCGGCCCTTGCCGATGGGCAGCGGCGTGCCGCGCTTGGGCCGCTCGACCCCGATGCCCTCGCCGCGCGGGTAGCGCAGCGCCGAGGGGCGGTCGTCGATCGCCGCTGCGGTCGCCACCATGTGCATCAGCTCGGCCTCGTCGGCCGGGGCCATGACCACGAAGTTGGGCAGCGTTGCCAGGTACGTGATGTCGAACGATCCGGCGTGGGTCGGGCCGTCGGCGCCGACCAGGCCGGCGCGGTCCATGGCGAAACGCACCGGCAGCGATTGGATCGCCACGTCGTGCACCACCTGGTCGTAAGCACGCTGCAGGAACGTCGAATAGATCGTGGCGAAGGGCTTGAATCCCTCGCACGCCATGCCGGCGCAGAAGGTGACGCCGTGCTGTTCGGCGATGCCCACGTCGAAGCAGCGGTCGGGGAACCGCTTGGCGAACTTGTCGAGCCCGGTGCCCGAGGGCATGGCGGCGGTCACCGCGACGACGCGTGGGTCCGCCTCAGCCTCGGCGATCAAGGCGTCGGCGAAGACCGCGGTGTAGGCCGGCGCCCTCGGCTCGAACTTGGCCTGGGCGCCGGTCACCACGTCGAACTTGGTGACGCCGTGGTACTTGTCGGCGGATTTCTCGGCGGGCTCGTAGCCCTTGCCCTTCTGGGTCACCACGTGGATCAGCACGGCGCGCTCGGCGCGGTTGTTGCGCACGTTGCGCAGCACCGGCAGCAGGTGGTCCAGGTTATGGCCATCCAGCGGGCCGATGTAATAGAAGCCCAGCTCCTCGAACAGCGTGCCGCCGGCGGTGATGCCCTTGGCGTACTCCTCCAGCCGGCGCGCCGCCTTCTCAATCGGTTTTGGGAAGTGCGAGGCGATCTGGCCAGCCAATTCGCGCAGCGACAGGTACGACTTCGACGACAGCAGCTTCGACAGGTACGCGCTCATGGCGCCCACCGGCGGCGCGATCGACATGTCGTTGTCGTTGAGCACCACGATCAGGCGCGAGGGCGTCGAGCCCGCGTTGTTCATGGCCTCGTAGGCCATGCCAGCGCTCATGGCGCCGTCGCCGATGACGCAGACCACGTCGAAATTGTCACCTTTCAGATCGCGCGCCACGGCCATGCCCAGACCGGCCGAGATCGAGGTGGACGAGTGGGCGGCGCCGAACGGGTCGAATTCGCTCTCGGCGCGCCGGGTGAAGCCCGACAGCCCGCCGGGCTGGCGCAGGGTGCGGATGCGCTCGCGCCGGCCGGTAAGGATCTTGTGCGGGTAGGCCTGGTGGCCGACGTCCCAGATCAGTTTGTCGCGCGGCGTCTCGAAGATGTAGTGCAGGGCCACGGTCAGCTCGACCACGCCCAGGCCGGCGCCCAGATGCCCGCCGGTCTTGGACACGGCGGCGACCATCTCCTGGCGCAGCTCGTCGGCGAGCTGGCGCAACTGTTCGGGCTTCAACCGGCGCAGGTCCGCCGGCACATGGATCTGATCGAGCAGGAGCGTGGGGTTGTCCGCGTTCACCGTGGCTCCTCTCAATGCTCCCGTTCGACGACGAACCGGGTTATGTCGCGCAGGCGCGCGGCATCCGGCCCGAACGCGTCCAGATGCGCCAACGCCGCGTCGGCCTCGGCCAGGGCGGCGGCGCGAGCGCCCTCCAGCCCCAGCACGCCGACCAGCGTAGCCTTGCCCGCGTCGCGATCCTTGCCGACCGCCTTGCCCATCTTCGCCGCGTTCCCTGAGGCGTCAAGGACATCGTCGATGATCTGGAATGCCGCACCCAGGCGTGCCCCGAAGGCACGCAGGGCCGCGCGCGGCGCCGACGCGGCGCCGGCGACCACGGCGCCCGCCTCGCACGCGGCGGTGATCAGGGCGCCCGTCTTCATGGCCTGCAGGCGGCGCACGCCGGCCTCGTCCAGCCGCTGTTCGGCGGCCGCCGTGTCGATCATCTGGCCGCCGACCATGCCGGCGGCGCCTGCGGCGGCGGCCACCAGCGCGACCAGATCGGCGCGTACCGCGCCGTCCGGGTGCGTCGCGGGCGCCGCCAGCACCTCGAAGGCCAGCGTCAGCAGCCCATCGCCGGCCAGGATCGCGGTCGCCTCGTCGAAGGCGATGTGGCACGTCGGCCGGCCGCGCCGCAGGGTGTCGTCGTCCATGGCCGGCAGGTCGTCGTGGACCAGGCTGTAGCCGTGGATCATCTCGAGCGCGGCGGCGACGCGCACCGAACGGGCGTCGGGCGCGCCCAAGAGCCACGCCGCGCTCATGGTCAGGAACGGGCGCAGGCGCTTGCCTCCACCCAGACAGGCGTAGCGCATTGCCTCGTGCACCCGCCGCTCCGGCCCGTCGCCCAGGGGCAACAGGACCTCCAGGGCGCGTTCGACCGCGCCGGCGATGTCGGCCAGCGCCGCCTCGATGTCGTGGGCAAACGCCGCGTCAGCCATCGACCATGGGTTCGCTGCCGACGGTGCCGTCCGGTTCCAGGACGATCTTGGCGATCTTCGCCTGGGCCTCGCCCAGCTTCGCCTCGCAGTGGCGCTTCAGCGCGATGCCCCGCTCGTAGGCGCCGATCGCTTCGTCGAGCTTGCCCTCGCCCTTCTCCAGCCGCTGGACGATGGACTCCAGCTCGGCCAGCGCGTCCTCGAACGACAGGCCGGCGACGTCGGTCGGTCCCTTGTCCTTGGCCATGATCCCCCGAAGCCCAGCACGGACGCTGCCAGTCTAGAGCAACATCCGGCCGGACTGAACCATCGAGGTTCGGTCCGTGCGGGCTCGCCGCGCGCAATCCTGGGGAACGGGGCGCCTTCGGCCGAGCCGCCGCGGGCGACGGGCCGAGAGGGACGGGCGGGCGCGCTACCTAGCTACCTAATTGTTCTTGCCCTTGCCGCCGCCGAAGGGCGAGGGCGGGCAATCGCCGCGATCGGCGAGCGCCGGGTTGATGGCGATGGCCTTGGGCGCGACATAGCCCGCCGCCGTGAGGACGGCGAGGCGCGCGATCAGCGCCCGGCGGGTGTCTTCCATAATGGTGCCTACCCCTCGAAGGCGCGGCGGCTGGACCGCGCGCGCGTCCTCGCTAATGTAGTGTCACCTTGGCGCCGTGCCCGGGGCTTGGCAGTGACGGCCGTCACTGGGCGGCGCGCCGACAGCGAAAGGCGGACACCATGGCCGAAGCCGGCGATCTGGCGCTCGACCTGGACTGCGACGCCCAACGTGGCGGTCAGGCAGCCACCCTGGCGCGCGGCATCGTACGCGCCCTGGGTGCCATGGGCCATGCGGCGCTCGTCGAGCTGCCGTTGGGGACGGGCCGGCGCGCCGACGTTGTCGGGCTGGACAGCCGCGGCCGCTTCGTCATCGTCGAGATCAAGACGTCGCTCGCCGATTTCCGCACCGACGGCAAATGGCCCGACTACCTGGCCCATTGCGACCGGTTCTACTTCGCCGTGCCGCCCAATTTCCCGCACCACGTGCTGCCCGAGGCGCACGGTGTGATGGTCGCCGACGCCTATGGCGCCGAGATCGTACGCCCAGCACCCGTCGCGCCCATGGCCGAGCGGCTGCGCCGGCGCCAGTGGCTGCGTTTTGCCCGCCACGGCGCGGCCCGGCTGATGCGGCGCGCCGATCCCATGGCCTGAACGGCGGGGCGTCATCGGTCTACTCGGGGCTGACCGACAGCAGGTCCTCGACCGCCAGATCGAGATCGGCGAGTAGCAGGAGCGCCACACGCTCCTCCACGCCGGCCGCGGTGGCGATGCCCGCCAGCAGATCCGCGATGGCCGAGGCAAGGCGCGATTCGGCCTCGCTCCCGGCGGAAACCAGGTTGTCGAGCGTTTCGCGCGTTTCGGCCGTGACCGTCAAGGTCGAGGGGCCGGCCGCCGGTTCCACCACGACCGCCGCCACGTAGGTCGGCTTGCCTTCGTCGACGGGCAGGGCGATGTCGAGCGCGCCGCCGAGGATGTCGACGTCGAGCGTCAGGGCACCGCCAGTTACCCCGTCGGGCGGCGTCGCGCCGTCGGAAAACACACCGAAACCGGTCCAATAGGGCGGCCGGTGACCTGATGTCCCTCGGTATCTGACCCCTGTCAGGGCGATTTCGCCGCGGCAGCGCGCTTCTTGCGGATGGTTACAAAGTTCTCGGCCGCGATGTAGAAGTCCTCGGGTGGGATCTCGTTGAAGATCACCCAGATGCTCTCGGGCGTGAGCCCGGCGGCGTCGCACATCACCTGGGTGATGCCCTTGGCGATGGCTTCCTTCTGCTCGTTGCTGCGGCCGGTCAGCAACTCAACCTGGACGACGGGCATGACATATTTCCCTGTTCGAGAAACGAGCGGTAGGTGGCGGCGAGGCCGTCGCGCAAGGCGATGCGCGGGCGCCAGCCGAGCGCGGCGAGCCGACCGACATCGAGCAGCTTGCGCGGCGTGCCGTCAGGCCTGGTGGTGTCGAAGGCGAGCTCGCCCCGGAACCCGACCACGTCGCACACCAGACGCGCGAGCTCGGCGACGGTCAGGTCCTCGCCGCAGCCGACATTGACGTGGGCCTCGCCCGAGTAGCGCACCAGCAGGTGCACCAGCGCATCGGCGCAGTCGTCCACGTGCAGGAACTCGCGGCGCGGCCGACCGCTGCCCCACACGGTCACGGTCGGCGCGCCGCGCACCTTCGCCTCGTGCGCCTTGCGCAGCAGCGCCGGTACGACGTGGCAGGTGGTCAGGTCGAGATTGTCGCCTGGGCCGTAGAGGTTGGTCGGCATGGCGCTGATGAAGTCGCGGCCGTGCTGGCGCCGGTACGCCTGGGCCAGCTTGATGCCGGCGATCTTGGCCACCGCGTACCACTGGTTGGTGGCTTCGAGCGGGCCGGTGAGCAGCGCGTCCTCGGCCATGGGCTGGGCCGCGTCGCGCGGGTAGATGCAGGACGAGCCGAGGAACAGCAGCTTGGCGACGCCCACCGCGTGGGCCGCGCCAAGCACGTTGGTCTCGATCAGCAGGTTGTCGCGCAGGAAGTCGACCGGCGCCGCGTCGTTGGCGACGATGCCGCCGACGCGCGCCGCGGCCAGGATCACCACGTCGGGGCGCGTCGCCGCCATCCACGCCTCGACCGCCGCCCGACGCGTCAGGTCGAGGTCGCGCCGCTCGACCGTCAGCACGGTGCATGGCTCGACGGCCAGCCGGCGCACCAAGGCCGAGCCGACCATGCCGCGATGCCCGGCGACCCACACCCGGCGGCCGCCCAGCGCGAACGGCGGATCAGTCACCCCGCGGGTCTCGTGCGTCGGGCGCCGCCATGGCCGCCATGTCGGACGCCACCATTTCCGCAACCAGGTCGGCGAACGAGGTGGTGCGGCGCCAGCCGAGCTTGGCGTGTGCCTTGGACGCATCGCCCAGCAGAAGGTCCACCTCGGTCGGGCGGAAGTAGCGCGGATCAACCCTGACCAGCACGCGGCCGGTGCGCGCGTCCGCGCCCTGCTCGTCCACACCCGTCCCGCGCCAGGCGAGCGTGACGCCGGCGCAGGCGAACGCGCGCTCGGCGAACTCGCGCACGCTGTGGGCCTCGCCGGTGGCCAGCACGTAGTCGTCCGGTTCCGGCTGCTGCAGCATGCGCCACATGCCGTCCACATGGTCGCGCGCGTGCCCCCAGTCGCGCTTGGCGTCGAGGTTGCCGAGGTAGAGCACCTCCTGCCGGCCGTGCGCGATGGCGGCGACGGCGCGGGTGATCTTGCGTGTCACGAACGTCTCGCCGCGCGTCGGGCCCTCGTGGTTGAACAAGATGCCGTTCGAGGCGTGGAAGCCGAACGCCTCGCGGTAGTTCACGGTGATCCAATAGGCATAGAGCTTGGCCGCGGCGTAGGGGCTGCGCGGGTAGAAGGGCGTCGTTTCGCGCTGCGGCACCTCGGCCACCTTGCCGTAGAGCTCGGACGTGGACGCCTGGTAGAAGCGCACGCGCTTCTCGATGCCCAGGATGCGGATCGCCTCGAGCAGGCGCAGCGTGCCCAGCGCGTCGGCGTTGGCGGTGTACTCGGGCGTCTCGAAGCTGACCTGGACGTGGCTCTGGGCCGCCAGGTTGTAGATCTCGGTCGGATGGGTCAGGGCGACCAGACGGATCAGGTTGGTCGGATCGGTCATGTCGCCGTAGTGGAGCGTGAAGCGCACGTCCGTCTCGTGCGGGTCCTGGTAGAGGTGCTCGATGCGCCCGGTGTTGAACGACGACGAACGGCGCTTGACCCCGTGCACCCGATAGCCCTTGGCCAGCAGGTATTCGGCCAGGTACGCGCCGTCCTGGCCGGTGGCGCCGGTGATGAGGGCGACGCGTTCGTCCGTGGGCATCGGGGCCGTCATGGCCGACTATCTAGCAGACTTTGCCTACGGTGCGATGGAGTAGAGTACGGCGGCGGGAAGCACGAGGACACACCATGGAACAGCCGACGGACCAGCCGACCGAGCGGGCGCATCGCAAGGGCCATCGCGAGCGCCGCGTGCCCGCGGCCGAATCCACCACCATCGATCAGTTGCCGTGGGACCAGCCGGTGCGCCGCTTCGCGCCCATGGAGATCGTCGACGCCGACCAGCTCGAGACCATCCACCAGGCCTCGCTCGAGGTGCTGGAGGGCATCGGCATGGAGATCCTGCTGCCCGAGGCGTGCCAGATCCTGGCCAAGGCCGGCGCGATCGTGGACGGCGCGCGCGTGCGCATCGGCCGCGACATCGTCGAGGCGGCGATCGGCCTGGCGCCCGAGACGTTCACCTTCCACGCGCGCAACCCGGCGCGTGACGTGGTGGTTGGCGGCGGCCACATCATGTTCACCACCGTGGGCGGGCCGCCCAACTGTTCGGACCTGGAGGGCGGCCGGCGCCCCGGCGCGCTGGCTGACAGCCAGAACTTCATGCGCCTCGCCCAGGTGTTCAACTGCATCCACATGGCCGGCGCCGGCGCGGTCGACAGCCTGGACGTGCACCCCTCGATCCGCCACCTGGTGGTCGGCCAGGCCAAGCACAAGCTGTCGGACAAGGTGGGCTTCGCGTCGTCGACATCGCACGCGCGCCTGTTCGACGGCATCGAGATGGCGCGCATCGTGCGCGGTGTCAGCCGCGAACGGCTGCTGGCGGAACCCTCGATCATGACCGTGGTCAACACGAACTCGCCCTTGAAGCTCGACGGCCCCATGGCCATGGGCATCGTCGAGATGGCGCGCATGGGCCAGATCTGCTGCGTCACGCCGTTCACGCTGGCGGGCGCCATGGCGCCGGTGACCATGGCGGGCGCGCTGGTCGAGCAGAACGCCGAGGCTCTGGCCGGCTTGGCGCTCAGCCAGCTCGCGCGGCCCGGCGCGCCGTTCATCTATGGCGGATTCACCTCCAACGTGGACATGAAGTCGGGCGCGCCGGCGTTCGGCACGCCCGAGTACATGCAGGCGTGCATCGTGGGTGGCCAGCTCGCCCGGCGCTACCGCCTGCCCTACCGCACGTCGTCGACCAACGCGGCCAACTGCGTGGATGCCCAGGCGGCGTGGGAATCGGTCTTCTCCCTGTGGGGCGCGATCATGGGCGGCGGCAACCTGGTGGCCCACGCCGCCGGCTGGCTGGAAGGTGGGCTGGTCGCCTCCTTCGAGAAGTTCGCCGCCGACATCGACCTGTTGCAGACCATCGAGGTGTTCCTCAAGCCCATGGACACTGGGCGCGACGCCCTGGGCATCGAGGCCATGCGCGAGGTCGGGCCCGGCGGCCACTTCTTCGGCGCGGCGCATACGCTGGCGCGCTACGCCAACGCCTTCTACGCGCCGCTGGTGTCGGACTGGCGCACCTACCAGCAGTGGCAGGCGGGCGGCGCCCTGCATGCGGACCGGCGCGCCAACACCGTGTGGAAGCGGGCGCTGGCGTCCTACCAAGCCCCGGCCATGGACCCGGCCATCGCCGAGGAGCTCGACGCCTTCATCGCCGGGCGCATCGCCGAGGGTGGCCAGCCGACGGATTTCAACTGATGCATACGCCCGCAGGTTGAGTCGCTCGAATACCTCCGCTTCATCGTCCATGGTAAGGACCCCGCCCAAGTAGGCCTATCGAAAGCGGCAGACGGCCGCCGCCGGGGGAGAAGCCATGGCGCGGGGAGGCAGGCCCCGGCGATACGCGGCGTGCGCGGCGACGGCCGCGTTCGTGGCGTGCTGCGCGCACCAGGCGCGGGCGCAGACGGCGCTCGACGACCAGGTGTGCACCAGCTACCCGTCGCCCGAGTACAAGCCGATCGGCGCCGTTCCCGGCTGATCCGTTTGGCAAAACTTTCGGTCGAGGGTCCTGCCGGGGCGATCCCGCATGCGCGCGACGCCGGTGCTGATACGGATTTATACTGGCCTGCGTTGACATTGACTCGTTGAGGGCCAAGCGGGGGATCCCGAAGAGGGCGAAAGTCTGGCTCATTGTGGCGAACTGAGGAGGTTCGCCGTGACGATGCCCATACCGCTGCGTTGC
>VGDP01000033.1 GCA_016869675.1 Alphaproteobacteria bacterium | reverse complement strand
TTCGTGCCGGCACTTGCCGCGTGGCCGGCTGCGCGCCCCCGACCCGCTGCGCCGGCCACGCTCGCTCTGGAGCTACGGCCGACCGTGCACTAACATACTGCCTGGACCACTCGTTGGGGGCGGGTCAACTCGGCGGCGAGGTCGAGCAGTTCATGAAGAAACTCGGCGCCGCCTAACCGACGCGCACCGCACCACCCTCAGGGGTCCGCCCACAAGGCGGGCCCCCTCACATTTTCCGCGCGCCCTTGCGGCGGGCCCAGCGCCTGCGTACCGTCCCGCCGATTTTGGAGGGGACGCCATGACCAAGCCCATCGTCACGACCACGCGCCGCGGCGCGGTGCTCGACATCGTGCTCGACCGCCCGCCGGTCAACGCCATCAACCGCGTGGTCAACGAAGCGCTCTACGCCGCGTTCAAGGGCTTCCAGGACGACGAGGCCTTGCGCGTCGCCACCATCACCGGCACGGGCACGCGCGTCTTCAGCGCCGGCTGGGACCTGAAGGAGGTCGCGTCGAAGGAAACGGCCGCCGAGGCCAACGACGACTCCTCGTCGAGCCCCGGCGGTTTCGCCGGCATCACCGAGTTCTGGGGGCTGAAGAAGCCGGTCATCGCCGCGGTCAACGGCATCGCGGTGGGCGGCGGCTTCGAGCTGGCGCTGGCCTGCGATGTGATGATCACCTCGACCACGGCCGAGTTCTTCCTGCCCGAGATGCAGCGCGGCTTCCTGCCCGACGCGGGCGCCATCCAGCGCTTGCCCCGACGCATCCCCTACCACGTGGCGCTCGAGATGATGCTGAGCGGCCGGCGCATGGGCGCCGCCGAGGCCAAGCACTGGGGCCTGGTGCACGAGGTCGTCGAGCCCGACCAACTGGCCAAGGCGACGCGCGCGCTGGCCGACACCATCGCCGAGGGCGCGCCGCTCGCCCTGCAGGCCTTGAAGGAGGCACTGCACGCCATGATGCACGTCTCGCTGCCCGAGGCGTTCGCCATCACCAAGCGCGCGGTCGCGGCGCGCGGCAACGGCTCGAGCGGCCTGCCGGTCTACGAGCGCATGCTGGTCTCGGAGGACTTCCTCGAAGGGCCGCGCGCTTTCGCCGAGAAGCGCAAGCCCAACTTCAAGGGGCGCTAGCTCAGCGCGAACGTCATGGTCATGGCGATCGTGCGCTCGCCGGTCTGGCGCGCGCACGACAGCGCGAGATCGACGGTGGAGGTTCCATCCTGCCGGTCGAGCCGCTCGACCGCGCCGGTGTACGTCAGCCGGTCGCCCGGCCATTGCCGCCCCTCGAAGCGCGCTTCGATCCGGCACACGGTCGTCGCGCCGAGCCAAGCGCAGCCGTAGGACGCCAGCGCGCCTAAGTGCAGCATGCCGACCGAGAAGCAGCCCGGGTACCCGCCGCGCCGGGCGTAGGCGTCGTCGTGGTGCATCGGCTGCAGGTCGAGCGCGGCCCCTTGGTAGCGCACGATCTCGGTCAGCGTCAGGGACGGAAAGGTGAGCGGCCCGGGCCCCGTTCCCACCGCGAGCGCATCGGGCCCGGCGGGCGCGATCGATGCGATCAAGGCGGCGCCGCCGTCGCGGTCGAACACAGGGCGCGCCTCAGCGGACGTCACGTCCAGCGCGGCGCCCGACGGCGCGGCGGAAGGCAGGATCGACGTGGTGCGCTCCTCGGCGACCAGCTTGCCCGCCGCGTCCTCGAACCGGGTGGCCATGACATAGATGTCGAGGGTGCCGCCGCGCCGGCCCGTCTTGCGCGTCGCCTCGGCGATACGCGTGCGAGCGGTTAGCGTGGCTCCGGGACGCGGCGGACCGTCGGGAAACATGACCGCGTAGCCGCCGTGCAGCGTCATGGCGCCGGTCATGCCGGCCTGGGCGAGCGCGGTGCCCCGGGGATGCTCCAGCGTGTAACCCCACGCCGGTCCGGCGGTGAACAGGAAGGTCGGCGGGATCACGCCCATGCCGGGCCGCGCGTGCGTCGCCCGCTCGAACTCGGCGACCTTGCCGGCTTCCAGCGGCACCGCGAACGGCGGCCCCTGCAACCCGACACGTTCGGCCAGTGCGTTCACGTCCCGTCCCGCTACGCCTTGGTCAGATAGCTCTGCCAGAGATCGAGCAGGACCGTGTCGCGACGCCCCGCCGCTTCCGCCCACAGCTCGGACGTTGGAAACGAAACCGTGTAGAGCGGTTCGGCCGCGTCGCGCGCGAGCGCCCCCTGGTCGGGCAGCACGAAGGCGCCGTGGCTGGCCGCGATGGTGCCACGCCGGCCGCGCGCGTAGGCCGGCAGGCGGGTGTGGCCCGCGTGGCCGTCGCGCCGGGCGACCACCGCGTCGCCCACGGCGAACGCCGGCGTCGCCGCGCCCGGCCGGTCGTAGCGGACGGCGCGCGCCTTTGCCGCGGCAACGCCCGCGGCCGTCATGGGTGGCGGCAGATCGGCGCGCGTCGTGGCGCGGCCGCCGGCCAGTTCGTCCACGGTCGCGAGGCCCGAGACGATCATCATCGCCGCGTAGGTCTGCATCCACTGGTCGTAGTAGGGCCGGGTCAGGTAGTCGACCGGGTCGATCAGCTCGCGGCAATGGCGGAACCAGTCGATGGTCCAGTCCGGCGCCCGGCTGATCGCGCGCACCATGCCGTTCAGCCGAGCCTCCCACGGCGCGTGGAACGGCTGCTCGTCCTCGTCCGCATCGATCGGGCCGAAGCCCTCGCGCCCGCCCAGGTCGTGGATGCCGTCCATCAGGCGGGCACCGTGACCAGCGCCGTGCCAATCATGGCGTTGCGCGTCACGATAGCGGCGAGCCGGTCCTCGCTCCAGCCGTCGGTGCCGTCGGGCCGCCGGGGCAGCACCATGTAGCGCAACTCCGACGTCGAGTCCCACACGCGCACCTCGGTCGCGGCGGGCAGCGCCACGCCGAACTCGACCAGCACGCCGCGCGGATCGCGCACCGCGCGCGCCCGGTAGGGCGCCGACTTGTACCAGGCGGGCGGGATGCCCAGCACGGCGTGCGGGTAGCACGAGCACAGCGTGCACACGACCAGGTTGTGAACCTCGTCGGTGTTCTCGACCACGCGCATATGCGCCGTGCCCCAGCCGGTGAAGCCGAAGTCGGCGATCGCGTCAGTCGCGTCCGCCAGCAGGCGCGCCCTGAAGGCCGCGTCGGTCCAGGCACGCGCCACCACGCGCGCGCCGCGCTTCGGTCCTATCTCGTCGGCGTAGAGCTCGATCCACGCGTCCACCGCCGCCGGGTCGAGCATGCCCTTGCCGACCAGCACGGACTCCAGCGCCTTCACGCGCAGCGCCGGGTCGGAAGGCAGATGGTCGTGCAGCTCGCGATGGATCGCCGCGACCGTGTGGGAGTCGTGCTCGGTCACGCCTTGCCCCGCTCGCCCTTGCCCTGCTCGCCCTTGAACGCCTCGGCGTCCTTGTAGGGGTACCACCAGAAGTCGTGGTCCGAGCAGTTGGGGTCGATCATCACCATCTTCGACTTGCGGAACTGCTCGAGCCCCTCGGTGCCGAGCTGGCTGCCCGTGCCCGACATCTTCCAGCCGCCGAACGGGCCCGCGTCGTTGTCGAGCAGCGGCGCGTTCACCCAGGTCATACCGGCCTGGATCTCGTTGGTGGCGCGCATGGCCTCCTTGAGGTCCATGGTGTAGATCACCGAGCCCAGCGCGTACTGGGAATCGTTGGCGTGCGCGATCGCCTCGTCCAGGTCCTTGACGCGGCAGATCGGCATCACGGGGCCGAAGGATTCGTTGCGCATGATCTCCATGCGCTGGTCGACGCCGCTCAGCACCGTGGTGTCGACGAAGAAGCCACGGTTGAACTGGGACGGCCGGCCGCCGCCGCAATGGAGCCGGGCGCCGGCGTCCAGCGTGCGCTTGACCAGGCCCTCGTAGCGGTCGCGCTCACGCGCCGAGACCAACGGGCCCACGTCGACCTTGTCCAGGCCGTTGCCGATGCGGATTGCCTTCGAGAGGTCGGTCACCCGGCGCACGAACTCGTCGTGCACGTCCTGGTGCACGTAGAACCGTTCAGCGCGCGCGCAGATCTGGCCGCAGTTGATGTAGGCCGAGAACACCGCGCCCTTGGCCACGATGTCGAGCGGCGCCGAGGGCATGACGATGAACGGGTCGTTGCCCGAGGCCTCGATCAGCACGCGCTTGAACGTACCAGCGCACGCCTTGGCCACCGCCTGGCCTGCCTTGATCGAGCCGGTGAAGGCGACGCAATGGACGTCCGGGTGCTCAACTAGACGCGCGCCCACGCGCGCCCCACCGGTGACGCACTGCACCAGGCCACACGGCAGATGGTCGAAGCATTCGAGCATCAGCAGGGACGACAGCGTCGTGTACTCGGACGGCTTCAGCACCACGGCGTTGCCGGTGGCGAGCGCGGCGCTCGCCTCCCACGAGAACAGCACGAAGGGGTAGTTGAACGGCATGATGATCGCGGCGACGCCCAGCGGGTGCTTGGTCACCAGGTGGGTCTGGCCGTCGACCACCGGTCCGATGATGCGGCCCTGGTCGGCGCGCGCCACCTCGGCAAAGTAGTCGTAGGCGGTGGCCGACCATTCGACCTCGTCGGACGATTCCTTGAACGGCTTGCCCATGTCCCGCGTCATCGCCTCGGCCAGCTCGGCGCGCCGCTGGCGCAGGCGGTGGGCGATCTCGTGCAGCGCCTCAGCGCGCGCCAGCGCGTTCCTGGCCGCCCACGCCTTCTGCGCCTTGTTGGCGCCGGCGACCGCCTCGTCGATCTCGGCGTCGGTCGCCTCGGCCACGTGACCCAGGCGCGCCTCGGTCGCCGGGTCGAGGGTATCGGACGCCTCGGTCGCGCGGCTCGCGCGCACCTGGCCGTCGATCAGGATCTTGCCGCTGAGCGACGTGAACGCTTCGAGCACGGACATCGCGGTCTCCCGGGGTGGGCTGGCGAAAGGCAGGCGCGGCGCGTTAGAGGCCCAGCGCCTTCTTGCGCTGCGCGGCCCAGGCCTGGACGATGCGGTCGGCCACGATGGCGATGAACGCCATGCTCAGGCCGGCGATGGCACCCCGCCCCGGGTCCGCCGAGGTCAGTGCGCGGTAGACCTCCTGGCCCAGTTCCTTGGTGCCGACCAGCGCCGAGACGGTCAGCATCGCCAGCGCGAACATGATGACCTGGTTGACGCCCAGCATGATCTCGGGCACGGCGAGCGGCAGCTTCACCTGGAACAAGATCTGGCGCGACGTGCAGCCGATCGCCTGCGCGGCCTCGACCGCGTCGGGTCGCACGTTGCGTATGCCGTGCTCGGTGTAGCGGATCGCCGGGGCGATGGCGTAGCTGATGATCGCCAGGAGCGCCGGCAGGTCGCCGACCTGGAAGAACATGATGACCGGGATCAGGTAGACAAAGGCCGGCATGGTCTGCAGCAGATCGACGATGGGCCCGACCACGCGCGAGACGCGATCGTCCAGCGCCGCCCACGTGCCGACGGCGCAGCCGATCAGGTTGGAGACGATCACCGCCGCGCCGCACAGGTAGATCGACACCATGGTCTGGTGCCACACGCCGGACAGCAGCATGAACGCCATGAACGCCAGCGCCATCAGGGCGATGCCGCGCCCCGCCGCCTGGTAGGCGAGCAGCCCGACCACCAGGAAGAACACCGGCCAGGGCACGTTGAGCATGCCGATGAAGTAGACGCCGCCGAACAGGATGACGGCGAGCGCGCCCTTCCAACCGCCGATGCGGCTCGCGCCGTACGCGAGCCCCGCCACCACCACGGCGTAGATCACCTGGACCAGCGGCGTCACCTCGAAGCCCCACGAGGTCGGCTTCGCGATCGCCACAAAGCCCTTCTGGATCGGCAGCAGGAAGAAGAACAGCGCCTTGACCTTGATCCACTCGAGCGTCGCCGGGAACGTGGTGTTGACGAAGCTGACGATGGCGTCGAGGGGCTCCTTGGGCACGAACTCCCATGCCCGAGGGTACTCGTGGAGCGGCTCGATGAACGTGGCCAGCACCACCGCGACGGCCATGGCCGCCAGCACCAGCGCGGCGCCGCGGTAGCGCGCGATCCCCTTGGGGCCGTGGTCGCGCACACCCGCCTGGCGCTCGGCGAAGCCGCGGCTGATCCGATCCAGCACCATGGCGATCAGCACGATGCACACACCGGCCAGCAGGCTGCGGCCGAACTCGGCCTTGCGCAGCGTGTTCAGGAGCTCCCAGCCGATGTCGGCGAAGCTGCCGATCACCGCCGCGATGATGACCATGCTGAGCGCGGCCATCACCGTCTGGTTGACGCCGATCATCAGGGTCGGCACCGCCGACGGCACCTGCACCCACCACAGGACTTGACGCGACGTGCACCCGGACATGCGTCCCGATTCGATGATCTCGGGCGGCACGCGTTGCAGCCCCAGGATCGTGTTGCGCACCATGGGCGGCGCCGCATAGATCGCACTGGCGATCAGCCCGACCACGGGCCCCAGGCCGAACAGCAGCAGAATCGGAATCAGGTACGCGAAGGTCGGCACCGTCTGCATCAGGTCCAGCGTCGGCTGGATGATCCGCTCGGCCGCGCGGCTCTTGAACGCGAGCAGGCCCATGAAGAAGCCGATTGCGAGCGACACCGGCACCGACACGCCGACCAGCGCCAGCGTGTTCATGCTGGGGGCCCAGTAGCCGGTCACCAGCATGTAGAGCATCGCGGCCAGAGAGAAGAGCACGAGCCGCCGGCCGCCGGCGCGGTAGGCGATGGCGGCGACGCCGATGAACACCGCCGGCCAGGGCAGCCAGTGCAGCAGCCCCTGCAGCCACGACATGGGGAACTCGACCGCCCAGCTGATGGCTCGGAACACCGGCTTCGCCACCCCGACGAACCAGGTCATCGCGTCGTTGAACCAGTCGTTGAGCGGCACGACGAACGTGTCGGGCAGCTTGGTCAGCCACGGCGCGAAGCCAGCCAAGATGAACACGAGCGCCACGACCCCGGCCGCCATCAGCCACGCCTGCAGCGTCGGGTCGCTCAGGTCGAGCCCGAGGACGCCACGCGGCCTCAGCGTGTGATCGGCCAGTGCCATGGCTTTGCCCCCTTGCCTGCGCCCCCAGGCCCGGAACGCGGCGGGGCCGGTCATCCCGGCCCCGCCCCTTGTCACGTCGTGGCTACATCATCGCCTGGTCGACCCAGGCTCTCCAGACGGCCTCGTTCTCGTCGAGCCACTTGGCGGTCACCTCGCGCACGTCCTGGCCCTGGTTGTCCACCAAGTCCATCAACGGCTGCTGGATCTCGTTGGTGATCTTCAGCGCCTTCAGCAGCTTGTACGCCGCCGGCCACTTGTCCTTCAGGCCCGGCCACGCCGTCTTTATCGTGTGCGGCTTGTTCATGCTGTACTTCTCGACCAGGTCGGCCGGGATATCGACCCAGCCGTACTCGACGGTCGACAGCACCCAGTGCGGCGCCCAGAACATCATCACGAGCGGCTGCTGCTTCTCGATCGCGCTCTTGAGTTCGGCGATCAGCGCGCCTTCGCTGCCCGCCGGCACGGATTCGAAGGCCAGCGAATTCTCAACGATCAGCCGGGTCGCGCGATCGCCCCAATCCGCCGGGTACTCGAGGAAGCGGCCGTTGGGCAGCGTCTCGGGCGTGGCGAACAACTCGGCGCAGCCGAGGAACGCGTCCCATGCCGGCAGGCCCGGGCACGACGCCTCGACGTACTTCGGGTAGATCCAGCCCTCGCGCGCGTCGAGTCCCACGTCGCCGATGTCCTCGGCCTTGCCCTCAGCGAGCAGCTGCGGCCAGTAGTCGCCCAGGTTGTTGTTCCACAGCTCGAGCGTCGCGCTCAGATCGCCGTCCGCCGTGCCGTTCGCCGACGGGAACGAACCGGCGGTCACGTACTCGACCGTGTAGCCCATGCGCTCGAGGACCTGGCCGGCGATGTACGTGGTGATGTGCTGGCCGGTCCACTCCAGCACCGCGAGCTTGATCGGGTCGCTGGACTCGGGTACGTCGGCCAGGGCCGGACCCTGCGGCGCCGCCAGCGCGAGCGCGAAGGCGGTCGCGGCGAACAGAGATGCCCGGCGGGCAAGATCGAACATGCTACCTCCTGAATTTGGTTCCTTGTTCTTGGTCGCGCGCCGCCCGCGGTGCACGCCCTCGCGAAAGGCTAACATGACTGCCGCGACGACCCTAAGCGCGAATTTGGCCCACCGCGTGTGCCCCCGGTCATGCCGCGTGGCGGGCCGGCCATGACCCGGCCGCCGCATGTCGCCGTCGTCGGCGCCGGCATCGTCGGCGCCTCGATCGCCTGGCACCTGGCCCAGGCCGGCGCCACGGTCACGCTCGTCGAAGCCGGTACCGCCGGCGGCCTCGCCACGGGCGCGTCGTTCGCCTGGATCAACGCCTCGTGGGGCAACCCGCATCCCTATTTCCGCCTGCGCACGCGGTCGATGGCCGATTGGCGGCGCCTCGGCGCCGCCCTGCCCGACCTGCCGCTCGCCTGGTGCGGCGGGCTCTTGTGGGACCTGGCGCCGGACGAGCTCGATACCTACGCACGGACCCACGGCGCCTGGGGCTACGGCATCCGGCCGGTCGATCGCGCCGCGATCGCCGCCCTCGAGCCGAACCTGCTCGCCCCGCCCGCGCGCGCGGTCCACGTCGCCGGTGAAGGCGCGGTCGAGGCGCGCGCCGCCGCGCTCGCCCTGGTCGCCGACGCGGCGCGGCGTGGCGCCCGGCTGCTGACTGGTAGTTTCGTCCGCGCGCTGGCCACGCTGGGCGGTACGGTCGTCGGCATCGAGACCGCGGCGGGACGCATCGGCGCCGACGCGGTCGTCCTCGCCGCCGGCGTCGCGACGCCGGCCCTGGCCGCGACGGCCGGGGCCATGGTCCCCCTCGCCCCACGCCCGGGCTTGTTGATCGAGTCGGCGCCGTCGACCCCCTTGCTCAACGGCATCGTGATCGCGCCGGAGCTCGAGCTGCGCCAGGCCGCCGACAGCCGCCTGGTGATCGCGGCCGATTTCGAGGACGACGCCGAGACCGCCGCGCACGCGACCTTCGCCCGCGCGATCGCCATGGTGCGCGGGGTCGGCGCGCTGACGCTCGATCGGCACCAGGTCGGCCTGCGTCCCATCCCGCCGGACGGTTTCCCCATCGTCGGCGCGGTACCGGGTGTTCCTGGACTGCACGTGGCCGTCATGCATTCCGGCGTAACGTTGGCGCCGGCGGTCGGGCGCCATGTGACCGATGTGGTGCTGTATGGCCGGCACGATGCGCTGTTCGACCCTTACGGCCCGGCACGGTTCGCCGCCAGCGCGTAGGTCCCGGCGAAGCGCATCAGCGCCACCAGATAGCGCGACCGGCACGTGTTGGGCGCCGCGCCGACGCGCGCGGCGATGGCGCGCCAAGAGAAACCGTTGGCGCGGCTCCACACCAGGCGCTGCTCGTCCAGGCTCACGCGCCGCAGGGCGTCGAGCGCGTGGTCGAGCCGTGTGATCGCCTCAGGCGAGGCCGGCGCGCGGCGCGGCCGCGCCTCGGCGTAGCCGTAGGCCTCGTGCGCCGCGCGGATCATCGCGGGCCAGCGCGCGAGACACGGACGGACCCGCGCCGAGGGCAGGCGCCCGAGCGTGTCGACCGCCTCGATCAGCACGGCCTCGGCCGCCGCCAGGTCCGGTCGCGTCGGGCACGGCGTCGCGGCGGACACCCCGGATCTCGCCGTGAGCGTCATCGTGGCCCCATCGCGGTCAGACCATGGCGCTGGTGAACGGGCCCTCGACCAGGCACGTCGGGCACAGCCGGTTGCCCACGTGCTCGCTGTCGAAGAGCTGGCCGCAGTACAGGCAACGCCGCCGCGCGCGTTGGCTGGTCGCGGGCCGCGCGCGATGCCGCCGCGTCACCGCGAGGCCCGCGCCCCGAGCTTGGCGAGCTTGCTTTCGACGCTGTGGTGTGTGGCACCCAGGTCGCGGGTGATCGCCGGCGCCGACTATCCCTGGTTCCACAGACTCAGCACGCGGGCGATGCGGGCGGCGTCCCAGACCGGCGGCAGCGGCGAGGGCATGAAATGGTCCTGTTTTGTTTCGCTGTCGCCGACAATGCCTTCCAGGACGCGGACGAGTCAATAGGACATTTCCCTCATTACGTGGGATCGATCTTGTGACAGGATGGGCAGATGGAAATGTCCCCTCTCGCGCGCGAGATCGCGCGCCGCATGGAAGCCGCCGGGCTCGGCCAGAAGGCGCTGGCGCTCAAGGCCGGTCTGAACGAGACGGCGGTGCGCGACATCCTGGTCGGCAAGTCGCGGCATCCACGCCACGACACGGTCGAGAAGCTTGCGGGCGCGCTCGGCTGCGCCATAGGCGAGCTCCTGGGCACGGCGCGGCCGACCCAAGCGCCCGACGATTTCGTCCTGGTCGGCGTCTACGACGTGGCCGCCGCGGCCGGCGAAGGCATCATCATCGAGGGCGAGTACGAGACCGGCAAGCTGGCCTTCCGGGCCGATTGGCTGCGCACCGTGACGCGCGCCCGCCCGGTCGAGCTGGCGGTCGTCACCGTGCGCGGCGACAGCATGCACCCGACGCTGGCCGACGGCGACACGATCCTGGTCGACCTGACCCGGCGCGCGCCCCTGGCCGACGGCATCTACGTCGTGCGCTACGGCGAGTACGTGCTGGTCAAGCGCCTGCTGATCGACCCGGTGCGCCGCCAAGTGACCATCGCGTGCGACAACCCGAGCTATCCCAGACTGTCGCCGGTACGCCCCGACGAAATCGACGTGGCGGGCCGCGTCATCTGGTTGGGGCGCCGGGTCGGCTGAGCCGCGCGGTCCGGCCCCTTGGGCCTGCCTTGTCGTGAAACTATTATGGGATTATTCCCATAGTGTAAACGGGAGAGCGACATCCCTGGGCGATCCTACGATCTTCTCCATGCGCCGTCATGCGGCGCTCGGCCACCACGTCGCCGCCTCGCGGAGCCTGATTCGAACCCTTTCCTGATTGTCGTCGATCGGCGACATGGACAACAGTCATGCGTGTAAGAACGTCCAGGGACATTGGCCTCGTCATACGCGAACGACGCAAGACCCTCAGTCTCAGCCAAGAGGCCCTCGCGGCCAAGGTCGGCGTCGGCCGGCAGTGGATCGTCGAGGTCGAGAAGGGCAAGCCGCGTGCCGACGCCTGACTGCTCTTGCGCGTGCTGAGCGCGCTTGACCTCGAAGTCGACATTCGTCCGCACGATGCCGCGCCCTCGCGGCCCACACTTGGCTTTCCACCCATCGACATCGACGCCGTCATCGAAAGCACGCGCGGGCCCAAGCGATGATCATCGACCTCTTGATCGTCCTGCTTGGTGGTCCGGTGATCGGCAAGGTCCGGCGCGGTCGCGACAACAAATGGACCTTCGTCTACGACGAGGCTTAATGCGAAAACTCCAACGCGGTTCCGCTGTCGCTGTCGATGCCGCTCGCATCAAGTCGGCACGACCACCGCGTCATCGAGGCGTTCGTCTGGGGCCTTCTTCCCGACAATGCGGTAATTCTCGACCGCTGGGCGCGCCGGTTTCAAGTCTCGCTGCGCAACCCCTTCGCCCTGATCGCCCACGTCGGCGAGGATTGCGCGGGCGCGGTGCAGTTCATCCGGCCCGAACGGTTCGATGCGGTCACGGCCTCCGCTCCGCCCGCCATAGACTGGATCGACGAGGGCGAGGTCGCGCGCCGCCTGCTCACCTTGAAGGCCGACCACGCGGCATGGCGCGCGCTTGGCGACGATGGCCAGTTCAGCCTGGCCGGCGCGCAACAAAAGATCGCGTTCCTCTATGAGAACGGACGCTGGGGCATTCCGTCGGGGCGAACTCCAACGACCCACATCATCAAGCCGCAAATCGGCGAACTCGACGGCCACGCGATCAATGAACATGTCTGCATGGAGGTCGCGACGGCCTTAGGCCTATCCGCGGCGCTTTCCCATGTCAGACACTTCCACGATGCATGGGCAATCGTGGTCGAGCGCTATGACCGCGCCTACACATCGGCCTTGGCAGCGGCGGAGTCCGCCAGATCAGCCGCCTTTGCCGCAGAGGCGGCGGCGGCGACATGGCCAGACGCGTTCGAAGCTGCGCGCAAGGCCGCTGACTTATCGGCCAACGCAGCCGCAAGCGCCGCCAACGTCAAGTCGCTATCGGCACTCGCGGAGCGTCAACCCATTCTCCGGATCCACCAGGAGGTCATGTGTCAGGCCCTGGGTCTGCACCCGGGGCTCAAGTACTAGAACGAAGGTGGGCTCTCTCCCAAGGATATCCGCGATCTGCTGGTCCGAAATTCGGGTGTGCCCGGCGAGGACGTCTTCAGGTTCGTCGACGCGCTGGCGCTCAACTGGCTCATCGGCGGCGCGGACGGTCACGCCAAGAACTTCGCGCTCCTGCACGGCGCCGGGCGCGTCCGCTTGGCGCCGCTCTACGACGTCGCCAGCATCCTGCCCTACGGCAACATGGACATACGGCGCGCGAAGCTCGCGATGAGGATCGGCAAGGAGTACGACCTGGATGGCATCGGGCCGCGCCAATGGCGAGCGTTCGCCAACAAGCTTGCTCTCGACGCCGACGCCGTCACCGATCGCGTCCGGCGCCTAGCCGTTGACCTGCCCGATGCGGCCTTTGACATCGTGCAACGCTTGGCCGGGGACGGGCTGACGCACCCGATCGTCGTTCGGCTGGCGCAGGCCCTGGCCGATCGCGCCCGCTCCTGTGCAATGGAACTCGCCTAGGTCAACGTCGCCATCGCCTCGATCTTCACCAGGAATTCCAGCGCGGCGAGGCCGCTGACCACCACGAGCGTGCTGGCCGGGTAGGACTCGCTCAGGTACTTGCCGCGTGCCGCGCGCACCGCGTCGACGAAGCGCGGATCGGTGATGTAGACGACCATCTTGACGATGCGGTCGAGCCCGCTGCCGGCGGCCTCGAGCACCGCCTTGAGGTTGGCGTAGGTCTGCTCGGCCTGGACGGCGATGTCGCCGGGGCCCACCAGCTTGCGGTCGCGGTCGAAGGCGACCTGGCCCGAGACGTGGACGAGCGGCCCCTCGGTCACCACGGCGTGGGTGTAGCCGACGGTCGGGTGGACGGTCGTGGGTTGGACGTGGCGTGTGCTCATAAGCGGGATCCTCGCTGGCAAGTGTCGCTGGGCCGTTCCCCGACCGTATACCAAACGCGCCGGCCTGCCATGCGCGAGCGTGCGGTTGCAAAGCGGCGCGCGGACCGCTCTAATCTGCCCATCCGGGCGCGCGGCCAGCGGCAGGCGCCCCATCGTCACCCGAGGTAGATCATGACCATCGCCCCCAATTCGCCCCACGCCCGCGACATCGCCTACGTGCTGCACCCTTACACCAACGCCGCGCTGCACGAGACCAAGGGCCCGCGCATCATCGAGAAGGGCGAAGGCATCTACGTCACCGACCTCGAGGGTCGGCGCTACATCGAGGGGCTGGCGGGGCTGTGGTGCACCGCGCTCGGCTACAGCGAGGAGCGGCTGGTCGAGGCGGCGGCGCGCCAGATGCGCCAGATGCCCTACTACCACACGTTCGCCCACTCCTCGACCAACCCGGTGATCGATCTGGCCGAGAAGCTGATCGGCATGGCGCCGGTGCCCATGTCGAAGGTGTTTTTCGGCAATTCGGGCTCAGAAGCCAACGACACGGTGGTCAAGCTGGTCTGGTACTTCAACAACGCCATGGGCCGGCCGCGCAAGAAGAAGATCATCGCGCGCATCAAGGGCTACCACGGCGTCACGGTGGCCGCCGGCTCGATGACCGGTCTGCCCTACGCCCAGTCGGGCTTCGACCTGCCGATCACCAACATCCTGCACACCGACTGCCCGCACTACTACCACTTCGGCGCCGCGGGCGAATCCGAGGAGGCGTTCGCCAGCCGCATGGCGGACAACCTGGAGGCGCTGATCCAGCGCGAGGGGCCCGAGACGGTGGCCGCCTTCATCGCCGAGCCGGTGATGGGCGCGGGCGGCGTGATCGTGCCGCCCGCCAGCTACTTCGCCAAGATCCAGGAGGTGCTGAAGCGCCACGACATCCTGTTCATCGCCGACGAGGTGATCTGCGGCTTCGGGCGCACGGGCAACATGTTCGGCACCCAGACGTTCGACCTGAAGCCCGACATGATATCGATGGCGAAGCAGCTCTCCTCGTCGTACCTGCCGATCTCGGCGGTGATGATCAACGAGCGGGTCTACCAGCAGGTCAAGAAGCTCTCCGGCGAACTCGGCATCTTCGGCACGGGCTACACCTACCAGGGGCACCCGGTGTGCGCGGCGGTGGCGCTCGAGACGCTCAAGATCTACCAGGAGCGCGACATGGTTGGCCACGTCAAGAAGGTGGCCAAGCGCTTCCAGGCCCGGCTCAAGGGCCTGGCCGACCACCCGTTGGTCGGCGAGGCGCGCGGGGTGGGCCTGATCGGCGCGCTCGAGCTGGTCGCCGACAAGAAGACCAGGAGCAACTTCGAGGCGGCCAAGAAGGTTGGTGCCTACGCCAACGACCGCTGCGCCGAGCACGGCCTGCTGATCCGCGCGCTGACCAATGACGCGCTGGCGTTCTGCCCGCCGCTGATCGTCACCGAGGCCGAGGTCGACACGATCTTCGACGCCGTGACCAAGGCGCTCGACGACACCCAGGCCTGGGTCGAGAAGGAGAAGCTGCGCGTCCCGGCTTAAGGCCACGCGCGGCCCAGCCACTCACGACACCTGTAGGGGCGGGTCAGAGACCCGCCCCTACGTGTCTCGCCATTGAGCGAGCGGACACTTCGAAGAACCCGATCCTTGGTGAAGGATCATCGCCGATGACGGCAAGGCAGGCGGTCCAGCCTGCGGATTGTGCGCTGTGACGGGGTCTGTTTGGTTTCTTGCGGTGCGTCGATGCAGCGATCGACGCGCTTCGCCCGTCACGCGGGCGCTCTTCGCCCTTCGATCCAAGCCAGCCGCCTGAAGTTGTAGGCCAGGTTGGCGAGCGCGATCTTGGCCTTGGCACGAGCCAGGCCGATGGTGCGGATCACCAGCTTGAAGCCACGCTTCTCGGCGGCGAAGACGTGCTCGACGTGGGCGGGGTCTTCCGGGGTCTATTTGCGCCATGTTAATCGCGTGTCGCGGCCAACAACGAGCCGCCGCGCTGCCCGACAGGCGCGCGCCAGGACCTTGTGAATAACGTTGACGTCGGACGCGAGAACGCGCACGAACGCTCCCGCTTCATTTGGAAGCACGGAAACACCGACGTAGCCATGTCCAGAGCCTCCAAGTGCAGAGCGCAAACCTTCGACGAGCGCAGCTCCGGAATGTGTCTGGCACAAGACATAGACCGTGCCCTGACCCTTCATGGCTTGCCAATCTGCAGTCGTCGCCGGGTCCGGATCGGGTCGCGTGACACGATAGCGGTCTTTCATGAGAAGGCGGCCTGCGCTATCGCGCACCTCGATCGCTGTAGATGCCAACGAAAAATTTGGCGCGACGCCGCCCTTTGGATCGTGCCAAAAAAATGATTCGGCGAGAATTGCGCTCGCACCCTGATCGAGTTCGATCATTGTCATGGTCTCGACGGTGCTGTCCGGAAAGAGGATGGCGGGATCCGCGATCACTTCTAGATAACCGTTCCGCTCGATCTTGAGGTGCGCTTCTTGGACCGCGTGATCGCGTTCCATAGAATGGATCTTCATCGCCGACTGCGACGTCACCTGCACGGAGGCGCCTTCTCCGACGGAGATCTCAATCGACAGTCTGTCTCCCTGAAACAGACCGCCCGACGCCGATTGGAGCACGACAGTCGGCAGGTCCGGCCAGGCTGCGTCGAAATAGAAGGGCCGGGTTACATGAAACGGATAACTGGCGAAGTTTCGTGCGAGGCTGGTGCGTGCGCCATCATGCGCGAAATGAAGCTTGATCCTGCCTCTTCGCACCCAGCTTTCGGCGCCGTCACCGATATTCATGCCGAACTCGAACTTCGCTGTCGTACGTCCGGATAGATCGTCGAGGCCATACGTTCACGGTGACGGACGCATCCGACGAAGAAACGAGCGCCGGAGCGAGATCGACCAACGCTCCGGGAATGACGAGCCGGCGCCACATCAAATGTCGAGGAAGACATTGAGGCGAAGTTGATCGATCACTGCATCGACCCCCTCGCCTGTCAGGCAATTTGTAAACGCCGTGGGCTTTGTGCCGCGCGCCTTAGCGACATCGCGTTTGACCGCTTCGAGGTCGACCCGAACGTGAGGCGCCAGATCGACCTTGTTCACGACAAGGAGATCGCACTGGAGTAAACCCGGACCCCGCTTGCGCGGGATATCGCCGCCGCCAGCGACGTCGATGACGAACATCCAGTAGTCGACAAGATCGAGCGAGAAAGTTGAGGCAAGGTTATCGCCGCCTGATTCCACGATCACGAGGTCCAAGTCGGGGAAGCGCCGCTCCAAGGAGTCGACCGCTTCGAGGTTGAGCGTCGGGTCCTCGCGGATCACCGTATGTGGACAGGCGCCGGTCTCCACCCCGATGACGCGCTCCGCCGCGATCAGACCGCCTCTCTGCAGCCGCTCGGCGTCTTCCCGTGTCGCGATGTCGTTGGTGACTACCGCGACGTCATAGCTCGCTGAGCACAGTCGCGGCACGAGCGTCTCAATCAGGGCGGTTTTGCCCGAGCCGACAGGGCCACCGATTCCAACGCGCGCTGGCCCTACACGCTTGGCAGCAGGGGGCGGCAGGACGCCCATCCGCGATACGACATCCGCCATCATCGCTCTCCAAATTCTAGGGCCTTGACCGCGCCGATCGCTACTTCCGGCGACGGGTAACCATGAACGCCCATTATCGAAGCATATAGCGCTGGGTCAGCGGAAGCGTCCTTGCGGGCGGGCAAGTCGCGAGCTCGCCGTCGACGAAGACCTCAAACGTCTCAGGGTTGACCGTGATCCTCGGACAAGCCGCGTTGTGCAGCATGTGTTTCTTTCTCAGCTTGCGAGTGCCCTTCACGGCGACGAGCCGCTTGACGAGCCCGAGCTTCCGGCCCAGCCCCTTCTCGATCGCAGCCTTTGTAACGAACGAAACAGCCAAGTGTTTCTTGGCACTGCCGAACGCGCCCCACTGAGGGCGGATCGCCAGCGGCTCGCACGTCATCAGCGAAGCGGCCGAATCGCCCATCGCCGATGAAACGATGAAGCCGCCCTTGATGGTGAGCTCTGGCTTGATGCCGAAGAAGGCCGGTCTCCAGAGCACGATATCCGCGAGCTTGCCTGACTCGATCGAGCCGACGTAGCGGTCGATCCCAAAGGTGATCGCGGGATTGATCGTGTACTTCGCGATGTAGCGCTTGATGCGCTCGTTGTCGCCTCGCTTCGTCGTTTCGCCGGCGAGCCGGCCGCGAAGCCCCTTCATCTTCGAAGCAAGCTGCCAAGTGCGACAGATCACCTCGTTGATTCGCCCCATGCCCTGGCTGTCGGAGCCCAACATCGAAATGGCGCCGATATCGTGGAGAACATCCTCGGCTGCGATCGTCTCGGCGCGGATTCGACTCTCGGCGAACGCCACATCCTCCGGCACGGCCGGATTGAGGTGATGGCACACCATGATCATGTCCAGGTGCTCGTCGAACGTGTTCACAGTGTACGGATTAGTCGGGTTGGTCGAGGACGGCAGACAGTTGGCCTCGCCGGAGACGCGTATGATGTCCGGCGCATGGCCACCGCCGGCCCCCTCGGCGTGATACATATGGATCGTTCGGCCCTTTAACGCGGCAAGCGTCTCCTCGAGAAAGCCCGACTCGTTGAGCGTGTCGGTGTGGAGCTGGACTTGAAAATCCATGTCGTCGGCCACCGCCAGACAGGTGTCGATCGCCGCCGGCATCGCACCCCAGTCCTCGTGGATCTTCATACCGCAGCACCCGGTTTCGGCTTGCTCGACAATGGATGCGGGCTTTGCCGAATTACCGCGACCGAGGAAGCCGAAATTGATCGGCCATTGCTCGGCAGCCTGAAGCATCTTGCCGACGTTGAACGGTCCCCCGGAATCGATGCCCACGGTGATCGGCCCCAGCGAGCCACCGAGCATGGTGGTTATGCCGGACGCAAGCGCGTGTTCGCATAGCTGCGCCGAATCGAAATGGACATGGCAGTCGAGGCCGCCTGGCGTCGCTATCAGGCCCTCGGCGTCACGAACGGTCGTCGAGGCGCCAACCAGCAGCCGGGGATCGACGCCGTCCATGATGGCCGGATTGCCGGCCTTGCCGATGGCGACGACCTTGCCGTCCTTGATGCCGATGTCGCCTTTCACGATGCCGACCTTTGGGTCGATCACCACGACGTTCGACACCAGCATGTCGAGCGCGCCCTGTCGGGATGTGAGACCCGTGACAAGGCCGGCGCCATCGCGAAGGGTCTTGCCCCCGCCGTGCAAACACTCATCGCCCGGGACCGCGTGATCGTGTTCAATCTCGGCAAACAATTCGGTGTCGCCGAGACGGACGGCATCCCCTTTGGTGGGACCGTAGAGAGCGGCGTAGTGCCGGCGTGTGATCGTGGCCATCTTACGCTCCCTTGAAGCCCGCCTTGCGCGCGCGCTTGAGCGCCGCTGTCTTGGCTGACTTCCCCCTGATGGTCCCGGAGGTAAGGTTGTTGAGGCCGAATATCTCGCCAGTGCCGCCGAACGCCACGAGCGAAATCTCCTTCGTGTCGCCCGGTTCAAAACGCAGTGCAGTGCCCGCAGGAATATCGAGATGCATGCCGAACGCCGCTTCGCGCGCGAAGTCGAGATGTTTGTTCACCTCGAAGAAGTGATAGTGGCTGCCGACTTGAACCGGCCGGTCGCCCGTGTTCGTCACCCTGACGTGCGCTCGGGCGCGGCCCACATTCAGTTCGATTTCCCCGTCGTCTGTGATAATTTCTCCGGGCACTAGGCGATCCTTATTGCGCTTGCTCTTGCCGGAACGGATTGGGTTGTGGACTGTGACGAGCTTGGTGCCGTCGGGGAACGTGGCCTCGACCTGAATCATTGTCGTCATCTCCGCGACCCCCGGCATCACGTCATCGTCGTCGAGGATCGTGGCGCCGGCACTGATCAACTCCGCGACCGAGCGACCATCACGCGCACCTTCGAGAATTTCATCGGAAATGAGCGCGATCGCCTCGGGGTGATTGAGTTTCTTTCCCCGCGCACGGCGCTTGCGCGCCAGTTCCGCAGCGCTGAAGATCAAGAGCCTTTCGACTTCGGTCGGGGTAAGGAGCATCTCGTCCTCCCTGAGTTCAGCTAGTTCGCAAATAGGCGACTATCTCCCGCTTCGTGACGCATCACCGCGATCTCGGCAAGCGGGGTGAAGGCGTGTACTTCATTGATTCCGAGCAGTGGAGAGCCCAAGATTTCTGCCAGGACATCGTGCAGCCGTGTAAGTGACGCTTGCGCGGCAACATGTCCAATCATGCCGAGCCGAAGCGCGGCGGCAAGCATCCCGACGACGAGACCGTGGCCCGCTACCGCCAGTGACTCGTCAATGCTGAGGCCGCGTTCGCTGTAGACAAGACCCTGCACGACGGCGAGGTGGCCAGGAGCGCGTTCCGCTAGAACGAGCTCACGGTACCCGGCCGCGTGAGATCCCCCCAGGGCGGCCATCACACGCAGCAGCGCCCCGCCGTTTCGCCGCGAGCCCTCGCGCAGCTCTCGCGGCAGGGTCATCGCGTCGAGCAGCGAGTCCAAGCCCCGGGCTTCGTCAAGATCCTTCGCACGATGCGCGTTCGCGACGAATGATCGGTCGGTGGAAGCCCACCGTTGACGCAGATGAGATGTGATCAAGCGCTCGATGCCCACTGCATCTTTGACTACGCCGTCTTCCTTCAGGGTTTCGAGTCCGAGCGAGAAGGCGACACCGCCTGATGGGAAGAAGCTGTCGCCATGCTGGAGCACCCGTAGGAGATCAGGCACCCCGGCCTCCCAGAGTGGTGCGGAAAGGACACCACGAAGGGGATGAAAGATCTCACCTGGACCCGCGATCATGAATTGGCAGACCCGCTAGCGAGGCGAGGGCTGGGTCGCTGGTCTGAGATGACGATACTCTCGATCTTTCCCAATGAGCGCGTCCCGATGCCACTTGCACGCCAATTAGGGAAGCATAGGGCGTTCAGGACCCCAAACTAATTTTGCGATCCCACGATGTGAGCTGCTGCCGGTTCCGTGGACGCCGAGCTAGGGTGTTTATTGGAACCCGGGGGAGAGTATGCAGCGAAGGAAGTTCACGCGTGAATTTAAGCTCAAGGCGGTAGGGTTGGCATTGATCCTTCACGGGATGTCATCTACGATAGTTTGCGAAGCTGCGCGAAGATGCGGCGTCCGCATACTATATACATATCGGCAGTGAAGGGTTGTCGTTACGTCTTGCAGGATCAGCGAAGCGAGCCTCGTCGCTGATGGGACTTGGGTTCGTGGCTAAGGTGAGACGGGCGATCTAGGGCTGCCGGTGGTTCGGGGAGGTGTGAACCATGATGGCAGAAACAGGGACTTCCCGTTTGCCGTGTGCGTCGTTGTTCCGCGCATTGATGTTTGTGCGCGACCCTGCCGCTCCCGTTCGTTGTTCAGCTGGGTCATGGTTCGGGACAGGTCAGGTCCTATGAACTTGCGGCAGCTCTACCTGGTCCTGGTCCATCCGCAAGGTGAACCTGGCGAGCATATCGCGCGTCATGTGCGCAGGCTCGTCCGGCGAGTTGAGATGGTTTGGCCTCCGCCGGCGGCGCTGGCAGAGAATGCTGATGTGCTGATGTGCTTGTTAGATTCGTGCGCGCGACAGCTAGTCAATGCTGTGATCGCGCGTAGCGACGTCGCGGTGGTCGGCATCGTGGACCCGCAAGTCCCTGAAACCGTCAAGTCGTTGCGTCAATCGGCGCCGCATGGGGTCCTATGTCATCCCGTCAATCCGTTGGCTTTAGCGCCCAGCCTGCTGATTGCATACGGCAACTTGGGCTGCCTTCAGCGCCAGCTTGGAAAGGTCCGCAAACTCGAAGAAACACTGCGAGCCTATAAGAAGGTGCAACAAGCCAAGGCCATCCTCATGGAGCGTCGAAACATAGGCGAACCCGAGGCCTATGGCTTCCTGCGCGACGAAGCGATGCGCCGCCGCATGGCCATCGGCGCGATCGCGTCTATCGTCGTTGAATCACACGATGTGCTTCTCAGTGCCGATGATCGAGGATGAGGTTCTCTGTGCCATGCAATTCATCGCGGGATATGCCAGCCGGTGCTTCGGGGTGGCGGATCAATTCGATCATGGGCGACGGCGATCCACACGGTCCGGCTGGCGTGTCGCGCGAGATCCCTTGTTTTGGTTCGGTGGTCCCCCACGGCGGTGCGGGCCCACAGCCGATGTGGCGCCAGGCTGTGCGCGAGACCGGCTGGCGAGTGACGTAGACAAGTCGAAAGGACCGCGGTGGAGGTGGCCTCATGGTGAAACGCACTGGCGGTACCGAACCTTGGCGAATCGGGGTCCTATTCTCGCGCAGTGGCGTCACGGCGGTGATCGAAGAGACCCAATTGCAGGGCACAATCCTGGCGATCGAGGAAGTCAACGCTTCGGGGGGCGTGAACGGACGGGAGATCGAACCCGTGTGTTACGATCCTGGTTCAGATGTGCACGCCTTCGCGCGTTACGCCAGCAAGCTGTTGACCGAGGATGGCGTAAGTTCAATTTTCGGCTGCTATACCTCCAGTAGCCGAAAGGCGGTGGTGCCCATCGTCGAGCGCCATAATGGCCTGTTGTGGTATCCGACGCTTTACGAGGGCTTTGAATATTCGCCCAATGTAATCTACACGGGCGCCGCGCCCAACCAGAACATCGTTGCGCTCGTCGATTACATGCTTGAAACCTATGGTTCCCGCTTTTACCTCGTGGGGTCTGACTACATTTACCCCCGCGAGTCAAACAGAATCATGCGAGAACTTTTGCGCCAGCGTCGTGGAAAGGCGCTTGGCGAGCATTACCTCGATCTGGGCGCACGGCGATCGGAGTTTCGCTTACTTATGCGCGACTTGCGCAACAATCGACCGGATGTGGTGTTTTCGACGGTTGTGGGTGAGTCGACAGCGTTCCTCTACCAGGCCTATGCGGAGGCCGGATTTGATCCTCGCACGATGCCGATCGCCAGCCTTACTACGTCGGAGGCTGAGGTCAGTCTGATGACCGTCGACGCGGCGCGTGGACACATCACGGCGGCGCCTTACTTCGAGAGCGTCAGGACGGACCGTAACGCCGCGTTCGTGCGACGATACAATCGCCGCTTTGGCGATGATCAGAGGACGAACCTTTGTGTCGAGGCGGCATACTTTCAGATCCACATTTTTGCTAGATCCCTGGCGGAGGTGGACACCATGAATCCTGATGTTCTGAAGCCGGTTGTTCTAAGTAGCGAGTACGAGGCGCCCCAGGGGCTCGTCTCCATAGACGCCGACAATGGCCACACGAGCCTTTGGACCCGCGTCGGACGGGTCAACGCGATGGGCCAGTTCGATGTGGTGCGCGAGTCGATGTTGCCTGTGCGTCCCGATCCCTATCTGGTCAGCCACTGAAATGACCGAGCATGAGGGCGATCGCGTCGGCGCGGTAGCGACCGTGACGCATCCTGGCGCAGCCCGCCCAGAGCCCTATGGAGCAGTGAGGGATCTCCTGGACCAGTTGGAAGGACTTGAGCTGCTCGTCAGTCACCCTCCCGATGAAGAGTTGGCGGATCTTTGGTGTGAGGTCGGGCGGCTTGGCGTTAGCATCACTCAGTTCTGGCCGCCCGATTCTGGACTACCGCACGCGGTCGACGTCGCGGTGTGTTCGATCGTTCCAGAGACGCGCGCGCTGTCCGCGCGTATTGCCGAAGAAGGCAGGGCCGCCCTCATCTGCATAGTCGATCCCGGCGACGTCCATTGGATGCCTCTCTTGCTCGAGGCCCGCCCCGTCGCGGTCATAACCAAGCCCGTGGCCCTGCAAGCCATGTTGACAAGCGTCGTCGTGGCCTGCCAAACTTTTGGATACCGACGTCGGCTGCGGGACAAGGCCGCCAAGCTCGACGAGGTGCTCAAGGCGGCACGGAAGGTAGAGCAAGCCAAGACGATCCTGATGACGCGTGGAAAGATCGAGGAACCTGAGGCGTATGCCTTCCTTCGCGAGCAGGCAATGCGCAAGAAGGTCACGATCAATATGGTAGCGTCGGGCGTGGTCGATGCGGATGGCGTTTTAGGGGTTGGAGAGGTCATTCCGGTTATCCGGGGCTCCTAGGAGTTCAAACGAGAGGCGGCAGTGGTGCCGTTAAAAATAAACGGGCAACGAAGCCCCGCGTTTTCTCGGAATCGAGAAGGCGCGGGGCTTTGTGTTTTTTTTGGGCTTCGTGCCAGGAGGTTGACATCATGAAGGGTCAAAAGCGACGCACGTTTCTAAAGAACTCGGTGAGCACGCTAGGCGCCATCGCCGTTGGCGGCGGCGCGCCGTATGTGTTCTCGAGGAACATAGCCAAGGCTCAAGACGGCGGTACCATCAAGGTCGGCATTCTGCATTCATTGAGTGGCACCAT
The DNA here is from genome assembly GCA_016869675.1 of Alphaproteobacteria bacterium. GTDB lineage: Bacteria > Pseudomonadota > Alphaproteobacteria > SP197 > SP197 > VGDP01. The sequence goes on along the minus strand of VGDP01000033.1, from coordinate 9,911 downwards.
CGCGATCATCGAGACTTCGCTCCATAACGCCGAGCGTCTTGCGATCGAGGAGATCAACGCGAATGGCGGTATCATGGGCAAGATGATTGAACCAGTCATCGAAGATCCGCAGTCACAACCGCCGATCTTTGCAGAGAAGGCAAAAAAGCTTTTGCTTAACGATCAGGTCGTGGCGGTGCTAGGATGTTACACGTCCGCTAGCCGTCAGTCGGTGCTGCCTGTGTTCGAGGAGTACAACGGCGTGCTGCTGTATCCGACGCTCTACGAGGCGCAGGAATGCAGCAAGAATTGCTTCTACACAGGCGCCGTGCCAAATCAGCAGCTTGACGACTTCGAGCCTTGGATCGTCAGGGAACTCGGCCGTAAAAAATGCTACATGATCGGCTCCAACTACATTTATCCCAAGGAGACTAACCGAGAGTGGAAGGCTTTGCTCGAAATTTCCGGGGCGGAGAATGTTGGTGAGGAATACGCGCCGCTCGGGCATACGGAGTTCTCGACCGTCATCAACAATATCGCCAATAGCGGCGCGGACTATGTCTTCTCGACGTTGGTGGGCGATTCCATCGTAGCGTTCTACAAGCAGTTCAGGCAGTTCGGATTCACCCCCGAGGATGTGCCGATTTGCACGCCGATCACGACCGAGCAGGAAACCGCGGCAATGGGTCCGGAGAACGCGGCGGGTCACTACACGTCATTCAACTACTTCCAAACCGTCGACACGCCCGAGAACGCATCGTTCGTTGAGCGCTACAAGGCGAAGTTTGGCGCGAACGAAGTTACGAACGCCGTCATGGAGGCTGCATACTTCCAGACGTACCTGCTTGCTCAGGCAATCGAAAAGACACAGAGCACAGAAGCCGATGCCCTGATCTTCGACGGCTTACCCGGGCAGGAGTTCACCGCGCCGCAGGGACCGGTGAAGATCGACGAGAAAAACCACCACACGCATCTGTGGGCACGTATCGCGCGCGCGCGCGACGACGGGCAGTTCGATATCGTCTGGACATCCCCGGAACGCATACGTCCAGACCCATGGGTGGACTACCTCTATCCCAACAAGGACTGCGACTTCACGAGTCCGGAAGTGCTTGAGCGACTCAAGAAGCCCTGGAGCGAGGAGAAGAACCGCTCCGGCACGATGGACATCTAAGGGAAGGCCACCCCCCGGCATCGCTGACAAGAGCAACGTGATCGAAACCAAAATTGGGCGGATGACCCGGAATTGCGCGTAGACGTCCGCCCTGAGAGCTTTCGAAACAGTTGGTTGCGTTGGCGGTGCCGGGGATATTCCCGTCAATGAGACAGGACGAATTGCAAGTCAAACGCGGGATCCAATTGGGAGCGCCGCGGTCCAGCTGGGTCGACACCAGCCAAGTCGATGGGTTCGCGGGATAACGCACGCATGATATGGAATCAGTTCGCACTTCAAATTCTGAACGGCCTTGGGGTGGCTGCCATCCTGGTCATTGCCACGTCGGGCCTAGCAATCATCTTCGGCGTGGCGGGCGTCATCAATATGGCGCATGGCACGTTCATCATGGTGGGAGCGTACACGGCTGCCGTCGTGAACAAGCTTGGTGGCGACATGTTCATGGCGATGCCCCTAGCCTTTGTCGTGGTTGCCCTCCTTGGGCTCGCCGTCGAGCGTGGCGTGATCAGATGGATCTATGATCGACCGTTGGAGACACTGCTCGCAACATGGGGTGTGGCCATCATACTCGAGGTCGCGGCTCGGTTGATCTTCGGGCCGCTTGGACTCAAGGTCGACTGGCCTGATTTGCTGGACGGGAACATCAAGCTGTTCGCGCGTCCGCCACACTATCCCTATTACCGCGTGTTCCACATCGTGCTGGCCGCGGCGATCATGGGCCTCACCTTCTATCTCCTCTACAAGACGAACTTCGGCCTGAAGGTGCGCGCGGTGCGGCGCAACCGGGCGATCTCCGGCTGCATGGGTGTCGATACCGCGAAGATCGACATGCTGATTTTCATGTATGGATCTGGCTTGGCGGGCGTCGCGGGCGCCGTCCTCGCGCCGATCAAGGCTGCGACGTTCGATATGGGATTCACCTATGCGGTCAGTTCCTACATGGTCATTGTGCTAGGCGGCGTCGGCAATCTGCTCGGCATTCCCGTCGGTGCTTTCTTGATCGGCGAGGGAGAGACTTTGTTGGCCTTCCGGTACAACACGGTCATCGGTCAGCTTCTGGTCTTTGTGGCCATCGTCATCGCCATACGCGTGTTTCCGCGGGGAATTTTCGGATATCACGAGCGACGCTAACCAGGTTCAGGGGGGCACGCTGAAACACAACGACGTAACCCGTGAAGTCGATCGAGGGACGGTCCATGGCAACCCAGGCGCGTAGCGCCGGAGAACGCAAAGTCAGACGTTCTCGCCTTCTGCCGCGATCGGTCCTGGTCGTCGGAGCCCTCGTCGCTGCAGCGATCTCCGCGTTTCCGGTCGTGGGAGGCACCGATAGCTATGTTCTACAGCTCATCGGCAAGTTTCTCTGCTTCTCGATTTTTGCATTGAGTGTTGATCTCATTTGGGGCTTCACAGGCATCCTCAGCCTGGGCCAGGCCGTCTATTTCGGAATCGGGGCGTACACGATCGCTCTGTCCATGAAGCTCAACTATACCATCGAGAATTCGACGCGTTACGGCGGCACGATTCCCGACTTCATGGTTTGGAATGGATTAACCGAAGTGCCGGGGTTCATGGAACCCTTGCTCAGCACACCGATTGCGATCGCGCTCGCCTTGGCGATCCCGACGCTGCTTGCATTTATCTTCGGCGTAATCACGTTCAAGCGCCATATCTATGGCGTCTATTGCGCGGTCATTACGTTGGCGGAGGCGCTGATTCTCGAGCAATTCCTGATCGAGTACCAAGCCTACACGGGCGGGTTCAATGGCGTGACCGACTATGGCAACACCCGCACGGCGCAATTTTTGTGGTTCCTGGTCGTCCTGACGGCACTGTGTTTTTTTGGCGCGAGGCTGCTCACCCATTCACGCATCGGAACAGTGTTGAAGTCAGTTCGCGACAATGACGTGCGAGCCGAGTTCATGGGCTACAATGTCGCGAACTATCGTATCTTCGTGTTCTGCGTCTCGGCCTTCCTCGCGGCCCTTGCTGGGGCCCTGTACGCCGCGTGGGTCGGGATCATCTCTCCTGGTGATACTGGTCCCAGGTTTTCGATCGAAGCGGTAATCTGGACGGCGGTCGGGGGCCGCGCTACGCTGATCGGGCCCTTCATTGGTACCTTTTTGGTGCGTGGCCTCGAGTTCCTGCTCAGTGGCAGCTGGCTGGCCAACTATTGGCAGTTCTTCATGGGCGCCCTGTTCATCCTCGTGGTGCTCGTCATGCGTGATGGAATCGTGGGCACGCTCCTAAACTGGTACCGGGCTCGTCGGCGCGGTGCGCCAGCTGAGATCCGCGAAGAGCAAGACAGACTCGAGAAGGATCGCCAGCACGACTGGCGCCCATCGAGTGAACCCGGTAGCCGAAATGACCCAGTGTAGCGACGAGGTGTAAGCGAGCCATGGCGCTGCTCGAGGTCAAGGGACTCACTACCAGAGTTTCGGGGTTCACGATCCTGGATAATCTTGATTTCGCCGTGGACGAGCACGAGCTTCGTGTTCTCCTCGGACCGAATGGGGCCGGAAAGACAACGCTCATCTCTCTCATCACTGGCCAGTACAAGCCGACGTCTGGTCGGATCGTTTTCGATGGTCGCGATATCACGGGCCGAGCTCCAGACGAAATCTTCCTGGCCGGCATCAGTCGCAAGTTTCAAGTGCCCAACATGTACGAGACCCTTTCCGTTTACGACAACGTGATGGTCTCGCTTCAAAGCGCGCGCAGAGTGTTCCGCTACATGCTGAAACGCGTGACGCGAGAGGACGACGATCGCATTTGGGAGATTCTCGAGTTCGTGGAACTTGCCGACCGTGCGGGCGAACCGGCTGACACATTGTCCCACGGCGAACGTCAGTGGCTGGAACTCGCGATGCTGATCGCCTCGCGTCCCAAGCTCCTTCTCCTCGACGAACCAACGACGGGCATGACCGAACAAGGCAAGCAGAAGACCGCACAATTGATCCAACGGATCGCGCGCAGCCATACCGTCCTTCTCGTCGAGCACGACATGCACATCGTCAGGCAACTTGCCAAGAAGGTTACGGTCCTTCACCAGGGTCAAGTTCTGGCGGAGGGGTCGCTCGATGAGGTGGTCGACAACGAAACCGTGCGCGCCGTTTACCTGGGCAAGGGTCACGCGTGATGCTTCGCGTCAGCGGGATAGATACGTACTACGGCACGAGCCACATACTCCATGAGGTTTCCATCGAGGTAGACGCCGGTGAGATGGTTTCGGTCCTCGGGCGTAATGGCGCGGGCAAGACAACTCTTTTGCGCAGCATCACGGGCGAGAGGCTGCCGCGCTTGGGCAGAATCGAGTTCGATGGCAAGACGATCAGTAAACTTGCGTCGCATCTTCGAACGAGGCGGGGCATTAGCTATGTGCCTCAGGGCCGGCAGATCATTTCGGACCTGACCGTTTCGGAGAATCTCGAGTTGGCCCTCCTGGGCGTCGGCAAGTCGAGGCGCATTCCGGACGTGGTCTATGAATACTTCCCGGCACTTCGATCGCTAACTGGGCGCAAGGGCGGTGTCTTGTCGGGCGGGCAGCAGCAGCAGCTGGCGATCGCGCGCGCGCTGGTCCAAGAACCGAGACTCCTGTTGATGGATGAGCCAACCGAGGGTTTGCAACCCTCCGTCGTCGCCGAAATCCAGGAGATCATCAAACGTATTGGCAGTGAGCATAACTGCGCCATTCTTCTCGTCGAGCAGCGGCTCGACGTCGTCCGCGATGTGGCGCGGAGGTTCGCGATTCTTGACACCGGCCATATCGTCGCGACGGGACCGATCGGAGAATTGAGCGACGACGTCGTCAGGAAACATCTACAAGTCTAGCAGCGAGGAGGGCATAGCATGGCCAAGACTCTCATTTCCGTGGATATCAAGAAGAAGGCGACCCAACAGGCCCAGCCCCAGCACAACCGTTGGCACCCAGACATTCCGCCCGTTGTCAGCGTCAAGCCCGGAGATGATTTCATCATCGAGGCGCTCGACTGGACCGGCGGGCAGATCAAGAATGACGACAACGCTGCCGACATTAGGGACTGCTACCTGCCACCCTGTCATCACCTCGTTGGTCCGATCGAGGTCAAGGGAGCCGAGCCCGGCGACATTCTGGTTGTCGATATCCTCGACATCGGTCCGCTGCGGGGCAACGAGTGGGGCTACACCGGCATTTTCAAGACCGCGAACGGAGGCGGCTTCCTGACCGATCTGTTCCCGGAACCACGCAAGGCGATTTGGGATTGCAAGGGTATCTACGCCTCGTCGCGCCATATTCCGAAAGTGCGTTTCGCGGCAATCACGCACCCCGGCCTTATCGGCTGCGCGCCTAGTCACAAGTTGCTGGCCGAGTGGAACAAACGAGAAGCGGCGCTCATCGCGACGAATCCGGACCGCGTACCACCTTTCGCGTTGCCGCCGGAACCCGAAGGCGTGCTGCTCGGAACCCTCAAGGGCGCGGACCTCAAGAAGGCGGCCAAGGAAGCCGCCAGGACAATCCCGCCTCGCGAGCATGGCGGCAACTGCGACATCAAAAACATCTCGCGCGGCAGCCGCATTTACTTCCCCGTCTATGTGAAGGGCGCCAAACTCTCAATGGGCGACTACCACTTCTCACAAGGTGATGGCGAGATCACCTTCTGTGGTGCGATCGAGATGGCGGGATGGATTCACCTGCACGTTGATATCATCAAGGGGGGTGTCGGCAAGTATGGTTTGACGAACCCGCTGTTCAAGATCAGCCCCGTCGATCCACACTATGGCGACTTCCTTGCGTTCGAGGGTATCAGCGTCGACGACAAGTCCGGGAAGCAGCTCTATAACGACGCCACTATGGCGATGCGACGGGCGTGTATGAATGCGATCGAGTACCTGAGTCGCTTCGGGTACTCGAAAGAGCAGGCCTATGTGATCCTCGGCTGCGCGCCGGTCGAGGCGCGTATCGGTGGTGTCGTTGACATCCCGAATGCTTGTGTGTCCGTGGCCATTCCCACCGACATGTTCGAATTCGATATCCACCCGAATGCCGCGGGGCCGAAGAAGCAAGTCGACTCGTCTAAGGCGGATCTTGCGCGCGCGCGGTAAGGTCACGCTTCGAACTTCAAAGCCGTAGTCCTGCCTCGGTCAAATCCTGCGTTAGGGCTTCGGCGGATTCCGAATGCTCACGCCGCTTCGGGTCGCGGGTTTGACCCGAAGCGGCTTTCTTTCTGTGGTGGTAAGGTGGCAAGTGCGAGGCCAACCGCGAAGTCGCCCCTCCACGGTGTGCGACACGAGGGATACTGATGCCGCTCTACGATTACGAGTGTGAGACGTGCGGTCCTTTCAGGGCCTGGCGAAGCATGAGCGCCTACCGACGGCCAGCCCCGTGCCCCGACTGTGGTCGGTCCTCTAGACGAGCCGTTGTAATGCCCGCACTAGGCATGGACTCGGGCCAGAGGAATGCACATGCGGTTAACGAAAAAAGCGCAAACGAACCGCGCGTCGTCAGGCGGCGTCGCGGCGATGACATCCCACGCCATGACGCCCATGCCGATCTCATGCGCGCGCGCGGGGATCGAGCGGCCCAGACCGCCGAACCACACAAGGCCCATACCCATCACGCGCATCATCCCTGGATGCTCAAGCATTAGCTGTGACGGTTGATTGGGTGGACCGTGTTGACCGGTCACATGTTGCGGTCGAAGCAGTTCGGGCGGATCCCTGAAGTGGACCCCATTCGTGGGACCACTTTGACGTTGAGCTAAGGCGGAGCCGCGTCTTCTCCTGTCATCAATCTATCATGCTGCCTGCTGCTGTGGTTGAGGCTGTGGGCATGTGGGCAACGCGCCAGCGTTGTCCAACCCGCGGACTTCGATCCGCAGGGTCATGTCCACAGCCTCGCCCCGGTCGCGCCGGAACCGCATCGGTGGGAGGTTCGCCAACGCCTGGTGCGGGTGCTGGTCGTTGTAAAAGCCCATCCACCTGCCGATGCCGGCGCGCGCCTCGCGGCCGTCGGCGTAGGCCTTGAGGTGGACCTCCTCGTACTTCAGGGAACGCCACAGGCGTTCGACGAACACGTTGTCGAGCCAGCGGCCGCGGCCGCGGGATCAGCGGCGGTCCAGACCATGTACACGCCGCGGGCGCCCTTCATCACCTGCGGCGGATGGAGTTTGGCCAAGGCGCGCCTCCTCGTGTCGCACGATCGAACGGGACCGCCGCCGGCACTCAGGCCAGGAGCGCCTCCTCGAACGGGAAGCGGGAGAGCGGCACGCAGCCCTTCCCGGTCACCAGCACCTGTTGCTCGAGCTTCACCCCCTCGAACCCGCCCGCGGCACCCACGTAGCTTTCGATGCAGAGCGTCATGTTCTCCTCGATCACGCCGTCGTAGCCGTAGAGCGGCCAGTCCTGCCGATAATGGATGCCTGGGTATTCGTCGCACATGCCGATCCCGTGCGCGATGAAGGGGTAGCGGTTCTGGATGTATTGCTCGGGCTGCTTCCAGTGCTTCTCGGTGAACTCGCGGAAGCTCAGGCCCGGCTTCACGAGCGCCATGTTGGTGTGGACCTCGTCGTGGGCGAGCTTGTAGAGGTCGCGCTGCTCGGGCGTCGGCTTCCCAGGCCCGCAGTGGAAGGTGCGCGAGAAGTCCGCGCAATAGCCGAAGGGGCCGATCATGTCGGTGTCAAAGGCGACGAGCTCGCCCGGCCGGATGTAGCGCCCCACCGTCTCCTGGAGCCACGGGTTGACCCGGTCACCCGAGGTGAGCAGGCGGCAGTCGATCCATTCCCCGCCCATCTCGATATTGGTCTGGTGGAGGATCGCCCAGAGCTGCGTGTCGGTCATGCCAGGCCGAAGCGCCTCGCGCATGCGCGCAGCCCCGATCTCGGCCGTGGCGATGGCCATGTTCATGCACATGATCTCGTCCGCCGACTTGATCGCGCGGGCGTGCTCGACCGGCTCGTTGGCGTCCTTCACGTCGATGCCGTGGCGGGCGAGCACGGCGGCCGCGCGCAGGTCGAGGCGATCGACGGCGAGGCGCTTGTTGCCGCCCGAGTGGCTCTTGACCAGGTCCGCGATCTCCTCGCCCCAGCGGCGGAACATCTCGTCCAGGCGCGGACCGGCGTAGAACACGGTCAGCGGCAGGGCCGGGCGGTACTCGGTCACGGTCTCGAGGCCGGCCGCCACGTGCCGGTACGATTCGGCGTCGAACAGGATGACAGGGCCCTCGGTCGCGACGAACAGGTAGCGCGCCGGGATGTGGGTCAGGATGAGAGTCCCGTTGCGGCTGCCGGTCGCGTACCGGATGCTGATAGGCTCGAGGAGCACGGCGGCGCCATAGTCGCGCTTCTTGAGCTCGGCGCGCAGGCGCGCCAGGCGGTAGGCGCGCAGCCGCTTCATGTCGATCTGAGCCTCCGTGTCCGTGAGGAAGGTCACGGGCGTCGTGCGCGCGGCCCTGGACATGTCCTGTGTCACCATGGCTCCTCTCCCTGTGACGATCGGCTTGGCCGGCGCGCAGGCTGCGACCGGCTCCATCGCGACCCAACATTGTCTCCACACAGCGGCCATGGGCAAGATCATCTCCCGGGGCGCGGCCGGCTTGGCGTGGCCGCGCGCCCGTCCCGGCGCCGCCGCGAAGCGACCGAGTGGCTCGCGAACAGGACGCAGCCGCGGCGACGTCACTCGTTCAGGGAGTGGATTAGGCCGGGCCCATTCGCTCTCGAAGTCGGAACCGACGAGGAGGAGGCGCTATGCAGGTTCAACCGTATTTGCCGACATTCCCCAGATGGCCGGGTAACTCGACCGCTCATGACGATCGTATCGGCGCTTCGGTGGCTCTTGCAACGGTGACGGCGCCTCGATCACGTGCGCGTCGGGTCTGACCGTTCGATGGTCGCCGTCGGAGCGAAAGACAGGCGCTTCTGGGTGCGATCTGGACGCAGTTCTCCTGCTGCCGTCGGCTTGCGGGACCGTTGCGGCCAGCGACGCTCAACATCGGGCCGGCGGCGGCGATGGACGCAGGGCGGCGATCAGTCGCAGGATCTTGGCGAACAGCATCCGCGGCACCATGACCTCGGCCATCTGGATTCATACCGCTTCATGGCAGTGGTTGCGCCCGTTGTGGCCGTTCCGCGAGTGGCGGATCATGGGTGAACTCGCCAATCTCACGGTGCATCGAGGATGCAGTCAAAGGTGCAATCGTCGGAGGGGACAGCAGCATGACCGCGAGCGTGACGGAGATATGGCGCTACCCCGTGAAGGGGCTGGCAGGGGAGCGCCTGGAGCGGGTGGCGGTGACGGCGGGGCGAACGTTGCCGCAGGATCGACGGTTCGCAATTGCGCATGGCGATTCTGGCATCACGGCGGAGGCGCCGCGCTGGGAGCTGAAGACCAGCTTCCACATGCTGATGCACGGCAGGGACGAGCGGTTGGCCGAGCTGGTGCCGAGCTACGACGAGACCTGCGGCGCGCTGACCATCCGGCGCAACGGCGCGAGCTTGGCGTCGGAGCGGATCAGCGATCCGGTGGGTCGCGCGAAGCTCAGCGCCTTCTTCGTCGATTATCTCAGAGCCCGTTTGAGAATGGGGATTCCCTCGAAGCAGCGTTCGTGATTCACCCTATGCATGTGGACACGAACGACGCGAGGCCGCATGGCCGCGATCGAGCGGAAGACCAAGCGTTATCCGACCGATCTCACCGACGAGGAATGGGAGCGCATCGTCCCTCTCTTGCCGAAGCCCGCGAAGCGGGGACGCAAGCCGGAGATTGACCTGCGCGAAGTGCTGAACGC
>VGDP01000032.1 GCA_016869675.1 Alphaproteobacteria bacterium | reverse complement strand
TTCGTGCCGGCACTTGCCGCGTGGCCGGCTGCGCGCCCCCGACCCGCTGCGCCGGCCACGCTCGCTCTGGAGCTACGGCCGACCGTGCACTAACATACTGCCTGGACCACTCGTTGGGGGCGGGTCAGGTGGGCTTGCGTCGGGAGTATTCATGACACGCTTCCCTTTTTCGTCCTGATCGGGGTCCTTTTTGCCGCCTGCGCTGGCCCGACGACGAGCCCGCCTCCGGTCGACCCGGGCCTTGCGGCGGTCGAGGCCGAGAAGCAGCGCGAGGTCTGGTTGCAGGCCTTCGTAGAGGAGAACATCAGGCTCTACCGTGTCTCCTACCCAGTCATAACCGGTGCGGCCATATTCTGCGGCAACCAAGTGCGGGGCGGCGACGGTGCCGTCGCGCTCAACGTGGCGTTCTTCGAGCCCGAGTATCGGGCGGCCGCGCGCTCGGCGCTCGGGATTGGCGATGACCTCCAAGTGGTTTACGTCGTCGAGGGCTCGGCCGCGTGGATCGCCGGGCTCGAGCCGGGTGACGAGATCGTGGCAGTCAGCGGCCGACCAATTGGCACCGACGCGCACGCCGCCGAGATTGTCCGCGATGCATTCCGTGCGGGCAGCGCGAGCAACCCGGTACTCCTCGCAGTGCGCCGACGCAACGTCGTGATCGAGTTCGTCGTCGAGCCTGAGCGCGCCTGCGCCTTTGACTTAAACCTGGTCGACAGCGACGAGATCAACGCCTTCGCCGACGGCACTAGCATCAATGTCACTCGGGGGATGCTTCGCTTCGTCTCGGACGACGAGCTCGCCGTCATCGTCGCCCATGAGCTCGCGCACAACGCCTACGGCCACGTCCGGAAGCAACTCCAGAACCAAGCCGGAGGTGCCATGGCTGGGTTGCTGGTTGACCTGCTCGCCGCAGCAGCAGGCGTCAACACAGGCGGCGCGTTTTCGCGCGCTGGCGGCCAAGCGGGTGCGCTGACCTACGCCAAGGATTTCGAGGCCGAGGCCGACTATGTTGCGCTCTACATGCTCGCCGCAAGCGATATGCCGATAGACAAGGCGCCCTATTTCTGGCGCCGCATGGCCACGATCGCTCCTGGTCAGATCGGCTACGGCACGACCCACCCGACCAGCCCTGAGCGCTTCGTCGCAATGGAGCGGACTATAGCCGAGATCGACGCCAAGCGCGTCGCCGGCGAGCCTTTGATCCCAACTCTCGCGCCCGAGTGACCAGCCCCCAAAGACGGAGCCACCTCTTAAGTTAGTTTAGAACCTGCCCGTCGGCCAAGACCGCCGGGATCGCGGCCGTCGAAGCGCTCTTCCACGCGGCTTGCGAGACGGCCGCGATCACGGCCTCGGGCGCCGGCGGCCGGTATCCCAGCGATGAGTGTGGCCGGACGGCGTTGTAATGGCGCCGCCATGATTCGATGAGCACCTGGGCCTCCTTCAACGTGTAGAAGATCTCGCCGTTCAGCAGTTCGTCCCTGAGCTTGCCGTTGAAGCTTTCGCAGTAGCCGTTCTCCCAAGGGCTGGCCTTCTCGATGAACGCGGTCTTCGTCCCGACCGCAGTGATCCAGTCCCGGACGGCCTTGGCGATGAACTCGGGGCCTTGGTCGGACCTGATGTGCTCGGGTGCACCGCGCTCGAGACAGGCCAGCGCCAATGTCTCGATGACGTCGTAGCCGTTCAATCGACGCGCGACCCGGATCGCCAGGCACTCGCGCGTGAACTCGTCGATCAGGCAGAGCAATCGGTACTTCCGCCCGTCATGGGTCCGGTCCTCGACGAAGTCGTAGGCCCAGACATGGTTGCACCGCATCGGCCGAAGCCGGACGTATGAGCCGTCGTTCAGCCAGAGCCGCACGCGCTTGCGTTGTTTGCTGGGGACCTTCAGCCCCTCACGCCGCCAGAGGCGTTCAACCCGCTTCTTGTTGACCGCCCAGCCCGCCGAGCGCAGCAGGGCCGCGATCCGCCGATAGCCGTAGCGCCCGTACTGCCGCGCCAGCTCGATCATGTCCGCCACAAGAGCCGCTTCGTCCTCACGGGTATGCCCCTCGCGTCGCTGCGTGGTCCGCGGCTGGCCGATCACCGCGCAGGCCCGGCTCTCCGAGACGTCGAGAACCTGCCGGACATGATCGATCAGCGCGCGCCGCCGCGAGGGGCTTACGGTTTTCCCCGCAAGGCCTCCGACAGGATCATCTTGTCCCGCGTCAGGTCCGACACGGCGCGCCGAAGCCGGGCGTTCTCCGCCTCGACTTCCTTAAGCCGTTTCACCTGATCAAGCTTCAGCCCGCCATATTCGTTGCGCCAGCGGTGATACGTCGTATCCGTCACCCCGATCGACTTCACCGCCTCGCCGAGCTGCCTGCCCTGTCCAAGCAAAACGTCGACCTGTCGCAGCTTCGCCACGATCTCTTCGGGCAGGTATCGCTTCTTCGGCATCTTCCGGATCTCCCTCGGTTTCCAATCTTACCGATGGTTCCCTCCGGTGGGGCCAGGTCAGCGGCCTCTGTGGTTCGCCACCGATCGATACCCCCATCATGAAGTCGGCGCCAACGCCGTATCCCGGACGCGCCGCACCGTAACCGCAACTTAATGAACTGTACCATAGGATCAATGGCTCATTGCGATGAACCGGAATTCGACGCTTCTTGCGGCGTTCGGTCGCACGTATGAGCGCCAAAGTCTTATTGGCTCCGATTACGCGACTCGTGGCGGACGTCCGCCGCCCACCCGGTGGTACGGCCGCCCCCTATAGGGTGTAGAAGCCGTGGATAATGAGACCTGTGCGCGGATGGCCCTGGACGTGGTGTTGGCAACGCCCGGCGACGCCTGAAGGTGGCCCGGCCGGCCGGCGTAGGGATGCCCTGGTGATCTTCCGGGTGTCTGACGTCAGCGCCTGTGGGACGGATTGAGGGGATTTGGTAGTGGAGGATTTCTGGCTCATCGTAGGGACCGAAGGGACCGGAGATGAGGCAGAAATCGCAAACGTTGACGTCCGAGGCGGAGCAGACGGTGCGGGACATCCGGCGCCGTGGCGACCCAAGCTGCTTGGGAGGCTCGCGCGGCTTGATCCCGCAGCCAGGCGTCCAGCGCGGTCGTGCCGGGGCCGCGCGCATAAGCCGCCATGCGCGCGTCGCGGTAGGTCACCTCGCCATCGCGCGCCACGACCGCGACCGCCACGCCGAGCGACGCCAGCGCCGTGTCCATGGCGTGCTCCGCCAGGGTGTTCGCGGCATGCTTCGGCGTTGAAACGCGGCGCGATGTTGCGCGGGCCATGGGCCGGATCGGATTGGATCCTGACCTGAGACTACCCATCGACTATCGAGGGGCGGTTCAAGTCCGTCAATTCGAGGCCTCAAATCCTCGCCAAGGGGTTAACGGGGTGCGCTGGGTCCGCTATAGTCGGGCCATGCGGCGCGGCTGCGTCGATTCCTCGCCCCGGAGACCTCCATGAAGCTCACCGAGAAGAAACTCCTGCGCCAACAGTGCTACGTCGACGGCGCGTGGGCCGATGCCGACTCCAAGGAGACCATCGCGGTCACCAACCCCGCGACCGGTGCGACGCTGGGCACGATCCCGAAGATGGGTACCGCCGAGACGCGCCGCGCCATCGAGGCGGCCAACCGGGCGTTCCCGGCCTGGCGCGCCAAGACCGCCAAGGAGCGCGCCGCGATCCTGCGCCGCTGGTTCGACCTGATGATGGCGAACCAGGAGGACCTGGCGCAAATCATGACTGCCGAGCAGGGCAAGCCGCTGGCCGAGGCGCGCGGCGAGATCACCTACGCCGCCGCGTTCATCGAGTGGTTCGCCGAGGAGGGCAAGCGCGCCTACGGCGACACCATGCCCCAGCACATCTCGAGCGTGCGCATCGTGGTGACCAAGGAGCCGGTCGGCGTGGTCGGCGCCATCACGCCGTGGAACTTCCCCGCCGCGATGATCACACGCAAGGCCGCGCCGGCGCTGGCCGCCGGCTGCACCATGGTGTGCAAGCCGGCGACCGAGACGCCCTTTTCGGCGCTGGCGCTGGCCGAACTGGCCGAGCGCGCGGGCGTGCCCAAGGGCGTCTTCAGCGTGGTGACCGGTTCGAGCCGCGAGATCGGCGCCGAGCTGACCGGCAACCCCATCGTGCGCAAGATCACGTTCACCGGCTCGACCGACGTGGGCAAGAAGCTGATGGCCCAATCGGCCCAGACCGTGAAGAAGGTGACGATGGAACTGGGCGGCAACGCGCCGTTCATTGTGTTCGAGGACGCGCACCTGGACGCCGCCACCGACGGCGCAATCGCCAGCAAGTTCCGCAACATGGGCCAGACCTGTGTGTGCGCCAACCGCATCCTGGTGCACGACAAGGTTTACGACGCCTTCGCCGAGAAGCTGGCGGCCAAGGTACGCGCGCTGAAGGTCGGCAACGGCGCCGAGGACGGCGTGCAGCAGGGGCCGCTGATCAACATGGGTGCGGTCGACAAGGCCGAGGAGCACATCGCCGACGCGACCAAGAAGGGCGCCAAGGTGTTGATCGGTGGCAAGCGCCACACGCTGGGCCACAGCTTCTTCGAACCGACGGTGCTGACCAACGTCGACCCGCAGATGATGATCGCGCGCGAGGAGACCTTCGGGCCGGTCGCGCCGCTGTTCCGCTTCGGCTCGGAGGAGGAGGCGATCCGGCTGGCCAACGACACCGAGTTCGGGCTCGCGGCCTACTTCTACAGCCGCGACATCGGCCGCATCTGGCGCGTGGCCGAGCACCTGGAGTACGGCATCGTCGGTATCAACACCGGCATCATCTCGACCGAGGTGGCGCCGTTCGGCGGCGTCAAGGAATCCGGGGTGGGGCGCGAGGGCTCCAAGTACGGCCTCGATGAGTACATGGAGATCAAGTACATGTGCATGGGCGGCATCGACGTGTAGGTCGAAGCCAGCGCCCGGGCGCCTTGGTTCGCTGAAGCGGAACGACCAGGAAGGGTGAAGCAATCGGCGATCTCCATACCCATATCGCCACTATGGGAACCCACCGCCGTGGGGGACGATCGCCGTGTCGGACGTCCAGTCATCCACGTTACGCTTTGAAGCCGAGGTCGCGCGCCTCGATCAGGATGACGGAAAGCCCCGCGGCGCGGGTCGGCACGGTCACGCCCATGCCGGCGTTGCCCCCGCCCAGGATCACGACATCGCGGTGTTCGGTGGCCATGGTGACCTCCTCGGTTTGTGCCTCATGGTGAACCGCGACCCTGGAACCACAAGGTCGTTTCGCGCATGGTTGCGATAGCCGGAACGCAACCCTGAGGGGCGGGCCCCAGACCCGCGGAGGCGCCATGAGCACGTTTGATCTCTTCGTCATCGGCGGCGGCTCGGGCGGAGTTGCGTGCGCGCGTCGCGCGGCCGAGTACGGCGCGCGGGTCGCCATCGCTGAGGAACGCGACCTGGGCGGCACGTGCGTGCACCGCGGCTGCATCCCGAAGAAGATACTGGTCCACGCCTCGCACTACGGCGGGGACTTCGAGGACGCGGCCGCCTACGGCTGGGCCGTGGACGGCGCCCGGTTCGACTGGGCCCGCCTGATCGCCAACAAGGACAAGGAGCTCGACCGGCTGCGCGGCATCTATCGCACGATGCTGGCGGACGCTGGTGTCACCATTTTCGACGCGCGGGCGACCCTGGCCGGACCGGGCGCCGTGACGGTCGGCGGCGCCACGCACGCGACGACGACGGTCGTGATCGCGACCGGCGGGCGAGCGCAGCGGCCGAAAATCCCTGGTGCCAACCTGACCATCACGTCCGACGAGGCGTTTCATCTGAAGACCCTGCCGGGACGCGTCGCGGTGGTCGGCGGCGGCTACATCGCGGTCGAGTTCGCCGGCATCTTCAACGGCCTCGGCGCGGTGACGGCGCTGCTTTACCGGGGCGAGCGGATCCTGCGCGGCTTCGACGCCGACATCCGCGCGGCGGTGACCGACGGCATGAAGTCGAAGGGCATCGACGTGCAGACCGAGGCCAACATCGAACGCGTCGAGAGCGCCGGCCAGAACCTCGTGGCGACGACCACCCGGGGGGAGCGCCTGGAGGTGGACCAGGTGTTGGTCGCGACCGGTCGGGTGCCGAACACCCACGGGCTTGGCCTGGTCGAGGCGGGCGTCGAGCTGCGCCGCAACGGCGCCGTCGCGGTGGACGGCTGGTCGCGATCGTCCGTGCCGGGGGTCTACGCCATCGGCGACGCCACCGACCGGGTCAACCTGACGCCGGTGGCGATCCGCGAGGGCCGCTGCCTGGCTGAGACGCTGTTCAACAACAATTCCATGCAGCCGGACCATCGCGACGTGCCGACGGCGGTGTTCAGCCAGCCGGAAGTGGGCACGGTCGGCCTGACCGAGGACGAGGCGCGCGAGGAGTTCGAGGCCATCGACATCTACCGCGCCGCGTTCCGCCCCTTGAAGCATACGCTGACCGGGCGCGCCGAGAAGGTCATGGTGAAGCTGGTGGTGCACCGTTCCACCGACCGGGTCGTGGGTGCCCACATGGTGGGCGAGTGCGCGGGCGAACTGGTGCAGGTGCTGGGCGTGCTGGTCAAGCTGGGCGCGACCAAGGCGCAGTTCGACGCCACCGTCGCGGTCCACCCCACCGCCGCCGAGGAGTTCGTGACCATGCGGCGCCCGATCCGTGGGTGATTGGCAACGGCGGACCGAGCCCCCGTTGCCGGCTCAGCCGTCGTCCGCCGGCGGACGGGCGATGGCGACGCGGTTGCGCCCCGCCTTCTTGGCCTCGTAGAGCGCCTCGTCGGCGCGCCCCAGCAGCACCTTGTGGCCTTCGTCGAGCGGGTGCAACGTGGCGAGGCCGACGCTGACCGTGACGGACAGCTCGATGCCGTTGATCGCCATCGGCCGGCCTTCGATGGCGAGGCGCAGGCGCTCGGCGGCGTGGCGGGCGCCCGGTTGGTCGGTCTCGGGCAGCACGACCACGAACTCCTCGCCGCCGATACGGCCCACGGTATCCTCGTCATGCACGTCGTTGAGCGCGCGGCGCGCGGTTTCGCGCAAGACCGCGTCGCCGGTAGCGTGGCCGAGGGTGTCGTTGACGGCCTTGAAGCGGTCCAGGTCGAAGATCAGCACAGCCAGCTCATGATCGTGGCGCCGGGCGTGGCGGAACTCGCGGGCGAGCACCCGGATCAGCGACCGGCGGTTGGCCAGGCCGGTCAGGGCGTCGGTCTCGACGACGCGCCGGAGCTCGCCTTCGAGGCGCTGGCGTTCGGCCAACTCGTCCTGCGCGCGGTGTCTCCGCCACGGGCAGCCCGACTCGTGCCTTGAACCACTAGCGGGCCTCATCGACCAACGAAATCAGGGCGATAGGTGCCCGCAGGGCGTGCGCGGCGACGGCGGCGACGCGATCGAACACCGGTTCGGGCGGGGTGTCGAGGACGCGGTAGCGACGCAGCGCCGCCAGCTGTTCGCCCTCCGAGGCAAGGACCGGCGCTCGCGTCCGTCTCTGTCGCACCGTTGGACCGTCCGCGCCTCCAAGACCGACACCACGATAGGGTTACCAAGGGCGATGTGCACGCTTGGCCATGGCCGGCCGTCTCTTTTTTGCTAGTGTGAGACGGGTTGGCGGCGTAAAAGCCGGCCTTTCAGGCGGGAACGAGCCCGTGTCGTCGTCGAAAACGAGCAAACGTACCATGAAGAGCAAGACCTGGAGCCCCGACAGCTGGCGCGGACTGCCGATCCAGCAGCAGCCGACCTACGACGATCCGGCGGCCCTGGCCGCGGTCGAGGCCAAGCTGCGCCGGTTTCCGCCGCTGGTGTTCGCCGGCGAGGCACGCAACCTGAAGCGTTCGCTGGCCAAGGTCGCGGCGGGCAAGGCGTTCCTGTTGCAGGGCGGCGACTGCGCTGAGAGCTTCGCCGAGTTCCACCCCGACGTGATCCGCGACACCTTCCGCGTCCTGCTGCAGATGGCGGTGGTGCTGACCTACGGCGGCAACATGCCGGTGGTGAAGGTCGGTCGCATGGCCGGCCAGTTCGCCAAGCCCCGCTCGGCGGACAACGAGACCCAGAACGGCGTCACGCTGCCGGCCTACCGCGGCGACATCATCAACGCCATCGAGTTCACGCCCGAGGCACGACGGCCCGACCCGGCGCGGCTGGAGCAGGCGTACGCCCAGTCGGCGGCGACGCTCAACCTGCTGCGTGCCTTCGCCCAGGGCGGCTACGCAGACCTGCACCAGGTGCACCGTTGGAACCTGGGTTTCGTCGGGCGCAGCGCCCAGGGCGAGCGCTACGAGGACATGGCGCGGCGCATCGGCGAGGCGCTCGATTTCATGGAGGCGTGCGGCGTTACCGGCGAGACGACGCCGACCTTGCGCACGACCGACTTCTACACCTCCCACGAGGCGCTGCTGCTGGGCTACGAACAGGCCATGACGCGCGTCGATTCGACGACCGGCGACTGGTACGACTGCTCGGCGCACCTCTTGTGGTGCGGCGACCGCACCCGGCAACCCGACGGCGCGCACCTGGAATTCCTGCGCGGCGTTGGCAACCCGCTGGCGTTCAAGGCGGGACCGAGCCTGGGCGCCGACGAGATGCTGCGCCTGATCGACACCCTGAACCCCGAGAACGAGCCGGGCCGGCTGATGATCATCGGCCGCTTCGGCGCCGACAAGGTGGCCGAGCATCTGCCGGCGTTGATCCGTGCGATCGAGCGCGAGGGCCGCACCGTGGTGTGGTCATGCGATCCTATGCACGGCAACACGATCAAGTCGGTCAACGGCTTCAAGACCCGGCCGTTCGACCGCATCCTGGCCGAGGTCGAGACGTTCTTCGCGATCCACCGCGCCGAAGGCACCCACGCGGGCGGCGTGCATTTCGAGATGACCGGCCAGGACGTGACCGAGTGCATCGGCGGCGCGCAGGCGATCACCGAGAGCCGGTTGGGCGACCGCTACCACACCTATTGCGACCCTCGGCTCAACGCCAGCCAGGCGCTGGAGCTCGCGTTCCTGATCGCCGAGAACCTGAAGCGCGAGCGCGAGGCCCGGCGCGGGCTCGTGGCGGCGCAATAGGCGCGTAGCCGTGCCGGCTGGGGCCGGCACGGCGCAACCGATCGAGGGCGTCGTGACCATGCGGCCCGGACCGGACGACATCGCACGCTGGACCGACACCTATTTCGTGCGCACGCGCAAGGTGGTGGAGCGGTTCGGCGACACGAACGCGACGTGGGCCGTGTTCATGCGCCGCCCGGCGTGCTTCGCGCCGCGCCTGATGCGCGAATGGCTCGACGCCGTGGCGAGCGCGCGCGGCATCACGATCCAGGTCGAGACGCGGTTCAGCGAGGGCGACTGGGTCGGCGCCGGCGAACCGCTGATGCACCTGACCGGGCCGATGAGCAAGGTCGTCGATCTCGAGACGATCTACCTGCAGAAGCTGGGGCCGCCGTGCGTCGCGGCCTACGAGGCGTACCGCATGTGCGCGGCGCTGCCCAAGGTCAAGTTCATGGCGTTCGACGCGCGCCACTGCGCCGGGCTCGACATGGCCGAGATGATGGCCTACGCCGCCTCGGTCGGCTCGGCCGCGGCGCGGCGCGAGGTCGGCGCCATCGGCTTCGTCGGCAACGCGACCGACGCCACCGCGCACTATTTTGGCAACCAGAAGGGGCTCGGCACCATGCCCCACGCGCTGGTCGGCTACGCCGGCGCGACGCTGCGCGCGGCCGAGATGTTCCGCGAGACCTTCCCCGAGGGCGAGTTCACCGTCCTGGTCGACTACTACGGCAAGGAGATCACCGACAGCCTGGCGGTCGCCAACCGCTTCGCCGCCGAGGCGGCGTCCGGCACGCTGGCCCTGCGGCTGGATACCCACGGCGGGCGCTACGTCGAGGGGCTCGACATGACCTCGTCCTATGCGGTGCTGGAACGTCACGTGCCGCGCGCGACGCGCCAGTACCGCACCGAGGAGGAACTGCGCTGGCTGGTCGGCACCGGCGTCACGGCCGCCGCCATCTTCCGCCTGCGCGAGGCGCTGGACGAGGCCGGGTTCCCCAAGGTCCGCATCGTCGCGTCCTCGGGCTTCGGGGCGGCCAAGTGCAAGGTCATGGCCAGCGTGGACGCGCCGATCGACGCCATCGGCACCGGCAGCTTCCTGCCGCAGGACTGGCCCGAGACCTACGCCACCTCGGACATCGTCGCCTACGACGGGCGGGCCAGCGTCAAGGTGGGGCGCGAGTTCCTGATGAAGGGCCGCGGCGGCGCCCGGCCGTGAGCGTGCCGCTGACCATCGCGCTGGCCCAGGTTAACCCGACCGTGGGCGACATCCCCGGCAACGCGGCCAAGCTGCTGGCGGCGCGCGCGCGCGCGGCGGCCGAGGGCGCGGACCTGGTGATCGCGAGCGAACTGGTGGTCACCGGCTATCCGCCCGAGGACTTGGTGCTGCGCCCCTCGTTCGTCGAGCGCGCGACGGCGGCCATCGACGAGCTGGCGCGCGCCACCGCCGACGGCGGGCCGGGGCTGGTCGTCGGTTCGCTGCACCAGGCGGATGGCAAGCTGCACAACGCCGCCTTCGTGCTGGACGGCGGCAGGATCGCTGGGGTCCGCCTGAAGCACGAATTGCCCAACTACGGCGTGTTCGATGAGAAGCGCGTGTTCGCGCCCGGGCCGCTGCTGGGGCCGGTGCCGTTCCGCGGCCGGCGGCTGGGCGTGATGGTGTGCGAGGACATGTGGTTCCCCGACGTGGCCGAGTGCCTGGCGGAATCGGGCGCCGAGAACTTGGTCGTCATCAACGGCTCGCCCTTCGACATCGTCAACGTAGACGCCCGGCTCAACCACGCGGTCGCGCGCGTCACCGAAACCGGCCTGCCGCTGATCTACGTCAACCAGGTCGGCGGCCAGGACGAGCTGGTGTTCGACGGCGGCTCGTTCGTGCTGGACGCCGCGTGCCGGCTGACGGCCCAGGCCGCGACCTGGGACGAGGACCTGCTGAGCTTCCGCCTGGGCGCGGACGGCGCACCGGCGCCCGCGCGCGTCATGCGCAACGAGGAAGGGGTGGCGGCGACCTACCGCGCGCTCATGCGCGGGCTGGCGGATTACGTCGGCAAGAACCGGTTTCCCGGTGTCCTCGTCGGGCTTTCGGGCGGCGTCGATTCGGCGTTGACCGCCGCCGTCGCCGTCGATGCGCTGGGGCCGGAGAAGGTGCACGGTGTGCGCCTGCCCAGCCGCTTCACATCCCAGGCGTCGATAGACGATGCCGAGGATTGCGCGCGGCTGCTGGGCTGCGAGCTTTCGACTGTCGCCATCGAGCCGGCGCACGCGGCGTTCCTGGCGATGCTGGCGCCGGCCTTCGCCGGGCGCGCCGCCGACACCACCGAGGAGAACATCCAGGCGCGCTGCCGCGGCATCGTGCTGATGGCGCTCAGCAACAAGCTGGGCCACATGGTCGTCTCGACCGGCAACAAGTCCGAGATGTCGGTGGGCTACGCCACGCTCTACGGCGACATGTGTGGCGGCTACGCGCTGCTGAAGGACGTCTACAAGACGACCGTTTACGCGCTCTGCCGCTGGCGCAACCAGGCGCTGCCCGGCGGCGCCAAGGGACCGCGCGGCCGCGTCATTCCCGAGAGCGTCATCGACAAGGCGCCGACTGCCGAGTTGCGTCCGAACCAGACCGACCAGGACAGCCTGCCGCCCTACGCCGCGCTCGACGACATCCTCGAGCACCTGGTCGAGCGCGAGCAGAGCCTGGCCGATGTCGCGGCGCGCGGCCACGATCCAGCGCTGGTCGCGCGGGTCCGTTCCATGCTGCTGGTCGCCGAGTATAAGCGGCGCCAGGCGCCGCCCGGGGTCAAGATCACCGCCAAGGCGTTCGGCCGCGACCGGCGGTATCCGATCACCAACGGCTATCGGGGCTAGGTCGGTCCGTCGCCATGGCGCCGGTCGTCCGTTTCGCGCCGAGCCCGACGGGGCGGCTGCACCTGGGCAGCGCCCGGCTCGCGGTTATCAACGCCCTTTTCGCGCGCACCCAGGGCGGCACGTTCGTGCTGCGCATCGACGACACGGACACCGAGCAGTCGCGCGCGGACTACGACCAGGCGATCCGCGACGACCTGGCGTGGCTGGGACTGGGCTGGGATCGCCTGGCACGGCAGTCGGCGCGGCTGGCCCGCTACACCGACGCCTTCAAGCGCCTGCGCGACGAGGCGCGGGTCTATGCCTGCTACGAGACCGAGGACGAATTGGCGCGCTTGCGCGCGGGCCTGCGCGCGCGTGGCCTGCCGCCGGTCTACGACCGGCTCGGCCTGCGGCTGGGCGACGCCGACCGGCGGCGGCTCGAGGCCGAGGACCGGCGGCCACATTGGCGTTTCCTGCTCGACGCCGGGTCGGTCGCGTGGACCGATTTGGTGCGCGGGCCCCAGGCGATCGACGCGGGCAGCCTGAGCGATCCGGTTCTCGTGCGCGCCGACGGCGCGCCCACCTATACGCTCGCCTCGATCGTCGACGACCTCGAGATCGGCATCACCCACGTCATCCGGGGCGAGGACCACGTGGCGAACACGGCGGTGCAACTCCAGATCGCCGAGGCGCTGGGCGCCGCGCCCGGCCGATTCGCCTTCGCCCACCTGCCGCTGCTGGTGGACCGGGACGGCGCCAAGCTGTCCAAGCGTGACGCGGCGCTCGGGCTGGGCGCCCTGCGCGAAGCGGGTGTCGAAGCGATGACCATCGTTAGCCTGTTCGCGCGGCTGGGCTCGTCCGCTCCGGTCGAGCCGTTCGTCGCGCTCGATCAGGCCGTGGCGGGCTTCGACCTCGAGCGGTTCGGCCGTGCGCCCGTGCGTTTCGACCCGCACGAGCTCGACGTGTTAAACCAGCGCGTGGTGGCAGGCCTGCCGTTCGCGGCGGTCGCCGACCGGCTCGTGGCGCTGGGCGTGGCCGGGGGTGCACCGTTCTGGGAAGCCGTGCGGGCTAACTGCGCGCGGGTCGCCGACGTGGCCGACTGGTGGCGCGTCGTCGCGGGCCCGCTCGCGCCCGTCGTCGAGGACGCGGCGCTGCTGGCCCACGCCGTGACGGCCCTGCCGCCCGAACCGTGGGACGCGGCGACCTGGGCGGCGTGGACCGGAGCGGTCGCGGCCGCCACCGGCTCCAAGGGCCGCGCGCTCTATCGGCCGCTGCGCCTGGCGTTGACCGGGCTCGACCACGGCCCCGAGATGCGCTACCTGCTGCCGCTCGTCGGGCGGGACCGTGTGCTCGCCCGGCTCAAGGGACAGCCATCGTGACCGAGCTTTACCTCTACAACACCCGGACGCGGACGAAAGGGCGGTTCACGCCACGCGACCGCGATCACGTCGGCATGTACGTATGCGGCCCCACGGTCTACGACACGGCGCATGTGGGCAACGCCCGGCCGGTGCTGGTGTTCGACGTTTTGGCGCGGCTGTTGCGGCGGCTCTACCCGCGCGTCACCTACGTGCGCAACATCACCGATATCGACGACAAGATCATCGAGGCGGCGCGCGCCAACGGCGAGACCATCGACACGCTGACCGAACGCACCACGGCCGCGTACCGCGCAGACATGGCGGCGCTGGACGCGCTTCCGCCGGACGTCGAGCCGCGCTGCACGCGAACCGTGCCGGAAATGATCGCGCTGATCGAGGAACTGATCGCGCGCGGCCACGCCTACGCGGCCGACGGCCACGTGCTGTTCGACGTGCCCTCGTACCCCGGCTACGGCCAGCTTTCGCGACGCAACCGTGACGAGATGATCGCGGGCGCGCGCGTCGAGGTGGCGCCCTACAAGCGCGATCCCGCCGACTTCGTGCTGTGGAAGCCATCGAGCGCCGAGCAACCGGGCTGGGACAGCCCCTGGGCGCGCGGCCGGCCGGGCTGGCACATCGAGTGCTCGGCCATGTCGGAGAAGTACCTGGGCCGCGATTTCGACATCCATGGCGGCGGCATCGACCTGATCTTCCCGCACCACGAGAACGAGATCGCGCAAAGCCTGTGCGCGCACCCCGAAGCCGGCTTCGCGCGCGTCTGGATGCACAATGGCTTCGTCACCGTGAACGGCGAGAAGATGGCGAAGTCCGCGGGCAACTTCATCACCGTGCGCGACGCGCTGAACGCTGGCCACCGCGGCGAGACGATCCGGCTGTTCATGCTGCAGACCCACTACCGCCAGCCGTTCGACTGGACCGACGAGGGCCTGCGCGCCGCCAAGGCGAGCCTCGACCGGTTCTACACGGCCCTGCGGGATGCCGATGACGCCGCCGAACCGGGCGACCCGCCGGACGATTTTCTGGAGGCGCTGGCGGACGACCTCAACACACCGCTCGCCATCGCGCGGCTGAACGAGGCGGTGTCCGCGCTGAACCGGGCACCGAGCGCCGAGCGCAAGAGCACCGTGCTCGGCGCCGGGGCGCTGCTGGGGATTCTGGGTTGGGAGCCTGGAGCATGGCTGCGCGGTGCCGATGATGGCGCGGCCGCCGTCGAGGCGCGGATCGCGGCGCGCCAAGCCGCGCGTAAAGCCCGCGACTTCGCTGAGGCGGACCGCATCCGCGACGAGCTCGCCGCGCGGGGTATCGTGCTGGAGGACAAACCCGGCGGTCGCACCGAGTGGCGCAGAACCTGAAGTGGGTAGGGGCGGGCCTCAGACCCGCCCCTGCATCCCAGGTTCTCGCTGGCCGTGCGACGTCGGCCACGAATCATACCAACGGTCATTGATATTGACCTATTGAGTGGGCCCATTGGCGGAGACCGATGGATGTGATGCGCCCCGGGCCGTCGACGAGACGGTTCCAGGCGTCGCAGCAGGCCTCGACGATGGCGTCGTGGTCGGCGAAGACCCGGTTGGAGAGGTAGGTCTGGCGCAGGTGCTGCCAGATGTTCTCGACCGGGTTCAGCTCCGGAGATCGTGGCGGCAGCAGCACCGGGATGATGTTGGCTGGCACGTCGAGGGCGGCACTGGTGTGCCAGCCGGCGCGATCCATGAGCAGCGCGGCGTGCGTGGGCGCCCGGCTTCACGGCCAGGCTGCTCTCGTCGAGATGGACCTGCATGGCGTGGGTATTGGCGATGGGCATGACCACAGCGGCGCCGGTCCCCCGCATCGTGCAGATGGCGCCGAACAGATAGGCGCTCTTGTAGCGCTGGTCCTTGGGCTGGCGTGGCCGAGTGCCTTTGCGCGCCCACTGGCGGACCAGGCCGTTCTTCTGGCCGACCCGCATCTCGTCCTGCCACCAGAGTTCAACCTTGGAACCCCGGGGCAGATGCCCTACCGCCGCCGCGAGCGTGCGCGGGAAGTTTTTTTTAAACCGCTCCAGCATCGCAGGGTCCTGCTCCGGGTGTTTGGGGCGCGCGCTCAGGTGCGCGAAGCCCAGATCGTTGAGCAGCCGGGAGACCGAGCGCTCGTGGTACGTCACACCAAAGCGCTTCTCGATGACCTCCTTGAGGTCGACCCGGCGCCAACGCACGATCCTGTCGGTCGCCGGATCGGGGCCGGTCTCGACGATCTCAGCCAACGCCGCGAGCTGGACTGGCGTCAACTTGGCCTCGGCGCCGGGAGCTGTGCGGTTGACCAGCCCGTCGGGCCCGGCCTCGTTGAAGCGGTGGACCCAGTCCCTCAGAGTCTGGCAGTCCATGCCGCCGATCTCCGCCGCGCGCGTCCGCGTCAGACCGTCATAGACCGCCGCGATCGCCAGCAACCGGCGGGCCTGGGTCGCGTTCGACGACGCCCGAGCCGCCTGCCGAACCAACCCAGCGTCGAAGTCATCCCGTAACGCTATCCCCGGCATCCCATCCCTCCATGGCTGCCGGTCTCCTACGAATCAGAAATGCCACCCCCCTTGGGACCCCCAGAGCCAAAATCAAAGGCCGCTGGTATCAGACGTTCATGGCGGTTCCACGAACCCCGAGACCCCACGGTCTGTCATCGCCGGTTCGCCGCGCGCGCAGCACCCCGGGGTGACGGACCGGCGGGCGGTGGGTTCCGCACTATCCCGCGCGCCCCTTCGGGTCCCAGCGGTGCGCGAGACCGGCGTCGAGGCCAAAGAGGTCGAGCACGCGGCCGATCGTGTGGTCGACCATGGCGTCCAGGCTCGCGGGGCGGGCGTAGAACGCGGGCACAGGCGGCGCCACGATCGCGCCCATCTCGGTCACCGTCAGCATGTTGCGCAGGTGCCCGGCGTGCAGCGGCGTCTCGCGCACCAGCAGCACCAGCCGGCGCCGCTCCTTCAGGGTCACGTCGGCGGCGCGGCTGAGCAGGTTGGTGGTCGCCCCGGTCGCGATCTCGGCGAGCGTCTTGACCGAGCACGGTGCCACGATCATGCCGTCGGTGCGGAACGAACCGCTGGACGGCGCCGCCGCCGGATCGCCGACCGCGTGGACTTGGCTGGCCAGGGCGCGCACGACGGCAGGCTTCAGCTCGGTCTCGTGGGCCAGCGTCGTCTCGGCCGCCTTGGACAGCACCAGATGGGTCTCGATGCCCAGACGCTTCAGGGCTTCGAGCAACCGGATGCCGTAGATCACGCCCGAGGCGCCGCTGATGCCGACGACGAGCCGATCGATGCTGGCGGTTGTCATGGTCACTTGGTATACTCCTTGGGCCTCCCGGCGCCACACCCTTCGTCCCTGGGACGGGCGTGTCGGCCGCGGGAGCGGCAAGGACCCCAAACGCAGGGAGAGTCCGCCACGCCGACCAACCCGACCACCATGGAGGAGGAAGCAGTGGGTTCAGATTCCCGTCTTTCCGCGCTGACCGCGAAGCATGCCGAGCTCGAGCACGAGATCGAGGAGGAAGTCCACCGGCCGATGCCCAACACGCTTCATCTGACCGAGCTCAAGCGCCAGAAACTCCGGGTCAAGGAAGAGATCTCGCAACTTTCGACGCAGCGCTAGACCGCCAAGTCCAGCGCATCCGGGGGCAGGGCTTCTTGCCCCCTCCGGGCCAAGCGCTCCCGGTTAAGGCCGGATGTGAGAATCCGGCCGATTATGGCGTTGTAGCCATGCCTTGGATCTCGATGTTGCCTGCGCGATTGGGCGCGGAGCGGATGTGCGGATCCGGATGGTCCAGGCACCGAGTCGGGCAGCCCGTGGTCACGGAGTCGGCGTGGCGGTTGCGGCGTTGGGCGCCAGCTTCTATAAGGCGCGCCATCGCGATCACCAGGGAGGTCGCCGGTCATGGCCGTGGAACGGACGCTTTCGATCATCAAGCCCGATGCGACCCGTCGCAACCTGACGGGCGCCATCAACGCCAAGTTCGAGGAAGCCGGCCTACGCATCGTCGCCCAGCGGCGCATCCGCCTGGCCCGCGCCGACGCTGAGTCGTTCTACGACGTGCACCGGGCCAGGCCGTTCTTCGGCAGCCTGTGCGACTTCATGACCTCGGGCCCCGTCGTGGTCCAGGTGCTCGAGGGCGAGAGCGCCGTCGCGCGCAACCGCGACATCATGGGCGCGACCGATCCGGCCAAGGCGGCGCCGGGCACCATCCGCAAGCTGTTCGCCGAGTCGATCGAGGCCAACTCGGTGCACGGCTCGGATTCGGCCGAGAACGCGGCACGGGAGATCGCCTTCTTCTTCGCGGGCCTCGATATCGTCGGCTGACCGCTAACGTTCGCGCGGGTTGAGCATGGCGGCGCCCGGAACGAGGGCATCGTCGATCACGGCCCGTTCGTCGATCACGCGGACCCGGCCCTCGGCGATCAGGCGCACCGCCAGGGGGTAGCTGCGGTGTTCGGCCGAGAGCACCCGTTCGCGCAGGCGCTCGACCGTGTCGTCGGGGTGTACGGGCAGCGCCGCCTGCACGATGATCGGTCCAGTGTCCATCTCGGGCCGCACGTAATGGACCGTGCAGCCGGTGAACCGCACGCCCGCGTCGAGCGCGCGTTTGTGGGTGTGGCGGCCCGGGAAGGCGGGCAAGAGCGACGGGTGGATGTTGATCATGCGGTCGCGCCAACGCTCGACGAAGCCGTCGGTGAACAGGCGCATGAACCCGGCCAGGCACACCAGGTCCGCGCCCGAGGCTTCGAGGACCGCATGGATGGCGGCATCGAACGCGACGCGCGTGGTGAACGCCTTGTGATTGATGACGTCCGTCGGAATGCCGGCGCCGGCCGCGCGTTCCAGCGCGGTCACGCCGGGCCGGTTCGAGACGACTTGCACGATTTCAGCCGGAAAGCCCGGCTCCTTGCACGCGTCGATCAGGGCCTGGAGGTTGGTGCCGGAGCCCGATACGAGGACCGCGAGCTTCAGTCGCGCCACGACGCGAGCCCCGCCAGGTTGACGGCCGCCGGCCGGCCGGTCGCGCCCGCGCGCACGGCGCCGATGGTCGTCACCGCTTCGCCCGCCGCGCCGAGCGCCTGGGCGACCTCGGCCGCCTTGCCCGGCTCGACCACCAAAACCAGACCGATGCCGCAGTTAAAGGTGCGCGCCAGCTCCTCGGCCGCGATCGGGCGCTGACGCGTGCCCCGCGCGAGCCAGCGGAACACCGGCGGCAGGGGCCATGCGGCCGCGTCGATGGCACCGACTGTGCCGCGCGGAAGTACGCGCGGCACATTTTCGGTCAGGCCGCCGCCCGTGATGTGCGCCAGCCCGCGCACCAGGCCCGCGCGCAGCAGCGGCAGCAGGCTCGGCACGTAGATGCGGGTCGGCGCCAGCAGCGCCTCGCCGAGCGACCGGTCGGGGGCGAACGGCGCGGCGTCACCATAGCCGAGCCCCCGGCTCTCGACGACGCGGCGCACCAGGGAATAGCCATTGGAGTGAAGCCCGCTGGAGGCGACGCCGAGCAGCACATCGCCGGGCCTCGCCTCGCCGCCGCGCAAGAGGTTGGCCCGCTCCACGGCGCCGACCGCGAAGCCGGCCAGGTCGTACTCGCCGTCGCCGTAGAAGCCGGGCATCTCGGCGGTCTCGCCGCCGAGCAACGCGCAGCTCGCGATGCGGCAGCCCTCGACGATGCCCGCGATGACGCGCGCCGCGACGTCCACCTCAAGCCGGCCCGTTGCGAAGTAGTCCAGGAAGAACAGGGGCTCGGCGCCGTGCACCAGCACGTCGTTGACGCACATGGCGACCAGGTCGATGCCGATGGTGTCGTGGCGCCCGGACGCGATGGCGATCTTCAGCTTGGTGCCGACGCCATCGGTGCCCGAGACCAGCACGGGATCGCGAAAGCCCGCCGCGCGCGGGTCGAACAGGCCGCCGAAGCCGCCCAACCCGTCCATCACGCCCATGCGCATCGTCGCGCGCGCCAAAGGCTTGATGCGCTCGACCAGGCTGGCACCCGCGTCGATGTCGACCCCGGTTTCCTTGTACGTCAGGTCGGCGATGGCGTCCTCGCGTCGTCCTGTGGCGTTGGCTATAGTCGGCGCGACCATAGCGCATGGATCGGTGATTGCAATGACGCGCGTCCTCTGGAGCGCCTGGTTCGCCCTCGCCCTGGTGCTGGCCGCGACGATGGCGTCGGCGGGCGGGCCCTACGCGGTCATCGGCGTGGCGGTCGACGAGACGGCGGCCGACGCCGCGGCCGCGCGCGACGCGGCGCTTGCCCAGGGCCAGCGCGCCGCGTGGCGGACGCTGGTGGAACGGCTGGTCGCGCCCGACCAGGCGGCGGCGTTGCTGGCGTTGGACGACGCGCGCATCGGCACGCTGGTGCAATCCTTCGAAGTGATCGACGAGAAGATCGGGCCGGACCGTTACATCGCGCACCTCACGTTCAACTTCAACGAAGCCCTGGTGCGCCAGACGTTCCGCGAACTCGGCGCCAACCGGACCGTGGAGACGAGTCCGCCGGTGCTGGTGCTGCCGGTGCTCGACCAGGGCGGCGAGCGGCTGCTGTTCGAGCTGGAGAACGGCTGGCGCGACGCCTGGCAACGGGTGGCGGCGGGCAGCGGCCTGGTGCCCGTCGTGGTGCCGGTCGGCGATCTGGAAGACATCGCGGCCATCGACGCGGCGCGTGCCGTGGCCGGCGACGCCGGTGCCCTGGCGCGCCTGGCCGGGCGCTACGGGACCGGCAGTGTCGCCGTGGTCGAGGCCCACGTTCCCGCCGATGGCACGGTGCCCGCAACGCTGGGCGTCGATGTGACCATGCACCGCAGTATCACGGCCGAGGTAAGCAGCGCCGGTTTCGGCCTGGCGGAAGGGACCGAGCCGACGCTCGACGACCTCTATGCCGCCGCGGCCCAGGGCGTCGTGGACCGCCTGGAGGCGGCCTGGCGCGCCGACAACATCGTCGACACGGGAACCGAGACGGCGATGCGGCTGGAGGTGCCCGTCGGCGCCGTCGGCGATTGGGTCGACACGACGCGGCGCATGGCGGGCGTGGGCGCGATCCGGCGCACGGAGATCGCCGCTATGAGCGCCAAGGCGGTCAGCCTAGTGGTGCACTACGTGGGTGACGAGGCGCAATTCGGCGCCGCGCTCGGCGCGGCGGGACTGGCGCTGCAACGCGAGGCGGATGTCTGGGTGCTGCGCAGGACCGGAGCGTCGCCAGCGACCGTCATCGTCGAGTGATCCTGCCCAACCTGATCAGCCTGGCCAGGCTCGGCGCGACGCCGGTCGCGGTCTGGCTGATCATCGCCGAGCACGACCGCGCTGCGTTCTTCGTCGTCCTCGCGGCGGGGTTGAGCGATGCGCTCGATGGCGCCCTTGCGCGGTCGCTCGGCGGAGTCACGCGCCTGGGCAGCCTGATCGACCCGGTCGCGGACAAGATGCTGCTGGTCGGCGTCTACGTCGCACTGGGCGTGCGCGAGGCGTTGCCCTGGTGGCTGATTGGCCTGGTCCTGGCTCGTGATATCCTGATCCTGGGAGGTGCGGCGATCATGTACGCCAAGCCGGGGCGGGGGCCCGCGCGGCCGCTGCCGATCAGCAAGCTGAACACGGCGGTGCAGGTCGGGCTGGTGGTGGCGGTCTTGGCGTCGCTTGGCCTGGGCCTGGAGGGCGGGCGCTGGGTCGCCGCCGGGGTCTGGCTGGTCGCGGCGACCACGCTTGCATCCGGTGTGGGCTACGGCCTGCGTGTGGCGCGCATGGGACGGCGGCCGTGACGGCGCGTGCCCAGATCGCCTTCTGGGTTGTCACGCTGGCGGTGTTCGTGACGCTGCTGGTGCTGTTGCGCGACATCCTGCTGCCCTTCGTCGCCGGCATGGCGGTGGCCTACTTCCTCGACCCCGCGGCCGACCGGCTGGAGCGCTGGGGCCTGTCGCGCACGCTGGCCACCACGCTGCTGACGGTCGGGTTCTGCCTCGTGGTCGTGCTCGGGCTCATGGTCCTGGTGCCGCTCCTGATCCAGCAGATCGAGAGCCTGGCGCGCAACCTGCCCGGCTACATCGACCTGGCGCGCGACAACCTGATGCGCTGGAGCGAATCCCTGCGCGCGGTGCTGAGCCCGGCGGACCTGGACCGGGTCCGCAACGCGCTGGGCGGGGCTGGCGGCAAGCTGCTGGCGTGGCTGCTCGACGCGCTGGGCGGCGTGCTACGCTCAGGCCAGGCGGTGCTGAACCTGCTGTCGCTCGTGGTAATCACACCGGTGGTGTCGTTCTACCTGCTGCGCGACTTGAACCGCCTGACCACGCGGCTCGACGGCTATCTGCCGCGCGACCACGCGGCCGAGATCCGCACACAGCTCCGCCTGATCGACCGCACGCTGTCGGGCTTCGCCCGCGGCCAGGCGAGCGTGTGCCTGATCCTGGCGGCGTTCTACGGCATCGGGCTCAGCCTCGTGGGGCTGCAGTTCGGGTTGGTGGTCGGGATCGCCGCGGGGCTGATCTCGTTCGTGCCGTTCGTCGGCTCGATCGGCGGCCTGATCGTCTCGGTCGGGCTCGCGCTGCTGCAGTTTGACGAGACGTGGCGCATCGTCGCCGTCGCCGCCGTGTTCTTCGCCGGCCAGGCGGCGGAGGGCAACGTGCTGACACCCAAGCTGGTCGGCGATCGGGTCGGGCTGCACGCGGTCTGGGTCATGTTCGCGCTGCTGGCGGGCGGTGCGCTGTTCGGTTTCGTCGGCCTGCTGATCGCTGTGCCGACAGCCGCCGTGATCGGCGTCATGGTGCGCTTTTTCGTTGACAAGTACTTGGCGAGCCGGCTCTACCGGGGCGAGGACTCGGAGGCGCCGTGAGCGGCTCCCAGTTCGTGCTTGACCTCGGCCATCGCCCGGCCCTGGGTGCCGAGGACTTCCTGGTTGCGCCGTGCAACGCGGCCGCCGTGGCGTGGATCGACCGCTGGCCGGCTTGGCCCACCCCCACCCTGGTGATCCACGGGCCGCGCGGCGCCGGCAAGAGCCATCTCGCGAACGTCTGGCGCGACCGCAGCGGTGCCCGGCCGTTCGTGGCGGGGCAGGCGCCCGACCGCGCCGCCACGGCGCCCGTAATGCTCGAGGACGCGGACCGGCGCGTCGACGAGGCGGCCTTGTTTCACCTCTACAACCTGGTCGCGGCGCACCGCACGACCCTGCTGATCACGGCGCAGCAGCCGCCGGCGCGCTGGTCCATCGCCTTGCCCGACCTGCGCTCGCGCCTAGTCGCGGCACCGGCGGTCGCGATCGAACCGCCGGATGACGCCCTGCTGGGCGCGGTGCTGGCCAAGCAGTTCCGCGACCGGCAGCTCGCCATCGCGGATGGGGTCATCCAGTACGCCGTGGCGCGCATGGAGCGCAGCTTCGACGCCGCGCGCGCGCTGGTGGACGCGCTCGACCGCGCCGCGCTGGCCGAGCGGCGCGCCGTGACCGTGCCTCTGGCGCGCAAGGTGCTCGACGCGCCCGGCGGCTAGCGCCGTCTCTGTGGGGCCGTAGCCTCCACTACTAACTGTCGTTCCCGGGCGCCGCTCATGCGGCGAACCGGGAACCCAGGGCCGCGATCCGGGCATGCCGTTCTGGATCCCCGGTTCCGGCCTGCGGCCGGCCCGGGGATGACAGGCAGGGAATCTCCGACGTACTTCCGCTCCAGCTATCAGCGTTCCACAAGTGGAGCGCGGCGTAGGCGCGGTAGGGCCGCCAGGCCTCGGCGCGGCGGGCCAACGCCTTGGGCGTGGGGCGCGAAGCACCTTCCGCCGCGGCCTTGAGCAGCCCCAGGTCCGATTCCGGAAACGCATCGCGATCGCCGAGCGCGCGCAAGCCGACGTACTGCGCCGTCCACGGCCCGATGCCCCGCAGGGCCATGAGATCGGCGCGCACGGCCCGCGACGCGCGGTCGAAGAAGCCGGGGCTGTCGGCCACGACCCGGGATAGGGTCGTCAGCGTGCGCGCCCGGGCGGGCATGACCCCGACCGTGGTCAGGTCCGCTCCGGCCAAGTCGACCGCGTCGGGAAACAAGCGCAAGTCGGAGCCGGGCAGGGCGGTGCCCCAGCGCGCCGCGATACGCCCGGCGATCGTGCGGGCGCCAACGACGCTGATCTGCTGACCCAGCACCGCGCGCACGGCCAGCTCGAAAGGGTCGAGGCAGCCGGGCACGCGCAAGCCCGGCCGCGCCGCGACCAGCGGTGCCAGAAGCGGATCGATGCGAAGCACGGTGCCAATGGCGCGCGGATCGGCATCCAGGTCGAACGCGCGGCGCAGGCGTCGGGCGATCGCCCGCCGGTCGGCCGTGCCCTCGACCTCGACCACCAGACGATGCGCGCGGGGATCGTCGCGCACCGCGATGCGGCACTGCTCGCCCCGATGACGGAAGCATCGGCTGTAGACGGCGCCGTCGACCCGCTCGACGCCGGCGATGGCGCGGGGTCCGAGGAAGCCGAGGATCGCGGCCCAGCCGAACGGCGGCTGGTAGCCCAGGCGGAGCGGGGCGGTCACCCCCGCGTCAGGGCGCCGAGGCCAATGCGCTGGTGGCCCTGCGCGTCGAAGTTGTCCGGCGCCAGCCAGCGATCATACGCCGCGCGCAGGCGCGGCCAGTCCTTGTCGACGATGGCGTACCAGGCGGTGTCACGGTTGCGCCCCTTGTACAGCGTCGCCTGCCGGAAGATCCCCTCGTAGGTGAACCCGAGTCGTTCGGCGGCGCGACGCGACGGCGCGTTCAGGACGTCGCACTTCCACTCGTAACGCCGGTAGCGGAGTTCGTCGAACGCCCGGCGCATCATCAGGGCCATGGCCTCGGTCGCGGCGATGGTGCGCTGCATGGCGGGCGCGTAGTGAATATGGCCCACCTCGATGACGCCGCCCGCCGGGTCGATGCGCAGATAGCTGGCCAGGCCGACGGCGCGGCCCGCGGCGTCGAGGATCGTGTGGAACAGCGGATCCTCGGAGCGCGCCATGGGGCCGAGCCACGCCATGAACGTGGCTTCGTCGGCGAACGGGCCGTAGGCCAGGTAGGTCCAGTCGCGGCCGTCGCGATCCTCGGCGAAGGCGCGGTGGAGGTCAGCGCCGTGGGCGGTGGGGTCCAGCGGGACGATGCCGCACGCACGGCCGATCATGGCCGTGCGCGGCGGTTCCGGGCGGGGCGTCCAACCGGGGACGGCATCGCCGATGGGCTGGCCGAGGTCGTTGGCGCGTGGGCTCATGGCTCGACGGGCCCGGGTTGGTTCGAACCGGTCTTGCGGCGACGGCGGCGCGACAGTCGCTTAAGCGCGGGTTCGGGGCGCGGGATGCCGCCTTCGACCGGGATCAGGGCGATCTGCTGGCCGCCGGCGCCGAGCGCAAGCCGGCCCTCAATCAGCGCGAGCGCGGCCTCGCCGA
Source organism: Alphaproteobacteria bacterium (assembly GCA_016869675.1). Taxonomy (GTDB): domain Bacteria; phylum Pseudomonadota; class Alphaproteobacteria; order SP197; family SP197; genus VGDP01. The sequence goes on along the minus strand of VGDP01000032.1, from coordinate 11,595 downwards.
ACACCTCGCGACGCCAGCCGCGAAGGAGCGGGTCGTCGGTGCCGCGCCGCGAGGCCAGGGCGTCAAGCTCGGCGCTGGTCGCGATGAGACGCTGCGCCACGTGGTGGCTGTCGCTGCAGTGCTTGAGCAGGACCTTGAGCAGGTCGATCAGGGCGCCGGGCGCGCCGCCGCCGATCGGGCGCGGCGGCGACTCGGGCAACGCACCCTCGTCGAGCGCGAGCCCGCGCGCCACCGCCGCCAGCAGCCCCTGACCGATGACGCCTTCGGCCAGGCCCTTGCTGAGCCTGCGCGTGCGCGCGAGCTCGGCCGTGGTCGCGGGGTGGTGCGCGGCGACCTCGAGCAGGGCTTCGTCGCGCACCACGCGGTTGCGCGGCAGATCGCGGGTGCGCGCCTCGCGCTCGCGGAACGCGGCGACCTCGCGCAGCACCGCGAGGAAGCGCCGGTTGGTGGTGCGCGGCTTGAGCCTGAGCCAGGCGTCCTCGGGCGGCGTCGTATACGAACCGACGTTGGTCAGGTTCGCCATCTCCTCGGCCAGCCAGGCGTCGCGGCCGTTGTCCTCGATGCGCTGGGCGAGCTTGGCGTAGACGCCGCGCAGGTGCGTCACGTCCGCCAGGGCGTAGGTGATCTGCCGGTCGCTGAGCGGTCGGTGCGACCAGTCGGTGAAGCGCGAGGACTTGTCCACGTGCTCGTGCACAAGGCGGGCGACCAGGGTATCGTACGAGACCTGCTCGCCGAAGCCGCACACCATGGCGGCGACCTGGGTGTCGAACAGGGGCGCCGGTACCCGCCCGGTCAGGTTGACCATGATCTCGATGTCCTGGCGCGCCGAATGGAACACCTTGAGCACGCGCTCGTCGGCCATCAGGGCGTGAAACGGGGCCAGGTCCATGCCCGGGGCCATGAGGTCGATGGCGACCGCCTCGTCGGGGCCGGCGATCTGGATCAGGCACAGCTTGGGCCAGTAGGTCGTCTCGCGCATGAACTCGGTGTCGACCGTGACGAACGGTGCCGTGGCGAGCCGCGCGCAGAGCGCGGCGACATCGGCGGCGGCGGTCAGGACGTGGGCGTCGGGTCTGGCCATGGCGCGGCCGTTCTAGCATCGGCCGCCCGCGCGCGGTACCCCGCAGGCCAAGCCCTTGACAAAGCGGACAAATGCTGCCCTGTTGCGCGGCCTTAACGGCCCCATCCGAGGTCCCAAGCATGCACCGCTACCGCACGCACACCTGCGGCGAGCTTCGTCGTGGCGACGTGGGAGCGCCCGCGCGCCTGTCGGGCTGGGTGCATCGCAAGCGCGACCACGGCAACCTGCTGTTCGTCGACCTGCGCGACCATTACGGCCTGACCCAGTGCGTGGTCGAGGCGAGCGAGCCGGCGTTCGCGGCGATGGACGCCTTGCGCTCCGAGACCGTGGTGACCTTGACCGGCACGGTGGTTGCCCGCTCGGCCGAGACGGTCAACAAGGACCTGGCGACCGGCGAGGTCGAGGTCCGCGTGGCCGCGGTCGCCGTGCTGTCCGAGGCGGCGCCGCTGCCGTTCCCGGTCGCCGTCGACGCCGACTACCCCGAGGACATGCGCCTGCGCTACCGGTTCCTCGACCTGCGGCGCGAGGCGCTCCATCGCAACATCGTGCTGCGCTCGAACGTCATCGCCAGCATCCGCCGGCGCATGGTCGCGGCCGGGTTCATGGAGTTCCAGACGCCGATCCTGACCGCCTCCAGCCCCGAGGGCGCGCGCGACTTCTTGGTGCCGGCGCGGCTGCATCCGGGCAAGTTCTACGCGCTGCCCCAGGCGCCCCAGCAGTTCAAGCAGTTGCTCATGGCGTCGGGCTTCGATCGCTATTTCCAGATCGCGCCGTGCTTCCGCGACGAGGACGCGCGCGCCGACCGTGCGCCCGGCGAGTTCTACCAGCTCGACGTGGAAATGAGCTTCGTCGAGCAGGACGACGTGTTCGCGGCGATCGAGCCGGTGATCCACGGCACTTTCACCGAGTTCACCGACTGGCCGGTGACGCCGCCGCCGTTCCCGCGCATCCCGTACGCCGAATCGATGCTGAAGTACGGCAGCGACAAGCCCGACCTGCGCATCCCCTTCGTTATTTCCGACGTAAGTGAGGCCTTCGCCGGGTCGAACTTCAAGATCTTCGCGCGCGCCGTGGCCGAGGGCGCGGTGGTGCGGGCGATCCCGGCGCCCGGCGCCGCCGACCGGCCGCGCAGCTTCTTCGACAAGATGAACGAATGGGCGCGCGGCGAGGGCGCGCCGGGGCTAGGCTACGTGGTGTTCGGCGCCGACGGCGCCAAGGGACCGATCGCCAACAACCTGGACAAGGACCGGCTGGCCGCGATCCAGGCGGCCAGCGGCTGCAAGGCGGGCGATGCCGTGTTCTTCGCTTGCGACAAGCCGGCCAAGGCGGCGAGGCTGGCGGGGCTGGCCCGCACGCGCGTCGCCGACGAGCTCGGCCTGCGCGAGGCCAAGGCGTTCCGCTTCTGCTGGGTCGTCGACTACCCGATGTTCGAGTACGACGAGGACGCCAAGGCGATCGGCTTCAGCCACAACCCGTTCTCGATGCCGCAGGGCGGTCTGGACGCGCTGTCGACCAAGGACCCGCTCGACGTGCTGGCGCACCAGTACGACATCGTGTGCAACGGCGTCGAACTGGCCTCGGGCGCGATCCGCAATCATCAGCCCGCCACCATGGTCAAGGCGTTCGAGATCGCCGGCTACACCGCCGAGGACGTGGAGCGGCGCTTCGGCGCGCTCTACCGCGCCTTCCAGTATGGCGCGCCGCCGCACGGCGGGCTGGCGCCGGGCATCGACCGCATCGTCATGTTCCTGGCCGACCAGGCGAACCTGCGCGAGGTCATCGCGTTCCCCATGAACCAGCAGGCCCAGGACCTGCTGATGGGCGCGCCGGCCGAGGTGACCGAGAAGCAACTCAGGGAGCTGCATATCCGGCTCGCCCCGCCGCCCAGGCCGGCGGGCTAGAGCAACATCCGATCGGGCTGAACCACCCTGGTTTCGTCCGATCGGATAAAGTTGCTCGCGATCCAAAAACCTAGCGCGGGGACCGATCAGGTCGATCCCCGACCCCATTGCGTCATTGTGCGGTCGCGGGTGGTGCCCGATGCTACGGCGCGTCCGGTGGAGAACACCATGAAGATCGTCGCGTACAACATGCAGTGGGGCATGGGGAATGACCGCAAGCTCGACCTGGCGCGGATCGCGCGCGCGGTCGACGGCGCCGACGTCATCGCCTTCCAGGAGGTCGAGGCGCACTGGCGGCGCAGCGGCGATGTCGATCAGGCGAAGGCGCTGGCCGCGCTGCTGCCCACGTACCACTGGGTCTACGGGCCCGGCTTCGACATGGAGGCGAGCCGTGTGCGTCCCGACGGCACGGTCGAGCATCGGCGCCGCCAGTTCGGCAATATGACGCTGGCCAAGGCGCCGATCCTGTCGTGCCGAACGCTGCCGCTGCCTAAGATCGCGGTGCACGTGCACGGCTCGATGCAGACGGCCGTGGTCGAGACCGTCATCGCCATCGGCAGCAAGGCGCTGCGCGTCTACAACGTGCACCTGGACGATGTGCTTGGGCGCGAGCGCCTAGTGCAGATCGCGGCGCTGCGTGCCTTCATGACGGCCGCTCCGCTTGAGGGCGGCATCATGTCGGGGACGATCCTGCCCGTGGACCCCTACCAGGACGAGGACTGGCACAACGGCGAGCCGATCCCGCCCATGCCGGTGCCCGCGATTGCGCTGGGCGACTTCAATTCATTGCCGGGCTCGCCGGAGTACGACGCCGTGGTCGGCCCGCCGGACCCCCGGCAGGGTCGCGTGGTGACGCCGGATTTCCTGTTCGACACCATGACCGTCGCCGGCCACCCCTTGGACTGCGGCGCGACTTGGTACCCGTGCGAAGGGCGTTCGAGCGAACCGCCGCGCCGGCTGGACTACATCTTCGCCACGGCCGACCTGATCAGCGCCGTGCGCCACGCCTGGATCGACCAGGACGCCAGGGGTTCCGACCACCAGCCCGTGTGGGTCGAGCTGGACTGGTAGGCCGTCAGCTCAGGGCGTCGATCTCAGTGTCGGTTAGCGATCCGGGCACGATGGCGATAGGCATGGTCAGGCGCCCGGCCATCTTGCCGACCAGGTGCGCGATCAGGGGGCCGGGACCCTCGGGGCCCGTGCCGGCGCCCAGCACGAGGATCGAAATGCCCGGTTCCTCGCGCAGGAGCTTCAGGACCTGCTCGCGCCGGTCGCCCTCGACGATGTGCAGGACCGGGAAGCTGCCGGCCATGTCGTACACCTTGCTCGACAGGTCCTGCAGCAGGCGTTCGGCCTCCTCGCGCTGATCCTGTTGCATCAGGTCGCCAATCGCCGACCACTGCTGGAACTCGGGCGGCTCCATCACGTAGAGCAGATCGACGCGCCCGCCGGTGGCCTTGGCGCGGCGCGCCGCGTAGCGCAGGGCGACGCGCATCTCCTCGGTCTGATCGACGATGACAAGGAAGACGCGGCGACCTTTGCTCTCGCTGGTCTTGTCCTTCGTGTCCATCGTGCGCCTACCCCTTCCGAAAGATGAAGCCGGCGAGCCAGCCTGCCGATCCGGCCATCAGTATCGCGACCAAGCCGTAGATGATCGCCTGGCGGTGCGCGAGGTAGAAGACCTCGGCGCCGATGCCGAGCCGGCTCACACTCAGCGGCGTGGTCTGGGCGCTGGCGATGTCGCCGTCGACGATGAAATAGACCTCGACCGAGTAGATGCCGGTCGGCACGTTCGACGGGAACCAGACCGACGTGCGGAACAGGCGATCGGCTAGGACCGTGACCGGCTCGATGCCGGCGCCGAACAGGCCGTCCTGCTTCATGCGTCGCACCAGCGCCGCGCGGAACGGTCCGGCCTCGGCCGTGTTCCGGTCCTCGGCGATCAGGCGCAGGTTATCGACGCCGAACTGCATGGAGCGGAGCAGTGCCGGCGGCGCGCGCTCGACGAACCCCTCGGTCGCGGCGATGCCGTAGAACGACGGCACGTCCTTGAAGCGCACGCTCGCCTCGTTGACCCACACGCCGACGAACCGCTCCTTGCGGCGCACGGTCATGGGCGTCGGTGGCCCGCGCACCACCAGCGCGATGTCGCCCGGCTGCTCGATGGCGCCGAACAGCAGAAGCTCGGCGCCGGTGAATCCGGTGGTCACCGCGATCAGGTGGTTCGAGAGATCGGCCAGCAACGGCTCCTGCGCGTCACCGCGCCCGCCCAGCGCGAACAGCGCCAGCAACGCGGACGCCATCGCCGCCGCGTGCCTCATTGCGGCACCACGGCGACGATGGAGTAGAGGTCGTCGGGGCGCGCGATCAGGTCCCACGCCAGCTTGATGGCGACACCAAGCACGAGAGCGGCGAGCAGGCCGCGCAATTGCTCGCCGGGCAGGCGCATCGCCCAGCGGCTGCCGATCTGGGCGCCGATGACGCCGCCGACCAGCAGGATCAGGGCCAGCACCACATCCACCGACTGGTTAGTCACCGCCTGGAGGAAGGTCACGTTCGCCGCGACGAAGGTGATCTGGAACAACGACGTGCCGACCACCACGGAGGTCGGCATGCCCAGCAGGTAAATCATGGCGGGCAGGGTGAAGAAGCCGCCGCCGGCGCCCAGGATCGAGGCGATGACGCCGACCAGCAGCCCGAGCCCGAGCGGCAGCAGAGCCGAGATGTAGAGCCGCGAGCGGCGAAAGCGCGCCTTGAACGGCAGGCGGTGGAACCAAGTGTGCTCGTGCAGCCGGCGCGGCGGCGCCGGCCGGCCGCTCTGCTTGCGCAGGATCGCCCGCGACGCCTCGACCCCCATGAGAGAGCCGATCGAGCCCAGGAACACCACGTACGAGAGCTGAATGACCAGGTCGATCTGGCCCAGGCGCGCGAGCAGGCCGAACAACCAGACGCCGATCCACGAGCCGACCAAGCCACCGGCCAGCAGAACCAGGCCCATCTTAATGTCGACGTTGCCCCGCCGGAGCTGCGCGACCATGCCCGAGACCGACGAGGCGATCATCTGGTTGGCCGCGGTGCCGACCGCCACGGGCGGCGGCACGCCGATGAAGATCAGCAAGGGCGTGAGCAGGAATCCGCCGCCGACGCCGAACACGCCCGACAGCAGGCCGACGCCGAAGCCCAGGCCGAACAAGAGCAAGACGTCGATCGACAGTTCGGCAATGGGCAGGTAAATGTGCATCGCGCGGCGGCACCCGGCTCCCGCGGCAGATAACACCGCGCCATCGCGAACGGCAAGGCATAGAGCGCCCGAACAGGCGCGGCTTGAGCACAGCGGCGGCGAAGGGCACAGTGACGGCCCGTCGGCACCCCCGCGAAGGAGGTTCGGATGGCCACGCGGGTCGAACTGGACGCCCGGGGGCTGAAATGCCCGTTGCCCGTGCTGCGCGCGCGCAAGGCCATGCAGCCTCTGGCCGAAGGCGACGTGTTGGTTGTCCTGGCGACCGACCCCGGCGCCGCGGCGGATTTGCGGGCCTTCTGCGATACCACCGGGCACCGATGGATCGGCGCCCGCGAGGAGGGCGGCGTGACCGCCGTCGAGATCGCCAAGATGGCGTGAGGTTCCCTGGGGTTTCCTCCGGGCCGACCGTTCCCTAGACTCCGGCCATGGCTAGGCTCGATATCCGCAAGGGCCAGCGCTTCTGCAACGCCGATGCTTCGTTCATCGTCTGGTTGGTGGACGGCCTCATGGAGGATTCAGCCGGCGTGCCGCATGCGCGCTTGCACCGGGTGAACGACCCGAACACGATCAAGACGCTATCGATCGCGGCCCTGCGCGACGGCCGGCTTTACCGCCCGGTCGGCACGCCGCTGGGCGACGACCAGGACCGCTGATTCGGTCAGCGCGGCCGACGATGGGCCGCCAGGAAGGCGGCCATGTGGAAGACGGCCTGGGCCGCGCTCTGGCGATGCTCGGCGCCGACCGGGCAGGCATGGCGCGCGAGACAACCCCGTTGGGCGCAGGCGCCGCCGGCCGGGCCGCTGGCGTGCTCGACGCAGCGCGCCACGTCGTAGCCCGCGGGCCCGAAGGCATCGACCGGACAGGTAGCGAGGCACGGTTTGCCGCGGCACGTCAGGCACGGAGAAGGGCGCCGGTCGGGCGGAGGCAGCGCCACGGTCTCGCGGAACGCGAGCGCGCCCCGATAGGCGTGCCACAGCCCCCAATCGGGGTGGATCAGGATGCCAATGGGCGAGGGCGCCACGGGTTCGGCGCGGCGCGCCCAGCGCTGGAACGGCAGGTATGGCGGGCCGCCGAAGGGAAACAGGGCGACCGCGCCGCAGCGCTCCGCGACGTCCGCCAGGACCGCCCGGGTCCACGCGTCCAGTGGGTCGGCGGCGGCCAGGTTCGCGCGCGCCGCCGCGAACGCCGGCCACATGCGCCCGCCCACATCGCCGGCCAGGATCACGGTGCGCGCGGGACGCCCGGGGCCGAGCTCCGGCACGCCGTCCTCGGGCGCCGGGTGAAAGCCGCCGCGGGCGACCATGCCGGCGGCCTCGATGGCGCGGTCGACCTGGGCGTAGTCCACGGTCAGCGCGGCGGCAGGCGCCGGCCGATCGGGCGCGGGCGCAGACCGCCTGGCGCCAGGCCGAGCACCGCGGCCAGCGATCCGACGACCAGCGCCAGCGCCACGAACTCGCGCCAGCCCAGGGGCTCGCCCAGAACGACCATGCTCGACCCCACCCCGACGACGGGAATCGCGATGGTGCCGATGCTGGCGATCGAGGCGGGCAACAGGCTGATCATCTTGAACCAGGTCCAGTTGCCCAGCAGCACGCCAAACACGAACACGTAGGCGAACGCCAGTCCCTCGTGCCAGCCGAAGCTGGCGACCGTGCCCTCGTCGACGGCGATGGCGCCGATCAGGATTGGCACGCCGCCGATGAAGAGCTGCCACGCGCTGAGCACGCCCGGCCCGACGCCCCAGTCCACCGCCTTGAGCATGACCGTGCCCAGGGCCCAGGCCAGCGCGCCGCCCAGCATGAGAAGTGCGCCGACCGGCGCTGCCGCCAGGTCGAACAGGTCTTCGCCCATCAGTACCGCGAGCCCCGCGAGGCCGAGCGCGAGACCCGCGATGCGGCCGAGCATCAGGCGTTCGCCCAGGAACGTGGCGCTCGCCAGGGTCGCCCAGGCGGGCATGGTGTAGGCGATGATGACCGAACGTCCGGCCGGCAGGAGTTCGAGCGCGAAGGCCGAGCACAGCATCCACAGCGTGGTGTTGATCACGGCGCACGCGATCAGCAGGGGCACGCGTCGCCGTGCCACCAGGACGCTGGTGCCGCTTGCGCGCAGCATGGCCAGCATCACGGCACCGGCGACGATGGTGGTCAGCACCCGGAAGGTCCACGGCTGGAACGTACTGACCGAGATCTTCATGGCCGGCCAGCTCGCCCCCCACACCAGGGTGATCAGGACGATCAGCCCGATGGCCAGGGTCGGGTCCGGGGCGGTGGCGGGCCGCGCCACGGGTGCGTCCGTGTCCATCGGCCGCGCTGCGTCGCTAGGCAAGGGCGTCCTCGAGGTCGCGGATCAGGTCGTCCGCGTCCTCAACGCCGACCGACAGGCGCACCAGGCCGTCGGCGATGCCGAGCCGGGCGCGGATCTCGGCTGGGACCGAGGCGTGGGTCATGATCGCCGGGTGTTCGACCAGGCTTTCGACGCCGCCCAGCGATTCGGCCAGGGCGAACAACTCGGTGCGTTCCAGGAAGCGGCGGGCCGCGTCGATGCCGCCCTTGACGATCGCCGTGACCATGCCGCCGTAGCCGTTCATCTGGCGCGAGGCCAGCGCGTGCTCAGGGTGGCTGGGCAGCCCAGGGTAGATGACACGCTCGATCCGCTTGTGCCGTTCCAGCCAGCGGGCGATGGCCAGCGCGTTGGCGCAGTGGCGCTCCATGCGCAGTGCCAAGGTCTTGAGGCCGCGCAGCGCGAGGAACGAGTCGAACGGCCCGGCGATGGCGCCGACCGCGTTGTGCAGGAAAGCGAGCCGTTCGGCCAGCGCGGCATCGTCGCCGACCACCACCACCCCGCCGACCATGTCCGAGTGTCCGTTCAGGTACTTGGTCGCCGAATGGGCGACCAGATCGAAGCCCAGCTCCAACGGCCGCTGTACCCAGGGCGAGGCGAACGTGTTGTCGACCACGGTCATGATGCGGCGCGGCTTGGCGATGCGGGCAATACGCTCCAGGTTGACGACCTTGAGCAGCGGATTGGTCGGCGTCTCGACCCAGATCATGCGCGTCGCGGGTCGGATCGCGGCCTCAAGCGCGGCCACGTCGCGCAGGTCCACGAAGCTGAAGTCGAGCCCGGCCGAGCGCCGGCGCACCCGTTCGAACAGCCGGTAGCTGCCGCCGTAGAGATCGTCCATGGCGATGAGGTGGGCGCCGCTGTCGAGCAGATCGAGCACGGTCGCCATGCCGGCTAGGCCCGAGGCGAAGGCGTAGCCCTGGCGCCCGCCCTCCAGGTCGGCGACGCAGCGTTCGTAGGCCATGCGCGTCGGGTTCTGCGAGCGCGAATACTCGTAACCCTTGTGCACGCCAGGGCTCTGCTGGACGTAGGTCGAGGTAGCGTAGATCGGCGTCATGATCGCGCCGGTCGAAGGATCGGGCTCCTGACCGGCGTGAATGGCGCGGGTGGCGAAGGCGCGGCGGTTGGAACGGGTCGCCATGTCAAGACGCGCGCCTCCGGCGCAGCCAGTTGAGCAGGTCGATGCGCGTGATCAGGCCGTGGAACGTTCCGCCCTCCGCGACCAGCGCGACCTGGCCCCGGTCGAAGATCGGCAGCAGGCCGGAGACGGGAGCCGAAGGGGCGATGGTCTCGACGCGGCTGGTCATGGCGCCGCGCACAGGCTCCTGGAACCGCGCCGGATCGTCGAACACGGCCAGCAGCAGGTCGTATTCATCGACGATGCCGACGATGCGGTCGCGTTCCATGACTGGAAGCTGCGAGACGTCGTAGAGCTTCATGCGCGCGTGTGCCACGGCCAACGTGTCGTCGGGCGCGACGGTGACGTCGGCATTCTCCGCGTGGCGGCGAGCGATCAGATCGCGCAGGTCGCCGAAGGACTCGCGCTTCAGGAAGCCCTGATCGAGCATCCAGTAATCGTTGTACATCTTGGACAGATACTTGTTGCCGCTGTCGCAGACGAACGTGACGACGCGCTTGGGCGCGGTCTGCTCGCGGCAGTAGCGCAACGCCGCCGCGACCAGGGTGCCGGAGGACGAACCGGCCAGGATGCCTTCCTTGGCCAACAGGTCGCGCGCGGTGGCGAACGCCTCGGCGTCGGTCACGGTGTAGGCCTTGTGCGCCAGGCTCAGATCGCTAACCGGCGGAATGAAGTCCTCGCCGATGCCTTCGACCAGCCATGAGCCCGTGGTCGCGGTCGTGCGCCCGGTCTTGATGTACTCGGCCAGGATCGAGCCGGCAGGGTCGGCCAGCACCATGGCGACGTGGGGCGCGACACGCTTCATGAAGCGGCCGATGCCCGTGATCGTGCCGCCCGATCCGACGCCGCACACGACGGCATCGAGATCGTGATCCATCTGCGACCAGATCTCGGGCCCGGTGCCGGACTCATGGGCCAACGGGTTGGCCGGGTTGCCGAACTGGTTGACGTAGAAGCTGTTGGGAATGGTCGCGGCGAGCGCCTCGGCGCGGTCCTGATAGTACTCGGGGTGGCCCTTGCCCACGTCCGAGCGGGTGAGCTGGATGTCGGCGCCCATGGCGCGCAGGTTGAAGATCTTCTCCTGGCTCATCTTGTCAGGGATCACCAGGATCAGGCGGTAGCCCTTCTGGCGCGCGACCAGCGCAAGCCCGAGGCCGGTGTTCCCAGCCGTCGCCTCGATCAGGGTGCCTCCGGGCTTGAGCCGGCCGTCACGCTCGGCCGCCTCGATCATCGAAAGCCCGACGCGGTCCTTGATCGAGCCGCCGGGGTTGAGATCCTCGCGCTTGACGAACAGGCGGCAGGGGCCGGTGTCGAGCTTACGGATCTCGACCAGCGGCGTGTTGCCGATCATCTGCAGGGCGTTGGAGAAGGTTGCCATTTGGTTAGTTTCTCATGAGCAGGAAGGCTTGCGCGAGTCGGCTCAGGACGGCTGGTCGTTGGCGTACACGCGCTCGGCCGCGAACCGGTCCAACAGGACACGGCGGTAGGCGTCCAGGCGGGGGAACGACGTCAGCGCGCCATCGTCGTGCGCCCACGACAGGATGCCTCCGAGCGTGATGTCGCCGATGCCGAAGCCCTCGTCCAGCAGGGTGGCGCGCCCGGCGAGGTGGCGGTCGAGCACGCGCGCCGCCTCGGCGAAGCGACGCTGGCACCAGGGCGCGACGGCGGGGACCCTCGTTGCCTCGGGCTCGCGCACGGTCAAGACGAAGGCGGTGGACAGCGGCGCCTCGATGTCGTTGTAGGTCAGGAACAGCCACTCCATCAGGCGGCATTGTCACGTTAACTGGCCTGGGCTGGTGAGGTACGCTGGGTTGGGCGAGGCTCATGCGGCTGCCGACGCCTCTGACCAGGCTGCAAGGGATCGAGCACGAAGCTCCTTGAACATGGGTCGTCG
>VGDP01000031.1 GCA_016869675.1 Alphaproteobacteria bacterium | reverse complement strand
GGTCAGGGTCTCGATGTCCGCCGCGCTTCGGTTCTCGAACGTGTAGCGCACGCGCACGCCATCGCGCGCGACGATCAGGTCCTCGTCCACCAGGGCGATGGCATCGGTCTCGGTCAGGGCCAGACCGCCGGCCGCGAACGCCGCGGTCGAATCGTTGGCGTGCGCGTTCGTGCTCCAGCCGGCCGCTAGAACCGCCGCCGCCAGCAGCGCGACCCGTCGGGTCACGGCGGGTCTCAGGCGGCTTGCGTCTCGATGCCGTGGGTCTTGAGCAGGTCGGCCAGCTCGCCGGTCTGGTACATCTCGCGCACGATGTCGCAGCCGCCAACGAACTCGCCCTTCACGTAGAGCTGCGGGATGGTCGGCCAGTCCGAGAAGCTCTTGATCCCTTCGCGCAGCGACGGATCGCTCAGCACGTCGACGCCCTTGAAACGGACGCCGAGCGCCGAGAGCACCTGAACCACGGCGGCCGAGAAGCCGCACTGCGGAAACACCGGCGTGCCCTTCATGAACAGCACTACCGGCGCGTCGCCGACTTCCTGGCTGATCCGATCGTGAACGGGATTGTTAGGCTGCCTCATGGCATGAACCTCGAAGATGCGGGGGGAGGACTACTGGTCGTCGGGGACGGCGGTCTGCAGGGCGAGCGCGTGCAGTTCGCCGCCCATGCGGCCCTGCAGCGCGCGGTACACCATCTGGTGCTGCTGCACGCGGGACTTGCCCTTGAACGAGGCGGAGACCACGCGCGCCGCATAGTGATCGCCATCGCCGCGCAGGTCGTCGATGGCGACGACCGCGTCCGGGAAGGCTTCGCGGATCAAGCGCTCGATCTCGCCGGCCGGCATGGGCATGACGGTACTCCCGCCCTAGTCGTTCTCGCCCATCAAGGCCGGGAACCAGCCCTCGTGGGCGTTGCGAAGGCTTTTCAACGATATAGGTTCGCCGTCGAGTCCTGTCAACGCGTCGCCCCCGACAGTGCCGACCACGCACGCCGGGATGCCCTGGTTCTCGGCCTCGGCGACGATGGCCTTGGCCTCGCCGGGTGTCGCGGTCACGAGGTAACGGCTCTGGTCCTCGGCGAACCACCAGCCGTGGGACGGCAGGTCCTCGGGCGCGGGCGCCAGAGCGACGCCCAGGTCGCCGGCCAGGGCCATCTCGGCGATGCCGACCAGCAGGCCGCCGTCGGACAGATCGTGACACGCCGAGACGCGCCGGCCGCGGATCAGACCGCGCACGAAATCGCCGTGGCGCAGCTCGACCGCCAGGTCCAAGGCCGGTGGGGCGCCGTCGTCGCGGGCGCAGATCGCGCCGAGCCACAGCGTCGCACCCACGTGGCCCCGCGTCGCGCCGATCAGCACGACCGGCTCCCCCGCGCGCTTGAACGCGATGATCGCCATGGCGTCGAGATCGTCGATCAGGCCGACGCCGCCCACCGTGGGCGTCGGCGGGATCGAGACGCCGTTGGTCTCGTTGTAAAGCGAGACGTTGCCCGAGACGACGGGGAAGCGCAGCGCCTCGCACGCGGCGGCCATGCCCTCGACGCAGCCGGCGAACTGCCCCATGACCTCGGGCCGCTCGGGGTTGCCGAAGTTCATGCAGTCGGTAATGGCCAGTGGTTGGGCGCCGACCGCGGTCAGGTTGCGCCAAGCCTCGGCGACCGCCTGGGCGCCACCCACATAGGGGTCCGCCAGACAATAGCGCGGCGTCACGTCGGCGGTCAGGGCGAGCGCGCGGCCAGTGCCGTGGATGCGCACCACCGCCGCGTCGCCACCCGGGCGCTGCACGGTGTCGGCCATGACCATATGGTCGTACTGCTCCCAGACCCAGCGTCGCGAGGCCAGGTGCGCGCCGCCCATCAGGCGCACCAGCGCCTCGCCGTCGCCGACGGGAGCCACCACGTCCTCCGCCGCCAGGATTGCACGGGGCGGCGTGGCGACCCACGGCCGGCGGTAGACCGGCGCGGCGTCGGCCAGGGGCGCCAGCGGCAGGTCGGCCACGGTCTCGCCGGCCACGCGCAGCACCAGCCGGCCGGTACCCGTGATCCGGCCGATGACCGCGAAGTCCAGGTCCCACTTGTCGAAGATGGCGCGCGCGCGGTCCTCGGCGCCGGGGCGCAGCACCATCAGCATGCGCTCCTGGCTCTCGGACAGCATGATCTCGTAGGCGTTCATGCCGGTCTCGCGCATGGGCACGCGGTCAAGCTCCAGCTCGATGCCGACATTGCCCTTGCTCGCCATCTCGACCGACGACGAGGTCAGGCCCGCTGCGCCCATGTCCTGGATCGAGATGATGGCGTCGGTCGCCATAAGCTCGAGGCACGCTTCCAGCAGCAGCTTCTCGGTGAACGGATCGCCGACCTGCACGGTCGGACGCTTGGCCGCCGCCTGGTCGTCGAACGCGGCCGAGGCCATGGTTGCGCCGTGGATGCCGTCGCGCCCGGTCTTGGCGCCGACGTAGACCACAGGGTTGCCGATGCCCGCTGCCGCCGACGTGAAGATGCGGTCGGCGCGCGCGAGCCCGACGGTCATGGCGTTGACCAGGATGTTGTCGTCGTAGCCGCCGTCGAACACGGTCAGGCCGCCCACGGTGGGCACGCCGATGCAATTGCCGTAGCCGCCGATGCCGGCGACCACGCCGGCAACCAAGTGCCGCGATTTCGGATGGTCGGGCGCGCCGAAGTGCAGCGCGTTCAGGTTGGCGATGGGCCTGGCGCCCATGGTGAACACGTCGCGCAGGATGCCGCCCACGCCCGTCGCCGCGCCCTGGTACGGCTCGATGTAGGAGGGGTGGTTGTGGCTCTCCATCTTGAAGACGGCGGCCAAGCCGTCGCCGATGGCGATGACGCCCGCGTTCTCTCCCGGCCCCTGGATGACCCAGGGAGCTTGCGTGGGGAACTGGCGCAGCCAGACCCTGGACGACTTGTACGAGCAGTGCTCGCTCCACATGGCCGAAGCGACGCCCAGTTCGGTCATGGTCGGCTCGCGGCCGATGGCGTCGACCAGCACGCGGTACTCGTCAGCGCTGAGGCCGAGTTCGCGCGCGACCTGGGCCATGGGCATGTTGAATCGTGTCACGCCAGTGCCTCGACGAGGGACTCGAACATCGCGCGCCCGTCGGTGCCGCCGAGCCGGATATCGGCCAAGCGTTCCGGGTGTGGCATCAGGCCCAGCACCGTGCGGGTCTCGTTGAACACGCCGGCGATGTTGCGCGCCGAGCCATTGGGATTGGCCCCGGCGGTCGGTTCGCCCTCGGGCGTGACGTAGCGGAACGCGACGCGGCCCTCACCTTCCAGCCGGTCGAGCGTCGCCGCGTCGGCCACGTAGTTGCCGTCGTGATGGCCGACGGGAATGCGCACCACCTGGCCCTGGGCGTAGCGCGCGGTGAACACGGTCTGGCTCTGCTCGACACGCAGGTGCACGTCGCGGCAAACGTACTTGAGGCTGGCGTTGCGCAACAGAGCGCCGGGCAGCAGCCCGGCCTCGCACGCCACCTGGAAGCCGTTGCAGATGGCCAGCACGGGCGTACCGGCGGTCGCGCGCTCCTTGACCGCTCGCATGATCGGCGAATGCGCTGCCATGGCACCGGGGCGCAGGTAGTCGCCGTAGGAGAACCCGCCGGGCAGCACGATCAGGTCGAGCGGCGGGACGCTGGATTCCTTGTGCCACAGCACCACGGGCTCGCCGCCCGAGGCCGCGCGCAGGGCGACCATGACGTCGCGGTCGCAGTTCGAGTCGGGAAAGACGACGACCCCCGCCTTCACGCCCGCCTCGCTCCGCCTTGCGTTAGGTTGTTGTCAGCCGACGCCGTCCAGTTCGATCGCGTAGCTCTCGATCACCGGATTGGCCAGCAGATCCTTGCACATGCGCTCCACCTCGGCGGCGGCGCGCCTGCGGTCCTTCTCGTCGATGTCGAGCTCGATCAGCTTGCCCTGGCGCACGCCGCTGACGCTCGTGTAACCGATGCGCCGCAGCGAATCGCCGATCGCCTTGCCCTGCGGGTCGAGCACGCCGTCCTTCAGCGTGATATGCACGCGCGCCTTCACCCCGACGCCGTCTGTTCGCGCATCTCGCCCGGCTGCAGGATGCCGAGCCGCTTGGCGACCTCCTGGTAGCCCTGCTCGACCTGGCCGAGGTTGCGGTCGAAGCGGTCCTTGTCCATCGGCTCGCCGGTCGAGATGTCCCACAGCCTGCAGTTGTCCGGGCTGATCTCGTCGGCGATGACGATGCGCATGTCCTCGTTCTGCCACAGGCGGCCGAACTCCAGGCGGAAGTCGACCAAGCGGATGCTGACCCCGATGAACAGGCCGCTCAGATAGTCGTTCACCCGCAGCGCCAGCGCCATCATGTCGTCCAGGTCCTGGGGCACGGCCCAGCCGAACGCGGTGACGTGCTCCTCGCACACCAGCGGAAACCCCAGCTCCTCGGACTTGTAGTAGTACTCGACGATCGAGCGGGGCAGGGGCTGACCCACCGGCAGGCCCAGCCGCCGCGCCAGCGACCCGGCCGCGCAGTTGCGTACCATCAACGTGATGGGGATGATCTCAACTTCCTTGACCAGTTGCTCGCGCATGTTCAACCGACGCATGAAGTGTGTCGGGATGCCCACCTCGTTGAGCCGGGTCATGATGAACTCGGAGATCCGGTTGTTCAGAACCCCCTTGCCCGTGATGACGCCCTGGCGATCGGCCGCCGCGGCGTCGTCCTTGAAGTATTGCACGAGGGTGCCGGGCTCCGGTCCCTCGAACAGGATCTTCGCCCGGCCCTCGTAGACTTGTCTGCGGCGGCCCATGATCGTCGTCCCCTGCGCGATGACGCGCGGAACCAAAAAAGACGCGTTCGGCGGCCCCGGAACCGGGTGCCGCCCACGCGCCGACCTTAGTCGATATGGTCGGCGAACTCAATGGCGCAAGGCCACGCTGATGTCCCGATACGGTACGCCAGTCGGTGGACCGTCCGCATAGCGCCAGTGCCGGGCGCCATCGGCCCCGAGCGCGATCAGCGACGAGGAAACCGTGCCGAATCCACCGGTTAGCGGGATCGTCATGGCGCCCTGTGGGCCATCGGCCGGGTCGTGGTCGGTGCTGGCGATCAGGCCGACCCAGGCGTCCCAGTCGTTAGGTGGGGCGGGGGGCGCGGCGGCGCGGAAGCGGGGCAGGTGGCGGCGAATCCGGGCGCTGGCGGTGTCGTTCAGATCGTGGGCCGTCAGCATCGCGACGCCCTCGGGCACGGGCTGCCGTTCGACCGCGTCCGAGCCCTCGGCGAGCCGCAGCCAGAACGCCTGGCCGCAGTCGGCGACCAGCAGGTTGAATGGCCGATAGGCCGCGCCGTCGAGCGCCGAGATGGCGGCCGCGCCGGATGCCGCGTCGCCGTGGGCAAGGGCGGCGAGCGGCAGCGCGCCGCGGCTTGCCTTGCCCGGCGCCGGCCCCAGGCTGCCGACCCGGTTCATCACCGCGGCCAGCACACCCGCGCGGTTGAGCCCGAGCCACGTGCCGCCGGCCAGCGCGTCGCGCCCAGCCCAGACGCCCGGATGCCCGGGCCAGTGGGCGGCTGGCGGCAGGCTGGGCCTGGATGCCATCTCGTCGCGGTTGGCGGCGACGATCAGGGGCCAGGCGTGGCCGGGTCGGCGCAGGATGACGACGGTGCACATGGCGGGGTGGCGCACGCCCTTCGCGCGGCCTATATGTGAGGCATCACGGGCAGTGCGCCGGGGCCTTGGCGCCCGGCGCGCCGGGCAACGGATGGGGGACACCAGCGGTCATGAGCGTGTTCGACAAGCGCGAGAAGGATGCCGAGGCCAAGTTCAAGCATGACCAGGACCTGCAGTTCAAGGCGACCAACCGGCGCAACAAGCTGCTGGGCCTGTGGGCGGCCGAGCTGATGGGGCTCAGCGGCCAGGCGGCCAACGACTACGCCATCAGTTTGGTTCAGGCGGACTTCCAGGAAGCCGGCGACGCCGACGTGGTGCGCAAGGTTCTGGCCGACCTGGGCGCCAGGAACGTCGCGGTCGACGAGCACAAGGTGCGCAAGCGCATGGCCGAGTTGATGGACGAGGCCAAGCGCCAGATCATGAGCGATTAGCGCGCGACCTTTGACGCCGCGGGTCGCGGCCGACGACGCTGTGCATCGACCCCAGGTGCCGTGTCGACACATCCGGGCCCGCCGGCCCTTCGTGGGCCGCTGCGCGGCCGCCTCAGGGCGGACGGGGTCGTTCATGGGCTCACGCACACCCCGCTGGTGCTGAGGCGCGCGCCGAAGGCGCGCCGCGAAGCACCGGTCCTTCGTCAACCAAGACGGCCTGGGGATGATGGGCAGGATCGCTCCGATCCTGCCGACGCCGATCAGCTCAGGTTCGCGGATCTGGATGTCGCCGACGTCGACATTGCCGGCCAGCACGTTGGCGATGACGCTGTAGCCGGCGGTGGCGGTGTCGGCGTCGAAACAGAGGTTGCCGTCGTTCTCAAGGAAGATGAACACCGGTGCATTCGCCGCCGTGCCGGAATTCGTGCCGTCGTAGGAATCGGCGATGAAGAAGAAGCGCGACGGATCCAGCGCGCCTTCCGCCAGGCCGAACGCGCCGCCATCGAACACGAACTTGTCCACGCCCGGCTCAAAATCGAAGATGAAGTCGCCGAACGTGCCGTTGTTGAACGTCTGCGCCGCCTATTTGGCGCCGCCGCCGCCGTCGAGCCGGCCGCTGTCGTCCGAGAGTTGCGGCACATAGAGCTTGTTGAGCGCATCCAGCAGCGGGTTCGGCCCCAGCAGCCCGAGAGGAACGCGATATCCACGCCGAACGGATCGTCCTCGCCGCCGGCGTTGGTGACGTTGGTCGCGCCGTCGTCGGAACCGGCGGTGTAGTCCTCGCTCTCCCGGTCTTCATCGCCTTCGGTGTCGCCGCTCGACGGGTCGTAGACCAGCTCGTCCACCACCATGCGCGCGTTGGCGCCCAGCAAGAACGAGGTGTTGTCGACGAACACGACGCCGAGCGCCGAACCGTCGCCCAACTCCAGCACGTCGCCCTGCTGGATCGGCGCATCGAGCGCGAGCGTGACGCGCGTGCCGTCCACGCGCGTGGCGACCGCCGTGCCGTCCAAGTCCGTCACGCGGCCGATGGCCACGTCGGCGGATGCCGCGGTCTGGGCGAACTGGCCAGGGGCCAGCGGCCCCGCCACCCGGGCGACCACGTCGCCGTCGAGCCTGAGCCCGTCCAGGGTCGTCAGGCCCGCCGGTTCGGCGGATGCGAAAAAGTCGCGCACCACGATGGTGGCGTCGCCCGCGCCCTCGATGACCGGGTCATGGCCCTCGCGCGCGAACGCGGCCCCGGTCAGCGAGGCATCGACCGGCAGGGGCAGGACTGACGCGGACGCGCCGCCGAGCCCCAGGGGACGTGATGCCTGGCTCTCGATTTAGGGGTCAAGCGACGAACGATCCGTGGCAGTCAAACTCATGACGCGTGCCTCCTCGTGACCCCCCAGTCCCGACTTAACGGATCGTAAACGAAGAACGCCTGCCCGGTAATGCGTCGAGATGCCGCGAGCGCAGGAATTTCAAGGAATTAGGCGCCGAAGACGCGGCGGAACACCGTATCCACGTGGCGCGTGAAAGGCACCAGATCGAACAGCGCGTCCAGCGCGCCCGGACCCAGCCGTGACATCAGGGCGGCGTCGCCGGCGATGCGATCACGAAAGCTACCGCCCTCGCGCCACGTCGCCATGGCGTGGCGCTGCACCGCGGCGTAGGCGTCCTCGCGGCTGATGCCCGCCTGGGTCAGGGCCAGCAGCACCCGTTGGGAAAATACCAGCCCACCCAGGCGGTCCAGGTTCGCGCGCATGGTCTCGGGGTGGACGACCAGCCCCTCGATGAGTTTCGCGGCGCGGTCGAGCGCGAAATCGAGGGCCGTGGTGGCGTCGGGGGCGATCACCCGCTCGACGGACGAATGGGAAATATCCCGCTCATGCCACAGGGCGACGTTTTCCAGCGCCGGCACCACGGTGCCGCGCACCAGGCGCGCCAGCCCGGTCAGGTTCTCCGACAGCACCGGGTTGCGCTTGTGCGGCATAGCCGAGGAGCCCTTCTGGCCCGGCGTGAACGGCTCCTCGGCCTCGCGCACCTCGGTGCGCTGCAGGTGGCGGATCTCGGTCGCCAGGCGCTCGATGCCGGCGGCGGTCACGGCAAGCGCGGCGAAGTAGGCGGCGTGGCGGTCGCGCGGGATGACCTGGGTCGAGACCGTCTCGACCGCCAGCCCCAGCGCCGCCGCGACGTGCTTCTCGACCGCCGGGTCGACGGTGGCGTAGGTGCCGACCGCGCCCGAGATCGCGCAGGTCGCCACCTCGGCCCGCGCCGTGCGCAGGCGGTCGCGGTCGCGGCGGAACTCGGCGTAGTGCCCGGCCAGCTTGAGCCCGAAGGTGGTCGGCTCGGCGTGCACGCCGTGGCTGCGCCCGACGCACAGGGTGCGCGCGTGTTCACGCGCGCGCGTCTCCAGCGCGGCCATGACACGTTCGACACCCTGGATGAGCAGGTCGGCGGCTTCAACGAGCTGCACCGCGAAGGCGGTGTCGAGCACGTCCGACGAAGTCATGCCCTGGTGCAGGAAGCGCGCTTCGGGGCCGACATGCTCGGCGACGCTGGTCAGGAAGGCCAGCGTGTCGTGCTTGATCTCGCGCTCGATGGCGTCGATGCGCTCGGCGTCGAAGCCGCCGCGCGCGCGGATCGCCGCGGTGGTGCCGGCCGGGATGGTGCCCTGGGCCTCCATGGCCTCGGCGGCCAGGGCCTCGATCCGCAGCATGATCCGGAACCGGTTGTCGTTGGTCCAGATTGCCGCCATCGCGGGGCGGGAGTAGCGCGGGATCACGCGGGGCTCCGACGTTGCGAAGGCGCGGACGTTACCATGGCGGGCGCCCGACCCGCGAACCTTCTCTGGCCCTTCCGGCCGTCAGGGGCCGGCGCGCCGGCTGCTGGTGGTCAGCCAGACCCCGGCGATGACCACGGCGATGCCGACCGCGTGGTAGGGCCGCGGCGCCTCGCCCAGGAACGCGATCGCCATGATCGCGCCGAACACCGGGATCAGGTGGACGAAGATGGCCGACCGGTTCGGCCCCAGGGCGGCGACGCCCCGGTTCCAAAACAGCAGGGCCAGGGCCGAGGGGAAGACGCCGAAATAGACGATGGCGCCGAACGTCGCCGCGTCGAACGTGACGGCGCGGCCGCTGGCCATCTCCATCACCATGAACGGTACCGAGCACGGCAGGCCCACGAGCACGATGGCGAGCGCGAGTACGCTCGGGCTCAGGCTCGCGGGCACGTGGCGCAGCCCGATCGAGTACAGCGACCACAGGAACAGGCACAGCATGACCAGCAGGTCGCCGGTGTTCAGGTCGATGGCACCGGCCGCGCCTGGCGCGCCGCGCGTGGCGATCACCACCACGCCGGCGAGCGACAGGAGGATCCCGGCCGCCTGGCGTGGGCTGACCGGCTCGCGGATTGCCAGGTACGCCAGCGCCACGGTCATCACCGGCTGGACCGAGTTGATCAGGCTGCCGTTCAGCGCCGTCGTGCGCGCCAGCGCCAGCAGCAGCAGCGCCGGAAACAGCCCGATGGCCATCAGCCCCAGCACCAGCACCCAGCGCCACGACGCCAGAAGCAGGCACCATTCCGTCCGCAACGGCCGCCACGCCAGGGCGAGCAGCACGCCGGCCGCCACGACATGGCGCAGCACGGTCAGGGACATGGGCGGGATGGTGTCGCGCGTGGCGCGCCCCAGCACGAACACGCTGGCCCAGAACAGGCACGCCAGGGTCAACATCAGGTAGGGCGTCGCCGAGCGGCCGCCGGGCGTCGCGTCGCTCAACGGTTCATGTCCCCGCGCCCTGGGGCCGGAACCCCTCGGTGAAGAAGCGCAGCCAGTTGCCGCCCATCAGCGCGGCCACGTCAGCCTCGGCGAAACCGGCGCGCAGCAACCCCTCGGTCAGGTTCGGGAAGTCGGCCGGCGAGGCGTACCACGACGGATACACCGGCCAGCAAGCGGGCGTTTCGTCGAACGTCCAGCGGCCACTGCGCATCCAGCCAAGATAGGCGTCCGACCGGCCCAGGCACATGTCGGTGCCGAATCCCAGGTGGTCGATGCCGATCTGGTCCGCCGTGCGCGCGATCATGGCGATGACGGCCTCGAGCGTGACGTCCGAGCCGCCGACGTGCAGGGGGTAGAGGCTGAAGCCCAGCATGCCGCCGCGCACGACCAGGGCCTTCAGCACCGCGTCGCTCTTGTTGCGCGCGACCGCGTGGAACCAGGCCGGGTTGGCGTGGGTGATGGCGACCGGGCGCACCGAGGCCGCGATGGCGTCGAGCGAGGTGCGTTCGCCCACATGGCTGAGGTCGACGACCATGCCCAGCCGGTTCATCTCGGCGATCACTTCGCGGCCGAACCGGGTCAACCCACCGTCGGCCGCCTCGTAGCAGCCGGCGCCGACCAGGGATTGATTGTTGTACGTGAGCTGGGCAACGCGCAGGCCGAGCCGGTGGAACACCTCGACGAGCGCGAGATCGTCCTCGAACGGCGAGGCGTTCTGCGCGCCCAGGATGATCGCGGTGCGGCCCGCGCGCGCGGCCGCGGCGATGTCGGCACCGTCCAGGCACGGCACGATGAGGTCCGCGTGGGCGCGGAACCAGCGGTGCCAACGCCCGATGGCCGACAGGGTCGCCCGCGCGTCCTCCCAGAACGCGACGGTCACGTGCACGGCGCTCAGGCCCCCAGCGCGCAGCTCCTGGAACCGCGCGCGGTTCCAGTCCGAGGACTGCAGGGCATCGACGACGACGAGGCGCTCGTGCAGCGTGCTCACGCCGTGCCGACCTCGACCTGGATGTCGCTGGGCCGGCCGCCGCACGTGGCGTTCATGTCCTGCGGGCACGCCGAGACGACGATGTAGGCGTCCATTTCGGCGCGCAGGGTCAGGTTGTCGCCCGCTTTGGTGTCGGGCGCCTTGATCGTGAAGGTGCCGTCGGGCTCGACGAAGAAGTTCGTGAACAGGTTCCACGGCTGCGGCGTGAAGCCAATGCGGATCGCGAGGTCGTCGAGCGCCAGGTGCAGGTTGTCGGTGCAGCTCGCGTGGGGCAGGGCGGCGCCCAGCTCGATGTAGCGCCAGCGGTCGCACGCGGCGAACTGCATGTCGTGCTGACCCGGCGAGTTGTCCTCGACCAGGCGGACGATCGGGCGGCGGTGGTTCGTGTAGGCGGCGTCGCCGATGCGCGGGTAAAGTCGGCTGATCGATGGCTTGGTGTGCTCGCACGACAGGTACTCGGTGACGTTGGCCCGGTTGAACGCCCAGAAGTCCACAGGCTGCTGGCCTTCCAGATCGGTGATGCGGATCAGGTCGCCGACGTTGACCGCGAAGCCGAATCCCGTTCGGGCCGGGACATGACGTTTCACGCGCGTTGATCGCAGCACGAAGACCTCCCTTGGTGCCGCGCCATCCTAGTGCGGCGAGGCATCACATGGAATCGCGCCGTGCGCGGATCGGAACGATCCGTCGACCGTCGACGTGGGCGGGTCGCGAACGCTCCGCGGCCACATACCCGTAGCGCGCGTCGACTACGGGTTTCCCCTTACGTACGGGTCCGAATTACGGCGGGGCGATCGAATACGTAGCTTACGCCCCATGAACGCCCTGGCCTTCGAGATGACCAAACGCACCAAGATTCCGACACCGACACCCAAGGCGGCGGATGCGACCGACCTGGCCCGAACGCTCTGGCGTTCGGCCGAGCACACGGGCCGCCGCCCGAACCTGGCCGAGGTGTTCGCCATCACCGAGCGGACCCGCTGGCCGGACGGCTTCGTCCTCATCGACAATGGCCGGCCAGAACTCGGCACCGTCATCTGGTGCGGCGAACGGCTGGCCTGTCTGCTCCGCTCGCCGAAACCCAGCCGGCGCATGGCCGACGCACTCGTGCCGCCGTTCCAAGGCGTGCTCGATTTCCTCGGCGCCGCCAGCCGGGACGACCGCTTCGTCGAAGGTTGCCTGGCCATTGCCGGATCCGGCTACTTCCGGACCTACACGGTCATGGCCATGCTCGTCGTCGGCCGGCCCGCCCTGCCCCTGATCGAGACGGGCTCGATGGCGGCCCTGGCCACGGCGCTCGTCATACTCGGCCGGCGTCGTCGCGTCGTCGCCGCCGCCGTTGTCATGGTCGCGGCGGTCGTGCTGACATCGGGGGCGGCAGCGCGCTGGGCGGGGCTGTTGACCGATCCTGCGTTCATCGCCGGCTCGGTCTTGGCCGTCGCGGCCTTGGTCATCGTCGAGGTCGTCGTGGCGACGCGCGCGCGGACCGAGGCTTCGCTGCGCGCGCTCGAGCGCGAGCTGGAGCGCGCCGGGCGTATTGCTGGCGTCGAGCAGTTCGCGTCCGTCGTGCGCCACGAGATCGGCCAGCCCCTGTCCTCGATCGCGGGGTTTCTCGAGGCGGCGCGGCGCCTGCTCGAGCGCGACGGCACCACCGCGACGCCCAAGGCCATCGAGCATCTAGGCCTGGCCACCGAACAGACACGGCGCGTCGGCGACATCGTGCGCGGCTTGCAGGGCATGTTCGCCCGGCGGCCCATCGAACCGCGCCCGTCGAACATCAACGCCCTCGTCGAGCAGGCCTTTGCCATCCTGGCGCTCGACGATTCGAACCGCCTGCCGCGACGGGTCCTGCGCCTCGCGTTGGACCTGCCGATCGTGCCGGTCGACCCGGTGCCGATGCAGCAGGTGCTCGTGAACCTCGGTCGCAACGCGGTCGAGGGCCTGGCGGGCCGGCCCAGCGCCACGATCACCGTGACGACCCGACGGGCGGACGACGACAACGTCGCCATCGACGTGGCCGACAACGGGCCCGGTCTGGACCCGGCCGTCGCCGACAAGCTGTTCGCCATGTCGGCGAGTTCCAAGGGCGCGGGACGTGGCATTGGGCTCGCGGTCAGCCGTGTCATCGTCGAGGACCATGACGGCACCTTGACGGCAAGCGCCAACCCATCGGGGGGGCATGACCTTCACGGCTCTCCTGCCCATCACGGCCGCGGCCGCGTGACGAACGCCTCGTGTGATTCCAGGAGATCCGGAGCTACTCCATGTGTCATCCCCAGGCCGGCCGAAGGCCAAAACCGGGGATCCAGGGGCCACGAACCGAGCGCACAATCTGGATCCCCGGTTCGCCGTGTGCGCGGCGCCCGGGAATGACACGGAACTTGGTGGCCGCGCTTCTCTTGGATCGATCCTAGCGCTGCTGGGTCTCCCAGGACGGGTGGATCCAGGTGTCGACCTCGGCGCGTGGCGCCGGCGTCCGGCCACGAATCAGGTCGGCGGCCTTCTCGGCGATCATGATGGTCGGCGCGTTGGTGTTGCCGCTCACCAAGTCGGGCATGATCGAGGCATCGACGATGCGCAGGCCCTCCAGCCCGTGCACCCGGCACTGGTCGTCGACCACGGCCATGGGATCGTCGGCCGGACCCATGCGGCAGGTGCTGACCGGATGATACGCGGTGCCCACGTTGGCGCGCACCCAGGCGTCGATCTCAGCGTCGGTCCGCATGCCCGGGCCGGGGTCGAGTTCGGGCCCGCGGAACGGGGCGAACGCCGACTGCGCGTGCAGTTCGCGGATCAGGCGCACCGCGCGGACCAGGGTCTCCGCGTCCTCGCTCGTCGCCAGGTAGTTGAACAGAATGCGCGGCGGGTCGCGCGGGTCCGCCGAGCGCAGCCACAACCGGCCACGGCTGGTCGGGCGCATGATGTCGGCGTGGGTCATCCAGGCGTGCTGGCCGACGCTCTTGCTGCTCTGGATCGTCTCGGCCGAGACGCCGAAGGGCAGGAAGGTCAGCTGCAGGTCCGGGTGCTCCAGCCCGGCGCGCGAGCGGATGAACGCCTGCGCCTCGTAGTGGTTGGTGGCACCCAGACCGTCCTTGAACAGGAACCAGCGCGCTCCGATCAGGAGTTTGGACAGCGGCTGCACGTCCTTGTGCAGGGTGACCGGCTGGGTGCACGCCTGCTTGACCACGATATCGGGATGATCCTGCAGGTCGCGGCCGACGCCCGGGCGGTCGAGCAGCACGGCGATGCCGTGGCCGCGCAGCTCGTCCGCGGGGCCGATGCCCGACAGCATCAGGAGTTGGGGCGAGTTGATCGCTCCGCCGGCAAGGATCACTTCGCGCGTTGCGCGCGCGTTCGTCGTCGTGGCGCCCTGGGCGTGGGCGACGCCAACGGCGCGGCCGTGCTCGACGATGACGCGCTGGGCGCGCGCGCCGGTCGCGATGGTCAGGTTTGGCCGTGCCCGCACCGGGTCCAGATAGGCGCTGGCCGTGCTCCAGCGCCGACCCTTGTGGGTGGTGCGGTCGGCCCGGCCGAAGCCTTCCTGCTGGCGGCCGTTGGCGTCCGGCGTCGCCGGATAGCCCGCCTGCACGCCGGCCTGGACGAACGCCTGGCTCAGCGGGTTGGTCATGCGGCTGGTCGTGACGTTGAGCGGACCATCGCCGCCATGCCAGGGATCGGCGCCGTCCTCGTGGCGCTCGGCGCGGCGGAAGTACGGCAGCACGTCGGCGTAGGACCAGCCACGGCAGCCCTTCTGCGCCCAGCGGTCGTAGTCGCGGGCGTGGCCGCGCACGTACATCATGCCGTTGATCGAGGACGAGCCGCCCAGCACGCGGCCGCGCGGGTGCTGTACGCGGCGCCCGCCCAGGTGCGGCTCGGGCTCGGTCTCGTACGCCCAGTTGAAGCGCGTGCCCGCGATCGCCTCGGCCAGCGCTGACGGCATCTGGACGCGCCAGTTGTCGTTGTTGCCACCCGCCTCGAGCAGCAGGACGCGGGCGCCGGGGTCTTCGGTCAGGCGGTGCGCCAGGACGCAGCCGGCCGAGCCGGCGCCGACGATGATGTAGTCGTAGCTCGGCTCGGCCATGTCCGTCCTCACCCGTGCACGGCGTCGTAGACCAGGCTGTGGAAGTGGTGCACCAGGTGCTCGCTGAAATTGCTGCGCTGGGCGTCGATCACGTAACGCCCCTGGTCGTAGCCGAACGAGCGCAGGCCCTGCTGGACCCCGACGTTGAGGTCGATGTCCTCGGGCGCCAGGCCGTCGCCGAACCAGACGCGCGCGGCCTTGGCGCTCTCGGACTCGGGCCGGTCCGGCCGGTAATAGCCGCAGCGGATCAACGCCTCCTCGGGCCCCGCCGGCATCATCAGGAACGTGCCGATGAAGTCGGCGTAGGGGAAAGCGTAAATCGTGTTGTACGGCCACAGGTTCAGGTTGAAGAACCAGTCGGTCTGGTAGGGGCCGTTGCCCACGGGCACGCCGTAGGCCTCCTTGAGGCCCGGCTTGGGCGGGCCCTTGAACACCCACCACTGGCCGTGGGCGCGCGGGTCCCAGCGGTCGTAGTCGATGATCTTGGCGAGCTCGGCGTGATAGCGACCCGAGATGGGGAAGTGGTAGCCCTCGATCGCGTTGTCGACGACCACTTTCCAGTTAGCCGGCACGCGGTAGTCCTGCTCGGCGACCAGCAGCGCGTCGTCGATGTCAGGGCAGAAGCGTCGGATCTCGGTCTCGGCGCCCGGCATCGTGTCCGCCATGGACGGCGCGTCGGGATCGAGGTTGAACCATAGGAACCCGCCGAACGTCTCCAGCCGCACGGGCCTCAGCCCGAAGTCCTTCTTGTCGAAGCCCTTGACGCAGTCGGTGTGGGCGGCCGTGCGCAAGGCACCGTCCAGGCCGTAGGCCCAGGAATGGTAGGGGCACGTCATGACCGCGCCGACCGTGCCGCGCCGCTCCTTGAGCAATCGGTGGCCCCGGTGCTGGCAGACGTTATGGAAGGCGCGGACCACACCGTCGTGCCCGCGCACGACGGCGACGCTCTGCTCGAACACGTCGGTCACCACGTAGGTCCCGGGCTTGGCGATCTCCGAGGGGTGCGCCGCCATGTGCCAGGTGCGGTAGAAGATCGTCTGCTTTTCGCGCTCGAAGAGCTTGGCGTCGTAGAAGTAGCGCGACGGCAGCGTCCACGACGTTTCCGGGTCGTCGTGGCGCCAGGGGCTGGTGTCGGGCCGGTCGAGCTTGGGGATGGTCATGGCGTCCCTGGCGGTTCGGTCGCACTGCTCGGCAACCGGTATCCCGAGCCCCGGCCCGCGTCAATCGGTGCCGCGGAGACCTAGATCTTGCCCAGCGTTCGCAGGCTGACAGCGCCTTCGCGCGCCACGACCACGTGGTCGTGCAGCGTGACGCCGACGGCCTTGAGCGCGTCGCGCACCGTGCGGGTCAGGTCGATGTCGGTTGCGCTGGGGGTGGGGTCGCCGCCCGGGTGGTTGTGCGCCAGGATCACCGCCGAGGCGCGCAGCTCCAGCGCGCGCTTGGCCACCTCGCGCGGGTAGACCGCCGCCTGGTTTACCGTGCCCCGGTGCTGCAGCTCGTCGGCGATCATCACGTTCTTCTGGTTCAGGTAGAGCACGCGCACATGCTCCTCCGCCTGCCAGGCCATGTCGGCGGTCAGGTAGTCGATAACCTTCTGCCAGGAGCCGAGCACCGGGCGGCCGGTGAGCTCGGAGCGCAGCATGTGAACGGCCGCGGCCCGCGCGGTGCGCAGCGCGACGATGCCCCCGTCGCCCACGCCCTCGATCTCCTTCAGCCGCTCGGTCGGCGCGTCGACGACCGCGGCGAAACCGCCGAAGCGCTTGATCAGCGTCTTGGCCAGGGAGCGCACATCGCGCCGGGGGATCGCCAGGAACAACAGCAGTTCGAGCAGCTCATAGTCGGCCAGGGCCGTCGGGCCGGACGTGAGGAAGCGTTGCTTGAGACGCGCGCGGTGGCCCAGATAGTCGGGCTCGGCCGCTTCATCCGGCATCGGCTGTCGCGCGCTCGTACGGCGGACGGTCGAGCCCGGCTGGCGAAAGTGTAAACACCTCGAAACCGCTCTCGGTGACGCCCACCGTATGCTCGAACTGGGCCGACAGCGAGCGATCGCGTGTCACGGCGGTCCAGCCGTCGGGCAGGATCGTCACGTCCGGCCGGCCCAGGTTGATCATCGGTTCGACGGTGAAGAACATCCCCGGCACCAGCACGCTGCCGGTGCCCGGCTGGCCGTAGTGCAGGACGTTGGGCGGCTCGTGGAAAATGCGGCCGATGCCATGGCCGCAGAAATCGCGCACGACCGAACACCGATCGGCCTCGGCATAGCTCTGGATGGCGTGGCCGATGTCGCCCAGCGTCGCACCCGGCTTGACCGCCCGGATGCCGCGCCACATGGCCTCGAACGTCACGTCGACCAGGCGTTCGGCACGACGCGCGACGTTGCCGACATTGAACATGCGGCTAGTGTCGCCGTGCCAGCCGTCAACGATCACGGTGACGTCGATGTTGACAATGTCGCCGTCGCGCAGGCGGCGGTCGGCCGGGATGCCGTGGCAGACCACGTGGTTGACCGAGGTGCAGATCGACTTCGGATAACCCCGGTAGCCAAGCGGCGCGGGGATCGCGCCATGGTCCAGGATGAAGTCGTGACACAGCTTGTCGAGCCGCTCGGTGGTCACCCCCGGCTGGACATGCGGTTGGATGAAGTCGAGCGTCGCCGCCGCCAGTCGCCCGGCCAAGCGCATGGCCGCGAACGCCGCCGCGTCGTGGACGCGGTAGTTGTGCGGTTTCGTCTCGTCGCGCTGCTTCACCGTGGCGAACCTTCAAGAACCGTCGAAGGGTAATCGGCGGTCGACATTGATCTCCGATGTCTTGACTTTGCATTGATAGCACAGGGTTTCAACCCCTGCCGCCTTGGCTTCGTCGAGCGCGGCGGCGTAGCCGGGGTCGATATCGGCGGCCAGGGCGAAGGACCGGCAATCCGCCCGCTGCACCAGGTAGACCATCACGGCCCGGCCACCGTCGGCCACTACATGGGAAAGCTCGCGCAGGTGCTTGGCGCCCCTCGCGGTCACGCTGTCGGGAAACTCGGCCAGGCCGGGCCAGCGGCTCAGATGGACGTTCTTGACCTCCACATAGCAGGCCGGCCGGCCGGGTCCTTCGAGCAGAATGTCGATGCGCGAGTTGACGCCGTAGCGCACCTCACGCCGCAGCGTGGCGTAGCCCGCCAGCTCGGCGATGGAGCCGCCCTCGATGGCGTCGGCGACCAGGCCGTTGGGGTGGCTCGTGTTGATGCCCACCAGGGCGCGCCCCGCCTTGACCAACTCCCACGACCAGGGCAGCGCGCGCGCCGGGTTGGCCGAGCGCGACAGCCAGGTCGCCATGCCCGGCCGGTCCAGACCCATCATCGTGCCGGGGTTGGCGCAATGGGCGATCACCACCTCGCCGTCGGCGAGCCGGTGGTCGCTAAGGAACCGCTTGTAGCGGCGCACCAGGGTGGCGCGGGTCAGGGCCGTCGCGAAGCGCATGGCGGACCCTATCCCCGGGTTGCCTCGGCTGTCGATCCGTCAGCTATGATGGGTCCGGAGGGACCATGGCCGAAGCCGTCACCGCCGCCGTCCTGCTGATCGGCAACGAGCTCCTGTCGGGCCGCACCCAGGACGCCAACCTGCGCTTTATCGCGACGCGCCTGGCCGACATGGGCATCGTGCTGGCCGAGGCGCGGGTCGTCACCGACGACGAGGACCAGATCGTCGCCGCGCTCAACGCGCTGCGCACCCGCTACGACTACGTGTTCACCACCGGGGGCATTGGCCCGACCCACGACGACATCACGGCCGATTCGGTCGGCAAGGCGTTCGGGCGCAGGGTCGTGTACGATCCGCGCGTGGTCGCCCTGCTGGAGGCGAGCTACCGGGGCCGCGGCATGGAGTTGAACGAGGCGCGCCTGCGCATGGCGCGCGTGCCTGAAGGGGCCGAACTGATCGAGAACAGCATCAGCGCGGCGCCCGGCTTCCGCGTCGAGAACGTCTATGTCATGGCGGGTGTGCCATCGATCATGCAGGTGATGTTCGATGCCCTCGCGCCCGGCCTGCGGCGCGGCCGGCCGGTGCTCGCGCGCAGCGTCAGCGTGCACCTGCCCGAGGGCACGCTCGCCGCCGGGTTCCGCGACCTGCAGGCGCGCTATGCCGCGATCCAGATGGGCAGCTACCCGTTCTACCGCGACGGCAAGTACGGCGCCGACCTGGTGCTGCGCGGCACCGACGCGGCGACGCTGGCCGACGCAATCGCGGCGCTCAAGGCGATGCTGGCCGCCCTCGGCGGCGATCCAGTCGAGACCACGGCATGACGCCGTCGCGCTCCACGCCCCCTTGGCGGAATTGGCAGACGCAGCGGACTTAAAATCCGCTTCCCGCGAGGGAGTGCAGGTTCGAGCCCTGCAGGGGGCACCATTTCAAATAAAATGCTCAGGTGGAGAAAGGGTGATCCTCTCGATCTATGCGGAGCCGTTCAGTAATCACCCAGTAAGCACCATGGGACCGATTCGTGCCCCGGCGGACGGCAGAGTTTGCCACTGGCGGGGCTGGCAAAGGGGTAGAGGGGGGCGCAATGGGTCCCATCCGCCGCTTCGGGTCCACTCCGGGATAGTTCAACGCGGCGACGAGACCCCTGTCTGACGTCAGCGCCTATGGGACGGATTGAGGGGATTTGGTGGTGGAGGAGTTCTGGCTCATCGTAGGGACCGAAGGGACCGGAGATGAGCCAGAAATCGCAAGCATTGACGTCCGAGGCGGAGCAGACGGTACGGGTGAGACCGCTGGACGCCTCGGAGCCCTGCAATCGCAACTCCGTCTTCGAGATCGGATCCACCCGAACCGCACCGACCGCATCATGTGACCGCTCAACCCGGATCACGGACAGAAGCATGTACCTCGCCAAGGACCACAACCCTCTTGTCCCCTACCGCCCAATGACAGAAGGCGCCCGGTTGCCCTCGGGTGGCTTTCATTCTATTTGTATGGACAGCCGTTGGACCGCGCGGTTCCGGCGGCGTTAGGCGACGGTCAGCGCCGATCCGTCCATTATTCAACTCGCAACATTCCCTTGGAGGAATCGTCCCATGACTCAGCATGTGAATAGTCGCCGGGGCTCGTCCCGTCGCGCCGTCTTGAAGGGCATGGCGGCCGCGGGCGTCGCCACCATCGCCTCGCCGTTTGTGGTCCGCAAGCTGGCGGCCGCCGACCCCATCCGCATCGGCGTGCTCTCGCCGGTGACCGGTGCCTGGACGGTTTATGGCGCCGCCCACTCGCGCGGCTTCGAGTTGGCGGTCGAGGAGATCAACGCCGCGGGCGGCGTGCTTGGCCGGCCGATTGAAATGGTTCTGGCCGACTACCAGACCGACCAGCGACTGGTCGTGGAACACGCCAATCGCCTGATCCGCCAGGAGAAGGTCGATCTTCTCGCCGGCACGTTCTCGAGCGCCGACCGCAATGCCGCCGGACCGGTGGTGAAGGCCGCGGACAAGCTTCTGCTCTACCCGACATGGTACGAAGGCCAGATCAAGGACTATTATCCGGGCGTGTGCAACAAGAACATCTTCATGTTCGGCCCCGAGCCCACCCAGCAGGTGTGGCCGTTCATGGAATACATGGTCAAGAACCACGGCAACAAGTTCTATATGATCGGTTCCGACTATGCTTGGCCCAAGGTCACCAATCTGTTCACCAAGGAGAAGTTGGCGGAATTGGGCGGCGAAACGGTGGCCGAGGTCTACATCCCCTTCAACACCCCGCAATACGAATCGGTCCTGCGCGACATCCGCGAGAAAAAGCCCGACATCATTTTCCACTCGCTGACTGGTAGCGACACGGTGAACTTCGCGCAGCAATTCCATGCCGCCGGCATGAACAAGGACTTTACGTACTGGACGGTGGATGACGAGGAAGTCGTGACCTCCGGCCTCGGGCCCGAGGTGTCGGCCGGCCACTTCGTCAGCTTCGACTACTTCATGACCATCAGCCACCCGAACAACAAGGCGTTCCTGCAGCGCTATCAGGCGAAGTACGGTGCCGACGCGCTCATGAACACGGTGGGCGTGGGCATGTACAACGCCGCCCATATGGGCGCCCTCGCCATCGCCAAGGCCGGCAAGGTCGAAACGGCGGCCATCCGCGAGGCGTTGAAGGAGTTGGAGTTCGCCGACGCGCCGCAAGGCCCGGTGAAGATGCGCGGTCTCGACAATCAGATCGTCGTGCCGTCCTATCTGATGAAGGTCCGCGCCGGTTGGACCAGCGTCAACGACATGTTCGAGGAAGTGATGACCGTGCCTTCCGTCGAGCCCAAGGACGCCCGCTGCGACCTGCCGCTATGAGGTGACTCTAGGGGGCGGCCTCGCTCGGGCCGCCCCCACGATTCTCGGCCATGGAAATTCTGGTCTCCGTCCTCGCCGACACCGTGCTGATCACGCTCGTGCTGGCGTTCGCCGCGTTCGGGCTCGCGATCATCTATGGTCTCACGGGCGTCATCAACATGGGCCATGGGGCCATGTTGACGCTGGGGGCGTACTTCACCTGGTGGCTCCTCGATCAAGGCGTCCCCTTCGTTCCCACGGTGCTGTTGAGCGCCCTGGCCGTCGGTCTCGTCGGCCTCGCCTTCGAGCACCTGCTGATACGTCATTTCTATGGTCGGCCCTTCGATACGTTGTTGCTGACGTGGGCGTTCTTCCTGGTGACGACCGAGGTCATCAAGATCGTGTTTGGCACCGATTTTCGTAACGTCGCCGATCCGATCGGCGGCGATCCTGTCAATCTCGGCATCTATCAGGTTCCCACCTACAAGACCGTTGTCGCCCTGCTGGCGCTCGCGGTCGTCGCCGGCACGGCGCTGGTCTTCTTCAAGACCACGCTCGGCGTAAGGGTTCGGGCCATGACCCAGAATCGCGAGATGGCGGGTCTGCTCGGCCTCAACGTCGCCGCGATGTACAAGCTGGTGTTCGGATTCGGCGCCGCCATGGCCGGCCTTGCCGGCGGCGTGATCGCGCCGATGTTCGCGGTGCAGCCCTATATGGGCGACATGTTCCTGGTGCGCTCGTTCTTCGTCGTCACCATCGGCGGCATCGGTCAGTTGCTGGCCGGCACGCTATTCGGTAGCTTCGCCATCGGCGGGCTCGAAACGGTTCTGGCGCTCTTTTCCGATCAGGTCATCGCCCAAATCGCCGTCTTCTTCATCGCCGTGATCGTGCTGCGCTTCCGGCCGCAGGGCGTGTTCAGCGGACGATGACGGCCGAAATTCAACCGGCGCGGCGCGGCGTGTTCCGGCGCGAGGATGTGGCGGCGCTGGCCGTCTTTCTCCTGCTGGCGGCAATTCCGCTCGCGACCTCGGGTTACGTCGTCTACATATTGCCGCAGTACATGCTTCTCGGCGTTCTTGCCATGTCGCTGGCGCTGCTTTGGGGCCATGGCGGCATCGTCAGCTTCGGCCAGGCGGCGTTCTTCGCGATCGGCGCCTACGCCATGGGCCTGGTAATGAAGCATCTTACCGGAATGGCGATCAACAGCGCCTATGTCGGCATCCTGGTCGGCACCGTCGGCGGCGGCGTGACGGCCTTGCTGATCGGTTATTTCCTCTTCAGCGCCGGCGTGCGCGCCGCCTATTTTGTGGTGGCGACGCTGGCGCTTTCCATCGTCGTGGAACAGACGGTCAAGAGCTTCTCGGACATCACCGGCGGTTGGAACGGCCTTTACGTGGACCGCATGACGGTGACCTTGGGGTCGTGGCTTGAACTCTCGCTCTTCGACGACGCGCCGATCTATTACGTCGTCTTGGCCGTTGTCGTGCCGGTCTACGTCATCGCCACGGCGCTGATGCGGGGACGCTTCGGAAAGATCGTCGTCGGCATCCGCGAGAACGAGGACCGAATGACGGCGCTCGGCTTCAACGTGCCGATGTACAAGACGCTGGTCTTCGGATTGTCGGGTCTCCTGGCCGGTGTCGCCGGATCGTTCTATGCGACGCACGCGCAGTTCGCCCATCCGGTGAATGCCGGCGTCCTGTTCTCGACCCAGGTCGTCATCTGGGTCGCCATCGGCGGCCGCCATTCCCTGCTCGGATCGTTTGTCGGCGCCATCGTCGTCGCCTCGCTCTCCAACTATCTTTCGAGCATCGAGGAGATCCAGAACTACTGGCCCCTTGTCATGGGCCTGATCTTCATCGCCGTGATCGTGCTGTTCCGCGGCGGTTTGGCGGGGCTGGTCGAAAAGCTGGCCGGGAAGGGGGCCCATGGCCGAGCTGCTGGTCATTGAAGGCCTCACCAAGCGCTTTCGCGGCCTCGTCGCCAACAACGACGTGTCCTTCGCCCTGGCCGCGGGCGAATTGCGCTGCATCATCGGGCCCAACGGCGCCGGCAAGACGACTTTCATCAGCATGATCTCGGGGCATGTGGTCCCCACCTCCGGGCGCATCCTGTTCAAGAGTCGCGATATCACCAAGCTTCCGGTGCACCTCCGGGCGCGAATCGGCATCGGCCGGAAGTTCCAGACGCCGACGGTGTTCGACAATTTGAGCGTCTACGAGAACATCGAACTGGCGGTGCTGGCGACACCCACGCCCTCGCGCGGCCGGCATGCCAGGATCATGCGGACGCTCGACCTGGTGCGCCTCGCCGAGCAATCCGACCGAATGGTGGGCGCGCTCGCACATGGACAACGCCAGTGGCTCGAAATCGGGATCCTGCTGGCGGGCGAGGCACAGCTTCTCTTGCTCGATGAGCCGACCGCCGGCATGACCGCGGAGGAGACGCATTCGACGGGCGAGCTCCTCCGCCGACTCGTTCGCGAGCTCGAGCTATCCGCGATCATCATCGAGCACGACATCAACTTCATCCGCGACTTGAAGGCGCCGGTCACCGTCTTGCATCTCGGGCGCGTGCTCGTCGAGGGCTCGTTCGCCGACATTGAGCGCAACGAGCAGGTGCGCAGCGTCTATCTGGGAAACGCCTGATGGCCTTGGTGATCACCGATGTCTCGGCCGGCTACGGCGGCGTCACGGTGCTACGGAACGTGAGCCTGGCCTTGGCCGAGGGCGAGATTCTTGGGGTGCTCGGCCGCAATGGCATGGGTAAGACGACTCTCATCCGCTGCCTTGCCGGTTTGATCGAGCCCACCACCGGCACCATCACTCTGGGCGGGGAGAATATCACCGATCTTGCGCCGCATGAGCGCGCGCGCCGCGGCGTCGCCACGGTGGTGCAGGGTCGCGGGATCTTCCCACGGCTCAGCGTCCGCGAGAATCTGACGATGGGCCGCGTCGCCGGCGCGAGCGCGCGGCGCGACCGAACCGACGAAGTGCTCGGCTACTTTCCGCGGCTGGGCGAACGCCTCGCCCAGGCCGCGGGAACCTTGAGCGGCGGCGAGCAGCAGATGTTGGCGATCGGCCGCGCGCTCATGACCGATCCCAAGGTCATGCTCCTGGACGAGCCGTCGGAAGGCATCATGCCGGTCCTGGTCCAGCAGATCGCCGCCATCGTCACCGCGATCAACCGGCAGGCCGGCCTCACCATCATCATCGTCGAGCAGAACGTGCCGATGGTGTTTGGAATGACGGACCGGTGCATTATCCTTGAGAAGGGGCGGATCGTTGCCCAGGGATCGCGCGACGAGGTGTCGCGCAGCGAAGTGATGAAGGAATATCTCGCCATCTGAAATCGCGCCAAGGGAGGAATCCATGCCAATCCAAGCGCCAAGCGCCGATCAAGTCATGAATATCGCCGCGGATTTCGGAATCGAGCTGACCGAGGCCGACGCCCAGTCCTTCGCCGGATTGCTGAAGGGCCTGAAACAATCCTACGACCGCGTCGACGAGATTCCCGAGCCGCGCCTGCCGGTGAACTATCCGCGCACCGCCGGCGAGCCGCCCAATCCCGAGGAGAACAAGTACAACGCCTGGGCCTGGCGCGCCGTGATCGAGGGCAGGAAGAAAGGCATTCTCGCCGGCAAGAAGGTCGCCATCAAAGACAACATCTGCGTAGCCGGCCTGCCCATGGCCAATGGCAGCCGCGTGCTCCAAGGCTATGTGCCCGAGGAGGACGCCACCGTCGTTACCCGCATTCTCGACGCCGGCGGCACGATCGTCGGCAAGACGGTCTGCGAAGATCTGTGCTTTTCGGGCGGCAGTCATACCAGCAAACCCATGCCGGTGAAGAATCCGCGCAAACCCACCCATTCGGCGGGCGGCTCGTCATCGGGCAGCGGCGCCGTTGTCGCCGCGGGCGAGGTGCCAATGGCGCTCGGCGGCGATCAGGGCGGCTCGATCCGCATGCCGTCGAGCTGGTGCGGCATCTATGGCCTCAAGCAGACCCACGGTCTCGTGCCTTACACCGGCGCCATGCCGATCGAGCCAAGCGTCGATCATTGCGGCCCCATGGGGGCCAGCATGGAGGACGTGGCTCGGCTGCTGACGGCCATTGCCGGGCCCGACGGCCTCGACCCACGCCAAGTCGGCGTGAAAGGCGGCGATTACATGGGCGCGCTCAAGGGAAGCGCCAAGGGCCTCAAGATCGCGGTCGTCAAGGAAGGGTTCGGCCGCCCGGAAAGCGAGGCGGTCACCGACCGAAAGGTCCAGGCGGCATTGAAAAGGTATAAATCAGCGGGCGCCACCGTGGACGAGGTGTCGATCCCGATGCACATCGATGCCTATCACATCTGGACCGCCGTCATCGTCGAAGGCGCGACGGAGGTCATGATCAAGGGCAACGGCATGGGCACGAGCTGGCAAGGACACTACAGCACCAGCCTGCTCGACGCCTATGCGCGAGGATGGCATTCGCGGCCCAACGACATGTCGGAGACCGTGAAACTGGTCATGTTTATGGGCGAGTACATGCGCCGATATTATCACGGCCGCTATCATGCCAAGGCGCAGAACCAGCGGCGTCTGGCGCGCGCTGCCTATGACGCCGTGCTGGCGAAGTACGATGTCCTTGCCATGCCCACGCTTCCCTTCCGGGCGACCGCGCTGCCGCCGGCGGACGCATCGCGTGAGGACTTCGTCGGGCTGGCGCTGAACATGGTCGGGAATACCGCGCCATTCGACATCACCGGCCACCCGGCGCTGACCGTGCCCTGCGGCAAGGAGGGCGGTCTGCCCATCGGTCTCATGCTGATCGGCAAGAGCTACGACGAACCGACGGTCATTCGCGCTGGCGCGGCGTTTGAGAAACTCGGCGACTGGCAGAAAATGTAGGACGTGGCAAGATCGGGGCGGCTCGGCCGGGCCGCCCCACGCCCTGGCGACGGGGAAACCGGCGGCCCTTGCCTTCCTTGGGTGCGCCTGTGCTAGCTAATGATGAAGAGACCCGATCGGCGGCTCCAGAGGCGACCGCTCCGGCCATGGCAGCCGCCACCACGGGCCGGCTGCGCGTCCTGGTGGCCGAGGACAACGAAGTCAACCGGTTCCCATGGGCGCGCTGCTGACCAAGCAGGGCCACGACTTCGACATGGTCGCGAACGGCTTCGAGGCGGTCGCGGCGGTGCAACGGCAATCCTACGACGTCGTGCTCATGGACATGCAGATGCCGGACATGGATGGCGTCGAGGCGACGCAAGCGATCCGCGCCCTGGGCGGGCGCTACGCCAACCTGCCCATCGTGGCGGTCACCGCCAACGCCATGGCCGACGATCGCGAGCGCTGCCGCGCGGCGGGCATGGACGACCACGTGGCCAAGCCGATCGACGCCAACGCCCTGGCCGCCGCGCTCCAACGCGCCGCCGACGGGCGACCGCCCGGCGGCACGGCGGGTGCCCGTCAGCCTTCGACGGTGCCGGTCAGCGTGGCGCGGTAGAGCCGGGCGGCGTCCGCCTCGGTAAGCGGGCGCGGGTTCTCGGGCGCGTTCAGATCACGCGCCGCCATGGCGGCCAGCTCGGGAACCATGGCCTCGGTCAGCCCGAGCGCATCGGCGGTGTGCGGAATGTAGATGCGCGCGCGCAAGGCCAGGATCCAATCCATCACCCCGGTGTAGCCCGGTTTGCCGAGGCCCAGAAGCCGGGCGAGGACCGCGAGCTTGTCCCCGATCACGGTCCGGTTGAACGCGACCACGTAGGGCAGCATCACGGCGTTGCCGAGGCCGTGATGGGCGCCCAGGACCGAGGATAGGGGGTGGCTCAGCGCGTGTACCGCGCCTAGGCCCTTCTGGAACGCCACAGCGCCCGACAGCGAGGCGGCCATCATCTGGCTGCGCGCCATCAGGTCGGTGCCGTCGGCCACGGCGCGCGCCAGCCACGCGTCGCACAGTTGCAGGCCCGCCAGCGCCACGCCCTCGGCGAACGGGTGGTAGAAGGGGCAGAGATACGCCTCGAAGTTGTGCACGAAGGCATCCATGCCGACCGCGGCGGTCTGCGCGGGCGTCAGCCCCACGGTCAGTTCCGGGTCGGCGATGCACACCGCCGGCATCATGCGCTGGTGGAACAGGCCCTTCTTGATGCGCGCCGTCTCGTCGATCAGCGCGGCGGCGCGCCCGATCTCGGATCCGGTGCCGGAGGTCGTCGGCACCGTCACGACAGGCGGCAGCCCTTCGGTGACGACCTTGGCCTGGGCCTCCCGGAACTCGACGAAGCTGGCGACGGTCAGCGCCTCGATGGGATGGCGCTGCGCGGTCATGAAGGCGATGGCCTTGCCGGAATCGAGGCTGCTGCCGCCGCCGAAGGCGATGACGCCGTCGTGGCCGCCGGCCCGGTAGGCGGCCAGGCCCTGGGTCACGTTGGCCGCCACGGGGTTCGGGCGCACGCCCGAGAACACGGCGGTGGGCAGGCCCTCCGCCGCGTTGCGCGCCACCGCCTCGACGATCATGGCGTGGCCGGCGAGTCCCTGATCGGTGACCAGCAGGGGCCGGCGCATCCCCAGCGCCCGGCACGTCGCGGGCAGCTCGGCGATGCGGCCGACGCCGAAGCGCACCTGGGTCGGAAACGCCCAGTCGGCCTTGGGCAGGGCTGCGTCGTTCATGTCAGGGCAGGGCGGTGACGCCGCCGTCGACGACCAGCTCGGTCCCCGTGATGTACGAGGCCTTGTCGGACAGCAGGAACAGCGCGGCGTTGGCCTGATCCTGGGTCGTGCCGATGCGCCCCACGGGGATGTAGTCGGCGATCTGGGCCTTCAGCGCGTCCTTGCCTTCCCAGCGCGCCTGCATGGGCGACAGCGTGGCGCCAGGCAGGATGGCGTTCGAACGGATGCCGTCCTTGGCGAACTGGATCGCGATCGACCGGGACAGGGACAGGATCGCGCCCTTGGACGCGCCGTAGGCGTCCTGCGCCTTGATGTCGCCGCGCAGCGCCTGGATCGACGAGATGTGGACCATGGCGCCGCCACCCGTCTTCTTCATGTGCGGGATGGCGTGGCGCGCGGTCAGCGCGAAGGACTTCAGGTTGATCGCCAGCACCTGGTCCCACACCTCCATGTCCACCTCGACCAGCGACTTGTCGCGGTCGAACCACAGCACGCCGGTGGCGTTGACCAGGTAGTCGAGCCGGCGGAACGCGGCGGTCGCGCTGTCGATCGCCGCCTTGACGAAGGATTCCTGGGTCACGTCGCCCTGGGCGTAGCGGTAGCGGCCCGGCCCGGTGCGGATGTCCGCCGGTCGGGCCTTCACGTCCAGCAGGGCGACGTTGCAGCCCTCGGCGATCAGGTCATTGGCGATGTTCAGCCCCATGCCGCCGCCGGCGCCGGCGACGACGGCGGCCTTGCCCGCGAAACTCATGGTTCGGTCACGTCTCCACTCTAGATGCCGCGATAGCCGAAGCGCACGATGCCGAGCCGCATCAACACGTAGATGACGACGAAGGCGAGGAACACGACGCCGTTGACCAGGGCGGCCAGGGCGAACAGCTCCGCCTCGAGCCCGTAGCGCAGCGAGCCCCAGGCGAGCGACGGCAAGGTCGGCACGGCGCCCAGGTTGTAGAAGCTGATCTCGAGATTGTTGAACGCGAGCAGGAAGGTGATGACGAACGCGCCGAGCATCGCGGGCCAGATGTTGGGCGCGGTGACGTGCCAGAAGGTGCGCCACGGGTTGGCGCCGAAGACCATGGCCGCGTCATCGAGCCGCCAGTCGTAGCGGACGAGCTGGGCCAGCATGATCAGGAAGCCGAACGACATGCCGTGCACGGCGTTGGCGATCACCGCCGAACCGACGTTGCCCGGCAGGCCGAGCACCTTGCGGTTGAAGATCAGCGTCGAGATTCCGATCAACAACTCGGCGACGAACATGGGGCTGATCAGGACGATCGAGAACCAGCCGCGCCAGCGATGGCGGTACTTGAGCACCGCGATGCTGCCCATGGCCGAGAGCGCCATGGAGATCAACGCGGTCCAGAGCCCGATCCCGAGGCTGTTCCACAGCGCCTCCTGGTACGCCCGGAGGTTGATCAGGTTCAGATACGCCTTGACGTTGGGATTCCACGGAAACGGCCAGGTCGTGTCGCGGGCGAACGAGGTGTAGACGAGGTAGATCACCGGCGCGAACAGGAAGACGTAGAGCAGCCCCAGCATCGTTCCGAGCGCCACGGGGGTCAGCCAGCGATCGACGCGTCGCGCCATGGCCTAGCGCCCCGCGCCCGTGAATCCGGTGCGCCTCAGATCGATCGTCCACCACATGACGGCGATGACGACGCAACACACGGCGAACAGCAGCACGCCCATGGCGGAACCGAGCGCCCAGGTCCCCGTCTGGTCGAACTGCAGGCCAAGCACGGACCCGTAGAGCTTGCCGCTCGGTCCGCCGAGGAACGTCGGCGTCAGCGATTCGGCCAGGCACGGGATGAACACCAGCGTGATGCCGATCGCCGTGCCGATCCAGTTGAGCGGCCAGGTCACCGTGAGGAAGGCGCGCCAGGGGCGCGCGCCGTTGACCTTGGCCACGTTGAGCAGCTGGAAGTTGAAGTTGAGCAGCGACAGATAGATCGCCGTCACCATGAACGGCAGGTAGAGGTAGGCGATGCCGATGCCCGAGGCGAACTTGTTGAACATGAGGAATTCGACTGCCGGCAAGCCGAACATGCCGAGCGCCATGTTGATGACGCCGATGGGCCCCATGATCGCCTGCAAGGCGGAGAGCCGAAGCACGGCGCCGGTGAAGAACGGCGCCGCCAGCGCGAGCACCAGCAGAAGGCGGTAGCGCCCGCCGTACTTCGCGATGAAGTAGGCGACCGGCCAGGCGTAGACGAGGCACGCCGCGGTGACGACGACCGCCGTGACGATCGAACGCCACAGGAACGTCAGATAGGTCCCCTCGAACAAGACGGTTCGGTAATTGTCGAGGTTCCAGTCCGCGTAGATCTCGTAGCTCTCGGTGCGCCAGAAGCTGAACACGATCACCGAGACGATAGGGAACAGCAGGAAGAACACGACGAACATGACGCCGGGCAGACCGAGCAGCAGGAAGCGCGTCTCGGACCGATAGAACAGGCGGCGCGGCGCGGCCAAGGTCTCAGGCCCCTTCGGCGGGGAAGCCGTGCCCGGTATCGGGCGCCCAGGTGATCAGGACCGTGTCGCCGGCCTTGGCGCGCGGCAGGCTCGCTGCCTCGCTGACGACGATCTCGACGCCGCTCGGCCGCGCCACGATGTAGTCCGCGATCTGACCCTTGAAGATCACGTCGCGCAGCACCCCGTCCAAGCGGTTCGCGCCGGCGGGCGCGGCCGAGCCGGACGGCAGCACGGTCAGGCGCTCGCACTTGACGAAGACATCGACGGCGGCGCCGACGCCCGCGCCACCGGGGGCCGGCACGGCGAACCGCGCCCCGTCCCAGTCGATCGTCGCCCGTCCGCCCTCGAGCGCGGCGACGCGCCCGCGCATCCGGTTGGCATGGCCGACGAAGGAGGCGACGAACGCGGTGGCCGGGTCGCTGTAGACCTCGAACTTCGGAGCGACCTGTTCGAACCGCCCCACCCGCATGACGGCGATGCGGTCGCTCATGGTCAAGGCTTCTTCCTGGTTGTGGGTGACATAGACGAAGGGAATGCCGAGCTCGCGCTGGTAGCGGCGGACCTCGACCTCCATTTCCTTCCTGAGCTCGCGGTCGAGATTGGCGAGCGGCTCGTCGAGCAAGAGCAGCGCCGGTCTGGAGATGAGGCCGCGCGCGAGCGCGACGCGCTGCTGCTGGCCGCCCGAGAGCTGGTGCGGAAACCGTTCCTCGAGCCCGTCGATGTGCAGGAGCTTGACGATCCAGCCGAGCCGTTCGTCGCGTTCGGCCCGCGGGGCGCCTTGCATGCGCAGGGGGAACAGGATGTTCTCCCCGACCGTCATGTGCGGGAACAGCAGGAAGTCCTGGAACACCATGCCGACCTTGCGCGCGTAGGGCGGCAGACCAGTCACATCCTTGCCGTCGATCACGATCCGACCTTCGTCCGGATCCTCGAGACCGGCGATGATGCGGAGCAGCGTCGTCTTGCCCGAGCCGCTGGGCCCCAGGAGCGAGAAGAACTCGCCCTGATCGATCTCGAGGGTCACCCGGTCGACCGCGACCGTGCGCCCAAAGCGCTTGGTCAAGCCCTGGAGCCCGACCGCCACGTTCGTCATGGGGTGACTATCCTTGCTCGCGCCCGTTCGGGAACGACGGCGCCGGCCCCCTCGGGGCGACCGGCGCCGTCTTCCGCGTGGCTGGGCGGGATTACGCCGCCTCGACCTCGGACCAGACGCGCTCCCACTTCTCAGGGGACGACGGCTGGTCGAACATGTAGAGGCCGCTGATCTGCTCGGTCTCGTTGAGCAGGAAGTCCTCGATCTCGATCTCGGTCAGGTGCTTCCTGATGTCGATGACCGACGAGGTGCCTTCCTCGCGCAGCACCTTCAGCATGTTCTCGTCGGACAGGAAGTTGTTGATCCACGCATAGCAGATCTCCCGCTTCTCCGCGTCCTCGACGCCCGAGGAGATCATCCAGTTGTCGATCCAGCCGAGTCCGCCCTCCGTGGGCTTCAGCACGTGGCGCGCCTGCCAATCGAGCTCGCCGTTGCGGTGCATGGCCAGCAGGCGGCGGAACGTGATGCCCCACTCCGGCGACATCCAGGCCTGGCCCGAGATCATCAGCCGGTCGACCATGTCGTACTCGACATAGCGGGTCAGCAGCAGGCCCTTCTGCTTGATCAGCCACGTCTTGCATTCCTCCAGCTCCTCGTCGGTCAGGACGTAGGGGTTGAAGGGCTTGCCGTCGGGGCGGGCCGCGTCCCTGGTGCCCATGCGGTCGGCCACCAGGATGCCGGTCTCGGCGATGTTCTCCTCGAAGC
The DNA here is from genome assembly GCA_016869675.1 of Alphaproteobacteria bacterium. Lineage (GTDB taxonomy): Bacteria > Pseudomonadota > Alphaproteobacteria > SP197 > SP197 > VGDP01. The sequence goes on along the minus strand of VGDP01000031.1, from coordinate 4,708 downwards.
GGGCCGAGGTGATGATGTGGCCCTTGTACTTCTCGTTGTAGAGCACCTCGATCGATTCGGCGTCGGCCGCGTCGACCATGCTGGTGTTGATGGTCACGCCGTAACCGCCCCAGCAGTTGGGGATCGCGACCCAGTCGGTGCCGCCTTCCACCTGGTCCAGCGTGTACTTCGGGGGCACGCACGCCGGATAGGCGTTGGCCAGGTTGGGCACCTTGGCGGGATCGACGATCTGCGTCAGCCCCTGCTTGTGGTAGGTGCGAGGCCAGTGGCCGTCGGCCTGCACCAGGTCGAAGTCCTGGGTGCCGCCCGCCTTCATCTTGTTGAAGGCCTCGGAGTTGCCGTCGAAATAGGTCGGCGCGAAGCGCACGCCATGCTGCTGCTCAAACGCCGTCACCGTCGATTCGACGTTGTAGTTCGCCCACATGAGCACGCGGAGCTCGAGCTCCGCCGCGTGGGCGTCGCGCACGAACGGCCCGGTCGCCTTGGCCGTGAAGCCCACGGCTGAGGCGGCCGCGCCGCTCTTCAGCACCGTGCGCCGGTTGAAGGCCTTGGCAGCCAGCAGCGTCTTACGGTCGGATGTCGTCACAGTATGCCTCCCATGCTGGACCCAGACGAACGCGGCGTTCCTCGCCGCCTTGTACGCAATGGTGCGGACGCTAGACCAATGGTGAGTGTGAGTCAACGAAGCCCCCGCGCGTGCAGCGTCGCCAAGGTGGCGGCTATTTCGCGGCGCGATTCGTCGATGTGGGCCGCCATCGCGGCCTCGGCGTCGTCGGGTTTTCCGGCCTCGATCGCGGCCAGGATCGCGCAGTGCCGGTCGCGCGTGGACGACAGGATGATCTTGTAATCCGTGCCGCTGACCAGCAGGAACGTCGCGTCGCGCGCGTCCTCGATGGCGCGCACGAAGTAGCGGTTGCCGCTGGCGCGCGCCACGGCGCGGTGGAAGTCCGAATCCGCTTTGCGGAACTGGTCGATGGCGATGCCGTCGGTCAGGCGCGCGGCGGTCTCGGCGATGCGCGCGATGTCCTTGGGCGTGCGCTGGCTCGCCGCCAAGCGCGCGGCGCCGCCCTCAACGGTGCGGCGGAAGGAAAACAGCTCGTCGACGTAGCGTAGGTCCGTGCCGATGACGCGGCGGAATCGCTCGATCGGGCAGCGCAGCGTCGTCACGGTCAGTCCGCCGGTGGCGCCACGCTTGGTCGCCACGTAGCCCTCGGCCTCGAGCGAGCGAATCGCCTCGCGCAGCGTCACCCGCGACACTGCCAGTTGTTTCGCCAGGTCGCGCTCGGAGGGCAGGCGGCCGCCAGGCAGATAGTCGCCCAGGTGGATCGCGCGCTTCAGCCGCTCCTCGACAAGCTGGTGTAAGGTCGAACGGCGGATCGGTCGCATCGTGTCTCGTCGTGCTATTGGTCTGGTGTCTAGACCAATAGTGAGCTACGGTCAAGGATCGTCGGGACCTTGGGGAGGGGGCGGCATGAAGCCCCACGACGTGAAGACCGTCGAGGACGTGCGGCGGATCATCCAGGAGACCGACGCCGAATTTGTCACGGTCGGGTTGGTCGACACCCAGGGGATGGTCCGCGGCAAGTATCTGTCGCGTGGCAAGTTCCTCGCGGCGCTCGACCAAGGCATGGGCATCCCGGCGGTGACGCTCGGGCTCGACTACAATGACGTCATCGCCGAGACCGCGGCGGTCTCCGACGCCAGCCGTGGCTACTACGACGCGGTGGTGCGCGTGGTGCCGGATTCGTGCCGCCAGGTCCCGTGGGAACCCGAGCGGCGCAATCTGTTCTTTCAACTGGAGTATGCGGACGACACGGCCGCCGTCTGCCCGCGCAGCGTGTTCAAGCGCATGCTGGCGCGCGCCGAGGCCATGGGCCTGGTGCCCTACGCCGGCGTCGAACTGGAGTTCACGCTGTTTCGCGAGACGCCCATGTCGGTGATCGAAAAGGGCTTCAAGAACCTGGCGATCACCACGCCCTACAAGACCTACTACGTGCTGCAGCGCCAGTCCGTGTGGTCGGAGTTCTACAACGCCATCATGGACGCGTGCCGCGCGCTCGCCATCCCGATCGATACCATGCACGAGGAGATGGGTCCCGGGTTCATGGAGGCGACCATCGCCTACGGCGCCGGCGTGCGCGTGCCCGACAACGCCGCCCTGTTCAAAACCTACGCCAAGGCGGTGGCGCAGCGACGCGGCCTGATGATGACCTTCATGGCGCGCTGGTCGAACGGCGCCGACGGCCACAGCGGCCACATCCACCTGTCCGTGAAGGACCGCGACGGCAAGCCGGTGTTTCACGACCCGGCCGATCCCCACGGCATGAGCACGACCATGCGCCATTTCGTTGGCGGCATGCAGACGCTGCTGCCCGAGCTGCTGCTGATGTTGGCGCCCAACGTCAACTCGTTCAAACGCCTGGTGCCCGGCATCTTCGCGCCGATCGCCGCGGTGTGGGGCATCGAGAACCGCACTTGCGCATTGCGCGTGATCCCAGGCGCGCCGGGCGCCCAGCGCATCGAGTGCCGCGTGCCGGGCGCCGATGCCAACCCCTACTTCTCGATCGCGGCGCTGGCCGGGGCCGGGCTGTGGGGCGTCGAGCACCGCATCGAGCCGACCGCGCCCATGATGGCGAACGCCTACGAGGCCGATATCCCGCCCGCGCAGCGCTTTCCCGAGACGTTCGCCGCGGCCATCGAACGATTCCGTGCCTCGGCGGCGGCGCGGGACTTGTTCGGCGACGCCTTCGTCGACCACTACGCCGAGACGCGCGCCTGGCAGGAGCGCGAGTTCCGCGCCCTGGTCACCGACCGCGAGCTGGAGCGGTTCTTCGAGCTCGGCTGAGCCTCTATTCGCCAGGCGTGCGCTGCTTCATGGCGACGGTTGTGTGGCGGCGCGCGGGCGTCGGCACTGGCTCGATGTCGCCGAGCCGCAGCCACGCGACACGCGCGGCCGCGGCGTCGAGCTCGGGCGTCGTACGGTCCGCCGGACCGGCTGGACCCTCGACCAGCACACGGTTGGGGTCGCCGCCGTTGACGAAGCCCAGGTATGGCCCGCCGTAGTCGTAGCCGATCAGCCTTTGCAGGCGCTCCGGATAGCCGCGCGCGACCTCGGGCGGGTTGGCTAGGTACTGGTTCTCCTCCTGGCGCAGCCAGCCCAGGCTGTACTGCAGCGCCAGCCCGGTGCGCACGGTGTTCGATACGTTGGCACCGCCGCCGTGTAGCATGCCGCCGGTGTAAACCAGCGCCGAGCCCGCCGGCATCGCGGCGGCGGCGATCTCATCCGGCTCGGGCTCGCGGTCGTGTTCCCAGAGATGACTCTCCGGCACCACGAGCGTCGCGCCGTTCTCGGTGGTGAAGTCGGTGACCGCCCACATGGCTGGCATGACCGTGGCGGGGCAGGGATGGAGGAAAGGGTAGAGCACGCCGTCGCGGTGCAACGCCTGCGCCCCGGCGCCCGGCTCCAGGTGCATGATGCCCGAGAAGTTGAGCTGGTAGCGTGCGCAGTGGGGCAGCAGAACCCGGTCCGCCAGCGCCATGATCGTCGGGTGGATGGCCAGGGCCTGCGTGGCCGGGGCGCGCCGGAACACCGAGCCCACGCGCTTGGTGCGCGCGCCCAGGAACTCGGTGTGGCCGAACGGCGCCGCCGCGATGTGGGGCGCCAGCTCTTCGCGCAGGTGCCTGATGCCGTCGACGGCGAGGCGCTCGACGATCACGTAGCCGTCGCGCGCAAGCGCCTCGGCCAGGGCGTCGATGGGGGTGTCAGTGGGCATCCGCCGCGCGAGTCTCTTGGCCATGGCGTCCCTCGGTTCCGGTGGCTGTCGCCGGTCGATTGTGCGACGAATGCCGGGGTACGCGCTACGGAGCCGCGTGCGGATCGTGAGCAACGTCGGTGATCACCAGGATGTCGTTACGAATGGCGAAGCGGATCGTCGCGACCCCGCCCGTCGGACAGCAGTTGGGGTCGGTGTCGCGCCACACGGGCGTGGTCGAGCTCAGCGTCGCGTAGTCGATGGCGATACCCTTCCACACGGCGTGGCCGGGTGGCAGGCGGGCGGCCAGATCCTGGCCCCAGCCATCGCCGCCGTTCTCGCCCCACGGCAACGCCGCAATCGGCGCCCAGCCCACGCCGTTCCGGCGAAAGACGTGGTCCTCGCGGATCGCGCCGGTGCCGGCGTGCGTGGCGCTGACCACCAGCAGGGGCCGCTCGGGCGCGTGCTCGATGATCGTGGGCGGCTCGATCCAGGCGTCGCCCACGTTGAACTCCCGGCACAGCAAGGGCGTGCCCTGGTCGTCGTAGAGCCGGATCGCGCTCAGGCGATAGGGCGGCTCCAGGTCGAACACCCAGGCGGGTGGGCGCTCGTCGCCCGCCAGATCCTCGTAGAAGGCGTAGAGCTGGAAGCGTGCCGCCGCCGCGCCGCGCGTCACGCGGTCCTCGACGAACCGCTCGCAATAGACCGGCCAGGGCCGCTCGGGGTCGTAGCACGGGTCGGGCAGGGCGACGTCGGCCGCCAGCGCGGGCCAGGCGCCAAGGGCCAGGAGGGCAAACGCGGCGCGTTCCATCACGCCATCCTGCCCGGTTCTAGACGAGCAGGATATCGGCCCCGGTCGGCACCGCCGCGCCGGCCTGCACGGTTGCGACCACCGTGTAGCCGGCGCCGTCGCCGTTCGCGTCGTAGTAGAGCGTGTTGTCGAAGGTCGAGAAGAT
>VGDP01000030.1 GCA_016869675.1 Alphaproteobacteria bacterium | reverse complement strand
AGTAGAGCGTCGAATCCGCGGTCGAGAACACGAAGGTCGGCAGGTCGTTGCCGTGGTTGGTGTTGGTACCCGGGTTGGTGCCGTCGTAGGCCGCCGCGATGATCGAATAGGACATGCCGACCGTCACGGCGCCCAGCCCGATGTCGCCCAGCGGGTCGAACGCCGCGGCGGCGAAGCGGAAGACGTCGGTGTTGGCGACGAAATCGACGGCGTGGTCGTCACCGGATCCTGCGAGAGCGGCTGCCACCAGCGCTTCGGCGTGACCTGGACGCGCCAGCGCATCGCGGGCGAGCGCGATCCCTAACTGCGCGAGCGGGTGCCGCGTGAATGGATCATCGAGGTGTGGGCCGCGCCGCACGAAGGTGCGCGCGTCGGCGCGGTGATCGAAGCGCTCCGGGCGCGGAGCACGGCCCGTGCCTAGGGCACGCCACATCGCCGGGCTCGCGCTGATCGTCGGGGCCGCCATGGCGATCGCCGGCGTGTTCGCCGATTGGCCGGTCTACCGGCACCGGGACGAAGGCGAGGCGGTGATCAAGGTGTCGTTCGACCACCAGGGCGCGCGCATCGCGCCGTGCCGCGCGCTGAGCGAGGAGGAACTCGCGGCGCTGCCCGCGCACAAGCGCACCGGCCAGGATTGCCCGCGCGGCCGCGTGCCGGTGACGATCGAGGTGGCGATGGACGGCCGCCCGCTCTACGCCGCGACCGAGGCGCCCTCGGGTTGGGCGGAGGACGGTCCGTCGCGCGTGTTCGGCCAGGCCGTGGTGTCGGCGGGCGCGCACGATCTGGTGCTGCGCCTGCGCGACACGGCGCGCGCCGATGGCTTCGACCACGAGAAGGCGTTGACCGTGACCATCGCGCCCGCCCAGGTGCTGGTGATCGGCTTCGATTCCGAGAACGCGGCCTTCGTGATCCGTTGACGCACCTGCGCGGTGTCAGGCGGCGGGGGACGGCGCGACGTCCACCGAGCCTCCGACGACTTTGATCGCGACGCCGAGTCGGCGCAGCGACGCCAGGCACGCTTCGTCGTGGCACCCGGTGATCACATCGTCAATCCGCGCGGCCTCAAGCCCCGCGATGCGGTCGCGCGTGCCGAGCTTGCGCGCGGTCATCAGCGCGATCGTGCGGCGCGTGCGCTCCGCCATCAGCCGCGCGAGCGATGCATCCGCCTCGTAGGAGTAGGTCAGGCCGGCTTCGGCCGACAGGCCCTCGGCCGAAAGCAGCGCCAGGTCGGCGTTGAACGAACGCACCATGGTTTCGGCGAACGGTCCCGAGGTGCCGAGAGATCGGTGGCGCAGGCTGCCGCCCAGCAGAAACACCGCCGCGGCACGCCCCTCGGCCAGCAGCGTCGCGATGTTGACGGCGGGCGTCACCACGGTCAGGCGCAGGTTGCGCGCGACAATGGCGCGCGCCACGGCGAGCAGCGTCGAACCGTCGTTCATGAACACCGTCGCGTCCGGCTCGAGACTGGCCACGACCGCCTCGGCCATGGCGCGTTTCTCTGCGGCGTCGATCTGCTCGCGCTGGGCGAAGTCCTGGTCGGCACCGCGCGGTGCCTCGATCACCGCGCCGCCGTGGGTACGCCGCACCAGCCCCTGAGCGTCGAGCCAGGCGAGATCGCGGCGCACGGTCGCCAGCGACACCTCGAGCGTGCGCGCGAGCTGGTCGACCGAAACCGCGCCGTCGATAAGAATCTGTCGCTGCACGCGCTGGCGGCGCGCGGCGGGGATGTGCTGGTTTCGCGCCATTCGTACACCCTATCACACTGGCTCGCTTGAGAATCGATCATTATCGATCAGATTCGATTATAACCATGATTGAACCCGACAGGTTCGACCGCTACAGTCGGACCGAGGGCGTCGGGCGGTCCCGGCGTGCGTCCATGACTGAGGGGGAGAAGACGATGATCGCGACGATGCGGCGTCTGGTGGCGCGCGTGGGCCTTGCCGTCGCGCTGGCGGCCGGCGCCATGCCGGATGACGCCCGGGCCCAGGTTCCGGAATCCGCCGAGCCGATCAAGCTCGTGATGATGGGTTACTCGGGCGACAACATCATCATGCTGATCTACGGCAAACTGCTGCAGAAGCTGGGCTACACCGTCGAATGGACGCCGGCCGACTACCTTGGCCAGTTCGCCGGGCTCGAGACCGGCGATCTGCACATCGGCTCGCCGGGCTGGGACACCACCGCCAAGGCCGCGCTGAAGGCGGCGTTCGACACCGGCAACGTGCTCAACATGGGCAAGATGGGCATCCCGGTCCAGGAGGACTGGTGGTACCCGCTCTACGTCAAGGACGTCTGCCCCGGCCTGCCCGACTGGAACGCGCTCAAGGAGCCGGGCTGCGTCGAGGCGCTGTCGGTGGCCGAAACCTCGCCCAGGGCGCGCTTCCTGTCCGGACCCATCGAGTGGGGTGGCTACGACCAGGAGCGCATCGACGCGCTGGGGCTCGACTTCGACGTCATCCACGCGGGTAGCGACGGTGCGCTGACCGCGGATTTCGTCGCCGCGATCAAGCGCAAGCAGCCTATTGTCGGCTGGACTTGGCAGCCGTTCTGGCTGCCCACGCTTTACGAAGGCGAGTTCGTCGAATGGCCCGCCTACGAGGACGCCTGCTACGACGATCCGGCATGGGGACCCAATCCGGACCTGGCGTACGACTGCGGCCGGCCTTCGGGCGAGATGTGGAAGACGTCGTGGGCCGGTGGCGAGGCGATCTGGCCGAAGGCGTACGCCGTTTGGCGCGCCTTCCAACTCGATTCCAAGACCATGGGCGAGCTGGTCTACCGCTCGGACGTGGACGGCGTGGCGACCGAGGTGGTCGCCGACGAGTGGATCGCCGCCAACGAGGCCATCTGGAGTCCCTGGCTGCAGTAGCCGATCGCATCCCCGCGTGGCGCGGTGCCCGCCGCGCCGCGCGGGGCTGATGCGATGGCACGCGCCGGCGCGTTTCCCATAGGGCACGCGGCGCTGGCCGTCGCCGCCATTCTGGCCGTCGGCCTGGCGCTCGCTCCCGGCGCGCTGCCCTGGGCGACGGCCTACCCGGCCGCCTGGGTGGTGCCGTTCGACGCCTGGATCGGCGAGGGTGCGCGCTGGCTGACGCGCGAGGCGGCCATCGGTCCGTTCCTGGTCAAGGATCTGACGCGCGCCGTGGGCGCGGTCGTGGAAGCGCCGGTGGTGCTGCTCCAGGATCTGCTGGTCAAGGGCTTCGCGATCGGAGGCGTGAGCGTCGGGCCGGTGTCGTGGCTCGGCGTCGGCGCACTGTTCACCTGCCTGGGTCTGGCGGCGCGCGATTCACGCCTGGCCGCGTTCGCGGCGTTGACCTGCGCCTACGCCGCGCTGCTCGGCCTGTGGGACAGCGCCATGATGACGCTGGCGCTGGTCCTGGTGGCGGTCGTCTACGGCGTGCTGGCCGGCGTGATCCTCGGGGTCCTCGCCTTCCGTACGGCGCGCTTCCGCGCCGTGGTCGACCCGGTGCTCGACTTCATGCAGACCGTGCCGGTGTTCGGCTACTTGGTACCGGCGATCTTGCTGTCGGGCTATGGCCCGGCGGCGGCGCTGCTGATCACGCTGATCTACGCCGTGCCGCCCATGGCGCGGGTGACGACCAACGCGCTTCAGCAGACGGATCCCGAGATCGTCGATCTCGGCCGTATGGTCGGCTGTTCGCCCGGCCAGGTCTTGCGCCGCGTGCTGCTGCCCTCGCAGCGCCCGCGCCTGATGCTGGGCGTCAACCAAGTGATCATGCTGACGCTCAACATGGTCATCATCGCTTCGATGATCGGCGCCGCGGGCCTCGGGTACGACGTCTGGCAGGCGCTGAAGTCGCTGCATATCGGCAAGGGCGCCGAGGCCGGCATCGCCATCACCCTGCTGGCGATCCTGCTCGATCGCCTGAGCCAGCGCTTCGGCGCGCTGCGACCCGACCATCATGGCCACGCCCGCCCGTTCATCCATCGACACCGCTGGGTCCTGGTCGGTGTCGGCCTGGCGCTGGCCAGCACGGCGCTGGGCGTCGTCGTGCCGGCCGTGGCGCGTTTCCCGGCGGACTGGACCGTGACCAGCGGCCGGTTCTGGGACGGCGTGGTCGACTGGATCAATATCCACGGCTACGACGCCATCAGCGTCGTGCGCGACAGCCTGTTCCTCTACGTGCTGCGGCCGTTGAAGGAGGGCCTGCTGGCGCTGCCCTGGCTAGGCGTGGCCGGGTTCGTGGCGGTGCTCGGCTGGGCCTTGGGCGGGGCGCGCCTAGCGCTTCTGGGCGGGGTGCTGACCGCATTCATCGCGCTGGCCGGCCAGTGGGAGAAGGCGATGATCTCGCTCTACCTGGTCGCCGTCGCCGCGCTGCTTGCCTCGCTCGTGGGCGTGCCGCTCGGCTTCATCACGGCCCGCCATCCGCGCCTGCGTCGGATCGCCGAGCCGGTGGTGGACACGCTGCAGACGCTGCCCTCGTTCGTGTACCTGATCCCGACGGTCATGCTGTTCAGCGTCGGCGATTTCTCGGCGCTCGTGGCGGTGGTGCTCTACGCCGTGGCGCCGGCGATCCGCTACACCGACGCCGCGGTGCGCCAGGTGCCGGCGGCCGCGATCGAGGCGGCGCGCGCGTTCGGCGCGACGCGGGCCCAGCTCGACTGCCGGGTCGTGCTGCCGCTGGCGCTGCCCGACATCGTTCTCGGCCTCAACCAGACCCTGATGCTGGCCATCAGCATGCTGGTCATCACGGCCCTGGTGGGCACGCGCGACCTGGGCCAGGAAACCCTGATCGCACTGTCGAAGTCGGACCCAGGCCAGGGCCTGGTGGCCGGCGTCTGCGTCGCCTTCATCGCGATCGTCGCCGACCGGTTGCTCAGGGCCTGGATCGCGCGCCGCCGCGCGCGCCTGGGCCTGGAGCCCTGATCGTCGCGACCGAGTAGAGTACCGGCGCAGCCAAGGGCGACCATGGACGATCGCGCGGTGTCACGCTACGGCCCCAACCAGACCCTGGTCGGCATGGGGTTCGTCGTCCTGGCGTACTTCCTGTTCTCGTTCCACGACGCCGCGATCAAGTGGCTGGTGACCGGGCTTAGTGTCTGGCAGGTCATGGTCGTGCGCAGCGCGACCATCGTGGCGCTCAGCCTGGCCATCGGCCGCGGCCCGCTGATCGCCGAGGCGGCGCGGTCGCGCGCCAAGCGCGACTACCTGATCCTGGCGGTGATCCTGGTGACAGCGTGGCAGCTCTACTACGCCGCGTCGCGCACGCTGCAGCTGGGCGAACTGACCACGTTCTACTTCACGACGCCGATCATCGCGATCATCCTGGCCCAGCCGATGCTAGGCGACCGGGCCGGCCTCGTCGCCTGGGTCGCCGCCGGCATCGGCTTCGCCGGCGTCGTGGTGGCGAGCCGGCCGGGCTCGGTGGGGCTTGACGGCGCCGTGCTGATGGTCGTGGTTGCCTCGGCCCTGTGGGCGCTTGCCCAGGTGCTGATGCGCCGGCTTGGCCGCTCCGAGCGGTCCGAGCGCGCTCTGATCCAGATGCTCTACACCAACAGCGGCGCGCTGCTGGCCTCGGCCGTCGTGGCGCCGTTCGTCTGGCGCGCCGGGCCGGCGGCCGACTGGCTGCTGCTGGGCAGCCTGGGGTTCCTGGGCGGCGCTGCCCAGTTCGCCTTGATCGAGGGGTTCCGGCGCGCGAGCCCCGGCGCGCTGGCGCCGTTCCAGTACTCGGCGCTGATCTGGGCGGTGGTGCTGGGCTACCTGATCTGGAACGACGTGCCGGATCGCGCCGTGATGGCCGGCGCAGCGCTGATCATCGTCGCCGGTGCCATGGTCATCGCCGACGAGCGGCGTCGGCGCCGTCAGGCCCGGTAGTAGGGCGCTGGCTCGGGCGGCAGCGGCGGCTTGCCCAGCAGGCTGTCCGACAGCTTCTCGGCGATCATGATGGTCGGCGCGTTCAGGTTGCCGCTGACGATCTCGGGCATGATTGAGGCGTCGACCACGCGGATGTTGTCCAACCCACGCACGCGCCCCGCGGCATCGGTCACCGCCAGGTCGTCGGTGCCCATGCGGCAGCTGCGGCACGGGTGGTAGTTGGTCCCGGCGATGTCGGCGACCAGCGCGCCCAGGATCTCCCCGTCTGTGCGCACGCCCGCGCCCGGCGTGATCTCGGTGGTGCGGATCGATGCCCAGGCTTGTTGGGCGATCAGGTCGCGCAGGACCTTGATCGACGCGACGGCGTGGCGGCGGTCCTGTTCGGTCGTCAGGTAGTTGAACACGAACTTGGGCGCCGCCATGGGATCGGCGCTGTCGATCCACACCCGGCCCTCGCTGGTCGGGCGCAGCAGGTTGAAGTAGTACTGGAAGCCGTCGCCGATCTCGACGCCGCCGTGGTGCAGGTTGCCGAGCATCGGGATGAACTCGATCTGCATGTTGGGCACCTTGATCGAGTCCTCGGTGCGGATGAAGGCGCCGACCTCGAAATAGTTGGTGGTGCCGATGCCCTGCTTGAGCAGGATCCACTCGAGTCCGACCTTGAGGCGGCCCAGCCGGCCGAGCTGGCGGGCTAGCGAGACGCCCTCCTTGCACGCGCTCTGCACCGTGCCGGACATGTGATCCTTCAGACCGCGGCCGACGCCCGGCAGGTGGTGGGTAAGGGGGATCGCGATCGAACGCAGGTGATCCGCGTCGCCGATGCCCGACAGCATGAGGATCTGCGGCGAATTGATCGTGCCGCCCGAGACGACGACCTCGCGCCCAACCTCGAAGGCGACGGTGGCGCCGTGGCTGACCGCGTGCACGCGCACGGCCCGCGCGCCGGCGAACTCGATGCGCGTGACGCGCGTGCCGGTGCGCACCGTCAGGTTGGGCCGCGGCCCGGCCTCGTGCAGGTAGGCGCGCGCGGTGTTCCAGCGCACGCCGCCGTGGGTGTTGCGCTGGGTGACGTGGATGCCTTCCTGGCGGAAGGCATTGTGGTCGTCGGCCATGGCGTAGCCGGCCTGGACACCCGCCTGCAGGAAGATCTGGAACAGCGCGTGGTCGGCCGGGCAGGTCTCGACGCGCATGGGGCCGCCGCCGCCACGGTACTGGCTGGCGCCCTTGTCGAACGTCTCGGCACGCTTGAAATAGGGCAGCACGTCGGTGTAGCTCCAGCCTGCGAGCCCGAGCGCCGCCCAGTTGTCGTAGTCCCACGGGTTGCCGCGCACCCAGTTGAGCCCGTTGATCGACGACGACCCGCCGAGCGCGCGGCCGCGCGCTTCGTAGACACGCCGGCCACCCAGGTTTGGCTCGGGCTCGGTGTGGTAGTACCAGTTGAACCGCGTGCTCATCAGCGGCATCCCCAAGGCCGCCGGCATGCGGATGTGGATGTGGTCGTCCTTCGGGCCGGCCTCGATCAGCAGCACCGAGTGCTTGCCGTCCTCGGCCAGCCGTCCGGCGACGGTGGCGCCCGCCGAGCCCGCGCCGATCACGATGAAGTCGAAGGCGTCGTTCCGCGCCATGGTCCCGCCCCGCGATTGCCCAGGAACCGTTCTTGCCCGCGCCCGGGCGCGCGTCAAGAACGCTACTTGCGCCGGAACGCGTCGAGGGTGACGACCTTGGACGGTGCGTCCGAACCGTCGGGTTCGGCGTCGCGCGCCACCGTGGGCACGCGGGTCTCGGGCGCCGGCAAGGGCGCCGCGGGTTCGCTCCCGGCCGGGGCGGGGGCGTCCTTGGCGCCGGCTTCGCGCGGTTCCAGTTTGATGCCCCACTTCACGCTGGGATCGGCGAAGCCGACGATCGCGCCGTAGGGGATCACCAGGTGCTGCGGGACCTTGTTGAACGACAGGGTGACCGAGAAGCGCGCGTCCGCGACCTTCAGGTTCCAGAACTGGTTCTGCAGGATGATGGTCATGTCCTGCGGGTAGCGTGCCCGCAGCTCGTCGGCGATGTCGACGCCAGGATGGCCGGTGCGAAAGGTGATCAGGAAGTGATGCTGGCCGGACAGGCCCTGCCGCGCGGCGATGCCCAGAACTTTGGCGATGACGCCGCGCACGGCGTCGTCCATCAGGCGGTCGTAACGCAGTTCCACCTTGCCCATCACCCCACCCCGTCGACCGCCCCATGGCGGGGCGTTGGGGGGCTTCTGTTGCCCGGTGCCCCCCGGACCGCGCTTATTGCTTATGCAGCAACAGCGAACGCCTCGTTATCGTTGGCGTTTGTGTGTTGACCCTGTAACGGCGGTATCATGCCGGGCGACGATTATGCCTTTACCACGGGCGTCGATCCTTGTTCGCCCCCGTGACGGGACCGGCGGGCCGATCCCGGAACTGGTGGAGGCGCCGGGTACCGCCCCCGGGTCCGCTCCGCTTATGCCGCACAGCCGTGTATCGCCATAGTCACCCGGTTGCCCGGTCGACGACTCAGTATATAGGTTCGAACGGACCCTTCGCAAACCTAGGCCGGCCGGACACGCCATGACCCTGACCCCCGAGCAGCAGGCGGACATCGCGGCGTCCAGGGGCCGGACCGCGACGACCCGGCGTCCGACGGTCGCGGCGCTGGAAGAGGTCCTGTTCGACGCCCTGCCGGTGCTCGACCACGGCTTCGTGCGGGTGGTCGACTACATGGGCGACGACGACGCCGTGGTCCAGGCGGCGCGGGTGTCCTACGGCGCCGGCACGCGCTCGGTGCGCGACGACGGCGGCTTGGTTAACTATTTGATGCGGCACAGGCACACGACACCGTTCGAGATGTGCGAATTGAAGCTGCACGTCAAGTTGCCTGTGTTCGTCGCGCGCCAATGGATCCGGCACCGTTCGGCCAACGTCAACGAGATCTCGGCGCGCTACTCGATCCTGGACGACGAGTTCTACGTGCCCGCGCCCGAGCACCTGGCGGCCCAGGCGACCAGCAACCGCCAGGGCCGCGGCCGTATGCTCGACGGCGCCGAGGCCGCGCGCGTGCTGGACGTGCTGCGCCAGGACGCGCGCCGCTCCTACGACCGCTATATGGAGCTGCTCAACGAGACGCCCACCGGCGAGACGATCGATCCGGCGCGCAACGGCCTCGCGCGCGAGCTCGCGCGCATGAACCTGACGCTCAACGTCTACACCCAGTGGTACTGGAAGATTGACCTGCACAACTTGCTGCATTTCCTGAGCCTGCGCGCCGACCCCCATGCGCAGTACGAGATCCGCGCCTACGCCGAGGTCATCCTGGGCCTGGTCGAGCGCTGGGTGCCGTTGGCCCACGGCGCGTTCATGGAGTACGGGTTGGGCGGTGCTCGGCTGTCGGCCAAGGCGCTCGCGGTCGTGCGGCGTCTGCTGGCCGGCGAGACCGTGGACCAGAAGGACAGCGGCATGTCGGCCGGGGAATGGCGCGAGTTGATGGCGGTGCTGGGCCGTTGAGCAACGGCCTTCCGCGTGCCAACCGCTGTTGTGTGTGCGGCGGCGGGCCGGCGGGCCTGATGCTCGGGCTGCTGCTCGCGCGCGCCGGCGTCGACGTTGTGGTGCTGGAGAAGCACGCGGACTTCCTGCGCGATTTCTGCGGCGACACGATCCATCCTTCGACACTCGAGTTGCTGCACGAACTCGGGATGCTCAACGACTTCCTCCGCGAGCCTCACCAGAAGGTGCGCCACCTGCACGCCATCGTCGGCGGCCGGATGCTCGCGATCGCCGATGTCTCGCACCTGCCGGTGCAGGCGCCGTTCATCGCGTTCGTGCCGCAGTGGAACTTCCTCAGCTTCCTGGTGCGCGCCGCCGCGCGCTTCGCCTCGTTCCGCCTGGTGATGTTGGCCGAGGCGACGGACCTGGTGATCCACGACGGTGTCGTCGCTGGTGTGCGCGTGCGCATCGATGGGGCCGAGACGACACTCGACGCCGACCTGGTGGTGGCGGCCGACGGGCGCGGCTCGCGCCTGCGCGCGGCCGCCGGGCTGGCGGTCGAGGATCTGGGCGCACCCATCGATGTGGTGTGGTTCCGCCTGCCCAAGCGTGCCGACGATCCGGCCGGGGTCATGGGGCGGTTCGAGGCCGGCGCCATCCTGATCACGCTCGATCGCGGCGACTTCTGGCAGTGCGCTTTCGTCATTCCCAAGGGCGGCTACGAGCGGCTGCGTGCCGACGGCATCGCGGCCTTCCGCGCCCGGCTCGCCGGCGCCGCGCCGCACCTGGCCGACCGGGTGGCCAACGTCCAATCGTTCGAGGACACGCGCCTGCTCACCGTGCGCGTCGACCGGCTGCCGGTGTGGCATCGGCCCGGGTTCCTGTGCATCGGCGACGCCGCCCACGCCATGTCGCCGATAGACGGCGTCGGCATCAACCTGGCGATCCAGGACGCCATGGCCACGGCCGACCTTCTGGCCGAGCCCTTGAAGTTTGGCGCGCCATCCGAAGCGTGCAACCGACACGATCCTGCCGGCTTGGCCGGCGTACCACGCGCCCTCGCGGTCCGTCATGCGCCTGGATTTGGCCTGCCGGGTCCTGCACGATCCCTACGCATTGCGCTGGGACGTCTGGCGCGGGCTGCTACCGACCTGACCGGTCAGCGGCTCGGGGTCGAACACCAAGGGGGCACGCACCGCCATGGCGCGGCGACGCATCGTCTATCCCGACGCGGGCGCGGACGCACCCCGGCAACTGACAGGCGCGCGCCTGGCCCGGCTCGAGGCGCTAGGGGATTTCGCGTTGCACGTGGGCACGCGGTCGGACGCGGACTTCGGCGCGCGCCTCGCCGAGGCCGACGGGATCATCTCCGCCTGGGGCCTCGACGCTGCTCACATGCGCGCCGCGCCGAGGCTGAAAATCATCTCGTTCACCGGGCTCGGCGCCGCCAACTTCATCGACCTGGACGAAGCCGCGCGGCTCGGCATCACGGTCACCCATACCCTCTCGACCGCGGAGACGGTGGCCGAGCACACCATGGCCCTGATGCTGGCCGCCACCCGCCACATCGCGCGGCTCGACCGGGAGACACGCGCCTGCGGCTGGAACCAGGGGCTGCAAGGCTTCGACCTGCGCGGCAAGACGCTCGGCCTGGTCGGATTCGGCCGCATCGCCCAGGCGACCGTGCCGCTGGCTCGTGCGTTCGGCATGGACGTGATCGCGTGGACCCGCCGGCCCGAACCCGCGGCGCATCCGGATGTCGCTTTCCTGGCGCTGGACGACGTGCTGGCGCGCGCCGACGTGGTCTCGTTCCACCTGCTTCTGACGCGCGAGACCACGGGCCTGATCACGGACCAACACCTCCGTCGCATGAAGCCCGGCGTCGTCGTGGTCAACACGGCGCGCGCCCAGATCCTGGACGAGGCAACGCTGATCGAGCTGCTGCGCACGGGCCACATCGCCGCCGCGGGCCTCGACGTGTTCGCGATCGAACCATTGCCGGCAGGCCATCCCCTGACCCGGCTCGACAACGTGGTGCTGACGCCGCACAGCGGCTTCAACACGCCCGAGGGCAGCCTGGCCATCCTCGACGGCGCGATCGAGAACCTGGAGGCGTTCTACACCGGCCGCCCGAAGAACGTGGCGACCCGCGCCTGAGGCGCCCGCTACTGCACGACGATGGACGGTGCCTGGCGAGCCCCGGCGCCCAACGCCGCGTCGATCTTGGCCGCCACCTGGCCCGCGATGTCGCGGTAGGCGGCGGCGTGCGGGCTCGCCGGGTCGGTCGCCACGATCGGCCGGCCGCCGTCCGAGGTCTCGCGGATCGCCATGTGCAGCGGCACCTCGCCCAGGAAGTCGACGCCGAGCTCGGCGGCGGTCGCGCGTGCCCCGCCGTGGCCGAAGATGTCGGACCGGGTGCCGCAGCTCGGGCACAGGAAATAGCTCATGTTCTCGACGATGCCGAACACCGGCACGTCGACCTTGCGGAACATGTTGAGGCCCTTGCGCGCGTCGATCAGCGCGATGTCCTGGGGCGTCGAGACGATCACCGCGCCGGTCAGGGGCACGCGCTGGGACATGGTGAGCTGGGTGTCGCCGGTGCCGGGCGGCAGGTCGCACACCAGCACGTCCAGCTCGCCCCATGCGACCTGGTTGAACAGCTGCTCCAGCGCCTGGACCACCATGGGCCCGCGCCAGACCATGGGCGTATCCTCGCCCACCAGGAAGCCCATAGACATGACCTTGACGCCGTAGTTCTCCTTGGGCGCCAGGCTGCGCTCGTCGTGCATGGCCGGGCGGCCCGCCAGGCCCATCATGCGCGGGATCGACGGCCCGTAGACGTCCGCGTCCAGGAGCCCGACCCGACGCCCGAGCGCCGCCAGGCCGAGCGCCAGGTTGACCGCCGTGGTCGACTTGCCGACCCCGCCCTTGCCCGAGGCGACGGCGACGATGGAGGCTATGCCCGGCAGGCCCGGCTTAGCCGGGGCCGTCGGCGCGGCCGCCTGGGTTCCTCGATGGGCGGTCAACACGGCGGTGACCGACAACACGCCCGGCAGCGCCGCGACCGCCTGCTCGCACGCCCTGCGCAGGCCCTCCTTGCGCGCCGCGTCCTTGGGATCGACCTCGAGCGCGAAGCCGACGTTGCCGTCGCGCACCACGACGCCCGAGATCATGCCGAGCGCGACCACGCTGCGCCCACGGTCGGGGTCGGCGACAGCGCCCAGCGCGTCCATGACCTCTCGTTCGGTGACGCGCGCCATGACCAATCTCCTCGCGGCACGCGCGCCATGACCAATCTCCTCGCGGCGAATCCCGATAGGAACTCTTGATCCTTGTACCGACATACCCATTGACATATATAGCGAAGCAATTCAGTGACCAAGCGTCTCCCCCAAGGAGCGAGGAAAGGACGTCTTCATGCCGTGGTCATCGCAAGGAGGCGGCGGCGGCAGTGGAAGCGGCGGGCCCTGGGGCGGGGGACCGCAAGGGCCGTGGGGCCGCGGACCCGGTGGGCCGCAACCTCCGGATTTGGAAGATCTGCTGCGGCGTGGCCAGGACCGGCTGAAGTCGGTGCTGCCGGGCGGAGTGGGCGGCGCGCGCGGCCTGATCATCGTGGGTGCGCTGGTCGTCGCCATCTGGGCCGCGACCGGGTTCTATCGCGTGCTGCCCGATGAGCAGGGCGTCGAATTGGTGTTCGGTAAGTGGGTGCAGACCACACAGCCGGGCCTGAACTACAACCTGCCGACGCCGATCGGCGAGGTCTACACACCCAAGGTCACCCGCGTGAACCGGGTCGATGTCGGTTTCCGCAGCGAGGCGGCGGCCACCAGCTCCACCCGTCAGGTGCAGACCGAAAGCCTGATGCTGACCGGTGACGAGAACATCATCGACATCAACTTCGTGGTGTTCTGGGTCATCAAGGACGCCGGGCGGTTCCTGTTCAACATCCGCGAACCGGCGGCGACCGTGAAGGACGTGGCCGAGAGCGCCATGCGCGAGGTCGTCGGCAAGCAGACCATCGCCAACGCCCTGGCCGAGGGGCGCAGCGAGATCGAGGTCGGCACGCAGGAGCTGATGCAGCGCGTGCTCGACGAGTACGACACCGGCATCGAAATCACTCAGGTCGAACTGCAGGGCGTCGACACGCCCGCCGCCGTGATCGACGCCTACCGCGACGTCCAGGCCGCCAAGGCGGACAAGGAACGCATCATCAACCAGGCTCAGGCGTACCAGAACTCGATCCTGCCGGTGGCCCAGGGCGAGGCCGCCAAGCTGCTGCAGGAGGCCGAGGCCTACAAGCAGGAGACGATCAACCGCGCCCTCGGCGAGGCCAACCGCTTCACGGCGGTCTACAACGAGTACATCCAGGCCAAGGACGTGACCACGCGGCGGCTCTACCTCGAGACCATGCAAGACATCCTGGCCGGCATGAACAAGGTCATCATCGACTCGCAGGGCGGCGGAACCCAGGGCGTGCTGCCCTATCTGCCGCTGCCCGAGCTGCGCAAGGTCGAGCCCGAGGGGACCCAGTGATGCGCATCGGGCTGATCGGTCTCGCCGTCGTCGTCGCGCTGGTGCTGATCGTCGGCTCCAGCACGCTGTTCACGGTGCATCAGAACGAACAGGCGATCGTGCTGCAGTTCGGCGATCCGAAGCGCGTGATCCGCGACCCGGGTCTCAACTTCAAACTGCCCTTCGTCCAGGATGTGGTGACCTACGACCGGCGCATCCTCGACTTCAACAATCCGGTCGAGGAAGTGATCGCCGCCGATCAGAAGCGGCTGGTGGTCGATGCCTTCGCGCGCTACCGCATCGTCGATCCGCTGAAGTTCTACCAGAGCGTCGGGACCGAGGCGGTGGCGACCACACGGCTCGGCAACCTGCTCAACGCCGCGATGCGGCGGGTGGTCGGCTCGGTCTCACTCATCGCCGTCGTGTCGGGCGAACGCGCCGCCCTGATGACCCGTATCCGCGACCTGGTCAACGCCGAGGCGCAGCAGTTCGGCGTCAACGTCATCGACGTGCGCATCCGCCGCGCCGACCTGCCGGCCGAGAACAGCGAGGCGATCTACCATCGCATGCAGACGGAACGCGAGCGCGAGGCGCGCGAGACCCGTGCCGAGGGCGAGGAGCAGTCGCTCAAGATCCGTGCCGACGCCGATCGCGAGCGGGCGGTCATCCTGTCCGAAGCGCGGCGCGACGCCGAGATCAAACGCGGCGAGGGCGACGCCGAGGCCGTGCGCATCTTCGCCGAGGCGTTCGGCAAGGACGTGGACTTCTTCACGTTCTACCGCTCGATGCAGGCGTACCGCGAGGCCCTATCCAGCAGCGACACGACGATGGTGCTGTCGCCCGACAGCGATTTCTTCCGCTACTTCGGCTCGACCTTCGGCGCGCCCGAGCGCTAGGGCACAGGCCGTGCGCGACTTGGTCGTCGCCCTGGGGCTGGTCCTGGTGATCGAGGGCGCCATCCACGCCCTGATCCCCGATCGTGCCCAGGCCTACATGCGCCTGGCCGCGGGCTTGAGCCCCAGGTGCTGCGCTAGGCCAGCATCCTGGCGGTGATCGCGGGGATCGTCATCGTGTGGTTGGCGCGCGGCGGCTGACAGGGTGCCGGCATCAGGCGGCTCCGGCCCCGTTTCGGCCACAGTTTCGTGCGATTGATCTGTCGCCGTACGTCTCTACATTCTAGATTCCCAGACACCGCCCCCGTCGCCGAACCCGCGAGGAGAACCCCATGCGCCGCCTGTCGGGACTGATCGCCGGCCTGATCGTGCTGCTCGCCGCCGGGCCAGGCCTCGCGCGCGGCACGCCGGAAAGCTTCGCCGACCTGGCCGAGCAGCTGATGCCGGCGGTGGTCAACATCGCGACGTCCCAGCTCATGCAGCAGTCGGACATGCCGGAGATGCCACAGTTCCCCGAGGGCTCGCCATTCAAGGAGTTCTTCGAGGAGTTCTTCAACCAGCAGCGCCAGCGCAACGGCGAGGAGCCGACGCGGCGCGCGACCTCGCTGGGCTCCGGCTTCATCATCGACGCCGCCGGCTACGTGGTGACCAACAACCACGTGATCGCCGAGGCAGACGAGATCAAGGTCGTGCTGAACGACGACACCGAACTGAAGGCCGAGGTGGTCGGGCGCGACCCCAAGACCGACCTGGCGCTGCTCAAGGTCGAATCCGAGAAGTCGCTGCCCTTCGTGTCGTTCGGCGACTCCGACACGGTGCGCGTGGGCGACTGGGTGCTGGCGATCGGCAACCCGTTCGGCTTCGGCAACACCGTGACCGCCGGCATCATCTCGGCCCGGAGCCGCGATCTCGACGCCGGTCCCTACGACGACTTCCTGCAGACCGACGCGCCGATCAACCGCGGCAACTCCGGCGGCCCGCTGTTCAACCTGGACGGCAAGGTCATTGGCATCAACACGGCGATCTTTTCGCCCTCCGGCGGCTCGGTCGGCATCGGCTTCGCCACGCCGGCGCGGCTGGCCGAGCACGTCATCGGCCAGCTTCGCCAATCCGGCCGCGTGCAGCGCGGCTGGCTCGGTGTGCGCATCCAGTCGGTCGACGAGGACATCGCCGAGGGCTTCGGGCTCAGCGAGCCGACGGGAGCGTTGGTGGCCAGCGTCACCGCCGGCGGCCCGGCCGAGCAGGCGGGTATTGTCGCCGGCGACGTGATCGTCTCGTTCGACGGCAAGCCGATCCCGACCATGCGCATGCTGCCGCGCGTCGTGGCGGAAACCGACGTGGGCAAGGCGGTCAAGGTCGAGATCGTGCGCCAGGGCGAACGGCTGACCTTCGACGTCACCCTCGGCGAAATGCCCGCGGACGACGAACTAGCCGCGCTGGAAGCCGGTCCCGAGGTCGCGCCGTCGGCGCCCCAGGCGGTCGAGGCGCTGGGCATGACGCTCGGTGACTTGACCGAGGAGGCCAAGGCCCAGTACGGCCTGGACCCCGGGGCGACTGGCGCCGTGGTCACGGCGGTCGATCCCAACAGCGCCGCCGCCGCCGCCGCCATCGCCGAGGGCGACCTTATCATGGACGTGCAGCAGCGGCGGATCGCCGTCGCGGCCGACGTGGCCCGCATCGTCGACGAAGCCAAGGCGGGTGCCGCCAAGAAGATCGTCGTGCTGGTCGATCGCGCCGGTGACCGCCGGTTCGTCGCGCTGGACGCGGACGTGCCCTGACCGATCGCGCCGACGGCCCGGTCGTCGTCGTCGCCGGGCCGACCGCGAGCGGCAAGTCCGCGCTGGCGCTCGACCTGGCCCGGGGCTTCGATGGTGTTGTCGTCAACGCCGACAGCCAGCAGCTCTACCGTGAACTGGCGATCCTGACCGCGCGGCCCGACCGGGCGGCCATAGCGGCCGCGCCGCACGCCCTGTTTGGGGTGCTGGGCTGTGTCGAGACGGCGACCGCGGCGTGGTGGGCCGAGGCCGCGCGCGCGGCGGCGCGCGAGGCTTGGGCGGCCGGGCGGCTGCCCTTCCTGGTCGGTGGCACCGGCCTTTACATCGAGGCGTTCCTGGATGGACTGGCGCCGGTTCCGGACATTCCGGCCTCGGTGCGCGAGGGCGTACGGGTCCGGCTCGAGCGCCAGGGCGTCGCGGTGCTGCACGCCGAGGTCGCCCGGCGCGATCCAACGGGTGCTGCGCGGCTGCGCGCCACGGACCGCCAGCGCGTCGCCCGCGCGTTCGAGGTGCTCGAGGCCACCGGCCGGCCGCTCGGCTGGTGGCAGGGGTTGCCACGGGCGGGCGCCCACCGGGGGCCGGTGCTCGCACTCGCGCTCGACCCGCCGCGGCCCGTGCTGTACGCCCGGTGCGACCGACGGTGGAGCGCCATGCTGGCGCGCGGCGCGCTGGACGAAGCCGCCGCGGTGGGTGGCTTGGCCTTGCCGCCGGGCTGCCCGGCGTGGAAGACCTTGGGCCTGCGCGAGCTGATCGATCACGTGGTGGGACGCTGCTCCCTGGCCGAGGCCAGCCGGCGCGCGCGCCAAGCCACCCGCAATTACGCCAAGCGTCAAGTGACCTGGTTCCGCCACCGCCTACCCGCCGCCCATAGCGTTAGCGATGCGCGGCCGAGCATCGCGCTGGCGGCGGCCGATCGGCTGGTTAACGCCTTTGCTGTTGACCAGCACAGGCATTCCAAATAATTTCAACAACTTGCCGCGACTGCGGAGGATCCGTTGACATGGAGCGGCGGATCCGCTGGGCGCGGCATTTCGTCGTGGGCGGGTGCCATCGGGGTGCCCGCGACGACCCTAGCGACAGGAGGCGACCGTGACGGCGCAGCGGCTGACGGGTGCGGAGATGGTGATCAAGGCTCTGGTGGACCAGGGCGTTGACGTCGTCTTCGGCTATCCGGGCGGCGCCGTCCTGCCGATCTACGACGCGCTGTTCCAGCAGAAGGAACTGCGCCACATCCTGGTGCGCCACGAACAGGGCGCGATCCACGCTGCCGAGGGCTACGCGCGTTCGACCGGCAAGGTGGGCGTCGTGCTGGTGACCTCGGGGCCGGGCGCCACGAACTGCGTCACCGGCCTGGTGGACGCGCTGATGGACAGCACTCCGATCGTGTGCCTTACCGGCCAGGTGCCGACGCACCTGATCGGCAACGACGCGTTCCAGGAGGCCGACACGGTCGGCATCACGCGCCCGTGCACCAAGCACAACTACCTGGTGAAGACGACCGACGACGTGGCGCGCACCATCCACGAGGCGTTCCACGTGGCGCGCAGCGGCCGCCCGGGGCCGGTGGTGGTCGATTTGCCGAAGAACGTGGTGGTCGCCGAGGGCACGTACCAGGCGCCGGTGGCGGTGCGCCACAAGAGCTACCACCCGCAGGTCAAGGGCGAGACGTCGCGCATCGAGCAGGCCGTGGACCTAATGGCCGCGGCCAAGCGGCCGCTGTTCTACGTGGGCGGCGGCGTCGTCAACTCGGGCCCGGCGGCGTCGCAGCTGTTGACCTCGTTCGCCCGCCTGACCGGCTTCCCGGTGACGCTGACGCTGATGGGTCTGGGCGCGTACCCGGCGTCGGACAAGCAGTTCCTGGGCATGCTCGGCATGCACGGCACGTTCGAAGCCAACATGGCGATGCACGGCTGCGACGTCATGGTGTGCGTGGGCGCGCGTTTCGACGACCGGGTGACCGGGCGGCTCGACGCCTTCTCGCCGGGGTCGAAGAAAATCCACATCGACATCGACCCGTCCTCGATCAACAAGAACGTGCACGTCGACATCCCGATCATCGGCGACGCCGCCTACGTCATCGAGGACATGATCAAGATCTGGAAGGCGCGCCAGCACCGGGCGGACCCGGCCGCGCTGGCGTCCTGGTGGTCGACCATCGACGGCTGGCGCAAGCGCGAGTGCCTGTCCTACGTGCCGTCGCGCGAGTTGATCAAGCCGCAGTTCGCGTTGCAGCGCCTGTTCGAGCGGCTCAAGGGGCGCGACGACGTGTTCGTCTCGACCGAGGTGGGCCAGCACCAGATGTGGGCGGCGCAGTTCCTGCGCTTCGACAAACCGAACCGCTGGCTGACCTCGGGCGGGCTCGGCACCATGGGCTACGGTCTGCCAGCCGCCATGGGCGCCCAGGTTGCGCACCCCAAGGCGCTGTGCATCGACGTGGCGGGCGAAGCCTCGATCTTGATGAACATTCAGGAGATGTCGACGCTGGCCCAGTACCGCCTGCCGGTGAAGGTGTTCATCCTCAACAACCGATACATGGGGATGGTGCGTCAGTGGCAGGAGTTCTTCTTCGGCGGGCGCTACTCGGAAAGCTACATGGACTCCCTGCCGGACTTCGTGAAGCTGGCCGATGCGTTCGGCGCGGTCGGCCTGCGTGCCTCGAAGCCCGACGAGGTCGACGGCCTGATCGACGAGATGCTGCGCGTCGACCGCGCGGTGATCGCCGATGTCATGGTCGATCCCGCCGAGAACTGCTACCCGATGATCCCCGCCGGCGCGGCCCATAACGAGATCAAGTTGGGCCCCGACGGCGACGGCAACGCGAGCCCGCCGAGCGACGAAGGGATGATCCTGGTCTGACGCCAGGGCAACGCGCGGCAAGGGTCGGACATCCGTCGCAAGGGGATGACGTTGGCGAACGAAGGCAGACACACGATCGCGGTGCTGGTCGACAACGAACCGGGCGTGCTGGCGCGCGTCATTGGCCTGTTCTCGGGCCGCGGCTACAACATCGACAGCCTGACGGTCGCCGAGGTCGATGCCGAGCGCATGCTGTCGCGCATCACGGTGGTGACGCGTGGCACGCCCATGATCATCGAGCAGATCAAGGCGCAGCTGCGCCGGCTGGTGCCGGTCCACCGCGTCAGCGACCTGACCGTGGAAGGACCCCACGTCGAGCGCGAGCTTGCCTTGATCAAGGTCGCGGCGAGTGGCGACAAGCGCGTCGAATCCCTGCGTATCGCCGACATCTTCCGCGCGCGCGTGGTCGACTCGACGACGTCCTCGTTTGTGTTCGAGGTCACCGGCACGTCCGAGAAACTGGGCGCCTTCATCAACCTGATGCGGCCACTCGGTCTGGTCGATGTCAGCCGTACCGGGGTCGTCGCCATCTCGCGCGGTCCCAAGGCGATCTGAACCTTGGATTACCTGCTGCCGCTGGCGGGCATCGCGCTGGCCCATGTGCTGGCCGCCATGAGCCCTGGACCGAGCTTTGTGCTGGTGACGCGCGCGGCGGCAGGCGGCTCGCGGCGTCACGGCCTGGTTGCGGCGCTGGCCATGGGCGTCGGCGTCGCGCTGTGGGCGATGGGCATTCTTCTGGGATTGGCGGCGGTGCTGGCGCACACGGTGGTTCTCTACGACGCCCTGCGCATCGCCGGGGGTCTCTACCTGATCGTGCTGGCCGTCGGCCTGTGGCGCGGCGCGGGACGGCCGTTGCCCGCGGTTGCGGTCGGATCCGAGTCCCTAGCCACGGGCCTGGGCGCCACGTTCGTCCGGGCGCTGCTGGTGCAGCTTTCGAACCCCAAGGTTGCCGTGTTCTACGGCAGCGTCTTCGTCAGCCTGCTACCCCAGGACTTCCCGCTGTGGGTCGGCGCTGCGATCGTCGCCATCGTGCTGATCGACGAAACCCTGTGGTACGCGCTTGTCGCCACCGCGTTCTCGACGGCGCGCCTCAGGACCCTATATGGTCGCGCCCGCGGCGTGGTGGAGCGCGCCTTTGCCGGAGCTCTCGGCGCGCTCGGCGCCAAGCTCATCCTCGACCGAACCTGACAGACCGTCTGCCGCGCGGACCCATCGGAGGCAACCAGCCATGCGTGTCTACTACGATCGCGACGCCGACCTGAACCTGATCAAGGGCAAGAAGGTCGCCATCGTCGGCTACGGCAGCCAGGGCCACGCCCACGCCAACAACCTGCGCGAAAGCGGCGTCAAGGACGTGGTCGTGGCGCTGCGCCCTGGCTCGCCCTCGGCCAAGAAGGCCAAAGACGCCAAGTTCGAAGTCAAGACGCCGGCCGAGGCGGCCAAAGCCTCGGACGTGGTCATGGTGCTGGCGCCGGACGAATTGCAGGGCGCGCTCTACCGCGACGACCTGGCGCCCAACCTGCGCGAGGGCTCGGCCCTGATGTTCGCCCACGGCCTGAACGTCCACTTCAACCTGATCGAGCCGCGCAAGGACCTGAACGTGCTGATGGTCGCGCCCAAGGGTCCCGGCCATACGGTGCGTTCGGAGTACCAGCGCGGTGGCGGCGTGCCCTGCTTGCTGGCGATCGCCCAGGACGCCACGGGTGGCGCGCACGAGGTCGGGCTGAGCTACGCCTCGGCCATCGGCGGCGGGCGCGCTGGCATCATCGGCACCACGTTCAAGGAGGAGTGCGAGACCGATCTGTTCGGCGAGCAGGTGGTGCTGTGCGGCGGGCTCAGCCATCTGATCGCCGCCGCCTACGAGACCCTGGTCGAGGCCGGCTACGCTCCCGAGATGGCGTACTTCGAATGCCTGCACGAGGTGAAGCTGATTGTCGACCTGATCTACGAGGGCGGGCTCGCCAACATGCGCTACTCGGTGTCGAACACCGCCGAGTACGGCGACTACACGCGCGGGCCGCGCATCGTCACCGACGAGACGCGCGCCGAGATGAAGCGCATCCTGGCGGACATCCAGTCAGGCCGCTTCGCACGCGACTGGATGCTCGAGAACCAGGTGAACCAGGCCAACTTCAAGGCCATGCGGCGGCGCCACGCCGAGCACGGCATCGAGGACGTCGGCGAGCGCCTGCGCGCCATGATGCCCTGGATCGCCAAGAACCGGCTGGTCGACAAGACCAAGAACTGATCGAGACCGCGCGGGTCCTTCGGTGACGGCCTTGAAGCACCCGCCGCCCCGTCTGGCCATGAACCTGGCGCTGCAAGGCGGCGGGTCTCATGGTGCGTTCACCTAAGGCGTTCTGGATCGCCTGCTGGAGGAGCCCTCGTTCGCGGTGGACGGCATCGCCGCCACCAGCGCCGGCGCCATGAACGCGGCGGTGATGGCCAGCGGGCTGCTGAAGGACGGCTCGGCCGGCGCGCGTGTGGCGCTGGAGGCCTTTTGGCGCCGCGTCGCCGACGCCGCGCTGTTCAGTCCGTTCCAATCCACGCCGCTGGACGCGGCGATGCACACCTGGAACCTGGACTGGTCACCGTCCTATCTGTTCCTCGACATGATCAGCCGGGTCCTGTCGCCGTATCAGGTGAATCCGGCCGGTCTCAATCCGTTGCGCGACGTGCTGGAAGGGCACGTGGACCTGGACGGTCTGCGCGCCGCGCGGTCGCCGAAGATCTTCGTATGCGCCACCAACGTGCGTTCGGGTGACATCAAGGTGTTCCGCAACGCCGAACTGAGCGTCGACGCCCTGCTCGCTTCGGCGTGCCTGCCGTTCCTGTACCAGGCGATCGAGATCGACGGCGAGGCGTACTGGGATGGCGGCTTCATGGGCAATCCGCCGCTCTATCCCTTGATCCAGCACTGCGCGTGCGAGGACATCGTCATCGTGCAGATCAACCCGATCCGCCACGAGGAGGTGCCGACCGACGCGCGCCATATCCTTGACCGTGCCAACGAGATCAGCTTCAACGCGACGCTGATCCGCGAGCTTTGGGCCATGGATCTGATCAACTCGATCCTCCACCACCTGGCCCCGGACGGGGGTCGGCAGCTCAAGGCCATGCGCATCCACATGATCCGAAACGAATCGCTGATGGCCGGGCTGGGGTTCTCGAGCAAGCTGAACGCGTCCTGGGATTTCCTGGTCCATCTCCGCGACGAGGGCCGCGCCGCAGCCGAGCGCTGGTTGCTGGGCGATGGCTTGGGCCTGGGGCGGCGTACGACGTTCGATATCGCGGCGTACGCCCGCTCGAGACGCAAGCCATAATGCCGGACGCAACCCTGTTCGCCGGGACCTTGGGCGGGCCCGCGCTCGGCCAAGCCCTGCTCGCGCGCCGTCGCCTGGCGCCGGGACGACGCCGTGCTGCCATTGTCGGCGGCCCATCGTGACCGAGGCACAGCGCCGCCGCGGCCTGACCTGCGTGCTGGCCAGCATGGGCGTGATCGGCGTCAACGTCGGTCTGTTCCATCCGCTGATCGCGCTCAGCCTCGAGGCGCGCGGCCACGGCACGACCGTGATCGGCCTGAACGCGGCGACGCCGTTCATCGCGGCGATCCTGGGGGTGCCGCTGCTGCCGCGCGTGGTGGCGCGGCTCGGGCTGGTCCGGGTGTTGATCCTGGCCGCCGTCATCGACATCGCGGCGGTGTTCGGCTTCATGGCCGTGGACGACGCGGCCGCCTGGTTCGTGCTGCGCTTCGTCATGGGCATCGGCATGCTGATGCACTGGGCCGGCAGCGAGATCTGGATCAACGCCGCGATCACCGACGAGCACCGCGGCAAGATCGTCGGGCTCAACGGCGCGCTCTTCTCGGCGGGTATGGCGTGCGGGCCAATCGTGCTGGGCACGGTGGGGACCCAGGGGCCGGCGCCGTTCCTGATCAGCGTGGCGATCCTGGCCGGCTCGGGCCTGCCGTTCCTGTTCGCCTTCGGTTGCACCCCGGCCGCGCGTCACGAACGTTCGACCAACCTGCGTTCAGCCGTGGCCCGCGCGCCGACCGCCATGCTGTCGGGCCTGGTGCAGGGCATCGCGGTGCTGGCGCTGTTCTCGCAACTGCCGATCTGGGGCGTGCGTCAGGGTCTGGGCGAGGCGAGCGCGGTGACGCTGCTGACGGCGCTGGTGATCGGCGGCGCGGTCGCGCCTTTGCCCATCGGCTGGCTGGCGGACCACGTCAACCGCCGCCTGCTGCTGATCCTGACGGGCGTCGTGCTGCTGGCCATGACGCTGGCACTGCCGCTGGCGGCCGGCGACGTCGTCGCCCTGTGGATCGTGCTCCTGGTGTGGGGTGGCGCGGGCTCGGGGCTCTACACCCTCGCCCTGGTGCGGCTCGGCGAGGTGTTCCGGCCCGACCAGCTCGGCGCCGCGACCGCCGCCTACGTCATGACCACCCATATCGGCTCGATCGCCGGGCCGATCCTGCTGGGCAGCGGCATGGACCTGTGGGGTGCGCAGGGCCTGGTGCTGGTCACCGTGGGTTCCATGGGCGCCTTCACCCTGTTCGGCCTGTGGCGCTACCTGACCCGGCCCGATGGGCGGCTGTCCGCCGGCCCCTGAAGGCGATCTCCGGCGCCTTGAAAGGCCTGCGCGATCAATTATATCTGGTCTTGGCCGGCGGGCTTCTCGTATGCTTAACGGGCTGTTGACGTTCCCGGCGCACAATGGGTAAACGTCGGTGCGCAACGCGGTATGCACGGGCATGACGATCGGGACAAGCACGGCTGGCCACACGGACCCGCGACCCTCGGGTCGGGGCGTCGGCGGCCGTGCGCGCGCCGTCGTGTCGGGTACGCGGCCGGCGTACGGGTCTGGGCTTCGACTTAGGCGCCCCTGAGCGGGACCGCTGCGGCGTGGCGGTTGTTCAGGGGGTCATGCGCCACACGCCTATGTCGAGACCTTTGATCGAGGGAGTGTAGTCCCATGGCTCCGGCCACGAATTCCACCGACCGTACCCAGCGATCAAAGGA
The DNA here is from genome assembly GCA_016869675.1 of Alphaproteobacteria bacterium. Lineage (GTDB taxonomy): Bacteria > Pseudomonadota > Alphaproteobacteria > SP197 > SP197 > VGDP01. The sequence continues at coordinate 13,134 of VGDP01000030.1, read as the reverse complement.
TCGCGTCATCATCTTCGATACGACCTTGCGCGACGGCGAGCAATCGCCCGGCTGCTCCATGAACATGGAGGAAAAGCTGCGCATAGCCGAGCAGCTCGACCGCATGGGCGTCGACGTCATCGAGGCGGGTTTCCCCATCGCGTCCAACGGCGACTTCGAGGCCGTGCGCGAGGTCGCCAGGGTGGTCAAGAACGCCACCGTGTGCGCGCTCGCGCGTGCAGGGCGCAAGGACATCGACCGTGCCGCCGAGGCCCTGCAGTCGCGCGCCGGCCCGAAGCGCATCCACACCTTCATCTCGACCAGCCCGCTGCACATGAAGCACAAGCTGCGCATGGAGCCCGAGCAGGTCTACCAGGCGGTGATCGACAGCGTCGGCTACGCGCGCAACCTGGTCGACGACGTGGAATGGAGCTGCGAGGACGGCTCACGCACCGAGCACGATTTCCTCTGCCGCACGGTCGAGGCGGCGATCCGCGCGGGCGCGGGCACCATCAACATCCCCGACACGGTCGGCTACGCGACGCCCGACGAGTTCGCGGCGTTGATCGCCATGCTGTTCAACCGTGTGCCGAACATCGACAAGGCGATCATCTCGGTCCATTGCCACAACGACCTGGGCCTCGCCGTGGCCAACAGCCTGGCCGCGGTCAAGGCCGGTGCTCGCCAGCTCGAGTGCACCATCAATGGCATCGGCGAACGGGCCGGCAACGCGGCGATGGAGGAGATCGTCATGGCGCTCAAGACGCGCCACGACCGCTTCGGTTGTGATTCCGTCATCGTGACCGAGCAGATCATGCGCGCCTCGCGGCTGCTCTCCAGCATCACCGGCTTCGCCGTGCAGCCCAACAAGGCGATCGTCGGCGCCAACGCCTTCGCCCACGAGTCCGGCATTCACCAGGACGGCATGCTCAAGCACGCCGGCACCTACGAGATCATGACGCCGGAGTCGGTCGGCCTGGTGAAATCGACCCTGGTCATGGGCAAGCATTCGGGCCGCCACGCCTTCAAGACCAAGCTGAAGGACCTGGGCTTCGAACTGGACGACCAGGCGCTCGACGACGCGTTCCAGCGCTTCAAGGACCTGGCCGACCGCAAGAAGGACGTGTTCGACGAGGATCTGGTCGCGCTGGTCGACGACGAGGTGGCCAGCGGTCACGACCGCATCAAGTTCGTGGCCTTGCAGGTAATGTGCGGCTCCCAGGGGCCGCAGAAGGCGACGCTGGCGCTCGCCGTCGATGGCGCCGAGCGCACCGTCACCGCCACCGGTAACGGCCCGGTGGACGCGACCTTCAACGCCATCAAGGCGCTGTTCCCGCACGAGGCCAAGCTGCAGCTCTACCAGGTGCACGCGGTGACCGAGGGCACCGACGCCCAGGCCGAGGTGACCGTCCGGCTCGAGGAGAAAGGGCGGACCGTCAACGGTCTCGGCGCCGACCCGGACACCCTGGTGGCCTCGGCGCGGGCGTATCTGAACGCGCTCAATCGTCTGTTGATTAAGCGGGAGAAGTCGGCGCCGGCGGCGTTGTCGGCCTGATCGGCCGACCGGGGGAAGCATGGGGTCGCGGCCGCCGGCGCGGTCGCGACCCGCATCACAAGGGCGGGAGTCCCTAGACCAGCTTGCTGTCCAGATTGCTCGGACTGATGTCCGCCGACATGGCGATCGACCTCGGCACCGCCAACACGCTCGTCTACGTGAAGGGCCGGGGCATCGTGCTCAACGAACCTTCGGTGGTCGCCATCGTCAACGTGCGCGGCAGGACCCAGGTGCTGGCCGTCGGCGACGAGGCGAAGCAGATGCTGGGGCGCACGCCCGGCAACATCGAGGCGATCCGACCCTTGCGCGACGGAGTGATCGCTGACTTCGAGATCGCCGAGGAGATGATCAAGCACTTCATCCGCAAGGTGCACAACCGCCGCTCGTTCGCCAGCCCCCAGATCATCGTCTGCGTGCCGTCGGGCTCGACGGCGGTGGAGCGCCGCGCGATCCAGGAGTCGGCCGAAAGCGCCGGGGCGCGCCGGGTCTTCCTGATCGAGGAGCCGATGGCCGCGGCGATCGGCGCCGGCCTGCCGGTGACCGAGCCGACCGGCTCGATGGTCGTCGACATCGGCGGCGGCACCACCGAGGTGGCCGTGCTCTCGCTCGGCGGCATCGTCTATTCCCGCTCGGTCCGCGTGGGCGGCGACAAGATGGACGAGGCGATCATCGCCTACATCCGGCGCAACCATAACCTGCTGATCGGCGAAGGCTCGGCCGAGCGCATCAAGAAGCAGATTGGCTCAGCCTGCCCGCCCGAGGACGGCGACGGCGAGACCATGCAGATCAAGGGCCGCGACCTGATGAACGGCGTGCCCAAGGAGCTGGTGATCGGCAAGCGCCAGATCGCCGAGAGCCTGGCCGAGCCGGTCGGCGCGATTATCGAGGCGGTCAAGGCCGCGCTCGAGCAGACGCCGCCCGAATTGGCCGCCGACATCGTCGACCAGGGCATCGTGCTGACCGGCGGCGGCGCGCTCCTCAACAACACCGACCTGGTGCTGCGTCAGGCGACCGGCCTGCCGGTGATTATCGCGGAAGAACCCCTGAGCTGCGTGGCGCTGGGCACAGGCCGCGTGCTCGAGGAGCTCAAGACGCTGCGCCACGTGCTCTACAACCAGTTCGACTGATCCCATGGCCCGCGCCGCCGGTAGCGTCCACGCCGCGGGCGGCCGCCGGGGCGAGGGGCGTCCATGAAGACGGCCGCCCTGCGCCGGCTTGCCCTGCCGCTGCGCGGCAACATGGGGCGGTTCGCGTTCGGTTTCCTGGCCGGGATCGCCGTGCTGCTGATGGTGCTCGACCACCTGGGCAATCCCCTGGTCGAGGCGGTGCGCGTGCGTGTGGTCGATGGCACGGCGCCCTTGCTCGACGGGCTGACGCGGCCCGTGACGTTGGTGCGCGGCGCCAGCGACGCGGTCGATCGGTTCGTCGGCGTCTGGCAGGACAACGCCCGGCTGCGCGAGGAGAACGCACGCCTGCTGCACTGGCAGGACACCGCCCGCCGGCTCGCCGCCGAGAACGAGACGCTGCGCGCGATCGCCCATGTGGTGCCCGAGCCGCGCGCCTCGTTCGTCACCGCGCGCGTCGTCGCCACCTCGGGTGGAGCGTTCGTACGCACGTTGCTGATCGCCGCGGGCGGGCAAGATGGCGTTGCGAAGGGGCAGGCGGTGGTGGCCCCCGAAGGTCTGGTGGGGCGTATCATCGAGGTGGGCGAACACACCGCGAGGGTTCTCCTACTGACCGACCTGAACAGCCGCATCCCCATCCGGCTCGAGTCGAGCCGCGCCGCCGCCATCTTGGCGGGTGACAACTCCGATCGCCTGCGGCTTCAGTTCCTGGCCGAGGGCGCCGAGATACGCCCGAACGACCGGGTGATCACCTCGGGCGAGGGCGGTTTGATCCCGCCCGGCGTGCCCGCCGGTGTCGTCGAGTCCTGGGCCGACGGTGTCGCCGTGGTCGTGCCTCTGGTCGACGCCCAGCGCCTGGAACTGGTGACAGTGCTCGATTACGCCGTCCCAGGGGTCCTGCCGACCACGCGCGAGGCCGGGCCGCTTGCGCCACCCTGGTGATGGCGACGATGCTGCGAGGCACCGCCACGCGCGGCCTGACCGGCACGTTGACCGCGCTGGTCCCGGCATTGGTGACGTTGGCATGCGTGTTCATCGCGCGCGTACCCTTCGGCGTTCCCGGCCTGGGGGCCATCGCGCCACTGCTGCCGTTGGCCGCCGTGTTCTTCTGGTCGATCCGTCGACCGGACATGCTGACGCCGCTGATCGTGTTCAGCCTTGGCCTGGTCGACGACGCGCTCGCGGGAACGCCGTTTGGCCTGGGTGCGCTGATCCTGATGGTCGTGCGCTGGATCGCGGTCGGCCAGCGCCGGGTGTTCCTGGGCAAGCCCTTCGCCCTGATGTGGTGGGGGTTCGCGACCGTCGCCTCGGTTGCCGCCGCGGGGGCATGGATCGTCGGCGGCCTGGCGCGCGGCGCGTTGCCGCCGGCCGGACCTCTGGCCGTGCAGCTGGCGCTCGCCCTGGCCCTGTTTCCGGTCGCGGCGTGGATCCTGGGCCGCGTCGACCGGGTGATCGCCGAGGCGCGCTGACCCATGCGCCGGGACCCGCAGCGTTCGCGTCTGTTCACCCGACGGGTCGCCGTGCTGGCGGGCGGTAAGGCGCTCCTCATGGCCGGCATCGGCATGCGTCTCTACGACGTGCAGGTGCGCGATTCCGACCGGTATGCGCTGCTGGCCGAGGACAACCGGATCAACCTGCGCCTGATTGTCCCGCCGCGTGGCCGAATCCTCGATCGCTTCGGGGTGCCTCTGGCCGCGAACCGCCCGGACTATCGCCTGCTGGTCACGCCCGACCAGACGGACGATCTGAGCGCGACGCTCGAGGCGTTGCGCGCCATGGTCGCGATCAGCGAGGACGACGAGCGCCGGGTGTTGCGCGAGGCCGAACGCACGCACGGCGTCGTCCCCGTCACGGTGTGCGAGGACCTGGCGTGGGACGAGGTCGCCGAAGTCGAGGTGAACACGCCCGACCTACCAGGTGTCTTGGTCGAGGCTGGACGGCGGCGCGAATATCCCTTCGGCGTGACGGTCGCCCACGTCACCGGTTACGTCGCGCCGGTGGCGGAATCCGAGTTGACCGACGACCCCTTGGTGCGCCACCCGGACTTCCGCATCGGCAAGAGCGGTATCGAAAAGCAGTACGACCAGGCGCTGCGCGGGGCGGCCGGCGCCAGCCAGGTCGAGGTCAACGCGTTCGGCCGCGTCATCCGCGAGCTGGACCGCGACGAAGGGCGCGCCGGCGACGACGTGGCGCTCGCCCTCGACATCGGGTTGCAGGCGTACGCCGTCAACCGCTTCGGCGCTGAGACCGGCTCGGCGGCGGTGATCGACATCGCCACCGGCGGCGTTCTGGCGCTGGCGACGGTGCCCAGCTATGACCCGACGCAGTTCACCCGGGGGCTGTCTCAGAGTGCTTGGCAGGACCTGGTGGCGGACAAGCGCGGGCCGCTCGGCAACAAGGCGATCGCGGGGCAGTACCCTCCCGGCTCGACGTTCAAGATGGTGGTTGCCCTGGCGGCGTTGGATTCCGGCGTGGCCGGACCCGGCCATGGCGTGTTCTGCCCCGGCCAGCTTCGCCTGGGCAACGCCACGTTTCGCTGCTGGAAGAAGGGCGGGCACGGCACGCTCGACATGACCCAGGCGATCCAGCAGTCGTGCGACGTCTACTTCTACGACCTGGCGCGCAAGCTCGGTATCGACCGCATCGCCGCCATGGCGCGCCGTTTCGGTCTGGGCGGGCCCACCGGGCTCGATCTGCCGGGCGAAAAACCTGGCCTGGTGCCCACCGCGGCGTGGAAGGAGGCGGTCTACGGCGAGCCCTTCCACCCGGGCGACACGGTCGTCGCCGGCATCGGCCAGGGCTATATGCTGGCGACGCCACTGCAACTCTGCCTCATGGCGGCGCGGATCGCCTCGGGGCGGATGCTGGTGCCCCATTTGGCGCGCGCCGGCGGCGAGCCCGCGCCCGACATGGGTCTCGTGCCCGAGCATGTGGCGCTCGTCCGCGAAGGCATGAACCAGGTCACCAACAGCCAGCGCGGCACGGCCTACCGCGCGCGCATCAGTGAACCGGGCCTGGAGATGGCCGGCAAGACCGGCACCGCCCAGGTCCGCCGGCTGACCCAACCGGAACGCGACCGCAACCTCAAGCTCGAGGACATCCCGTGGGAACACCGCGACCACGGCCTGTTCGTCGCCTACGCTCCGGTTGCGGCGCCGCGCTATGCCTGCGCCGTGGTGGTCGAGCATGGCGGCTCGGGCTCCAAGGCGGCCGCGCCCATCGCCCGCGATATCCTCTACGAGGCGCAGCGGCGCAACTCGGCGCGCGATCCGAACGCGCCGGCCACGGCGCTGCTCCATTCGGTCTGAGGCCCGCGCCGTGGCCCTGCGCTCGTTCCAGAACCAGAAGCTCGGCCTGGGTCAGAAGCTCGGCCGCATGACCTGGGGCCTGGTGTTGCTGCTGACGCTGGTCGCGGCGGTCGGCAGCGCCATGCTCTATTCCGCCGCCGGCGGCAGCATCAGGCCATGGGCCATGCCCCAGGCCGTGCGCTTCCTTGTCGGGCTGGGCGTGATGTTGACCGTGGCGCTGGTCGACGTGCGCGTCTGGCGGCGCTGGGCGTATCCGTTGCACGGCCTCTCGGTGGTGCTGCTGATCGCCGTGGACGTGATGGGCGAGATCGGCATGGGCGCGCAGCGCTGGCTCGACCTGTGGGTGATCCAGATCCAGCCGTCCGAACTGGTCAAGATCACGCTCGTCCTGGCTCTAGCCCGCTACTTCCACGGCATCGTGGCCGAGGACATGCCGCGCTTCTGGCCTATCGTGCCGCCGATGCTGCTGATCCTGGCGCCGGTGGCCCTGGTGATGAAGCAGCCGGACCTGGGCACCGGCACCATGCTGGCCGTGACCGGCGCGGTGGTCTTCTTCGTGGCCGGCGTCCGGTTGCGCTGGTTCGCCGCCGCCGCCGTTCTCGTACTGTCGGCGCTGCCCATAGCCTGGGGTTTCCTGCACGACTACCAGCAGCAGCGCATCCTGACCTACCTGGACCCGCAGCGCGACCCGCTGGGCGCCGGCTATCACATCCTGCAGTCCAAGATCGCGCTGGGTTCGGGCGGCGTGTTCGGCAAGGGCTACATGGGCGGCACCCAGGCGCACCTGAGATTCCTGCCGGAACGCCACACCGACTTCATCTTCACCATGCTGGCCGAGGAGTTCGGCATAGTCGGCGCGGTGGCGCTGTTGACGCTCTACGCCCTGATCATCGTCTATGGCTACGCCATCGCGTTCCGCTCGGCCAGCCCGTTCGGGCGCATTCTGGCGGTGGGCATGATCAGCGTGTTCTTCCTCTATGCGAGCATCAACGTCGCCATGGTCACCGGCGTGGTCCCGGTGGTCGGCGTGCCGCTGCCACTGGTCTCCTACGGCGGCACGTCGATGCTGACACTGCTGTTCGGCTTCGGCCTGCTGGCCAGCGTCAACATCCATCGCGACGTGCCCGTGCCGCGACGCGGCTTCGGACCCGCCGAAGCCTGAGCGTCGGGTTTGCCCCTGCGCGCGGCGTGGTGCTACCGTGGCCGCGGATCGCAAGGGGGACAGGACCATGGGTGTGCTCGACGGCCGGGTCGCGATCGTGACCGGCAGTTCGCGCGGCATCGGCCGCGCGGTGGCGCGCCGCTTCGCCGCCGACGGCGCCAAGGTCGTGGTCCACTGCCGCGCAACCATGGACAATGCCGAGGCGGTGGTCGCCGAGATCGCCAGGGCCGGTGGCACCGCCATGGCCGTGAAGGGCAACGTGGGCCACAAGCAGGATGCCGAGGCGATCGTCGCCGCGGCCGAGAAGCGTTTCGGCAAGGTCGACATCCTGGTCAGCAACGCCGGCATTGTCATCGACCGCCCGTTCCTCGAATCGACGGACGAGGACTGGGCACGCGCGATGGACAGCAACCTCAACGGCTTCTTCTACATGACCCGCGCCGCCCTTCCCGGCATGGTCAAGCGCGGCTGGGGTCGCGTCATCGCGACGGGGAGCTGCATCACCGAGATCGCCGATTTCGGCGGCAACAAGTACTCCGTCTGCACCGCGTCCAAGGGCGGCATCTCGGCGATGCTGCGCCCGATCGCGGCCGAGGTCGCGCGCCAGGGCGTGACGGTCAACGGTGTTTCGCCCGGCTACATCGCCACCGAGATGCTGGGTGAAATCGACGCCTCCGGGCTCGAGGCCGCGCTCGGCCTGGTGCCCATGCGGCGTTACGGCAAGCCCGAGGAGATCGCGGCGGCGATGGCGTTTCTCGCCTCCGACGACGCGGCGTACATCACCGGGCAGATCCTGCGCGTCAACGGTGGCATGTCCATGGGAGGATGAGAGTACGATGGCTGCTCGTTCCAAGTCTGCGAAGGGCTCCGGCGCGGCGATCCAGCGGATCAAGCCGGGCGTGCGGTTCTCCACCGCGGTGGTTCACGGCGATCTGGTGCATGTCGCCGGTCAGGTGGCGTCCGACACCAAGGGCGGCATCACGGGCCAGACCAAGAGCGTGCTGAAGGCGCTCGACGCCGCGCTCAAGGCCGCCGGCACCAGCAAGTCCAAACTGCTGTCGTGCACGGTCTACCTGTCCGACATGCGGCAGTTCGCCGCGTACAACGCGGTGTGGGACGCCTGGGTCGACAAGGCCAACATGCCGACGCGGGCGACCGTGGAGACGCGGCTCGCTATGCCGGACTATCTGATCGAGATCGTCGCGGTCGCGGCGCGCTGAGCGGCCCTCTCGACAGCGGGTGCGGCCCTTTGCTATAGGGGCCGTTCCCGGTCGGGGGCGCATAGCTCAGTTGGTAGAGCAGCTGACTCTTAATCAGCGGGTCCAAGGTTCGAGTCCTTGTGCGCCCACCAGTAAAATCAGGGGCTTAGGCAATCGCGCCTGAGCCCCTGGTGCTTATGGGTAAGCGTAGGGTAAGCGCCACTTCGATCTTGTTTGGCTTGCTTGTCGCCTTAGTCGGGTCTCACGCTCGCGTACGGGGGAGCTGCGGCATGGGCCATGTGAGACTTGGAGCCCTGCCGAAGACGCGGAAGTGGCGTCAAGTCGTCAATGAGCTGCGGCTTGGCGCTGGCGTCGACGCTGTGGCAGCGTCGGCTGCCGACGCCGCTGAAGCGAGCCTCAACGCTGCCTCAAAGGACCCGGCACTCCTCCACGCCTTCTGGCTTCTGACGCAGATCCCTCTCGCGGCGCGCGGCCCAGTATTTGCCGACGATCTTCGTGGCCTCGGCCTAAGATCTCGGACCAACCTGGGCTGATGGATCTGGTCGCGGCGATTTCTGACGCGGTTGATCGCCATGCGCGGGAGGCAGGGGGACGAACCGACCTCGGAGAGATGGCTCAGATGGCAGCGGTGGAGAGCTTGTCCGCGCTCGTCGGGCCGCGACTGCCGTCGCTATTCGGGCCGACACTGCCAGAGGTTCAGCGCGCAATCGGCCGCTTGGCTGGCGGCGATGTCTTCAGCGCTCTGGCGCGGGAGTTCTTCGCGTGTGAACAAGCACCGAAGTTTGACCCCTTTCGGCGCACAATCGTGACCCCAGCGGATCGTGAAGTTTGGATGCCGCTTGAACTACTTACGGAACCCACGGTGGGGTCAGCCTTCGGCGCCGATCGGGGGTCAATCCCCGTGCCGGTTCACGGTCATCCCGACCATGGCACCGGTCGCCTGGGTGAACACCTCCAGGTTGGCCGGATCGTGGTAGCTCGGCCAGGTGCACAGACTGACCCGGTCGCCGATGTCGCCGGCGAACGCACGGCGCGGGCGTAGCCCGAGCTCAGTCGCCAGCACAGCGGACGCGACGCCGAGACCGGTGGCGCCCAGAAATTGACGACGGCTGATCGAGCCCTGCTGGTAGCGGCGGAGGTGATAAAGGAACTCACGCTTGTTCACGGTCGTCTCCCTCGATGTTGGTCGATCGTGAAGCCATGGGCATCACACGTCGGCAAGCGCCAACGCGCTTTCGTTCTCCCACCCGAAGCGGACTGGCGTGTCCGGAACCAGGTCGCCGCGGACGCGGCGAACCGGGAGTCCAGGACCACCACTCGAGTCTTCGGCTCTGGATCCCCGGTTCCGACCTACGGTCGGCCCGGTAATGACAGAAGGAGTGGCCCGGGGATCCATGAAGCCGGTCGAAAACGAAGCATCGTGATCCGATCGGCGGATCGCCGAGGCGTGTCCGCCGATCGGATCGGTACTCTCGCGGGCTTACGCGAGCTTGAACTTCTTCCACACCATGGTGCCGTCCGGCTGCAGGGCCGGAACGATGCCATTGCGGTGGATCCCACCGGTCAACTCATGGGTGATGAAGGTGTAGCAGCCCGATTCCTCCATCAGGTCCTGCATCTTCTTGTAGGCCACGTCGCGCTTGGCTGGATCGAGCTCGACCAGGGCACCGGCGTGCAGGTCGTCGAACTCCTTGTTCGACCAGCGCTCCCAGTTCCAGACACCGACCTGGGCGGTCGTGAACCACATCGTGTACCAGCCCGGGTCCGGGTTGGACGAGAAGCGATTGTACATGATCTGCAGATCCTTGTACTGCTCGCCCGCCGACTGATCGCCCATGGTCCACCAGACGCCGGAATCGTGGGCCATGATCTCGGCCTCGATGCCGACCTCGGCGAGGTTCGCCTGGATGACCTGGGCGGCCGCCAGGTAGATCTGCTTGTTCAGCATGTCGATGCGCGTCTTGAAGCCGTCCGGGAACCCGGCCTCGGCCAACAGAGCCTTCGCCTTGGCCACGTCGCGCTTGCCCGAATAGAGGTTCGCGTCGCGGTGCCCGACCAGGCCCGGCGGGATGATGCCGTTCGCCGGGGCTGCGACGCCGAAGTACGCGGCTTCAAGGATCGCCAGGATATCGATGGACAGCTGCACCGCGCGGCGCACCCGTACGTCCTGGAACTGCGGGTGTTCGTTGTTGATGCCGACCCAGGTGTACTTGAGCGAGGGCTTCTCGACCAGCGTGGCGCCCTCGGGCCGGTTCTCGCGCAGGTTGGGCAGAGACGCGACCTCGACATTGGTGAAGTCGAGCTCGCCGGCCATGAACGCGCTCTCGGCGGTCAGGCCGTCCTCGATCGGCAGGATGGTGACCTGGGCGAACGCCGGCTTGTCGCCACCATGGTCGGGGTTGGCCGCCAGGACGGTCTTCTGCTTCGGCACCCACTCCTTGATCGTGTAGGCGCCTGAGGTCGCCGGCGGCGTGGTGGTGAAGCGCTTGCCCTCCAAGGCCTCGACCGCCTTACGGCACATGATCATGCCGGCGGCCGCCGGCAGGGTCGTGGTCCACAGGGGTGCGAACGGCTCCTTAAGCACAATGGTGCCAGAGCGCTCGTCATGCACCTCGACATGGTCGAGCGCCTTCCAGTCCTCGGCGTAGGGCGCCTCCATCGCCGGGTCGGCGATGCGCTCGTAGGAGAACTTGACGTCGTCCGCGGTCACGGGGCCGAAGCCATTGGTCCAGCCGTAGCCCGACTTCAGGGTGAACTTGATGTGGGTCTGGTCGACGACCTCGATGGATTCGGCCGCATCGAGTTCCCAACCCCATTCGTCGCCAGTCTTGTAGGTGACCAGCTTGTTAAAGACGCTGTCCATGATGTCGGCGTCGGGCGCCGAGATGTAGTAGCCCGGGTCGAGCACCTGCAGGTCGCCATAGCTGCGCACCCGCAGATTGTCCGCGCTTTGCGCCCGCGTGACCCCGGGCAGCGCCGCCGCCGCACCGGCGACTGCGGTCGTGCCCATGAAGTGACGCCGGGTAACGCCCTTGCGTGTCGTCGTCATCGTCAACCTCCCTTGGTCGTTGCCCCCACGCCATCGTGGAGGGTGTGTGAAACAGGCTCTCGCCGTACGCCCCCGGTCAGGTCGCCCGAGGTCCGTAGTTTGGACGCTCGCGGCAATCCGGATCGAGGGGAAAGATCGGTCGCCGCACCTTGGAAAATCGGAACAGGCTATTGTCGCTGCTGGTCACGCCGGCGCCGTTGCAGAACACCTCATGCTTGGCGATCGCACTGAATCCGGCACGGTGGTGGATGCGTGATTTGAGCAGCAGATAGCGCTTGGCCGTCGGCTCGATCCCGACACTGCGAAGGCAACCGAGGTCGTAGGGTTCGATGTGCCGCGAGCAGACGACGATCTGCACGCCCGCGGTCTCGAACACGGCGGTCGTGCCCATGGCTTCGATCATCCCCTTGCTCATGGGCACCGTGATTTCGTAGTCCCCGTCGGTGATCGCGCGCACGCGCCCGGTCAGGCGCAGCGGTTCGCCCTTCAGGCCGATCGACGGCATATCAGTCTTGCCGCCCAGATCGAGTGTGAGCTCGGCGCCTACGCCCGCGGCCTCCATGATCCTGACCGCCGCCGGATCGCAGATGCCGAACATGGCGACGTCGCGTAGCCCTTGGGCGAGGACCTCCTTGAGCACGACCATGACGTCCTGGGTACCGCCGGAACCGCAATTGTCAGCGTGGTCGATCAGCAGAACGGGGCCGTCCGCCATGATCTTAGCCCGGGCCACCGATTGCGCCAGGGGCTCGGCGTGGAAGACCCACTCGTCCTTCGCGGCCCACGCCGCCGCGAGCAGCCGTTGGCATGCGCCCTCGGCCACGGCCCGGTCGCCATCGGCGATGGTCACGACCGAAAGCCCCGCATCGTAAATGTCGGCCAAGGGGAACCCGCCAAACACCGACGCCGCCAGAAGCCCGCTCGATTCGGCAGCGCGTGCCGCCGCGATCAGTGGACCCATCGGCTTGTCGTCGTGGCCCATGCGCAGGGTCTGCGCCAGGATCGGTACCCGGTCCCAGGTCATGACCGGCCGCGCGCGGCCATCGATCGCCGCCATGACGGTGCGTGCGGCGTGGGCGCCCGCCTCGTACATGTCGAAGTGTGGATAGGTTTTGTACCCCACGATGGCTGTGCAGTTCGCTACCATGGCCTCGGTGATATTGGCGTGCAGGTCCAGGCACACCGCGATGGGCAGCTCGGGCGCCAGGCGCCGGATACGGGCGAGCAGAGTGCCTTCGCCGTCGTCGGTCGTCTCCGCGACCATCGCGCCGTGCAGGTCGAGGAAGCAGACGTCGCAGCCGCGCGCAACAGCGTCGCAGATGGAGTCGCATATCGCATTGTAGGCGGCACCGTCGACGCGCGCGCTGGGCGGCGCGTTCGCGGCGATTGGGGTATCGATCTCCATGCCCAACCGCTCCGCCGTCTCAATGAAGGCGCCGATGCCGGTGCCCGTGCCGCGCATGCGGCGCAACACCTCGGCACCCATGAACACGTCCGGCCGTCCAAAACGGGCAAGCGGTGTCGGCAGCGGCGAGAACGTGTTCGTCTCGTGCTGCATCTCGGCGATGACGACCCGTCTGCGCATCGCGTCTCCCAATACTCAACCGACATTCCCCGGATGAACCCTGGTTCCGAGCATCACGGTATCCATGTGGGGCCCATGCGGCAATCTGGCGGGCGTCGAGCAGCCGCGATGAACGTTGCTGGCCGCTGCGAGCATCGCCAGCGGCCGTTTGA
>VGDP01000029.1 GCA_016869675.1 Alphaproteobacteria bacterium | reverse complement strand
GCCGCTCCCAGACGCCCTGCTTCCGCCAGCGCACGAACCGGTTGTAGCACGTCGTCGCCGGGCCATGGCGCTCCGGGATGTCCGCCCACGGCGAGCCGGTGCGCAGCCGCCGGTAGATGCCGTTGAGCACGCGACGGTCGTCGGCGCGCGGCACCCCGCGCGGCTTGTTCGGCAACAGCGGCTGCATGATCGACCATTCGAAGTCCGTGATCTCGTAGCGACGTAAAGGCATCCTCGGTCCTCCTCCAAGACCTTGGATCACCCTTCGCCAACTTTGTGAATCCCCTTTATGAGTTCATGGCCTAGACCGTGGGGGACTACCGCCGCTTCTGGAACGCCTACGCGGCGGCGACCGCGACGCCGTGCCCGCCGCGCATCGCGACCCACGACCGCGCGGTGCCAGCGCCGCACGGCTCGGTCATGGTGCGCGTCTACCGCCCGTCGGACGCAGCCCGGCCCGCGCCGGCCATCCTCTACATGCACGGCGGCGCTTCATGCTGGGCGATCTGGACAGCTCGGACACCACGGCGTGGGGCCTGGCGGATGGCACCGGCGCGGTCGTGGTCAGCGTCGATTACCGGCTGGCGCCCGAGCACCCGTTTCCCGCCGCGTTCGACGATTGCTGGGCGGTGCTGGTCTGGCTGGCCGCCCACGGTGACGCGATCGGCGTGGACCCGGCGCGCATCGCGGTCGCCGGCGACGGCGACGGCGGCAACATGGGGGCGGCTCTGGCGCTCGCCGCGCGCGACTGCGGCAGCTTGACGCTCCGCGCCCAGGCCGCGATCTATCCTTGGGTCGGCCTGCAGTTCACCTACCCGTCTTACATGGAAAACGCCGCCGGCCCCGGTGCACACGGCCGGGCTCGACCCGATCCGCGACGACGGTCGCGTCTACGCCGCGCGTCTGGCCGAGGCCGGCACCGGGGTTACCTAACGCGAGGCGGCGGGCATGATCCACGGCTTCCTGCGCGCCCGGCTCGCGGGCGCCGGCGCCGGCGCCGAGTTCGACGCGATCCGCCGGTTCCTCAAGGAGCACCTGGCGTAGGCGCCATATCCGGTCCTTCGCGGCCCGCTCGCGCGGGTGCCTCAGGACCTACGGTCCCATTGGATACCGTCCGTGCTGAGGCGCGCGCAGAAGTCGCGCCACGAATCACGTGCGCGGCGCGCCCTTACACGACCTCAGGCACCGAGCCGCCCGAGCGCACAGGGCGCGGCTTGGGTCGCGCCGGCCGCTTGGTTGCCGGGCCCGCGGGCTCGGGTGAAACGGGCGGGAAGTCGAAGACGAGCACGCCATCGACGACCTTGACGCTGACCCGGCCACTGCGCGACAGCCGGCCGAACAGCAGCTCGTCGGCCAGCGGCTTCTTGACGTGCTCCTGGATCAGGCGGGCGAGCGGCCGGGCGCCGAACTTGTCGTCGTAGCCCTTGGCGGCGAGCCAGGCACGCGCCGGCGCGCTCAGGTCGATGGCGACGCCGCGGTCGGCTAACTGGGCCTCGAGCGCGCCGACGAACTTGTCGACCACGCGCCCGACGATCGCCGGGGCCAGACCGCCGAAGCCGATGACCGCGTCCAGCCGGTTGCGGAACTCGGGCGTGAACAGGCGCTTGATGGCGTCCTCGTCGTCGCCTGTGCGCTCGCTACGGCCGAAGCCGACCGGAGGCTTGGCCAGGTCCGAGGCGCCCGCGTTCGTCGTCATGATCAGCACGACGTTGCGGAAATCCACCTGCTTGCCGTTGTGGTCGGTCAGCTTGCCGTAGTCCATGACCTGGAGCAGAACGTTGAACAGTTCCGGGTGCGCCTTCTCGATCTCGTCGAGCAGCAGCACCGCGTGCGGGTGCTGGTCGATGGCATCCGTCAGCAGACCGCCCTGGTCGAAACCGACGTAACCGGGCGGCGCGCCGATCAGGCGGCTCACCGTGTGGCGCTCCATGTACTCGGACATGTCGAAGCGGATCAGTTCGACACCAATGATCTTGGCGAGCTGTCGGGCGACCTCGGTCTTGCCGACGCCGGTCGGGCCCGAGAACAGGTACGAGCCGATCGGCTTCTCGGGCTCGCGCAGGCCGGCGCGCGCCAGCTTGATCGCGGCCGCCAGCGCGTCGATCGCCTTCTCCTGGCCGAACACCACGGCCTTGAGGTCGTCCGCCAGGTTCTTGAGCGAGGCCTTGTCCTGGTGCGACACCGTCTTGGGCGGGATGCGCGCCATCTTGGCCACGATGCCCTCGACGTCCTTGACGCCGATGACCTTGCGCCGGCGGTTCTCGGGCACCAGCATCTGCGCCGCGCCGACCTCGTCGATCACGTCGATCGCCTTGTCCGGCAGCTTGCGGTCGTGGATGTAGCGCGCCGACAGATCGACCGCGGCCTTGAGCGCGTCGTCCGTGTAGCGGACCTTGTGGAACTCCTCGTAGTAGGGCTTGAGGCCCTTGAGGATGCGCACCGCGTCCTTCGACGAGGGCTCCTGCACGTCGATCTTCTGGAACCGACGCGACAGCGCGCGGTCCTTCTCGAAGTACGAGCGGTACTCCTTGTACGTGGTCGAGCCCATGCAGCGGAGCGTGCCGCTCTGCAGCGCCGGCTTGAGCAGGTTCGAGGCGTCGAGCGAGCCGCCGCTGGTGGCGCCGGCGCCGACGACCGTGTGGATCTCGTCGATGAACAGGATGGCGTTGTCGATGGCCTCGAGTTCGGTCACGACGGCCTTCAGGCGCTCCTCGAAGTCGCCGCGGTAGCGCGTGCCGGCCAGCAACGCGCCCATGTCGAGCGTGTAGATGACCGAGCCTCGCAGCACCTCGGGCACCTCGCCGCGCACGATGCGCCGCGCTAGGCCCTCGGCGATCGCGGTCTTGCCCACGCCGGGGTCGCCGACGAACAGCGGGTTGTTCTTGGTGCGCCGGCACAGGATCTGGATGGTCCGCTCGACCTCCTTCTCGCGCCCGACCAGCGGGTCGATGCGCCCGGCCACCGCCTTGTCGTTCAGGTTGATGCAGTAGGCCTGCAGCGCCTCGGTGCCCTGCTTGACCGTGCCTTCACCTTCGTCCTCGGCGCCGCGGGGCGTGCGGCTTTGCTCGTTTTTCCCGGGCACTTTGGCGATCCCATGGCTGATGTAGCTGACGGCATCCAGGCGCGACATGTTTTGCTGCTGCAGGAAGAAGACGGCGTGGCTTTCGCGTTCCGAAAAGAGGGCGACGAGAACGTTGGCGCCGGTCACCTCGGTGCGGCCCGAGGCCTGGACGTGCAGCGCGGCGCGGTGCAGCACGCGCTGGAAGCCGGCGGTCGGCTTCGCCTCGACGCGGCCGCCGTTGATCACCAGGCCGCCCAGCTCGTTGTCGAGGAACTCCTCAAGGTCGCGGCGCAGCACGTTGACGTCGACGCCGCACGCGCGCAGCACCGCCAGGCTGTCCTGGTCCTCGGTCAACGCGAGCAGCAGGTGCTCGAGCGTGGCGTACTCGTGCTTGCGCTTGTTGGCGCTGGCCAGCGCCCGGTGCAGGCTCTGTTCGAGATTGGATGACAGCATGGAACGCGGTCCTGTGTTCGGCCTGATGGCTCGTTATCGGGTCACGCTTTTTCGAGCGTGGCTTGCAGAGGATGCTCGTTGCGGCGCGCGAAGTCGATCACCTGGGTGACCTTGGTCTCGGCCACGTCGAACGGATAGACGCCGCACACGCCGACACCCGTGCGATGGACGTGCAGCATGATCTGGGTCGCTTCCTCGGGGTTCTTGTGGAAGAACCGCTCCAGAACGTGGACGACGAACTCCATGGGCGTGAAGTCGTCGTTCAGCAGCAGCACCTTGTACATGGACGGCCGCTTGGTCTTCGGCCGCGTCTCGGTGACGACGCCGGTCGTGGTTCCCTGCTGCGGTGGTTTCTGGTCGCGCATCGTCCGTTCCGATCGTCGGCGCGAAGCCGCTCGCCCGACGTTCCGGCGACGATGATAACCAAGTTCCGGCGCCGCCGAAACGAGCGCCGCGCACGGTGGTGTCACCGCCTTCGCCGTCGATACCGATGATACGCGCCAAGATGGCAACTCCTTGACCGACGAACCGCCGAAATCGGTTCCGTCGGGCCTGGAGTTGCACGCCGCGTGCCACGCCGCGCGCATGACAAGAGGGTCTGCCGTCACCAGCGGACCCCCTTTCGCGATCGTTGGGGCGCGTTCGCGCCCGCGCGAGTCTTTACGCCGGCGAAGCCTTAATGGGCGGCCTTGGCGAACGTCTCGATCGTCGCGTTGACGCGGCTGGCGATGGGCGCCATGGCCTCGGTCGCGACCTTTGTCGACATCTCGGTGATGGCGGCCGACTCGGCGACCACCTTGTCGATCGAGGTGCGCACCAGGCTGCCCTGCACGTCGACGAAGTCCTTCACCGACTTGCACGACATCAGGGCCTTCGAGGCCGCGACGCTCTCGTCGAACGAGGTCTTGGCGAGCGCCATCCAGCGCGAGCCGAACGACCCCATGCTCTTGGCCAGGATGGCGCCGGACTGGGCGACCGCCTCAGCGGTGTCCTTGCCCAGGCCGGCCACGTTCTCGTAGCCCTTCATCGCCTCGGCGCCGGCCTTCACCGCCGCCTCGATGTTCTCCTTGCCGAGCGCGAAAGCGTGCTCGTAGCCCCTCACGGCGGCCTCGCTCGAGGCCTTGACGAACGTCTCGGCGGCCTTGTTGCCGGCCTCGACGATGTGCTCGACGCCCTGGGCGCCGTACTCATACTTGGACTTGGTGGCCATGGGGGTTCTCCTCGGGGTCTTCAGGGGGTTGAAGCGGGGCGCCTAGCGCGGGGCCTTGCGGCTTGGGCGGGCGCGGGATGTGGTCGTCATGATCCTTGGTTTACATGTTGCGTTGCAACACGATCCCTATGTAGGTTTCATTGAGAAATCTGTCAACCATAATTTTGTGCAGTGCACCATTTTGTCGCAGTGCGGCATCAGCTCGGGCTCAGAGCCTATTGTTAACACGCGCTCGGCTACGACCGAGTGTCGGAAATCCTACCACTCGTTAAAGCCACGCAGCCCGAACTGTCCCAGTTCGAGCACGAAGTAGGGGTCGCTGTCCTCGTGGGTACCCGTCGGCGCCAGTTCATGGGCGGATGAGGGCGCGTCGCTGTCGACCGGCTCGGGCCACGGTACGCCCAAAGGGTCCAGGGCGCGCAGGGCGTCTGCCGTAGCCAGGTTGCCAAGCCGGTCCCACGTGTAACCGTGGATGCGGAACTCGCCGCCCCGGCAGCCCGTGGCGACCGCGTGGTAGGTGTCCGAGCGCAGGATCAGCCCGCTTTCGGCCGGGCCGGCGAAGCCATCGGCGACGATCGCGACCAGCAGCGCCGCGACCTGGGTCCCGTCCAGCGCGACGCTCGCCTGGTCGGGTCGGTTGACCAGACCGGCCGATTGCACGTTGAGCACACGGGCACCCTGATAGCGCCGCGATTCCAGCGTGCCGCCGCCCTCGCCAGCGGTCAGGTCCAGAGCCCGCACGTCCTTGTTGAACAGCGCGTTGTAGACGAATCGGAAGGTCGTCGGGCCGTCGGTTCGGCAGTCCGCGCGCAGGTCTTCGCCGGCGACGTAGTGGAACCAGGTGACCTTCTGCTCGAGCGCCGAATCGGGCGCGCCGCCAACGGCGCACGCCGCGAGCACGATGGCGAGCGCGAGAACCGGACCGCGCCTAGTCATAGGCCGAGCCGATCCTTGACCGCGTAGGCGGCGTAGGCCGCGCGCAAGTACCAGACGCGCAGCGCCGCCAGGGGAAAACGCCTGAGCGGCTGGCCGACCACCGCCGGGACCGCTTCGGCGGGCCGCGCGTTGTCGGCCAGCAGGCGTGCCGCCGCGCGGCCCGACCAGTTGGCCCACGCGACACCGCTGCCGTGATAGCCGACCGCGTAGGCGACCGAGGGGTCGTCGTCGAGCACGCCGACGTTGGGCGCCAGCGCGTGCGACAGGCACACGAAGCCGCGCCAATAGTGGCTGATCGGCACGTCGCGCCAGCCCGGCCAGATGCGATAGAGGTCCGCGGTCAGGCGCGCGCGCATGGCGATCTCGTCCTCGGGCCGCGCGGTCGTGTTGCCGCGCGCGCCGATCAGGAACCGGCCGTCCCGGAGCATGCGGTAGTAGTAGAACAGGTGCCGCGAATCCCAGATCGGGTTCGCGGTGGTCCACGCGTGGGCCGACCGTTCCTCGGCCGTCAGAGGCCGGGTCGTGATGATGTTCGAGATGGCCGGCAGCAGCACGCCGTCCATGCCCTTGTGCAGGCCATCCTGCGTAAATCCGTTGGTCGCGATGATGACGCGCTTGGCCGTGAGCGTGCCGCCGCGCGTTATAATTCTGTGTGAAGAGTTACCTTTTTCCCACTTAATGACAGGTGTTTCTCCGTGAATCTTCGCTCCGCGACGCAGAGCGACTCGGGCGAGGCCACGGACGAACTTCAACGGGTGCAGCCCGAAGCCGACCGGCTGGTGCATGGCCCCGAAGCATTCCGGGCCACGGTAGCCGCGCTCGGCGAAGGCCTCGCGCGACAGCGCCTGGCACGGAAGGCCGAACACCCGGGTCATGGTCGCGGCGTAGGCGTCGAGCTCCTCGGCGGCGCGGGCGCTGTGGGCCACGGCGTATTCGCCGTCGCCCTGGGCGTCGAAGTCGATGCCTTCGTCGCGACCCAGGGCCTGGACCAACTCGACCGCCGCGATGCCCGTCTGGAAGTAGCGCCGGGTCTCGGCCTCGCCGAACCGGGCGGTCATATCGGCCACCGACATCTTGGCGCCCGACGGGCCGCAGAAGCCGCCGTTGCGCCCCGAGGCACCCCAGCCCGGCGGCCCGGCCTCGAGCACGCGCGCCTCGATGCCGTAGTCGCGCGCCAGGTGCAGCGCCGCCGACAGCCCGGTGTAGCCGCCGCCGATGATGGCCACGTCGCACATCTCGTCGCGTGCCAGCGGCGCCCAGCCCTCGACCGGCGGGCCGGCGGTGTCCTCCCAGTAACTCTGCACCGGGTGGCGCGGGTCGTAGATGGAGGGGTGGTAGAGTTCGGTCATGGCTCAACTCTAAGCGTCATGAGCAACTTGTCGTAGTCCCGGCCGTCCCAACGGAACGCCTGCTTCTCGAGGCCGTAGGGTTCGAAGCCGAGGGATTCATATAGCCGACGTGCCGGCTCGTTGGTCGCCGTGACCGACAGGTTGATGCGTTTGACGACGCCCGGGGCATGCCCGAGGATGGCGACCATCAATTGCCATCCGAGACCGAGGCGGCGGGCCTTGGGCGTGACGTAGCCCCCCCCAGAGGTGCCCCTTGTGGCGGGTCTTGGTCCGCGCCAGCACTTTGAAGCCGGCCATCCCGACGAGTTCGTCGTCGCGGAAGGCACCCACGACAACGCCATCGTCAAGCCGGGCCGCGAACGCGGCATCCGACAAGGTAGTTTCTTCCGTCGAGGACGACCCGAACGCATCGGGTGCCTGATTGAGCGACTCCAGCCGCAAGCGACGGAACGCCGCACCATCGGCCGCGTCGAGCTTCCGTACAGTGACACGGCCGACATTCACCATGACGTCCAGCCTAAGGATGGGGCATCGCCTTGACAACGCGCGCGCGGCGCGGCGTTGATGCGGGCGATCCATTCCTCGCGTATCGGAGCGCCGCCATGGACGCCTTCACCTTCAACGCGCCGACCGCGGTCGCCTTCGGCGTCAACCGGGTCGACGAGATCGCCGGCGATGCCGACCGGCTGGCCGGCAAGGGCTCAGCCGTCCTCGTGATCAGCGACCCCGGCGTGGTCAAGGCCGGCGTCACCGCGCGCGTGGTCAAGGCGCTGGAGGCCGGCGGGCACCGGCCGAGCCTCTTCTCCGACATCCGGTCCGATCCGCTGAGTTCGCAGATCGACGCCGCGGCCAAGGCCGCGCGCGACGTGGGGGCGAAGCTGGTGGTCGGCGTCGGCGGCGGCTCGGCGCTCGATTCTGCCAAGCTCGCCGCGACCGTCGCGCCCTCGGGCCGCCCGTCCGAGGACTTCGCGCTGATGGCCAACCCGCTGCCCAAGGACGGTCTGCCGCGCATCTGCGTCCCCACCACGGCGGGCACCGGGTCCGAGGTGACGCGCACGTCGGTGTTCACCACCGCCGCCCACCGCAAGGTGTGGGCGTGGGGCGACCGCAACCGCGCCCATCTCGCCCTGCTCGACCCGACGCTGACCGTGGCGCTGCCGGCGCATCTGACCGCGGCGACCGGCATCGACGCGGTCGTCCACGCCATCGAAGGCGCGACCGTGCGCCGCGCCCAGCCCTTCGCCGACGCGCCCTGCCTGCACGCCATCCGCCTGCTGGCGGCCGGTGCGCTGCTGCGCGCGGTGCAGCAGCCCGGCGATCTGGACGCGCGCGGCACCGTGTTGATGGCGGCGTGCCTGGCGGGCGTCGGCTTCGACGCTACGGGCACCGGCGTCGCCCACGCCATGGGCCACGCCATCGGCGCCATCGCCGGTGTGCATCACGGCCGCGCCGTGGGGCTGTGCTTGAACGCCGCGCTGGCCTGGAACGCCGAGGCGAACCCGGCGCGCTTTGCCGCCGTGGCACGCGCGCTGGGCGCGCCGTGCGACGGCATGACCGACGAGGAGGCGGCCCGTCAGGCGGCGCCCGCGTTCGAACGACTGCTGCGCGGCGCGGGCGTGCGCGTCGCGCTGGACGACCACGGGCTCGGCCCGAAGGACGTCGGGCGCGTGGCCGAGCTCACGCTCGCCGAGGAGAACAAGCCGATGTGCGAGTCGAACGTCCGCGCCATCACGCCGGATTCGGCGCGCGATATCGCGACACGGCTCCTGAACGCGGCCTGAGCGTAACGCGCGATCGAGTTAGGGCTGGGCGAGCGCCGCGCTGTCGGAGCGGTGGTAGACGACGGCGCAGGGCTGGCCGCGCGCCTTGAGCGCCGCGCACGCGATGGTCGCCGACGTGCGGTCGACGCCCACGTAGCGGGCGCGGTAGAGCGGCAGGCCGATGTTCTGCACCTCGACGACGACCGCCACGGCCCGGTCGAAGGCCTCGGGCAGCACGGGCTCGGCGAACATCAAGGCCTGACTGGCCGAATCGGCCGAGTTGTAGGCCCCGACCTGGATGCCCCAGCCGCCCGGCGGCTGATCGCCGGCGCCGGCGCCCACGTCCGACAGGATTGTTTCGATGGTCAGCGGCGCCGACGGCAGCGCCTCTGAATCGACGGCGGCGACCGCCGGCTTGCTCGCGGGCATCGGCGCGAGCGCGGCGAGCGTCGCCCGTTCGAACCCGAGATCGAGCAGCGAGGCCATCTTCTTGTCGCGCCAAACGCGCGACTGGCCGCCCAGGATCACGGCGATGATGCGTTTGCCGTTGCGTTCGGCCGAGGCCGCCAGATTCCAGCCGGCGGCGCGGGTGAACCCGGTCTTCAGCCCATCAACGCCCTTGTAGGACGCCAGCAGGTGGTTGTGGTTGCGGTAGGTCGTGCCCTTCCACGTGAAGGACTTGGTCGAGAAGAACTTGTAATGGGTCGCGTGGTCGTGGCGCAGCGCGATGGCCAGGCGCACCATGTCGCGCGCCGTGGTGATCATCTTTGGATCGGGCAGGCCCGAGGCGTTGCGGAACACGGTATCGCGCATGCCGAGCTCGCGCGCCTTCTCGGTCATCATCGTGGCGAACTTGGCCTCGGTGCCGCCCAGGCCTTCGGCCACCACGGTCGCCACGTCGTTGGCCGAGCGGGTCGTCAGCGCCAGGATGGCGTCGCGCACCGCGATCTTCTGGCCCTTCTTGAGGCCGATCTTGGTGGGCGGCTGGGTCGCCGCGTTGGCCGTGGTTGTGAACGTGTCGTCGAGCGTCAACCGCCCCTCGTCGAGCGCGTCGAAGACGAGGTAGAGCGTCATCATCTTGGTCAGCGACGCCGGGTACATGCGGACGTCGGCGTTGCGGTCCTCGAGCACGCGCTGGTTTGTGGCATCGATGACGAGCGTCGCGTAGTCCGAGCCGGCGCGCGCCGGGGCGATCACCGCCAACAGCAACCCCGCGACCGCCGCGACCGTACCCCACAGCCGGACGACCGTGTGGCGGCCGGCCGGGAGTAATCGTCGAAGGCGCCATCCCCGCATGGCCAATCCTCGAATCCTCCGTCCGTCAGAAGTCAGAGTATGGGTGAGCGTCGGCGCGTTTGTCCATGACAAAACACTTGAATTCCGACACTTCCCACACTGCCGCCGCGACGATGGCGCCGGCGCGGCACGATCAGGTTACGGCGTGGTCGTTAGCGGACCGTTAACGATCGCGACCCGCTTCGGACCTCAGAGCGGAGGACGCCTAACGTCCTGTGGCTGAGCCCGTTCCAGCGCGCGGGCCGCGCGCAACACCAGTGCGTCCGCGCCCAGCGCACCGACGATCTGCGCTCCGATCGGCAGCCCGTCGGGCGAGAAGCCGCACGGCACGCTGGCCGCCGGTTGGCGCGTCAGGTTGAACGGGTAGGTGAACGGCGTCCAGGTGAACCAGCGGTCGCTCCACCAGCCTTCGGGCACCTCGCGGCCCGCCTCGAAGGCAACCATGGGCAGCGCCGGCGTCAGCAGCAGATCGAAGCGTTCGTGGAACCGGTTCATGGCGACGCCGAGTGCCGCGCGCGCCCGCTCGGCCATGATCAGGTCGACGGCCGACAGGCGCTCGCCCTCGGCCACGATGGCGAGCAGGCCGGGATCGACCTGCTTGCGCTTCTGGGCGCTGATCGTGCGAAAGAGCGCGGCCGCGCCGCCGTACCAAAGCGTACGGAACGTCTCCTGCGGGTTGGCGAATCCGGGGTCGACCGCCTCGACGTGGGCACCTTGGTCCTCAAGCGCGCGGGCGGCACCCGCCACCGCCGCGTCGACCGCGCCGTCGATCCGGACAAAGCCGAGATCGACGCTGAACGCCACGCGCAGACCCCGGACGCCATCGTCCAGGCCGTCCAGATAGTCGCGCTCGTCGGGCGGCAGCGCGTACCAGTCGCGCGCGTCCGGGCGGGCGATGGCGTTCATCATGAGCGCCGAGTCGGTCACGGTGCGCGTCATCGGTCCGACGTGGGAAAGCGTGCCGAACGGACTGGCCGGATAGGCCGGCACGCGGCCGAAGGTGGCCTTTAGGCCGAAGACGCCGGTGAAGCCTGCCGGGATGCGGATCGAGCCGCCGCCGTCGGTGCCCAGCCCGAGCGGACCGAGGCCGGCGGCGAGCGCCGCCGAGGCCCCGCCCGAGGAACCGCCGGGCGTGCGTTCCAGGTTCCACGGATTGCGGGTGATGCCGTTGCGCGGGCAATCGGTGACGCCCTTCCAGCCGAACTCGGGCGTGGTCGTCTTGCCGACGAAGACCGCGCCGGCCTCGCGCAGGCGCGCGACCGTCGGCGCGTCCTCGTCCCAGCTCTGCCAGCGATCGACGGTCTTGGAGCCGCGCAAAGTGGGCGCGCCGGCGGTCAGCAACACGTCCTTGATCGTGGTCGGCACGCCGTCGAGTGGCCCCAGCGGCTCGCCGGCCATCCAGCGCGCTTCCGAAGCCTTGGCCATCTCCTTGGTCTTGGCGCCGTCGCGGTAGCAGAAGGCGTTGAGCCGGCCGTTGAGCGCCTCGATGCGCAGCAGGATGGCGTTGGCCGCCTCGGCCGGCGAGAGCTTCTTGGCGCGGTAGGCGTCGTGGAGTTCGGCCGCCGACAGCCAGGCGACGTCCTCGCCGGGCAGGGCACCGGCGGGCGACGGCGGCGCGGGCTTCGGCTCGAGCGGGACCGGGGCGGGCTCCGCTTCGGCTCGGGATTCCTGTTCATCGGCCATGGCCGGAGCAAGCCCCGAGCCGTGCCCGGCTGTCAACGGTGCCGCCGCGTTGCGCGGACGCCGCCGATGGCGGAAGCTCCGGCCCATCCAGGGAGGATGCCGGTGCCCGATGATCTCGTGACGTACCAAGCCACCGACGGGGTGGCGACCATCACGCTCAACCGCCCCGACAAGCTGAACGCCATCGACAGCCGCGTGTGCGAGCGCCTACGCGCGGCGTTGCAGCACCTGCAGGACGGGCCGGAGCGCGCCGGGGTGTTGATCGGCGCGGGGCGTACCTTCACCGCCGGCGCCGACGTCAACGACGTGCCCGAGCTGGCGCGCTGCATCCCCGGCGTCGGCGTGGCGCTAGACAAGCCGTTGGTCGCCGCGGTGCACGGCCACTGCATCGGCGGCGGCGTCATCCTGGTCATGATGGCCGACCTTGCGGTCGCCGACACGACCGCCCGATTCAGCTATCCCGAGGCGCGGCTTGGCCTCTCCGGCGGCATGATCGCCGGCCTGGCCGGGCGCATCGCCCACAAGCCGGCCATGGAGCTGATGCTGCTGGGCGCTACGTTCGACGCGCACCGCGCGCGCGAGACGCACCTGGTGAACAGTGTCGTGGCGGCGGGCGAGCATGGCGCCGCCGCCCACGCCGTGGCCGCGACGCTGGCCAGCCACGCGCCGCTGGTCGTCGCCATGATCAAGCGCTTCGTCGCCGATTCCATCCTGCCGAAGGGGCCATCGGAGCACGCCGGCATCGCGCGCCGCGAGGTCGGCCGGGTCATGGCGAGCGAGGATGCGAAGGAAGGGGTGGCCGCGGCGATCGCCCGGCGCACGCCCGCCTTCAAGAACCGATGAACGCGGCCCCGCCCCGGCTCGGCATTGAGCGCATCGCGCGGCCGCGCTCGGTCGCGGTGATCGGCGCCTCCGAGGACGCGCGCAAGTTCGGCGGGCGCGTGCTGCGCAACGTGCTGCACCACCGCTTCGCCGGCCGCGTCGTGCCGATCAACCCGAACCGGCCTTCGCTGCTGGGCCTCCCCGCGTTCCCGAGCCTCAAGGACGCGAGGGACCCGGTCGACGTGGCGATCATCGCGGTGCCCCAGCCGCTGCTGGAGGCGAGCCTGGCCGATTGCGTCGCGGCCGGCACGGGCGCCGCCGTCATCATCACGTCCCAGTTCGCCGAGGTCGGCCCGGAAGGCGCGGCCCTGCAGGACCGCGTCGTGGCCACGGCGCGCGCGGCCGGCATGCGCCTGATCGGGCCTAATTGCCTGGGCTACATCAGCCCGGTGGCGAGCCTAGCGCTCAACTCCTCGCCGGCCATGGAGGGCTCGACGCTGGAGCCGGGGCCGATCGGGCTGGTCAGCCAGTCGGGCGCGTTGATGGCCACGATCTACAACCGCGCGGTCGAGGACGGCGCGCGCTTCAGCCTGGCGGTCTCGGTCGGCAACCAGGCGGACCTGGAGGCCATGGACTTCGTCGAGTTCCTGGTCGGCGACGCGGCGACCCGGGTGATCTGCCTCTACGCCGAGGGGTTTAAGGACCCGGCGCGCTTCGCGGCGGCGGCGCGCGCCGCCCGCGCCGCCGGCAAGCCGATGCTGATGGTCAAGGCCGGCAGGACCGAGGCGGGCGTCGCGGTCGCCCGGTCGCACACCGCCAGCCTGGCCGGCGCGTACCCGTCGCTGCGGGCCGTGGCCGAGGACTACGGCGTCGTGCTGATGGACGATCTGGACGCCATGACGCGCGCCGCGCATCTGGCCACGACCGACCTCGAGCGCGCGGGCGGCGGCGGCATCGGCGTGGTCTCGCCCTCGGGCGGCGCCGCGGCCATCGTCGCCGATCGCCTGACCGGCGCCGGCCACCGCTTGGCGAACCTGGGCGCCGCGACGCGCGAGGGGCTCGGCCGGCTCTACATGCCGAACCAGGTGGGCAACCCGCTGGACCTGGGCGGCCGGCGCGAGGGCGAGTACAGCGCCATCGCCCGCGACACCATGACGACCCTGGCGGCCGAGCCCGACGTCGCCGCGTTTCTGGTCGTGCTGACCACGGCGCCGATGCTCGACGAGATCGCCGCCGGGCTCGCGGCGCCGGCCGTCGCCACGGGCAAGCCGACCCTGTTCGTCGTGCTGCCGGGCACGGCCGGCGACGCGGCACGACGCGCCGTGGCCGCGCACGGTCTGCTGTGCGTCGACACCATCGACGAGGCGCTGCGCGTGCTGGACGGCTGGCGTGCCGTCGGCGCGGCGGCGCCCGTGGCACCCGCGCCAAGCCGGCCCGCCGGGTTGCCCGTCACCCACCCACCAACGGATCGCACCGGCGCGTTGACCGAGCCCGAGGCCAAGGCGCTGCTGGCCGCGTGCGGCATCGCCCTGCCCGCCGAACGCGTCGCGGCCGACGCCGACGGGGCGGCAGCGGCGGCGCGCGCGATCGGCTACCCGGTGGTCGCGAAGGCGATCAAGCGTTCGCTCAGCCACAAGAGCGACGCCGGCGGCGTCGCCTTGAACCTGGCGGACGAGACGGCTTTGCGAGCGGCCATCGCGGCCATGGCGCGCCTGGAACCGGAGGCCTATCTAATCGCCGCCATGGCGCGCGGCGAGGCGGAGCTGATCCTGGGCCTGAACCACGACCCGCAGTTCGGGCCTATGGTGCTGGCGGGCTTCGGCGGTATCCACGCCGAACTGCTGGCCGACACGGCGCTGGCGCCCGCGCCCGTTTCGCCGGCGCGCGCCGAGGCGATGCTCAGGGGCTTGCGCCTGTGGCCGCTGCTGGACGGCGCGCGCGGCCGGCCCAAGCTGGATGTCGCGGCGGTAGTGGACGCGCTGGTGCGCCTGTCGTGGCTCGGCCACGACCTGGGGCCGCGCCTGGTCGAGCTGGACGTCAACCCGCTGATCGTGGGGGTGAAGGGTGTCTGGGCGCTGGACGCGCGCGCCATGCTCGCTTGAACAGTCCGACCGCGAAACCCTATAGTAAGAGGCACGATTGGCGAGCCAGTTCGTCCCGACGGACACCAAGGTGCGGTGCCCCGGGCGGCCTGGCTCGAACCATGTTCGGACACGGGGTGGAAGCGTCTCATGGCTAACGTGGTCGTCATCGGCGCCCAGTGGGGCGACGAAGGCAAGGGCAAGATCGTCGACTGGCTGTCGGAGCGCGCCGACGTGGTGGTGCGCTTCCAGGGCGGGCACAACGCCGGCCACACGCTGGTCATCGGCAACCGCACGTTCAAGCTGAGCCTGCTGCCGTCGGGCGTGGTGCGGCCGGGCAAGCTGTCGGTCATCGGTAACGGCGTTGTGGTCGACCCGTGGGCCCTGATCGCCGAGATCGAACGCGTGCGCGCCGACGGCGTCGCCGTGACGCCGGAAACGCTGCACGTTGCCGAGAACGCGGCGCTGATCCTGCCGGTGCATGGCGCTATCGACCGGGCGCGCGAGGCGGCCGACAGCGGCCGGCGCATCGGCACCACCGGGCGCGGCATCGGCCCGGCCTACGAGGACAAGGTGGCGCGTCGCGCGGTACGCGTGTGCGACCTGGCCGACGCAGGCCCCCTGCGCGCCAAGGTCGAGGCGCTGCTGATCCACCACAACGCCCAGTTGCGCGGCTTCGGCGCCGAGGAGATCGCACTCGAACCCGTGATCGAGGCGCTGGGCGCCATCGCGCCGCGCGTGCTGCCCTTCGCGCGGCCGGTGTGGGAGGTGCTGGACGAGGCGCGCCGCGCCGGTCAGCGCCTGCTGTTCGAGGGCGCCCAGGGCTTCATGCTGGACGTGGACCACGGTACCTACCCGTTCGTCACCTCGTCGAACACCGTGGCGGGCGCCGCCGCCGCCGGCGCGGGCTTCGCCACCGGCGGCCTCGGTTTCGTGCTGGGCATCGTCAAGGCCTACACGACGCGGGTGGGCGAGGGCCCCTTCCCCACCGAGCTGACCGACGCCACGGGGCGCCGGCTGGGCGAGCGCGGCCACGAGTTCGGCACGGTCACCGGGCGGCCGCGGCGCTGTGGCTGGTTCGACGCCGTGTTGGTGCGCCAGGCGATCAAGGTGGGCGGCATCGACGGCATCGCGCTGACCAAGCTCGACGTGCTCGACGGTCTGCAGGCGATCAAGGTGTGTACGGCCTACCGGCTCGACGGCCAGGAGATCCGGCGCCTGCCGGCCATGGCCGCCGACCAGGCGCGTGTGCAGCCGGTCTACGAGACCTGCGAGGGCTGGAGCGAAAGCACGCGCGGCGCGCGATCGTGGGCTGACCTGCCCGCCACCGCGATCAAGTACATTCGCCGCGTCGAGGAGCTGATCGAGGCGCCGGTCGCCCTGCTGTCAACCAGCCCCGAGCGCGACGACACGATCCTGGTGCGCGATCCCTTCGCGGACTAACGCCTGGAGCAGTCTGGCCGGGTGCTTGCCGCCATCCCCTCACCCCGGCCCTCTCCCGCAAGGGGAGAGGGCGCTCGCGCGCAAGGCCCTCTCCCCTCGTGGGAGAGGGAGGGGCCCGGCGCGGCACGCGACGGAAGGGTGAGGGGCGCTCGCGCGATCACCGATCTGGTCTAAGACTAACCGCTCTGGACGGCCCGGGGATGACAAATGGAGTGGCTCTGGGATTCCTGAAACCGCTCAGCCGGCGTCGGCCAGCACGGCGGCGCGGTCGGAAAGCACCTCGTCGATCGCCGTGGCCAGCGCGTCGAACTCGCGATCGCCCATGGGCAGCGACAGCACGATGAAGCCGCGCCGCGCCGTGTAGAGGCCGCGCGCCAGCAGGTCCAGATGGATCAGGTCCATGGCGCGCTTGTTGTCGCGCTCGACATCGGCCGGCGTGCGGATCGGCGCGACGTTCACGTGCAGGTTCATCATCGAGCCGCGGCCCGTGAACTGCACCGGCACGCTGCGCTTGCTCGCGATGGCGTTCAGCCGGTCGCGCAAGGCGTCGCCACGCTGGTTGAGCGCCGTCGCCGCCTCGGCCGTGTAGACCTTGGTGATGCCGGTGGCGCCCGCCGCCATGGTCAGCACGTTGTTGTTGAACGTGCCGGCGTGGCCGAACGAGTTTTCGCTGCGCGGGTCGAACCGGCCCATGATCCGGCGCGTGCCGCCGAACGCCCCGAAGGTGAGGCCGCCGCCCAGGTACTTGCCGAGCGTCGTCATGTCCGGGATGACGCCCGTCACCTTCTGCAAGCCGCCGGATGACAGGCGCGAGGTCATCACCTCGTCGAAGATCAGCACGATGCCGTGGCGCGTCGCCTCGGCGCGCAGCATCTCGAGAAACGCCTGGTCGGCGGGTACGCAGCCGCCGCCGCCCTGCATGGGCTCGACCGTGATCGAGGCGATCCAGCCCGCGTTCTCGGCGATAACCCTGCGCGTGCCCTCGACGTCGTTGTAGTTCGCGATCACCGTCTCGAACGGCGCGTTCAGCTGCGACCCGTGGGCGTAATAGAAACAGCCGCCGTGGTAGCCGTGATCGAACACCATGATCGCCGGGCGCCCCGTGGCGGCGCGCGCGGCGAGAATGGCGAACAGGTTCGCCTCGGTGCCCGAGTTGCAGAAGCGGATCAGCTCGATCGAGGGGAAGCGCTGGGTGAGCGCGGCGGCCAGCTGGCCCTCGTACCTGTTGGGCGCGCCGAGCACGATGCCCGAGGCGAGCGCCTCGCGCACCGCGTCCTGGATCAGCGGGTTGGAGTGGCCGTAGAGGCCGGCGGTGTACTCGCACACGAAGTCGATGTACTTGCGCCCGTCGGCGTCCCAGACGTAGCAGCCCTCGCCCTTGACCACGGTCGCCGGGTAGGGCTGGAAGTGCAGCACCGTGCGGGTGTTGCCGCCCGGCATGACGCGCCCGTTCTCCTCGTTGCGCCGGCGGCTTTCGGGCGTGGCGCGTACGTAGCCCTGCTCGGCCTCCAGGTAGGCGGTCTCGAGGTCCAGATTGCGCAGCGGCCGGGCGTTCATGACCAGGTTCCTCCGTTCAACGGCAGACGTGATAGGCCAACGAGCGTTTTGATAGTACCTCGGCGCCGCCCGGCCCGACGATCACCGTGTGGCCGGCCGACATGGCGAGCCCAGTGGCGAGGTCGGCCAGGATCGCGCGCAGGAACAGCACCATGCCAGGCTCGGCCGGCCACGGGTTGCCGCTGTAGAGCATGGGCGGCACGTCCATCCAGCTCGGCTTTAACGTGGCGCCCAGCGAATAGCCGCACGCGGCGAAGCGGGCGTGTTCGTAGCCGGCCGCGTCGAAGACGCGGCGGTGCGCGTCGTCGACCTCGCAGAGCGGCCGGCCGGGCCGCACCACCTCGGTCATGGCCTGGAGCGCGTCGCGCGTCGCGTGGAACATGCGTTCCTAGCGCGGGTCGCTGGCGCCGATGGCCACTGTGCGCATCGGGCACACGTGGTAGCGCATGACGCTGGCCGAATACTCGGCGGTGAGCTGGTCCCGCTGGCCGAGGGTCTGCGCGCCCGCGCTGGCGCGCGCGAGCAGCACGCGTTCGCCCACCCCCAGCACGCCGAGGTCGGACGCCCAGTCGCCGCCGCCCCTGAAGATGGCCGCGGCCATGGCCGCGCCCACCTGGCCCTCGACGACACCCGGCTTCGCGGTGGCCAGCAAGGCATCCAAGGCGTCGTCGCACAGCGCCGCGGCGCGCCGGACATAGGCGTGCTCGGCCGGCGACTTGATGACGCGCAGGTAGCGGATCAGGTTAAAGGCGTCCTCGAGTCGGCAGAAGCGCGCAAGCGCCTTGCGCACCCGGTCCCAGTTGACGGGGGTGAGCCCGTAGGTGTTGAGCTCGATGCCGACGCGGGCGCCGCGCAGGCCCAGCTCCGCCAGGATGGCGCGCAGGTCCCTGGCCGGATCGACACCTTCCTTGTCGAACCACAGGCGCACGTCCTCGATCACCGAGGTCAGCCGCGCCTGTGCCAGGTCGGGCCGGCGCGTCAGCAGCACGTAGGGCCTGTCGTCGGCGGTCAGCACGCCGACCTGGAAGAAGACGCATTCCGAGGAATCGAAACCGGTCAGCCAGTAGTGGCTTTCCTGGCTGAACACCAGGAGCGCGTCGAGGCCCTGCTCGCGCAGCGCGGCGCGCGCCTTGGCCTGGCGGCGGGCGTACTCGGCGCGTTCGAAGTGCAGCGCCATGGCGCCCGGCTATTCCATGCCGTGGCGCTTGCGCCAGTCGACCGGCCAGACCGTGTAGAACACGGTCGCCTTGTCGCCCTTGTAGACCAGCGGCGTGTGCGCCGGGATCCAGAAAACGTCGCCGGGCCCGCCCTCGAACATCTCGCCGCCGGCCTTCATCTTGTAGCGTTCCTCGAGCACGCAGATGAACTCGTCGTAGAGCACGGTCCATTCCACCGCGCAGCCGTCGAACCGGGCGATGCCGCCGCCCATCGAGGTCGAGACATCGGGGCCGACCAGGCGGGCGATCTCGGCCGTGCCGGGACCTTTGTGGCCGAACGGCGCGAAGCTCATCGCGGACTTCTTGAAGTGCAGCGTCTTGGCCACGGTTCCTCTCCCTCGGTGTCTTGTATGCAGGCACGAGCCTGGCGGACGCGGCAGTTGCGGGGAAGCGCGTCGGCGCTTGCGACGAGCGCGCCCCCCATGTTTGATGCACCGGGACTGTTCGGGAGACCGCCCATGACTGCCCTGCCCAACCTGTTCTCGCCGATCAAGGTCGGCCGCGCGACGATCCGCAACCGCATCATGTCCACCGGGCACGACACCGTGCTACCCCACGCGGGCAAGGTCTCGGACGAGCTGATCGCGTACCACGAGGCGCGCGCGCGCGGCGGCGTGGGCCTGATCGTCATCCAGGTCTCGGCGGTGCACGAGACGGCGCGCTACTCCTCGCACATGCTGATGGCCACAACCGACGACGCCATCCCCGGCTACCGCCGGCTGACCGAGGCGATCCACCGCCACGGCGCCACCGCGTTCGGCCAGCTCTTTCACCCCGGGCGCGAGATCATGGACAGCAGCGACGGCACGATCCAGCCGTCGTTCTCGGCGTCGTCGTTCCCCGCCGACCGCTTCCACACCCAGCCCGCGCCCATGGCGCGGCGCATGATCCGCGAGGTCGTCACCGGCTATGCCGCCGGCGCGCAGCGCATGAAAACCGCGGGATTCGACGGTGTCGAGATCGTGGCGAGCCACGGCTACCTGCCGGCCCAGTTCCTGAACAAGCGCACCAACGCGCGCACCGACGAGTACGGCGGCCCGTTCGAGAACCGCCTGCGCTTCCTGCGCGAGGTGGTGACGGCGATCCGCGGCGCAGTCGGCCGGGATTTCGTCGTGGGGCTGCGCATCTCGGGCGAGGAGATGGGGCACGACGGTCTGGAGCTTGTCGAATCGCTCGAGGCCATCGTGGCGCTCGAGGCCGACGGCCAGCTCGACTACTACAACGTCATCGCCGGATCCTCGGCGACGCTGGCCGGCGCCATCCACATCGTGCCACCGATGATCGTCGAGGCGACCGGCTACGTGGCGCCGTTCGCCGCGGCGGTGAAGGCCAAGGTCAAGCGCCCGGTGTTCGTCGGCGGGCGCATCAACCAGCCCCAGGTCGCCGAGCGCATCGTTGCCAGCGGCCAGGCCGACGTGTGCGGCATGACGCGCGCCATGATCGCCGACCCCGAGATGCCCAACAAGGCGCGCGAAGGGCGGCTGGACGACATCCGCGCGTGCATCGCGTGCAACCAGGCGTGCATCGGCCACTTCCACCTGGGCGTGCCAATCAGCTGCATCCAGCGGCCCGAGACCGGGCGCGAGCTGAGCTACGGCACGCGGACCAAGGCCGCGAGCCCGCGCCGCATCCTGATCGCGGGCGGCGGCCCCGCCGGCATGAAGGCGGCGGCGGTGGCGGCCGAGCGCGGCCACGACGTGACGCTTTACGAGCGTTCGGGCCAGCTCGGCGGCCAGGTGCTGCTGGCCCAACTGCTGCCGGGCCGCACCGAGTTCGGCGGGCTGGTGACCAACCTGGTGCGCGAGGTCGAGCGCATGGGCGTGCGCGTGGTGCGCAACACCGAGGTAACCCCCCCCCTGATCGAGCGCGATAAGCCCGACGCGGTGATCCTCGCCACCGGCGCGCACCCGCGCATCCCGCCCCTCGAGGGCGCCGAGGACGGCCACGTGGTCAACGCCTGGCAGGTGCTGCGGGGCGAGGCCAACGTCGGCAAGTCGGTGGTGATCGCCGACTGGCGGTCGGACTGGATCGGCATGGGCCTGGCCGAGAAGCTGGCGCGCGACGGCTGCCGCGTGCGTCTGGCGATCAACGGCTACATGGCCGGCGAACTGATCCACCGCTACGTGCGCGACCAGTGGGCCGGCACGCTGCACAAGCTGGGCGTGGAGACCATCCCCTACGCGCGGGTGTTCGGCGTCGACGCGACCAACGTCTACCTGCAGCACACCACGGCCGGCGACCCGATCATCATCGAGAACGTGGACACGCTGGTGCTGGCCCAGGGCCACGAGCGCGAGGCCACCCTGGCGGACGCGCTGGAGGACTGGCCGGGCGAGTTGCACCTGATCGGCGACTGCCTGAACGCGCGCACCGCCGAGGAAGCCGTGCTCGAGGGCCTGAAGGTCGGGACCAGGGTGTAATCACTGCCCGTATTCGCGCCCGGCTAAGGCGAACCGTGCTTCAGATGCGCCACTGAGTGTCGAGGAGGCGAGCATGGTGGCATCGGCGCAACCCGTGACGGCCAACATGGACCCGCGCACGCGGGATCTGTGGGAAAAGGACCGTGCCCACTTCCTGCACCCGTGGACGCACTTCGACTCGTTCAAGAGCGAAGGCTCGCTGGTGCTGACCGAGGCCAAGGGTGCCCGCGTCTTCGACAGCCAGGGCAAGGGGTACCTCGACGGCATCGGCGGGCTGTGGTGAGTGAACATCGGCTACGGCCGCAATGAGATGGCCGAGGCGATCGCCAAGCAGGCGCTGAAGCTGCCGTTCTACAACACCTTCGTCGACACCAGGAACCCGCCGGCGGCCGAGCTGGCGGCCAAGGTGGCAAGGCTGGCGCCGGGCGACCTGGACCACGTGTTCTTCACGACCTCGGGCTCAGAGTCCAACGACACGGCCGGGCGCCTGATCCACTTCTACAACGCGCGGCGCGGCAAGCCGCACAAGAAGCACATGATCGCGCGCAAGGACGGCTATCACGGCTCGACCTACATCGCCATGTCGCTGACCGGGAAGATCCTGGAGCTGGGACCCGAAAACGTGGCCGCGTTCTTCGCCGAGCCGATCTGCGGCGCCGGCGGCGTGATCGTGCCGCCACCCGGCTACCACGCGCGCGTGGCCGAGGTGTGCCGCCGCCACGACGTGCTGCTGGTCTCGGACGAGGTGGTGACCGGCTTCGGACGCGTCGGCGCCATGTTCGCGTCCAAGGACGTGTCGGCTTCCAGCCCGACATCATCGTGTGCGCCATGGGCTTCTCGTCGGGCTACATCCCGCTCGGCGCCACAATTTACTCCAGCCGCATCCACGAGGTGATCAGCGCGCCGGACCCGGACGTCCTCTTCACCAATGGCTACACCTACTCGGGCCATCCGGCGGCGTGCGCCGCCGGGCTCAAGAACATCGAGATCCTCGAGCGCGAGGACCTGTGCGGGCACGTGCGCAAGATCGGTCCGTACCTGGAGAAACGCCTGGCGGAGCTCTTGGACCTGCCTCTGGTCGGCGACGTGCTCGGCAAGTGCTTCATGATGTGCGTCGAGAACGTGGCCGACAAGAAAAACAAAGCGCTGCTGCTCGACGAGATCAACATCGGCAAGCGCATCTCGAACCACTGCGAGGCGCGCGGCGTGCCGGTGCGCCCATCGGGCATTTGAACGTCATGTCGCTGCCGCTGACCATGACGAAGGAGGAGATCGACGAACTGGTCGAGGCGCTGGCCGCCTCGATCAAGCCGACCGACGACGACCTGGTGCGCGAGCGGTTGTGGCGGGGCTGACGCCCCGCTGCCCTTGCGCGGCGGCGACGAACAAGGACTCTCTCCGTCATCCCCGGGCCGGCCGCACGGCCTTCCGGTTCGCCGGGCGCATCGTGCTTCGTGGCGCGCCTGCGGCGCGCGCCTCAGCACCAGCGGGGATTGGGTGAAACGGATAGTGGTCCGCTGGCCCTGAGGCGACCGCGCAGCGGCCCGCGAAGGGCGGCGGGGCCTTGGGACAACCGGCCGCGACAGGATCGAGAAGACTTACGCGCGCGCCTTCCCCTTGCGGCCGCTCGTATCGATCCAGGGCCGTGCCTTCGGGCTAAGCCACGGCTTGGCCCTCTCGTACGCGGCGGCGGCGCGGAAGACGCGCACGTCGTCGTAGGTGCGCCCGACGATCTGGATGCCGGTCGGCACGCCCTCACGGTCGAAGCCCGAAGGCACGCTCATCACCGGGCAGCGGCTCATGACGTTGAACGGGTAGGTCAGCACCCAGCCGAGCACCGAATCGACCGGCTTGTCGTTGATCGTCACCTCTTCCTTGGTCGGGTCGAGGTCCGCGCGCACGGCCGAGAGAGCCGTGGTCGGGCAGATGAACACGTCGTGAGCATCCAGGATCGGGCCGAGCGTGCGGTACATGGCGCCGGCGCCGACCAGCGAGGCGAAGAAGTCGGCCGGTGTGCTGAGCTGCGCCGCCTCGGACCATTTGCGCGCGTAGCTCGTCATCTCGTAGCGGTGCTCGCGCAGGTTCTGACCGATCGCCGCGCCGAAGATGTGGTTCAGGTGGTTCATGGCGGTGGCGAGCACGCTCAGGTCCCAGCCGAGGTCCACCTCCTCGACCGTGGCGCCCAGCACCTTGAACGCGGCGACGGCATCGCGCGTGTTCTTGGCCACGTCCTTGTCCACCTCAGCGTAACCGAGATCGACCGAGTAGGCGACCTTCCAACCCTTGATCGAACCGAGCGAATCCACCGGCGGGATGCGCAGCTTGGGCCGGATGGTGGCGATGTCGTGCGGGTGGGGTCCAGCCATGGTGTTCTGGATCAGCGCCATGTCGGCCACAGTGCGCGCCAGCCCGCCCGAGTGGCAGTAGACATCCAGGTTGAACGGCGGGTCCTGCGGAATACGGCCGTAGGGCGCCTTGAAGCCCACGACACCGCAGCACGATGCCGGGATGCGGATCGAACCGCCGATGTCGGAACCGCTGGCGATGGTGGTGGTGCCGGCGGCGAGCGACGCGGCGGACCCGCCCGAGGAACCGCCGGGCGTCTTGTCGGTGTTCCACGGGTTGCGCGTGACACCCCAGCGGCGCGACCAGGTCTGGCCGAGGCAACTGAACTCGGGCGTCGCCGTGCGCGCGTGCACGATGACGCCAGCCTTGAGCATGCGCTCGATCTCTGGCGAGGTCGTCTCGGCGATCTTGTCCTTGGAGATGAGCGAGGCGCTGGAGGTCGGCCAGCCCTTGATGTAGGCCTCGTCCTTGACAGCGAAGGGTATCCCTTCCAGCGGGCGCACCCGGCCATCGGTCTTCATGTAGCGCGCTTCCGCCGCGCGCGCCTTGTCGAGCGCCTGATCGAAGTAGGTGAAGGTGAAGGCGTTGATCTTGGGCTGCACCGCCTCGGCGCGCGCGATCAGAGCCTTCATGAGCTCGACCGGCGAGAGCTTGCGCGCCTTGAAGCGCGCCAACGCCTCCGACGCCGAGAGGTAGCAGAGATCGTCCTTGCCGGTCATGGTCCCCTCCTCCTATCGGGCACGATACGCCGTCGGCCCAACACACCCCGTGATACCCCAGCCCCCGCCCGCCGGTCGACCACGAACGCGCACGCGATGCTGCCCGCCCTCCGCTAGGCCGCCATGCAGCACGCCCCGCCGGGCGGCGGGTTCGACAGCTCGAGCACGCCGTCCTCGATCGGCGCGCCCCGGATCATCGCCTTGTCCTTGGCGTAGTCCTGGGTGTGGCGCCAGGGCCCGCGGTCCCCTTGCTTGGGCATGAACGGCAACGCCCGCTGCACGTAGCCGGCGGAGAAGCCCTCGATCCACGGCGGCCGTTCCATGTCCGGATCGGGCGCGCCGATCCGAGGCGTCGCCTGGCGCAGGCCGCGCGCGGCCATGCGGTTGAGCAGGCGGCAGGGGAATTCGGCGGTCAGGTCGGCGCGCAGCGTCCACGAGGCGTTGATGTAGCCGAAGGTCTGCACCAGGTTCGGCACGTCGTTGAACATCATGCCCTTGTACAAGACCGTGTCCGGCAGGTTCACCGGCCGGCCGTCGACCGTGAGCGCCATGCCGTTCAGGACCTGGATCTCGAGACCCGTGGCGGTGACGATGATGTCGGTGGGGATGTCGGTGCCCGAGGCGAGCCTGAGCCCGGTTGTCGTGAACCGCTGGATGCGGTCGGTCACCACGCTGGCCGTGCCGGCCATGATGGCATTGAACAGGTCGTCGTTGGGGATCAGGCACAGCCGCTGGTCCCACGGGCCATAGCGCGGCGTGAAGTGGGTCGCGACGTCGCAATCCGGCCCCAGCTTCTGGCGCACCAGGCCGATGAGGTCGGCCTTCACCACCTCGGGGTGGGTTCGCGTGCGCCGATAGAACGCCACGTCGAAGCGGATGTTCTTCCAGCGCGTGAGCGCGTAGGCGAGGCGCGCCGGCAGATAGCGCTTGAGCCGTTTGGCGATCGGATCGACGTCGGGCCAGGACACCACGTAGGTCGGCGAGCGCTGGACCACGGTGACGTGCGCGGCGGACCGCGCCAGGGCGGGGACCAGGGTCATGGCGGTCGCGCCGCTGCCGATCACCACGACGCGCTTGCCGGCGTAGTCGACGTCGTGCGGCCAGAACTGCGGGTGCACGATGGTGCCCTGGAAATCCTCGGCGCCGGCAAGGGCGACAAGGTGGCCGCGGTCGTAACGGTAGTAGCCGCCGCACAGCAGCAGCATGGCGCAGCCGAAGCGCACGGGACCGCCGCCGTCGGCGCGCTCGACCTCAACTTTCCAGCGTGCCTCCGCACTTGACCACGACGCCGAGGCGGCGCGGTGGCCGAAGCGGATGTGGCGCGTGATATCGTTCTCCCGCGCCGTCTCCTCGACATACGCGAGGATCGCCGGGCCGTCGGCGATAGCCTTGGCGCCGCGCCACGGCTTGAATTGGTAGCCCAGCGTGCACATGTCGCTGTCGGAGCGCACGCCGGAATAGCGGAACAGATCCCACGTGCCGCCGATCGCCGCGCGCGCCTCGAGCAGGACGAACGTCCGGCCGGGGCACAGCCGGCGCAGATGGCACGCGGCGCCGATCCCGGACAGCCCGGCGCCGACGATCACCACATCGAACTGTTCCATGGTCGGCCCGCCCGATCGGCCCCGTGTCGAAGCGCGAGCGTGATACGAATCGAGCCCGCCCGCAACGCGTCACCCCTCGTCGCCCCTTGCCTGGCGCGACGGTAGCGAGCACCCTCGGCCGCCTGTATACCAACGGCGTTCTGCGAAAGAGACGACGTTGAGCAGCGTCGAGACCCTGCTGGGCCGCGAAGCGATCAAGGCCCTATTCCGTCCCGCGGCCGAGGCCAAGGGCCTGCCAGGCCGCGCCTACACCGACGAGGCCTTCATGGCGCTGGAGAACGAGAAGCTGTTCCCACGCACCTGGACCGCGGTGGGCGTCGCCGCCGACATCGCCAACCCCGGGGACGCCATGCCGGCGTCCGTGGCTGTCGTGCCGTTGGTGCTGGTGCGCGACCGCGCCGGCGTGGTGCGCGCCTTCGTCAACATGTGCCGGCACCGCGCCATGAAGGTGGTGACCGAGCGTTGCTCGGGTCTACAGGCGCTGCACTGCCCATGGCACCGCTGGACCTACGATCTGGAGGGCCGCCTGATCGCCACGCCCAACATCGGCGGTGTCGGAGAGCCGAGTTGCGCGGGCTTCGAGCGGGGCGAGCTGGGGCTGAAGCCGGTGCGCGTCGGCGTGTGGCTCGGCACCATTTTCGTCAACCTGGACGGCAAGGCGCCGCCGCTGGAGCAACACGTGGCGCCTTTCGTGCGCTACTACGCCGACTACCACCTGGGCACGTTGCGCCATGGCGGCACGCGTGACCTCACCGTCGACGCCAACTGGAAACTGTTCCTGGAAAGCGGCATCGAGGACTATCACCTGCCGTGGACCCACCCGCAGTTCTTCACCCCGCGCACCAACTGGTCCGGGCGCAAGGTGATCGACGGCACCATGGTGGGGACCGAGAGCCGCATCCCGAGTGCGCTGGAAAGCGAAGGCGGCACCGACGCGCGGCGCCTGCCACGCTTCCCCGCCTACGCCAAGAACCGCGACATCGGCAACTTCATGGCGATCGTGCCCAACGTGGGTATCGCGGTGACGCCGGATCACGTGGCGGTGTCGATCTACCAACCGATCCGGGCCGACCGCACGTACTACCGCAAGGATCTCTACTTCATCGGCGACGCGGCGACCGACCTGGCGCTGGAGCCGGCGCGCCAGGCCGTCTACCGCATGTGGGACGAGATCAACGACCAGGACCGCGATTTCATGGCGCCGCTGCAGGCCAACCACGGGGCGCGCGACCGCCTGGGCATCGCCAACCGGTTCAGCCCGGCGTGGGAAGGCGCGGTGCAGCGGTTCCAGCAGCTCGTGGTCGAAGGGCTGCGCGCCTGAGCACCGGATCGGGCACGGCCGCGGCGTCCGCCGACGCGCCGCTGCGCGGCGTCGCGATCTTCTCGGTGCAGGACATCATCATCCGGCTGGTCAGCGCCGAGCTGCCAGCGCACGAGTTCATCCTGATCCGCACCGCGTTCTTGTTCGTGCCGTTTGCGATCCTCGTGCATCTCGAAGGCGGCTTGGGCGTGCTGCGCATCCGCCGGCCCGGGCGGCGCGCGTTGCGCGGCGTCATCCTGCTGGTGTCGTACACGTGCTGGTACCTGGCGATCGCGTCGCTGCCCATCGCCGAGGCGGTGGCGATCTACCTCTCCACGCCGCTGTGGATCACGGCGCTGGCGGTGATCCTGCTGGGAGAGCGCGTGGACCGCCGGCGCTGGGCCGCGCTGGCCGCCGACTTCGTCGGTGTCCTGGTGGTCATCCGCCCCGGCACCGAGGCGTTCCGCCTGGGCGGCCTGTTCGCCCTGGCGGGTGCCGCGTTCTACGCGGCGTCCGCGATCCTGGCGCGGCGCATCGGGCGCACGGACTCCAGCGTCTCCATGGTGTTCTCCGTGAGCCTGGTCTACCTGGCGGGCACGCTCGCCTGGGGCGCCGCGCTGGGCGACGGCATGGCCACGGCATCGCCGACGCTGCAATTTCTGCTGCGCCCCTGGACCGTGCCCACGTGGGACGCGCTGGGCGCCATGGTGCTGTGCGCCGTCGTCGCCATCACCGGGTTCTACGGCCTGGTGCAGGGCTATCGCCTGGCGCCGGCGGGGGGGCCGCGCCGTTCGAGTTCACGGCCATCGCGTGGGGCGCCCTGTGGAGCTTCACCCTGTGGGACGAGGTGCCGGACCGGTTGGCGATCCTCGGCGTGGCCATCGTGATCGCCAGCGGGCTCTACCTGCTGCACCGCGAATGGGTAGCGAGCCGCCGCGCGAACGGTTGATGCTCAATCGCAGCGCAGCACGCGCAGGACCCGAGCGGTGTCGGGATCGACGCGCAGCAGCACCTTGCGCCCCTTGGGCGTGCACGCCGCGACCTCGTAGATCGCGCCGCGCAGGCGCAACTTGCCGAGGCAGCGGTAGCCCAGCGCCGCGAGTTCCGACTTGATCGTGTAGGTCGAAAGCCGGGCGGGCGCGGCGCAACCGTCCATCGCGACCATCGCCAGCGCCGCCACGGCGCGGCATACTGCGCGGCGCGCCTATACTCCGTTAACGTCCTGCCGGTAGAGGTTGGCCATGGCGTAACCCCTGTTCGTGCTGGTCACCGGCGGCGCCGGCTACATTGGCAGTCACGCCGTGCTTGCGCTTCATGACGCGGGCCATCGGCCAACGGTGATCGACAACCTGTCGGCCGGCCGGCGTTCGTCGGTGCCCGCCGACGTGCCGCTGATCGTCAGCGACGTGGGCGACGCGCGCCTGATGGCGCGGGTGCTGGCCGAGACGCGCTTCGACACCATCATGCACTTCGCCGGGTCGGTCGTCGTGCCGGAACCGGTCGCCGATCCGCTCAGTTACTACGGCAACAACACGGCGGCGAGCCGAACCCTGATCGAGGCCGCGGTGAACGCCCGCGTGCCGCGCTTCATCTTCTCGTCCACCGCGGCGGTCTACGGCATCCCCGAGTGCATCCCGGTGACCGAGGACACGCGCCCAGCCCGATCAACCCCTACGGCTGGTCGAAGCTGATGACCGAGCAGATGCTGCGCGATACCGCGCCGGCGTGCGGCCTCGGCTTCGGCATCCTGCGCTACTTCAACGTCGCCGGCGCCGACCCGCGCGGCCGCACCGGCCAGTCGACGCCCGAGGCGACGCAACTGATCAAGGTCGCGGTCGAGGTGGCGGTGGGCCGGCGCGACGGCGTCGCGATCTTCGGCACCGACTGGCTGACGCCCGACGGCACCGGCGTGCGCGACGACATCCATGTCAGCGACCTGGCGGATGCCCACGTTCGCGTCATGGAGCACCTGCGCGCGGGCCGGCCCAACGTCACGTTCAACTGCGGCTACGGCCGCGGCGCCAGCGTGCGCGAGGTGCTGGACGCGGTCGAGCGCGCCGCCGGCACCACCATCAACAGCCGCCTCGAGCCGCACCGCGCCAGTGATCCGCCCGCCCTGGTGGCCGACCCGGGCCGCCTGGTGGCGACGCTCGACTGGCGGCCGCGTCACGACGACCTGGCGACCATCGTGACGACCGCGCTGGCCTGGGAACGGCGCCTGAACGGCCTCGCGGCTTAGAGCGGTTTCAGGAATCCCGGAACCTCTCCATGTGTCATCCCCGGGCCGGCCGAAGGGCGGAACCGGAGATCCAGGGGTGATTGCTCCAACAGCGGCCCTGGACTCCCGGTGCGCCGCGTGCGCGGCGCCCGGGAGTGACAGCCAGAGGCTCCAACAAGACTGAAAACGCTCTGGTCGGCCGCATCAGGCGGCCAGCGTCATCTCGGGCACGTCG
This sequence comes from Alphaproteobacteria bacterium, assembly GCA_016869675.1. Taxonomy (GTDB): domain Bacteria; phylum Pseudomonadota; class Alphaproteobacteria; order SP197; family SP197; genus VGDP01. The sequence goes on along the minus strand of VGDP01000029.1, from coordinate 7,991 downwards.
CCCTCGATGCGCAGCGCGGCCGCGGTGGCGGCACGCACCTGATCGACGCTGACGCCCGGCGCCCGCTCGCGCAGCACCAGACCGTCCTTAGTAGGCTCGATCACCGCCATGTCGGTGACGACCAGGCTGACCGGCCGGATCGAGGTGGCCGGCAGGGTCAGTTCGGGCACGATCTTGGGCTTGCCCTTCTGGGCGTGCTGCATGGCGACGACGACGCGCTTGGCGCCCGAGACCAGGTCCATGGCGCCGCCCATGCCCGGCACCAGCTTGCCGGGCACCATCCAGTTGGCCAGATGGCCGTGACCGTCGACCTCGAGCCCGCCCAGCACGGTCATGTCCAGATGGCGGCCGCGGATCAGCGCGAACGACATGGCCGAATCGAAGGCAACCGCGCCCGGCAGCGCCGAGACGAAGCCGCCGCCAGCATCGGTCAGGTGTCGGGCCTCCATGCCCTCGGGCGGGCGGGCGCCGAAGCCGATGATGCCGTTCTCGGACTGGAAGAAGACGCGCAGGCCCGCCGGCACGTGGTTCGCCACCAGGGTGGGCAGCCCGATGCCCAGGTTGACGAGCGTGCCGTCGCGCAGCTCCCGCGCGACGCGGCGGGCGATGATCTCGGACGGGTCCATGGCGATGACCTCAGTGCGGCCGGCTGACCAGGTGGTCCACCAGCACGCCGGGCGTGTGTACCGAATCCGGCGGGATCACGCCGACGGGCACGATCTCGTCCGGCTCGGCGATCACCAGCGTGGCGGCCATGGCCATCAGGGGGTTGAAGTTGCGCGCCGTCAGCGCGTAGGCGAGGTTGCCGCTGTAGTCGGCCGAGCGCGCGGCGATCAGCGCGACATCCGCCTCGATGGGCATCTCGACCAGATAGGTGCGGCCGTCGATGTCGATGGTACGCTTGCCCTCCTCGACCGGGGTGCCGACGCCGGTGCGCGTCAGGACGCCGCCCAGGCCGCAGCCGCCGGCGCGCACACGCTCGGCCAGCGTGCCTTGGGGGACCAGCTCGACCGCGATCTCGCCGGCGATCATGCACTTCTGGGTCTCGGGGTTGGTGCCGATGTGCGAGGTCATGACGCGGGCTACGGCGCCCGCCGTGATTAGCTTGCCGATGCCGACGCCGGGGCGCGCTGTGTCGTTGGCGATAATCGTCAACCCCTTGGCGCCGCGCGCCACGAGCGCGTCGATGATCCTCTCGGGCGTGCCCACGCCCATGAAGCCGCCGATCATGACGCTGGCGCCGTCCGCGACCATGGCCGCGGCCTGTTCGGGCTTGATTGCCGAAATCAAGTTTGCCTCCGCGACGATCGTCGGACCGGGCCAAAGTAACGCACGGCGACGGTTATGGAAACGTTCGTCGCGCGGGGCCCTCGTCGAGCAGACGCTCGACAATCACCACGTTGCGCCAGCGGGCGTCGAGGCGCGCGTGGTTGCGGTAGATGCCGACCTGGCGGAAGCCCAGCGCGCCCAGCATGGCGAGGCTCGCCGCGTTCTCGGGGAAGACGCGGCTGACCAGCTTCCAGAAGCCAGCCTGGCGCGCCGCGACGATCCGGGCGGTCATGGCCGCGCAGCCGGCGCCACGGCCGCGCCACGCGCGCTCGGCGTAGACCGAGAACTCGGCGACACCGTCGTAGCACGCGCGCGGCCGATAGGCCGACGTTGTCGTGACGACCCGGCCGGCCACGCCCGCCGTCGTTCAATGACCAGCCTTGGCCTGAGCGGCAGCGAACGCCGCCTTGGCCTCGGGCGAGGCTTCCTTCTGGTGCTTGGCCTGCCAATCCCTGTAGGGCATGCCGTAGATCAGCTCGCGCGCGCCGTCGTAGGTCACGGCTTCGCCCCGCTCGTCGGCGGCAGCGGCGTACCACTTGGCCAGGCAGTTGCGGCAGAACCCCGCCAGGTTCATGACGTCGATGTTCTGCACGTCGGTGCGGTCGCGGAAATGCTGCACCAGACGGCGGAACACGGCGGCCTCGATCTCGGTCCGGGTACGATCGTCCATGGTCTTGCCTCCGGTCGTCGGTCCGCCCATATGTGAGCGGTGCGGCGCCGTTCGGCAAGCCGTAGAATCGTCTTGCCGCCGTTCGGTCATCCATGGTCCGCCACCTCAAGCTGCAGCACCCCGAACCCGCCCTGCCCGGCGACCCGGCGTGGAGCGATTGGCGCACGATCCGGCGCCTGATGCCCCACCTGTGGCCGAAGGGCGAACCGGAGCTGCGCGCCCGGGTGGTCGGCGCGCTGGTGCTGCTGGTCGCCGCCAAGCTGGCGACCGTCTACGTGCCCATCGTCTACAAGCACGCGGTCGACACGCTGGATGCCGCGGCCGTCGTCGCTGTCCCGGTCGCCTTGATCGTGGCCTACGGCGTCCTCCGCTTGGTTTCCCAGGTCGCGGCCGAACTGCGCGACGCGCTATTCGCCAAGGTCGCCCAGCGCGCCGTGCGGCGCGAAGCCCTGGCGGCGTTTCACCACCTGCACGCCCTGCCGCTGTCGTTCCACCTGGACCGCCAGACCGGCGGTATGAGCCGCGCCATCGAGCGCGGCGTGAAGGGCGTCGAATGGCTGCTGACCTTCATGCTGTTCAGCATCGTGCCGATCGTGGTGGAGATCGGCCTGGTGTGCGGCATCCTATGGAGCCTGTTCGACTGGCGCTTCGCCCTGGTCACGTTCGCGACCATCGTCTGCTACATCGCCTTCACGTTCACCGCGTCGAAGTGGCGCACGCGCTTCCGGCGCGAGATGAACGCGCGCGACGGCGAGGCTAACACCAAGGCGATCGACAGCCTGCTCAACTTCGAGACGGTCAAGTACTTCGGCAACGAGACGCACGAGGAACGGCGCTACGACGGCGCGCTGCGCGCGTACGAACGCGCCGCGATCCTGAGCAAGATCAGCCTGTCGGGCCTGAACATCGGCCAGGGCGCCATCATAGCCGTGGGCGTCACCGCGATTATGACCATGGCGGGCTACGGCATCGCCACCGGCACCATGACGGTCGGCGACTTCGTCATGGTCAACACGTACCTGCTGCAGCTCTACATCCCGCTTAACTTCCTCGGCACGGTCTACCGCGAGATCCGCCAGGCGCTGATCGACATGGAGCAGATGTTCCGCATCACCGCGATCACGCCGGCGATCCAGGACAAGCCGGGCGCGTCGCCGCTGGCCGTCGGCGCGGGCGTGGTCGCGTTCGACCGGGTCTCGTTCGCCTACCGTGCCGACCGGCCGATCCTGCACGACGTATCCTTCACCGTGCCGTCCGGACGCAGCCTGGCCATCGTGGGCTCCAGCGGCGCGGGCAAGTCGACCATCGCGCGTCTGATTTACCGATTCTACGACGTGGACGGCGGCACCATCCGCATCGACGGCCAGGACCTGCGCGATGTGACCCAGGCGAGCGTGCGCGGCGCCATCGGCATCGTTCCCCAGGACACGGTGCTGTTCAACGACACGATCTACTACAACATCGCCTACGGTCGCCCCGCGGCCGCGCCGGCGGAGGTCGAAAACGCCGCGCGGTTGGCCCGCGTGCACGACTTCGTTATGACCCTGCCGGAGGGCTACCAGACCCGGGTCGGCGAGCGTGGGCTGAAACTGTCAGGCGGCGAGAAGCAGCGGGTCGCCATCGCGCGCACGATCCTGAAGGGGCCGCTGATCCTAATGTTCGACGAGGCCACCTCGGCTCTCGACACCCACACCGAACGGGCGATCCAGACCAACCTACGCGAGGTCGCGCGCGACCGCACCACCATCATGGTGGCGCACCGGCTGTCCACCGTGGTGGACGCCGACGAGATCATCGTGCTGGACGGCGGTCGCGTGGTCGAACGCGGCCGCCACGCCGACCTGTTGGCACGCGAGGGCGCCTACGCCGCCATGTGGCGGCGCCAGCAGGAGGCGGAGGCGCGAGCCGAGGCGTGGGACGGCGCCATGCCCATGACCGCGGTCCCCGCCGCCGACTGAAGCGTCATTGCGCGGCGCCGGCCGCTGCCCCATTGTCTGGCCCCCGTGGCGACCCGAGGACAGGAGCAGGAGATGGCGCGACCCCAACCCAACGCGGTCGAGCGTGTCGGCATCGTCGGCGGCGGCGTGATCGGCGGCGGCTGGGCCGCCTACTTCCTGGCGCGCGGCCTGGACGTCGTCGCCACCGACCCGCATCCCGAAGGCGAGGCGCGCCTGCGCGCGATGGTGGCCAACGCCTGGCCCGCCCTGGAGCGGCTGGGCCTGACGGCCGGCACCGACCAGAAGCGCCTGCGCTACGCCAAGACCATCGCCGAGGCAGTGCGCGACGCCGACTTCATCCAGGAAAGCGCGCCCGAGAACGAGGACTTGAAGACCGCCCTGATGGTCGAGATCGACGGCGCCGCGCGGCCCGACACGGTGATCGCGTCGTCGACCTCGGGCCTGCTGCCCAGCCGCTTCCAGCGCCAGGCCAAGCACCCCGAACGCATCCTGGTCGGCCATCCGTTCAACCCGGTCTACCTTCTGCCGCTGGTCGAGGTGGTGGGCGGCACGGCGACCGCCGAGGACGCCAAGGACTGGGCCGTGGCCTTCTACAACGGCATCGGCAAGCGCGCGCTGAAGTGCCGCAAGGAGGTGCCGGGCTTCGTCTCGGACCGGCTGCAGGAGGCCCTGTGGCGCGAGGCCCTGCACCTGGTGAACGACGGCATCGGCACCACCGCCGAGGTCGACGACGCGATCCGCTACGGGCCCGGGTTGCGCTGGGCGTTCATGGGCTCGTTCCTGACGTACCACCTGGCCGGTGGCGACGCCGGCATGGCCCATTTCATCGAGCAGTTCGGCCCGGCGCTCGACCTGCCCTGGACCAACCACCGGGGTCCGGCCATGACGCGCGAACTGGCCGACCGGCTGGTCAGCGGCACGCGCGAACAGTCGGCGGGTCAGACGGTGAAGGAAATGGAACGCAAGCGCGACGACGTGCTGCTCGGCATCATGGAGTTGCTCGACCGTCGCTGGTATACGAAGAGCTAGCTCGAACGCGGAGGCACGAACCATGAACAACGACGTCGTCATCTCCTGCGCGCTGACCGGCGCTGGCGACACCACGGGCAAGAGCAACCTGGTCCCGATCACGCCCAAGCAGATCGCCGAGGCCGGCATCGAAGCGGCCAAGGCCGGCGCAGCCATCGTGCACTGCCATGTGCGCGAGCCGAGCGGCAAGCCGTCGCGCAAGCCCGCCTACTACAAGGAAGTGTGCGACCGCATCCGCGATTCGGGCGTCGACGTCATCATCAACCTGACGTGCGGCATGGGCGGCGAGCTGACGCTCGACAAGAACGACCCCATGAAGTTCGACCCCGCCGGCACCGACCTGGCCAGTGCCGACGAGCGCATCGAGCATCTCGAGCTGTGCATGCCCGAGATCGCGACGCTCGACTGCGGCACGCTGAACTTCGGCGACAGCGACGGCATGGCGATCTTCACGCCCAGCGTGCTGCGCCAGATGGCGAAGCGCATGAAGGAGCTGGGCGTCAAGCCCGAGATGGAAGTGTTCGAGCTGGGCCACCTGTGGTTCGCCAAGCAGCTCGTCAAGGAAGGCCTGATCCCGGGCACGCCCATGTTCCAGATCTGCCTGGGCATCCCCTGGGGCGCGCCCGCCGACAGCAACGCCATGAAGGCGTTCGTCGACCAGATGCCTGAGGGCGCCTACTGGGCCGGGTTCGGCATCTCGCGCATGCAGATGCCCATGGTCGCCCAGGCGGTGCTGATGGGCGGCAACGTGCGCGTCGGGCTGGAGGACAACATCTATCTCGAGCGCGGCAAGCTGGCGACCAACGCCCAGCTCGTCGAGAAGGCCGTGCGCATCATCGAGCTGCTGGGCGCGCACCGCGTCTCGCCCAAGGAGGCCCGCGGCAAGCTGGGCCTGAAGCCCACCAACTAGGCCTGTGCTGCGGATCGACGGCATCGTTGGCTGGGCCGGCGATCCGCTGATCGCCAACCGGCTGCACGACCTGGGGCACCAGGGTGGGGTCGAGACCCTGGTGCTGGACCGGCGCGACACGTTGCGCCACCGCCTGCGCGCCACGACCGATCGTGGCACCGCGTGCGCGATCGCGCTCGCCCGCGACCAGCGGCTGGGCGACGGCGCGGTGCTGGTGCTGGACGACGCGCGCGCCATCGTCGTGCGTATGGCCGACGAGGCGTGGCTGCGGCTCGCGCCGCGCGACGCCGCCGCGGCGCTCGAACTCGGCTACCACGCGGGCAACCTGCACTGGCGGGTCAGGTTCGACGGCGCGGACCTGCTGGTCGCCCAGGAAGGTCCGGCCGCGCTCTACCTCGACCGCGTGGCACCCCTGCTGGCCAACGGCCGCGTCCGTCATGTCACCGACGATCGCTGAACGATGACCGAAGCCGAGCGCCTGCTGGCCCTGCTGCAGCACGGCGACAGCTTCTTCCCCGCCAGTTCGTTCGCGTTCTCCTGGGGCCTCGAGACCTTGATCGCCGACGGCCAGGTGCACGGCGCCGACGCGATCGGGCGCTTCGTCGCCACGCAGTTGGAGCAGCGCTGGGCCACCTTCGACCGCGTGATCGTGGCGCACGCGCACCGGGCGCGCGACGCCGACCGTCTCGCCGCGCTCGACGCGTTGGTCGAAGCGGCGTCGTGGACGCGGCGAGCGCCAGCAGATCGGCCGTGTCGTTGGCCAGCACCACGAAGCGAGCCAAGGGCAAGGCGTCGCGCATGACCGCGAGCTCGCGCTGCAAGCCCGCCATGTCGTGGTCGTTGGCCGCCCAGCTCAGCCCGACGAGGTGAAGCGACGGGCGGCCGGCGAAGGCCTCGGGCACGGCGCTGGCGAGCCCGAGCGGCGCGCGAGGCTGGTGCTTAGAGAATGTGACCAGGGGATCGACGCTGATCACGGCACCGTCGATCTTGAGCGGCGCCGGTTGTCTGGATTCGTCCGGTATCACGGCGCGTAGCAAGGTGTCATGGCGCGCATTGAACACTCACATCCCCAGCACCAGGTGGGGCCTGTACGGCGCCTCGAGCGGGGCGATCTCGTCCGCGTCCAGGCGCAGCGCGAGCGCGCCCACCGCGTCGTCGATGTGCTCGAGCCTGAAGGCGCCGAGAATCGGAGCCGTGATCACCGGCTTGGCCAGCATCCAGGCCAGCGCGACCTGGACCGGCTTGACCCGGCGCTTCTTGGCGATCGCCAGCACGGCGTCGAGCACGTCGAGGTCGTGGTCCTGGAAGTACATCTCGCGCGCGTAGTCGTCGCTGCGGGCGCGCGCCGTCGCCTTCGGCTTGGCCTCGCCGCGCTTGCGGCTGCCGCTCAGGAAGCCGCGCGCCAACGGGCTCCACGGAATCACGCCGGTGCCCTCGGCCACGCACAGCGGCAGCATTTCACGCTCCTCCTCGCGGTAGACCGGGTTGTAGTGCGGCTGCATGCACGCGAAGCGGGCGCAGCCCATGGCGTCGGCCAGGTAGAGCGCCTTGGTGAACTGCCAGGCGTAGGTGGATGACGCGCCCAGATAGAGCGCTTGCCCGCGCTCACCACGTCGTCGAGCGCTTCGATCGTCTCCTCGATGGACGTCTCGTCGTCCCAGCGATGGATTTGGTAGAGGTCGACATAGTCTGTCTTGAGTCGCTTCAACGTGGCGTCGATCGACGCCATGATGTGCTTGCGCGACAGTCCGCGATCGTTGGGGTCGTCGCTCATCGGGTTGAACACCTTGGTGGCGATCACCACGTGCTCGCGCCGCGCCAGCGCCTTGAGCCCGTTGCCGAGCACCGTCTCGCTAACGCCCAGCGAGTACATGTCTGCGGTGTCGAAGAAGTTGATTCCGTGGTCCAGCGCGCGCTGGATGAAGGGCCGCGCCGCCTTCTCGCTGAGCGTCCACGGCCGCCATTTCGTGATCGCCCTCCCCTGGTAGTGGTCCGACCGTGATGTAAGTTTTTCACATCGAGGAGGACCGAGATGGCGAGGAAGAAGCACAGGGCCGAAGAGATTGTCGCGAAGTTGCGGCAGGTCGATGTGCTG
>VGDP01000028.1 GCA_016869675.1 Alphaproteobacteria bacterium | reverse complement strand
GCAGCAGCCATGCCAGCAGCGCGACCATGAACGGCTGGGCCGCCAGGATGAACAGGGTGTTGGCGACGGTGGTGTTGGTCAGCGCCAGGATGAACGAGATGTTGGCCAGCCCGATGAACAGCCCCGCAGCGACGCCCGACGGGCCCAGTTCGCGAAAGGGGCGGATCATCGCCGCGCGGTAGCGCACCGCGACCAACAGCAACCCAGTCAGGGCCATGGTGCCCGACCGCCAGAAGCTGATCTGCCAGACGTCAGCCACTTCGATGCTGCGCACCATGACGCCGCCGAGGCTCCACAACACCCCGGCCGCCAGGCACAGCGCGACACCCCGCAAATAGTCCGACATGGCCTACACGAAGCGGGCGCCGGGTCGCCGGCCCGGCGCCCGTCCTCTTCCGACTGGCTCGATCGCCTCTACTCGATCGCCTCTACTCGATCGCCTCTACTCGATCGTCACGTCCTCGAGCGTGAACTTGCCCATGGGGTTCTGCAACAGACCCTTGACGTTGGCACGCGAGGCATTGCGGAACGGGCTGTAGTAGAGATCGACCCAGTGCACGTCGTCCTTGGCGATCTGCTGGATCTTGTAATAGATGTCGCGGCGCTTCTCGGCATCCAGCTCGACCCGTCCGGCCAGCACCAGGTCCGACACCTCCTGGTTCTTGTAGTTCGTGTAGTAGGACTGGTTCGCCTCGTCCCAGAACACGCAGAACGACGCCTTCTGGTCCGGGTCGACGATGTCGTTGGTCCAATAGTTGATCGAGATGTCGTAGTCGCCCGCCACCGTGGAATCCCATGCCTGGCCCGGCTCCTGTTTGTCAATCTGAACGTCGACGCCGACCCTGGCGAGCTGATCCTTCAGCAGCACGGCAATCTGTTCGTGCACGGCATCGCCCGACGCGATCAGCAGCTTGAGCGACAGGTCCAACACGCCTTCGGCCGCCAGCATGGCCTTGGCCGCCTCGGGATCGTACGCGTAGAGCGGGTTGTCCGCGTTGTAGAACATGGCGCCCGCCGGAACGAACGAGTTGGCCGGGGTGCCGAAGCCCGACGTGGCCACGTCGACGATCGCCTGCTGGTCGATCGCCATGTTCAGTGCCTTGCGCACGTTCTTGTTGTCGAGCGGTGCGTGCAAATGGTTGACCAGCAGATGGTCCATACGGCTGGACGGATCCAAATGCACCTGCAGGCTCGAGTCTTGTTGCAGGTCGGCGATGCGGTTGAACGGCACGAACAGGATGACGTCAAGTTCGCCCGCCTGCAGCTTCAGGATCCGCGTGTTGTCGTTCGGGATGTAGTACCACTCGACCGCGTCAAGTTGAGGCTTCGACGGGTCGTAGTAATGCTCGTTCTTCTCGAGCTTGATGACGTCGGCTGGCTCCCACGAGACGAAGCGGAACGCGCCAGCCCCCACGGGGCTGGTGCCGAACGCATCGCCCTTCTCGTTGACGACGGCCTCGGGCAGAATCGCCGCGGCGTAGATCGCGAGCTGGGCAAGGAACGGCGTCGAGGGTTCGGCCAGGCTGATCGCCACGGTCCGATCGTCCGGCGTCTCGATGCCTTTGATGAGCTGGAACATGCCGCTCCAGATCGAGTCCGGCTTGTCGCGCACGCGCTCCAGGCTGAACTTCACGTCGCTCGCCTTGAGGTTGCTGCCGTCGGCGAACTTCAGCCCCTCGCGCAGCGTGAACGTGTAGGTCAGACCGTCGGGTGAAATCGTCCAGGACTCGGCGCAATCCGGCACGATGTCGTTGCCGGCGTCGTTCACCTTGACGAGCAGACAGTTCATGTTCTGCATCACCCAGATGTCCGAGTTCAGGATGGTCAGCGCCGGATCGAGCGACGTCGAATCCTGCTCGCGCGCGATGCGCAGCGTGCCGCCAGCGCTGGCGTCGGCGGCGGCCAGGCCGAGCACGGCCGCCACCATCGCCGCGCCAAGCGCCCGGTGGACGGGTCTACGATAGGTCATGAAGTCCTCCCCTGTGAGGCGCCCCGGCCCTTTGTCGCGGTCGCGGCCAGCCGGCAGGCTAGCGGAGCCCCGTTTCCTGGGCAATCGGTGTCGTGCCGCCCGCGCGCGGTAAATGGCACCAGGTGCCGTGTTCGGCGTTGCCCTGGCGCGCCGGCGGCGCGCCGCCACGGCAGACCTCCATCGCCTCGGCACAGCGGCGATGGAATGCGCACCCCGCCGGCAGGTCGATGGGGCTCGATGGTTCGCCCTGCACGGCCGTCTTCGGGCCATGGCCGAGCCCCGGAATGCTTGCGATCAAGGCGCGAGTGTAGGGATGGCGCGGGTCGCGCAGCACCACTTCGGCGGGCCCCTCCTCGACAAGGCGGCCGAGATACATGATCGCGACCCGGTGACACAGGTGACGCACCACGCCCAGGTCGTGGGAGATGAACACGATCGCCATGCCCGTCTCGGCCTGCAGGTCGAGCAGCAGGTTCAGGATCTGCGCCTGGATCGAGACATCGAGCGCCGAGACGCATTCGTCGGCCACGAGGATGTCGGGGTTGAGAGCCAACGCGCGGGCGATGCCGACCCGCTGGCACTGGCCGCCGGACAGGCTGCCGGGCCGCCGGTCGCCGAGCGCCGCCGACAGCCCGACGCGTTCGAGCAGACGATCGACGGTGCGCCCCATGGCGTCCCGAGGGCACAAGCGGTGCAAGGTCAGCACCTCGGCCAGCGCGCGCCGCACCGTCTGGCGCGGATCGAGCGAGGCGTGCGGGTCCTGGAACACTATCTGCGCGCGTCGGCGCAGGCCCGTCAGGCCCTCGCGGTCCAGGCCCGCCACGACGCGACCGTCGAGGCGCACGTGCCCCGACGTCGCGGGCACCAGGTGCAGCATGGCACGCCCGAGCGTCGACTTGCCGCAGCCGGACTCGCCCACGATGCCCAAGGCCTCGCCGCGCCGAACCGCCAAGCTGACGCCGTTAACCGCGCGCACGACCCGGCGCGGCCGGCCAGCCGCCATGTCCCCGACCCCGCGCGGCAGCGGGAAGTGGACGACAAGGTTTTCCACCTCGAGCAACGGCACGTTCATGACCAGCCCTCGCGGACGCAAGCCACCCAACGCCCATCGCCCACCGCGCGCAAGGTCGGCGCCGCCGCTGCGCACCGCGCCTCCGCGTGGCCGCAGCGCGGCGCGAAGGCGCAGCCGGTCGGCAGAGCGCCTGGGCCGGGCGGCTGGCCCGGAATAGCGGCCAGCCTCTCCCGTCGCGGAAATGCGCCGGGTCGCGAGCCCAGCAGCCCGATGGTGTAGGGGTGGCGCGGCGCGGCGAGAACGGTGGCGGCCGGGCCACGTTCGACGATGCGCCCGGCGTACATGACGGCGACCGTGTTGCAGGTCTCCAGGACAATCCCCAGATCGTGGGTCACGAGGACGATGGCGAGGCCCTGACTGTCGCGCAGGTCGAGCAGCAGCCTCAAAATCTGCGCCTGCACCGTCACGTCCAGCGCAGTCGTCGGTTCGTCGGCGACCAGCAGCGCCGGGCCGCCGGCTAACGCCATGGCGATCATGGCACGCTGGCGCATCCCGCCGGAGAGCTGGTGGGCGTAGGAATCGATCCGCGTCTCCGGGTCGGGCATGCGCACGCCGCGCAGCAGTTCCACCGCCCTCACCCGCGCCGCGCCGGCCGCCAAACCGTGATGCAGGCGCACCACCTCGCCGATCTGCTCGCCGATCGACATGACGGGGTCGAGGTGGCTGGTCGGGTTCTGGAACACCATGCCGATGCGCCGTCCGCGCACCCGGCGCAGGCCTTCGTCGTCCATGCGCAGCAGATCCACGCCCTCGAAAAGCGCGGTCCCGCCGTCCACGCGGCCGCGCCCGTTGGGCAACAGGCCGAGCATGGCGCGGCATGTCACCGTCTTGCCTGACCCGCTCTCGCCGACCAGCCCCATGAACTCACCGGGTGCCAGGTCGAACCCGACACCGTCCACGGCGCGCACCACGCCGTAGGGGGTGTGGAACGAGACGGCCAGATCGCGTACCGCCAGCAAGGGTGCCGAGGTCGCGGCACTCACGTGGACGTGCCCAAGACTTCGGCCAGCCCATCGGCGAAAAGGCTGAACGCCAACGCGAGCAGAGCGATGGCGAAGCCGGGAAACGTGGTCATCCACCAGGCCGTGGCGATGTAGGTCTGGCCCTCGGCGATCATGACGCCCCATTCGGCGGTCGGCGGCTCGACGCCCAGCCCCAGATAGCTGAGCGACGAGCCGAGCAGGATGTAGAGCACCGCATCCGACATGGAGAACACGACGGCGGGCGCGATGGCGTTCGGCACAATGTGGCGCAGCAGGATGCGCGCCGGTCGGAACCCCAGGCTGCGCGCCGCGAGAACGAAGTCGGATTGGCGCAGCACCAGGGTGCGCGCGCGTACGATGCGCGCGTAGCTGACCCAGCCGACCAGGGCGACCGCGATGTAGAAGCCGGCAAGCCCGGACCCGAGCACCGAGATGATCGCGATCATCAGCACGAAGAACGGGAACGAAATGGTCACGTCGAGCAGGCGCATGAGCAGGGTGTCGAGGAACCCGCCCACGTAGCCCGCGATGGCCCCGATCACGGTGCCGATCGAGAACGTGATCGCCACGGCGACCAGACCCATCTGGAGGTCGAGCCGGGCACCCCAGATCAGCCGCGAAAGAACATCCCGGCCATAGTTGTCGGTGCCCAGCCAGTGTTGAAGGTTCGGCGGCAGCAGCGTTCGCGTCAGGTCCTGCTCGATCGGGTCGAAGGGCGCGAACCACGGCGCCAGGAGCGCGACCATGATCCAGGCCAGGATCATGGCGCCGCCAACGATGGCGAGCCGGGGCAGCCGCGCCACCTCGGCTAGCGACGCCCCGCTCACAGGTCGATCCTGGGATCGAGCGCAACGGTCGCCACGTCGACCAACAGGTTGGTCGCGACGATGGCCACGGCGAACACCAGGGTGACGAGCTGCACCACCATGTAGTCGCGCGCGAAGATGGAGCTGACCATGAGTTGGCCAAGGCCCGGGACGGCGAACACGGACTCGATGACCACCGTGCCGCCGATCAGCCAGCCCACGTTGACACCCAGCAGTTGCACCGTCGGCAGGATGGCGTTGGGCAGGATGTGCCGCAGCAGGATGGCACGGCGCCCGAGCCCACGGGCGCGCGCCGCTGTGACGTAATCGGCGCTCTGCTCGGCGATCAGGCCGGCGCGCAAATTGCGGATCAGGATGGGCGACAAGGCGAGCGCGATCGACAGCGCCGGCAGGAACAGGTGGTGCAGCCGCTCGATGAACGTCTCGCCGTAGCCCGAGACCGGAAACAGGTCGAGTTCGACGCTCAGCAGGATCATCAGCATGATGCCCAGCCAGAACACCGGCAGGCCCAGGCCGAACGTCGAGAACACGCGGATCGCGTGATCGGGCCAGCCGCCGCGCCACCATGCGGCGACGATGGCCAGGGGGAACGCGACCGCCACGGCAAAGACGACCCCATAGACAACCAGGAAGACAGTCGCTGGCAGGCGTGCCGTGACCACCTCGAACACCTGCACCTTGTAGAGCAGCGAACGGCCGAATTCACCCTCGGTCAGGTTGACCAGGAAGCGCGCGTACTGGACGTGGATCGGCTGGTCGAGCCCGAACTTGGCCTTGGTCGCCGCCACCACCTCGGGCGTGGCGCGTGGGCCCAGCAGGATCTTGACCGGATCACCCGGGATCGACTGGACCAGTACGAAACTGACCAGGCTGATGCCGAACAGCACCGGGATCAGTTGCAGCGGCCGGAACAGCAGGAAGCGGAACCGCTCCATGGCCGGTGCGGGTCGCTGTTGGTCAGGCGGTGCGCGTGCGCCGCCGCAGCGCCTTGGCCGGGCCGCGATGGGCCGCCAGAAAGCCCCTGACCTCGGCCAGATACCGCTCCGGCTCCTCGTACATGGGCAGATGCGAGGAGTTGCGGAACACGACGACCCGGCTGTCCGGCAGCGCGTGGTGCATGCGCATGGCGCACGCCGGGCCGAGTTCGTCGAAGTAGCCGACCAGGATCAGCGCCGGCTGCTTGATGCGGCCCATGTCTGGGATGCGGTTCCAGTCCTTCAGATTGCCGATGTAGAGGAACTCGTTAGGCCCCTGCATGGTCATGTAAGGACCCATGTTCCAGCCGTCGAGCGAGGCCTTGAGCGACGGTGGGATGACGTCCAGCCGATGGACGTGGCGGTAGTTCAACAGAGTGATCGCCGCCTGATACTCGGGGTGGTCGTACGTCCCCTGGGCCTCGTGCCGCTGCATCATCGCGATCGTCTCGGGCCCCAAGGCCGCGCGCAGCCGCTCGAGCTCGCCGACCAGGTGCGGCATGTCGCCGCATGTGTTCGACAGAGTCACGGTCTTGACCGAATTCGGGTAGGTCAGCGCGTACTCGATGGACAGCCAGCCACCCCACGATTGGCCGAGCAGATGGACAGCCGGCAGGCCCAGCGCCTTGCGCACCGTCTCGACCTCGCGCGCGTAGCGCTTGATCGTCCACAGCTTGGGGTCCGTCGGCCGGTCGGACGCGCCACAGCCGAGCTGGTCGTAAGTGACGACGCGGTAGTCTTCGTCGGCCAGCGGGATCAGCGGATCGCGCAGATAGTTGCACGGCAGACCCGGGCCGCCATTCAGCAGGAACAGGACCTCGTCGCCTCGGCCATAGCTGTAGGTCACGACGTCGTAGCCATCGACCTTCACGCGGACGGACTGGTCGGGTTTGCGCGGCTTCGCCATGGTGCCCCCCTTGATCGGTCGAGACTGTGGCGTCAGCCTCCGGGCCCGTCAAGGACGCGCCCGACCCGCGAACAGGGCCTGGACCATCACCGCCAGCACGATGATCGCGCCGCCGACGAACGTCCACAACGTGGGTACCTCGTCGAACACCAGCAGAACCCACAGCGGTCCCAGCACTACCTCGATCGCGGCCAGCACCATCACCTGCGCCGCCGGCAGCTCGCGCGCGCCCCGGAAGAAGGCGACGAAGCCCACGGACGAGGTCACCGCCATGACCATGCAGGACAAGAACCCGAGCGACCCGATCCAGATGTCGCCGGCCAGGACCAGCGCGGAGCCGGCCGCGACGATGCCGCTGCCCACCACCACCACGGGCACCATGTCGGTCGTCCGGCTGGCGCGCAGGATCACCGCCAACGAGGCGAAGGCGAACGACCCGAGCAGCGCGAGCAGGCTGCCCGCGATGCCCTGGTCGTCGGCGCCGCCCACCATGATCGCGATGCCCGTGCCGGCGCCCGCGATGGCGCCCCACGTGGCGGCGCGCACGGACTCGCGCAGCACCAGCCACGCCAGCAGAGCGGCCAGGATCGGCTCGCTCGAGATCATGAACAGCGTGTTCGCCACGGTCGTGAGCGTCAGCGCCACGATGAAGCACGTGTTGCTGGTGGCGAAGCAGATGGCGCCCAGAACGCCCGGGCGCCCGATGCCCTGGATCGCCCGTAGCACGCCGCCGCGATAGCGTACCGCCAATCCGACCAGGATCAGGCAGCCGGTCAGGCCCGAACGCCAGACATTGACCTGCCACGGGTCGACCGGCTCGATTGCGCGCAGCAGCAGCCCCTGCGAGCTCCACAGGACACCAGCGAGCAGGCACAGCAGGACGCCGCGCGTCCGATCCGACACGGCGGGCATGACTCAGGACGGCGGGAGCGAGGACTCGGTGGCGCCGACAACCCGTGAACGTTCGCGCGCCTTGGCGGTCACGACACGTCGTCCGGCAGCTCGGCCTTGCGCTTGGCGATGAACGCGCACAACGCCTCGTCGATGCCCAGATCCAACGGTGGCGCCTCGTACTCGTCGAGCATGCGGCGCGCCGTCACCAGCGCGCGCGCGTTGGCGTCGAACTCGCCCTCAGCCTGCCACTGCTCGTAGGAATTGTTGTCGCATGTCGCCGGCAGATAGAACGCGGTCGTGTAGTGCCGACGCGTGTGGGCACACCCGAGATAGTGCCCGCCAGGTCCCACCTCGCGCAGCGCGTCCATGGCTAAGCCCTCGGGCCCCAGGTCGACGCCGTGGGCGAAGCGCTCGAGCATGCCGACCTGGTCGGCGTCCAGCACGAACTTGCCGTAGCCGGCGCACAGGCCGGCTTCCAGCCAACCCGCCGAATGCAGCACGAAGTTGGTGCCGCCCAGCAGGGTCGGGATCATGGTCTGGACCGACTCGTAGGCGGCCTGGGCATCGGCGATCTTGGAACCGCACAGCATGCCGCCGGCACGCACGGGCACCTTGTACTTCCGCGCCAGTTGCGTCGACAGGTAGATCATCTGCGCCGGCTCGGGCGTGCCCATCATGGGCGCGCCGGACTGCATGGAGACGGTCGAGACGAAGCAACCGTAGACCATCGGCGCGCCGGGTCGCACGAGCTGGGTGAACGCCAGGCCGGCGACCACCTCGGCGTTGAGCTGCGCGACTGCGCCCGCGGTCGAGGCCGGGCTCATGGCGCCCGCCATGATGAACGGCGTGACGAGGACCGCCTGGTTCGCCCGGGCGTAGACCTTGAGTGCGGCGAGCATCGTGCCGTCCCACACCAGCGGCGAGTTGCAATTGACCACCGAGACCAGAACGCAGTTGCGCTCGACGAACGCCTCGCCGAACAGCAGGCGCGCCATGGTCACCGTGTCCTCGGCGCGTTCCTGGGCGGTGACCATGCCCATGAAGGGTTTGTCCGAGTGCTTGATGTGCGTGTAGACCATTTCCAGGTGCCGCTTCGGCACCGGCACGTCGACCGGCTCGCAGATCACGCCGCCGGAATGGTGGATGTGCGGCGTCAAGTACGCCAGCTTTACGAAATTGCGCAGATCCTCGATCGTGCCGTAGCGGCGCACGTTGTCGAACCCGCGCACGAAGGGCGAGCCGTACGTCGGCGCGAACACCGTATGGCGGCCGCCGATGGTGACGCTGCGCTCGGGGTTGCGCGCGTGCTGGACGAATGTCGCGGGCAGTGTACTCAGCTTCGCCAGCACCAGTTCGCGCGGCAAGCGCACGCGCTGCCCCTTGACGTCGGCGCCCGCCGCCCGCCACAGCGCCAGGGCCTCGCCGTCGCGGAACTCGATGCCGATCTCCTCGAGCACCGTCATCGAGGCGTCGTGAACGACCTCGAGCCCTTCGGCGTCGAGCAGTTCGTAAAGGGGAATATCGCGCACCAGCGTCCGCTTCTGGACGATCGGCGCGTGCAGCCGTTCGGCGCGCCGGGCCTCCCGGCCGCGGCGTTGTTGGACAATGGCCATGGCTCGCTCCTCGCCCGCTGGTGACGACGCGATTATGGGGTCGCGCCGGGGACGTTTCAAAGGGCGCCGCGCGGCACCCTGCGCTTGTCGAATATGGACAACTGATTGGCGGAAATGCGATATCAATTCGGACTGCGGCGGCCCTATTGCATGGCGCATGCGCGGCTAGCCTTGCCCGGACCGGAGACGCGACGACCATGGCCGACAACGGACAAGACCTCGATCTGAACGCGCTGAGCGACGACGACCTCGTGCAGCAGATGCACGAGGACCTCTACGACGGTCTGGCCGAGGAGATCGAGCAGGGCACGCACATTCTGCTGGGGCGCAAATGGACACCCTACGACGTGCTGACCAAGGCGCTGGTCGAGGGCATGCGCATCGTCGGCATCGACTTCCGAGACGGCATCCTGTTCGTGCCCGAGGTGCTGCTGGCGGCGAACGCCATGAAGGCGGGCATGGCCATCCTCAGGCCGTTGCTGGCCGAGACCGGCGCGCCGCGCATGGGCAAGATGGTCATCGGCACGGTCAAGGGCGACATCCACGATATCGGCAAGAACCTGGTCGCCATGATGATGGAAGGCGCCGGGTTCGACGTGATCAACATCGGCATCAACAACGACGTGGACAAGTACCTGGGCGCGCTGGAGGAACACCAGCCGGACATCCTGGGCATGTCGGCGCTGCTGACCACGACCATGCCGTACATGAAGGTCGTCATCGACACGCTAAAGCAGAAGGGCTTGCGCGATGACTACATCGTGCTGGTCGGCGGCGCGCCGTTGAACGAGGCGTTCGCCGAGGCGATCGGCGCCGACGCCTACTGCCGCGACGCCGCGGTCGCGGTCGAGACGGCCAAGCAGATGATCGCCGAGCGTTGGCGGTCCAACCAGCCGCCGGCCACCGCCTGACCCGGAGACCGCTATGGGCCGCGCGCCCAGGACGCTTCTGATCGCGTGCGGCGCGCTGGCCTGGGAGATCACCGACGTGATCCGCCTTAATGGCTGGAGCCATCTGGCCGTGCAGTGCCTGCCCGCCCATTGGCACAACACGCCGGACAAGATCCCCGAGGCGGTGCGCGCCAAGATCCGCGAGAACCGTGGCCGCTTCGAGCGCATCGTCGTGGTCTACGGTGATTGTGGCACGGGCGGCCTGCTTGACCGGGTGCTCACCGAGGAAGGCATCGAGCGGATCGACGGACCCCACTGCTACCAGTTCTTCGCCGGGCGCGAGGCGTTTGAGGCTTTGCATGACGCCGAGCCAGGTACGTTCTACCTGACCGACTACCTGGTGAAGCACTTCGACCGGTTGATCATTGCCGGGCTCGGGCTGGATCGGTATCCGCAGCTACGCGACGACTACTTCGGCAACTACCGACGCCTGATCTATTTGGCCCAGGTCGACGATCCGGCGCTCGACACGGCGGCCGAGGCGGCGGCGCAACGGCTCGGCCTGGCCTACGAGCGGCGTTTCACCGGCTACGGCGAGCTCGGCACGTTCATGGCCAGGGCTGCGCGACCAATGGAGGCTGACGATGGCGACGCTGACGGTCGTCTATTGGCGTGACATCCCGGCCCAGGTGATCGCCAAGGCGGGGCGGCAGACCGCCAAGCGTGTGTTGCCGGAGCGGTTCGAGACCGCGATCGATCGGGCGGCCATGCGCGCCGGCCTGCGCGACACGGACTCGTACTTGGGCGAGTGGCACCGCGCCGATCCGCAGCCTTGCGGCGACGACCTGGAGGCCGTTGCGGCCGAAGCCGCGGCGCGGCTGGAGAACGAGTACGACGAGGAACGGGTCCACGGGCTCGTGCTCAACGGTGGACTGGAGGCGAAGCCATGAACGTCGGCACGGCGACCCTGCGCTCGGGTGGCGCGCTCGAGGCCGCGATCAGCGCGGGCCGCTTCGTCCTAACCGCCGAGATCACGCCGCCGGACGCGGCCAGCGCGGATGCGGTCGCCGCGCGCGCCGGCGTGCTCAAGGGCGCGGTCGACGCGGTCAACGTCACCGATGGCGCCGGGGCGCGTGCCCACATGTCCGCCTTCGCCGCGGCGGCGGTGCTGGCCCGGCTCGGCATCGAGCCCGTGCTGCAGTTCACCGTGCGCGACCGCAACCGCCTGGCGCTGGAAGGCGATCTGATCGGCATGTCGGCGCTCGGCATCCCGAACCTTCTCTGCCTGCACGGCGACGACGTGAAGGCCGGCGACCAGCCCGAGACCAAGATGGTCTATGACATCGACAGCCGCGCCTTGATGTCGCTGGCGCGCCAGCTGCGAGACGAGGCAGTGCTGCCTTCAGGCCGCAAGATCGACCCAGCCCCTCGCCTCTTCGTCGGCGCGGCCGACGCGCCCCAGGATCCCAAGCCGGATTTCGCGCCCAAGGGTATCGAGGCGAAGATCGCGGCCGGCGCTGATTTCTTTCAGACCCAGTTCGTCTATGACGTCGTCATGGCCAAGCGCTACTTCGGGCGGCTGCGCGACCTCGGCATCACCGAGCGCGCGTCGTTCATCGTCGGCGTCGGCCCCCTGCTGTCGGTCAAGCAGGCGCGCTGGATGAACGAGAACCTGTTCGGCGTCTCGATCCCCGAACCGACGATCGCACGGATCGAAGGTGCGGCCGACCAGAAGGCCGAGGGTCGCGCGATCTGCGTTGAGCTGATTCAGGCGTTCGCCGAGATCCCGGGCATCGCCGGCGCCCACATCATGGCGCCGCAGCAGAAGGCCGACGCGATCGCCGCGGTCGCCGAGGCCGCCGCCGTGCGCGGTCGACCGCGCGCCTAGCGGCGCTCATGTTGGCCGTTCGCCTGTGGTCGGTCCGCAACGCACGGCTGCTTGAGCGTGTCTACGCTGTGTTCGAGCCCCTCTTCGCGGGCCTCGCGCCGCTGTGGCGCCGGATCGGGCTCGATCGGGCCGAACGGCCCATCGCTGCAGCCGAACGGACGATCAAGGGCCTCCTGTTCGACTGCCGCATGTGCGGCCGCTGCGTCCTGTCGTCCACCGGCATGTCGTGCCCGATGAACTGCCCCAAGACCCTGCGCAACGGGCCGTGCGGCGGCGTGCGCGAGAACGGCCACTGCGAGGTCAAACCCGACATGCCGTGCGTCTGGGTCAAGGCGTGGGAGGGCTCCACGCGCATGGCCGGCGGCGACAAGATCGGGATGGTACAGCCACCGGTCGACCATCGGCTGAAGGACTCGTCCTCGTGGCTGCGGATCGTGCGCGAGCGCGCCGACCCGGTTCAGAGCCTGACGCCGTGACCGAACCCCGCGAAAGCCCGCTCTACGACCCCGGGGCGCCGTTCCCGATCCCCGAGGGTTATGCTTCGGGCTCGCGGCTTGAGCGCGTGCTGCGCGCCGGCCGGTTCGCCGTCACGGCTGAACTCAATCCGTTGGATTCGGCCGACCTGCGCGAGGTCTACGACCGCGCGGTGGTGCTGTCCGAGGTCGCCGACGCGATCAACGCCTCTGGCGCCAACACCCATATGTCCAGCGTCGGCATTTGTGCCCTGTTGACGCGCGCCGGCTACTCCACGGTCATGCAGATCTCGTGTCGCGACCGCAACCGCATCGCGATCCAGGGCGATGTGCTGGGCGCGGCGGCCATGGGTGTGCGCAACATCCTGTGCCTGACGGGCGACGGCGTGCAGGCCGGCGATCAGCCGGGCGCGAAACCGGTGTTTGACCTGGATTCGACGTCGCTGCTGGCGACCATCCGCACCATGCGCGACGACCGGCGCTTCCTATCGGGTCGCGCGATCACCGTGCCGCCGCGCGTGCTGCTGGGCGCCGCCGAGAACCCCTTTGCCCCGCCCTACAACTTCCGTCCTTTGCGCCTGGCCAAGAAGATCGCGGCTGGCGCCCAGTTCATCCAGACCCAGTACTGTTACGACATCCCGCTGCTGGAACGCTTCATGGCGCGGGTCCGCGACATGGGCCTGCACGAGAAAGCGTTCATCCTGGTCGGCGTCGCGCCGCTGGCCTCGGCGCGCACGGCCAAGTGGATGCGCAGCAACGTGCCCGGCGTCCACATCCCCGACGACGTCATCGCCCGGCTGGAAAGCGCGGCCAACCAGAAGGCCGAGGGCAAGGCACTCTGCGTCGATCTCATCCAGCGCATCCGCGCGATCCCCGGCGTCGCGGGCATCCACATGATGGCCTACCGCCAGGAAGAGCTGGTCAGCGACATCGTCCAGGCCTCGGGCGCGCTGGCGGGCCGACGGCCCAGCCAGAACCCGGGCGCGCGCCCCGTTCACGACCCATCCATCAGAAGGACCGCTTCATGACCGATACCGTCATCAGTTCGGCGACCAAGGAGGTCGTTATCGGCTTCGATCGACCGTTCGTCATCATCGGCGAGCGGATCAACCCGACCGGCCGCAAGCTGCTGGCCGCCGAGATGGCGGTGCGCGACTACAGCCGCGTCGAGAGCGACGCGCGCGCCCAGGTCGAGGCCGGCGCCCACATGCTCGACGTCAACGCCGGCATCCCGCTCGCCGACGAACCGGCCATCCTGGCCGAGGCGGTCAAGCTGGTGCAGTCGTTGACCGACGTGCCGCTGTCGATTGATTCCTCGATCGTCGCGGCGCTCGAATCGGGCCTCTCCGTCTACAAGGGCAAGGCCCTGGTCAATTCCGTGACCGGCGAGGAAGACCGGCTCGAGACCGTGCTGCCGTTGGTCAAGAAGTACGGCGCGGCGGTCGTCGCCATCTCCAACGACGAGACCGGCATCTCCGAGGACCCCGACGTCCGCTTCGCGGTGGCCAAGAAGATCGTCGAGCGCGCCCAGGATCACGGTATCCCGCCGGCCGATGTGGTGGTCGACCCCCTGGTCATGCCGATCGGCGCGCTCGGCGAGGCCGGCAACCAGGCGTTCCGCATCATCCGCCGGCTGCGCGAGGAGCTGAAGGTCAACTCGACGTGCGGGGCATCGAACATCTCGTTCGGCCTGCCCAACCGCAAGGGGCTGAACGCCGCCTTCCTGACCATGGCCATGGCCAGCGGCATGACCTCGGCGATCACGAACCCGCTGGAGCCCGAGATCATGGCGGCGGTGATGGGCGCCGACGTGCTGCTCGGCCACGACGCCAACTGCGCGCGGTGGATCCGCAAGTTCTCGGGCGACCGTTTCGCCGCCCAGAGCCACGGCGGGGTCGAGGCCGGCGGCGCGGGCGGCCGGCGCCGGGAGGGTCGACGCAACCGTGGCTGACAATCCGCTCGTCGTCTTCACGCCCAGCGGCCGGCGCGGGCGATTCGCCCTCGGCACGCCGCTGCTGACCGCCGCGCGCCAACTCGGCGTCGATATCGATTCCGTGTGCGGCGGTCGCGCGCTGTGCGGCCGCTGCCAGGTGGTCGTGGGCGAGGGCTCATACCCCAAACACGGCATCGAATCGCGCCCCGACCACGTGGGCGGTGAAACCGAGGTCGAGCGACGCCTGCGCGCGCGCAACCGCAAGTTCGCGGCCGACCGGCGCCTGTCGTGTCAGGCGGTGATTCGCGGTGACCTGGTGATCGACGTCCCGGCCGATTCCCAGGTGCACAAGCAGGTGGTGCGCAAGCGCGCCGAGGCACGCCGCATCGAGCTCGACCCGATCGTCACGCTTCACTACGTCGAGGTCGACCAGCCGGACATGCACGATCCCGCCGGTCATTTCGAACGGCTGAAGCGGGCGCTCGCGCGCGAATGGGGGCTCGGCGACCTGACCGCCGACCTGCAGGTGCTGCAAAGCCTCCACGAGGCGCTGACCAAGGGCGAGTTCAAGGTCACCGTGGCGGTGCGCGGTGGCGCGCGCCTCCTGCACGTCGAGCCGGGCTTCCACGACCAGCTCTTCGGTCTGGCGATCGACGTGGGTTCGACCACCATCGCGGCGCACCTGTGCAATCTGCAGACCGGTGACGTCGTCGCCGCGGCCGGCGCCATGAATCCGCAGATCCGCTTTGGCGAGGATCTGATGAGCCGGGTCAGCTACGTCATGATGAACCCCGGCGGCGACAAGGAGCTGACCCGCGTGGTCCGCGCGGCGATCCAGTCGCTGGCCGAGGAGACCGCCCGGGAAGCCGGTGTCGCCCTCAGCGACATTCTCGAGATCGTGCTGGTCGGCAACCCGATCATGCACCACCTGATCCTGGGCATCGACCCGACGCCCCTGGGGGGCGCGCCCTTCCCCCTGGCCACCGATGGCGCGGTCGATCTGTGGGCGAGCGAACTGGACCTCAGGCTCAACCGCGACACGCGGGCCTATGTGCTGCCGTGCATTGCGGGCCACGTGGGCGCGGACGCGGCCGGCGTGGTGCTGTCGGAATCGCCGCACCAGTCCGACGAGCTGATGCTGGTGGTCGATGTCGGCACCAACGCCGAGATCGTGCTGGGCAACAAGCACAAGGTGCTCGCGTGCTCATCGCCCACCGGGCCCGCCTTCGAGGGCGCGCAGATCAGCGCCGGCCAGCGGGCGGCACCCGGCGCGATCGAACGGATCCGCATCGACCGGGCGACCCTGGAGCCCCGCTTCAAGGTGATCGGCTGCGACGTCTGGTCCGACGAGCCGGGCTTCAACGGCCACGTCACTGGCATCTGCGGCTCCGGCATCATCGAGGCAATCGCCGAGATGTACCTGTCCGGCATCATCAACCAGGACGGCGTGGTCGACGGTGCCTTCGCCGAACGCAGCCCGCGCGTCATCGCCGACGGCCGCACCTTTTCCTACGTGGTGCACGAGGGCGAGCCGCGCCTGGTCATCACCCAGAACGACGTGCGCCAGATCCAGCTCGCCAAGGCGGCGCTCTATGCCGGCGCGCGCCTGCTGATGGACCAGATGGGCGTGAACACCGTCGATCGGATCGTGCTGGCCGGCGCCTTCGGCAGTCACATCGACGTGATGTACGCCATGGTGCTGGGCATGATCCCCGATTGCGATCTGGCCAAGGTCTCGGCTGCCGGCAACGCCGCCGGCACGGGTGCCC
Source organism: Alphaproteobacteria bacterium (assembly GCA_016869675.1). Lineage (GTDB taxonomy): Bacteria > Pseudomonadota > Alphaproteobacteria > SP197 > SP197 > VGDP01. Next base: position 26,598 of record VGDP01000028.1, on the reverse strand, counting down.
GCATCGCCCTGCTCAACAAGGCGGCGCGCGCCGAAATCGAGACCGTGGTCCACCGCATCGAAAAGGTCGAGACCGCGATCGAGCCGCGCTTCCAGGAGCATTTCGTCGGCGCCATGGCCTTGCCGCACAAGACGGCCCCCTACCCCAACCTGGCCAAGGCCGTGACCCTGCCCGCGCCCAAGGCGGCGACCGGTCCGTCTGGCGAGGCTGCCCAGCGCCGCCGACGCCGGGGGTAAGGAACCGGCCCAACCGGGCCAAGTACCCGTTGCAGGACCGGCAAATCGTCGTCGGCCGCCCCCGGTTAACCGAACCTTAGCTCTGAGGCGGGATTCTGGACCATGCCGTGCGAGCGGCAGGATTCACTCGGGGTCGGTCATGGGACTTGCCATGCCAGTGCTGACAGAAGAAGACGTCGCCAAGCTGCTCAAGGAACCGACGCCCGAGATCAAGGCGCAGGCGGCCAGCAAGATCGCGGCGGTGCATAAGCGGCCTGACCTGACGCCCAAGGAACGCGCGCTCGCCGAATCGATCTTCCGGGTCATGATCCGCGATGCAGACTCGCGCGTGCGCGCGGCGCTCGCCGATCAGCTCAAGGACAACGCCATGGTGCCACACGACGTGGCCCTGGCGCTCGCCCGCGACGTCGAGCAGGTCGCGGTGCCCATGCTGCACAATTCGTTGGTCTTGACCGACGACGACCTTGTCGAACTGGTACGGACCCGGCCCGCGTCGTTCCAGATGGCCATTGCCCAGCGCGAGCACGTGTCCAAGGCCGTATCCGAGGCCATCGCGGACCACGGCAGCGAGGACGTGGTCGGGACCCTGGTGAAGAACCCGGGCGCCGAGGTGAGCGACCGCGTGGGCGCCAAGATCATCGACCTGTTCTCGGGCAGCGAGCTGGTCATGGATCAGCTCGCCCAGCGCCAAGCCCTGCCCGTGCATCTCGCCGAGCGGCTGGTGACCCTGGTGTCCAAGAACATCCGCCTGCAGCTCGCCGAATCCCACGGCATCCTCGACGCGCTGAGCGAGACCGTCATCCGCTTGGGCCGCGAACGCGCCACCCTGGATCTGCTGCCCGTCGACGCGACCGCGCAGCAGATCGAGACGTTCGTCGATGCCTTGCGCGTGAAGGGTAGCGTAACGCCGTCCATGATCACCCGCATGCTGTGCACGGGCCGCCTGCTGGCGGTGGAGTGCGCCCTGAGCAAGCTGTGCGGCATCCCGCGCGGCAACGCGCAGGCCCTGATCCACGATTCCGGGCCGCTCGGGCTTCGTTCGATCGTGCGCGCGGCCGGCCTGCCCGACGGCATGCACGAGCTGCTGCGCGTCGCCATTCCTCTGGCAAGGCGGTTTGAAACCGTGCCGCCGGCCGAGCGGCGCCGGGCGTTGGTCAGCGCGGCCATCGCGGCGTTGGGATCGCGCCTGCCCGGCGATCCGCCACGCGATCTCGAAATGCTGATCGCCGGCCTGGAGCGCAACGATTTCGACCTGGCCCCCGAACGCCGCCTGGAAGTCGTCCCGAGCTGATCGCCGCTTGCGCCCGATCGGGCGCGAAGTCTAAGGTTCCGGCGGTTCGACGCAACCTTGGCGCGGAGCGGTTACCCGTGAAATACCTGCACACCATGGTCCGGGTCAGCGACCTGGACGCCTCGCTCGACTTCTACTGCAACAAGCTCGGCCTCGTCGAAGTTGGCGAGCGCTACGTCAACGAGAAGGGCCGCTTCACGCTGGTCTTCCTGGCCGCCCCCGGCGACGAGGAGGCCCAGGTCGAATTGACCCACAACTGGGATGCCGAGGATCTGAAGGGTGGGCGCAACTTCGGCCACCTCGCCTATCGCGTGAAGGATATCTACGCGCTGTGCGACAAGCTCAAGAAGGCGGGGATCGCCATCAACCGACCGCCGCGCGATGGCCACATGGCGTTCGTGCGCTCGCCCGATGGTATTTCGGTCGAGCTGCTCCAGGAGAGTGATTCCCTCCCTCCGCGCGAACCCTGGGCTTCGATGCCCAACACGGGAAACTGGTGAGGCCGGCGGGCCGACCGTGCCCAAGCGCCTGACCGAGGAGCAGGTCGCGCGGTACTGGCGCGACGGCTTCGTCGCGCCGATCACGGTCATGACCGAGGACCAGGCCGCCGGGCTTCGCGCCCGCATTGAGGCGCTGGAGCGGGCCCACGGGCCCCTGCACTACACCGTCAAACCGACGCTCTTTGTCACGGCCGCCGACGAAATGGCGCATTGGCCGGCGTTGCTCGACGCGGTCGAGGACATCCTCGGGCCCGACATCCTGGCCTGGGATTCCGCCTTCATCATCAAGGAACCCGGTACTTCGAAATTCGTGAGCTGGCACCAGGACCTGACGTACTGGGGTCTCGACAAGGTCGACGACGTGGTCTCGGTCTGGCTCGCGCTGTCGCCGGCAACGGTCGAGAGCGGCACCATGAGCATGATCCCGGGCAGCCACCGGACGCACGCCGCTCATAGGGCGACGGCCGACGCCGACAACATCCTGTCGCGCGGTCAGACCGTGGACGTCGCGGTCGAAGACCTGGCGCGGGCCGTGCCCATCGTGCTGCGGCCGGGCCAGATGTCGCTGCACCACGGCTTGGTGCTGCATGCCTCGGGTGGAAATCGCTCGACCGATCGGCGCATCGGCTTCAACATGAACCTGATCACGCCGTCGGTACGCCAGACCGTCGTCGCGGACGATACCGCGCTCGCGTTGCGCGGAACCGATCGATTCGGCCACTTCCGGCCCGAGCCCCGGCCCACGAGCGATTTCTCGGACGAGGGTTGCGCCTTCCAGGCGGCTGTCGCCCGTGCCCGCGGCGCGTCGGTCAACGCCGATCCCGCCGGACGGCTGGTCAATCGGGTTTCTCGACAGCGGGCCTGACGGCCGGCCTCAGCGTGCGCGCTCCTCGCGCGGGCTGCGGTTGAAGTACGCGCGATAGCGACGGGAGAAGTGCGACGCCGAGGTGAAGCCCGTGGCCATGGCGACGCTGAGAACCGAATTCTCGCCCTGCATCAACAGCAAGCGCGCCTGGTTCAAGCGCAGTTCGTGGTAGTAGCGTAGCGGACCGCGCCCGAACTGCCGGCGGAACGCACGTTCGAGTTGGCGTGTCGACAGCCCGGCGCGCTTGGCGATCACGGCCATGGGCAAAGGGCTCTCCAGATGGCTTTCCATGGCCGCCACCGCCGCGATCAACTTTGGGTCGCTGACGCCGAGGCGCGACTGAACGGTGGGTCGCTGGCCGCTTTCCGGTGTGCGGATCTGCTGGTGGATGAACTGGTCCGAAATCTGCGCCGCCAACGCCTGGCCGTGGCTGACGGCAATGACGTGCAGCATCATGTCGAGCCCCGCCGTGCCGCCCGAGCAGGTCAGCCGGTTGCGGTCGATCTCGAAGATGTCATGGGTCACGGTGACATCCGGGTGCGCCTCGGCGAACGCCGGCAGATCCTCCCAATGGATGGTCGCGCGGTAACCGTCCAGCAGCCCGGCCTTGGCCAGCACGTGGCTGCCCGTGCAGATGGCGCCCATGCGGCAGCCGCGGCGCGCCAGCCGTCGCAGGCAGGCGAACGTCCGCTTGTCCTCGAAGCCATGGCCGTCGATCCCGGCGACCACATAGAGCGTCGGCAGCCGATCGACCGCGGTCACGGCCGTGTCGGGCACCACCGGGATGCCGTTCGACGCCCGTACCGGCCCGCCATCCGGCGAAAAGATCCGCCAGTCGTAGAGCCGCCGGCCGCTCATGCGGTTGGCCGAACGCAGCGGCTCGACCGCCGAGGCGAAGGCGAGCATGGAGAACTGGTCGACCAGAAGGAAGCCGACCTGCTCGGTCTGGCCATGATCGGCCCCGATGGTGCCGATCGCGTCGTCCGAGGATCGTGCCCGAGCCATGGCCCATTCTAGGGCCTCGCCCGAAGCCGGGGAACCGTGCGCCCCTCGTACTCCCACATTCGACGTGCCATGGTAGCGGTGATCCTGGGGTACGAGGAATCACGCTCGCCGAACATCCGCTCACGGGACGCGTCGGCGCCGAGATCGACGGTGTCGATCTGCGCGCGCCTATCGCGACCGAGCTCGCGCAGGCCCGGAGCGAAGCGCTTCATCGCCACCTTGTCCTGTTTCTTCGCGACCAGTTTCTGACCATCCCGCAGCAGAAGGTACTGACCGAGGTGTTCGGCCCACTCGCCCGCTCGACCTACATCGAGGGCATGGCGGACGACCCCTACGCCATCAAGGTCATCAAGGAGGCGCACGAGACCGGCGGCGTGTTCGGCGGTGACTGGCACTCGGACTTGAGCTTCCTCGAGCAACCACCCGCCGGTTCGCTGCTCAACGCGGTCCAGGTGCCGCCCTACGGCGGCGATACCCTGTAGTCGAACCAGGCGACGGCCTACGAGGCCTTGCCCGCCGATCTGCGCGTGGTCCTGGACGGCCGCGATGCCGTCCATGTCGGCAAGCCGCACGGCCTCAAGTGGGCGCCGCCCATGGAAACGCGCATGACCGGCGCGATCAAGATCATCCGCGACGATCCCAAGGCCGACGAGAAGCGGTTTCATCCGGCCGTGCTGGTCCACCCGGTCACGGGCCGACGCTCGATCTACGTCAACCCGATCTACGTCACGCAGCTGGACTGCATGACCGAGGACGAAAGCCGGCCGATCCTCGACCGGCTGCGCGCCCATTGCATCAGGCCCGAGTTCTTCTGCCGGTTCCGCTGGACCGCCGGCACCATCGCCGTGTGGGACAACTACTCGACCCTGCACTACGCGGTGAACGATTACGCCGGATTCCGCCGCCTGATGTACCGCGCGACCTTCTCGGGCCGCCCGATCGCGGTGTGGCCGGGTTAGGCCTAGTCGCGCACGGGCCGGCCCAGCTTCGCCGAGGTGTTCAGGTCGCCGAGCCAGGCGTAGAGCGCCAGGAACGGCCGGTCGCCGGTGCGCATGGCATGCACGGCCATGGTCGGGTGGAACACGAACGAGCCCGCCGGCTTCGACTGCCAAGGACCGTCATCGATCGACCAGTCGGGCGCACCAGCCACCACGTGGTAGAGCTCGACCGCCGGGTGGTAATGCGCGGGGTAGAGCCTGCCCGGGCCGATGACCATGAACCCGGTGGCGAGCGCATCCGTGCGGATCAGGCCGCGCGCCGGGCTCGCGATGTCGAAGTAGCCATAGTTCCTCAGGTAGTCTGGGCCGAGCTCGGCCTCGGTATACGTCTGGTGCCACGCGACCCTGGACAGGACTGGGCGCAAGGCGCGGGCGAGCGCGGCGCCGGGTCCCCGCTCGGCACCGTCGAGCACCCCGTCCATAGTGTCGGCGGCCGGCACGCGGCGTGGCGCGGTGCTTATGTCGGTCGCGCGGCGGTCGAGCGCATCGAGCCGCTCAGCCACGGCGCGGCCCACGGAGGTGCCCGGGTGACCCTCGGGGCAGGCCCGAAAGGTCGCCGCCATGGCGTCGATCAGGGCGTCGATGTTGCTCATCGGCGCAGCAACGCGGCCGCTGCGGCGTCCACGATAGCGTTCACGCCCAGTCCGTACGCCGCGTAAAGATCTTCGATGTCACCCGATTGCCCGAAATGATCGACACCCAGCGGGTGCACCGCGTGCCGGCCCACGGCCGCAAGCCACGACAGGGTCGCGGGGTGGCCATCGTGCACCGTGACCAGCGCGGCGTCAGGCGCCAACGGCGCCAGCAGCCGGGCGACGTGCGAGTCCGTTCGTTCGGACATTGACCGGCGCCAGCCGGCGTAGAGCCGGTCCGCCGACGTCACCGACAGCAGACCCGCGCCGGGCACGTCCTCGATCAGCAGGCGATGGGCGGCGATCGCCTCGGGCGTGACTGCCCCCATCGCCACGATCGCCAATTCGGCGCCGGTCGCGGGCGGCACGAGCCACAGCCCGCCGTCGGTCACGTCGCACCGCGCTTGGGCGTCCAGCGTCCGCTTGGGCTGGGTCAAGGGGCGCGTCGATAGGCGCAGGTACACGGCGCCGCCGTCGTCGTGCTGCATATGGTCGAAGGACCACGCCAGGATCACGGCCAGTTCATCGGCGTAGGTCGGCTCGAACGAGGTCAGGCCGTCCTGCGCCAGGCCGATCAGTGGCGTCTTGATCGACTGGTGCGCACCACCCTCGGGCGCCAGCGTCAGGCCCGACGGCGTCGCCACGACCATGAAGCGCGCGCCCAGGTAGCAGGCGTAGTTGAGCGCATCGAGCCCGCGCTCGATGAACGGATCGTAGAGCGTGCCGATCGGCAGCAGGCGCGTCCCGAACAGCGGCGCCGACAGGCCGAGCGCGCCCAGGAGCAGGAACAGGTTGTTCTCGGCGATACCGAGCTCCAGGTGCTGGCCCTCGGGCGCCATGACCCATTTCTGGGCCGAGACGACCTTCTGTTCGCTGAACACGTCCTGGCGCCGACGCCGATCGAAGATCGCGCGCCGGTTGACCCATGGTCCCAGGTTGGTCGAGACCGTCACGTCCGGAGAAGCCGTGACGATATGGCGCACGAAGGCGTCGTCACGTCGCGCCAGGTCGTTGAGGATGCGGCCGAACGCCTCCTGGGTCGATTGCTGGTCGCCCGTCGGCGCCGCGATCTCGGCCGGCACCGCGAGACGCGGTGCCTCGAGCCGGCGCGCCGGCCCGGGCGCGAACGCCGAGTCCGCCAGGAACGCCTCGAGCTGATCGCGATCAACCTCCAGACCGGCGAAGCGGTCCCACTCGGCGCCCTCGGGCACGCCCATGGCGACCTGGAACGCCGTCACCTGCTCGGCGGTCATCAGGCCGGCGTGGTTGTCCTTGTGGCCGGCGAACGGCAGCCCGTAGCCCTTGACGGTGTAGGCGATGAAACAGGTCGGCGTGTCGTCGGAGCCCACGGCGCGGAAGGCGTCGAGCACCGTTTCCATGTCATGCCCGGCCAGGTTCGTCATGAGGGTCTGCAAGGCCGCGTCGTCGTTCTCGTCGAGCAGCGTCCTGATCCCGACCGTGCCGCCCAGATCGCGCGTCAGGGCCTCGCGCCACGCCGCCCCGCCCTTGAAGGTGAGCGCCGAATAGAGCGTGTTGGGGCAAGCATCGATCCAGTCGCGCAGCGCCTCCCCGCCCGGCCGGGTGAACGCGGCCTCCAGCCGACGGCCGTACTTCAGGGTGACGACGCGCCATCCCATCATCTCGAACAGCGTGTCGATGCGCAGGAACAGGCGATCGGCGACGACGCTGTCCAGGCTCTGGCGGTTGTAGTCGACCACCCACCACAGGTCGCGCACGTCGTGCTTCCAGCCTTCGAGCAAGGCTTCGTAGACGTTGCCCTCGTCCAGTTCCGCGTCGCCCGCGATGGCGACCATGCGACCCTGGGCCGCCGGCGCCATGCGCTTGAGCGACAGGTAATCGCGCGTCAGCGCCGCGAACGTCGTGAACCCGATGCCGAGCCCGACCGAGCCGGTCGAGATGTCGACGTCGTCGCGGTCCTTGGTGCGCGACGGATACGACTGGGCGCCGCCGAAGGCGCGGAAGCGCTCAATCTGATCCAGCGTCTGGTTGCCCAGCAGATACTGGATGGCGTGGAACACCGGGCTGGCGTGCGGCTTCACCGCCACGCGGTCGGCGCGCTCGAGCACGTCGAAGTAGAGCGCAGTCATCAGCGTCGCGACCGAGGCGCAACTCGCCTGATGCCCGCCGACCTTCAGCCCGTCACGCTTCGGGCGCCGATGGTTGGCCGCGTGGATCATCCACGACGCCAACCACAGCACCTTGCGCTCCAGTGCCTGGAGATGGGCCAGGCGGCGGGTGTCGCTGTTGTCGCCGACAACCCGGAGACGAGGCTGCGTACCGGCCATGGTCACGTCCTTCTGTTGCGGCGCCAGTCTACGACGGTGCGGGCCGCGACGTCAGCGCACGCCGGCTCGCTCAGGCGACCTTGCCGTAGAAGGTCTGGCGCGTGTGGGCGTCCAGCTCGAACGACGGGTCGGGCGAGTAGCTGAACACGGTCACCAGGCGCGGCGTGCCCGCCACCGCGGTCACCCTGTGCAGCGTGCGCGAGCCGCGGAAGATGACCAGCGCGCCGGCCGGCTGCCGCAACACGCGGACGTCGCTCGCCGTGCCATCGATGATGCGGCCGATGCGAGCGAAGGACGCCTCGTCCTCGCCGCGCACGAACGGAACGTACTCGAAGACACCGCCTGCTTCGGCGGGCCGCAGCATCAACGTCACCACGAACTTGGCGCCGTCGAAGTGCCAGCCCGTGGCAGCGCCGTCACGGTAGACGAGGACGTTGAGCGGGCTCAGCGGGTCTCGGTACGGATGGAGCGCCGGGAGCCCCAGCACATCGGCCAGGAACGCGCGCAGCGCCGGCCAACCGTAAACGCGGTCGAGCAGCCCGCCGCTTGGTACGCCGTCGTAGCCCAGTGTCGCCGAGGTGGTGGCCTGCTTGCGGTTGCGCGGATGATGCGCGGGCCGCGCCGGGTCATCAGCCACCAGGAACACGTTATGGGTCTTGGGCTTGAAGAAGGCATCGCCGAGTCGCGGCTCGACCTCGGCGATCAGGGCCTCGACGGTCGCCGGTGGCGCGAAACCCTCGAGAACGACCGCGCCGTCGTCCGCCAGCGCGACCCGGCATCGGTCACGCAGCGCGTCGTAAGCAAGACTGCCCGGTTGATCGACCGGATAGCGGCCGATGTCGATGTGAACCCCTATGTCGCCCAACGTCCCGACCTCCGCGCATTCGGAAGGATCGGCGGAACCCTACGCCCGCGCGGCGCGACCCGACAATCCGGCCGCGTCTGGAACCGGCACTGTCAGGCTGCGTCGCGATCCCGCTTGCGGTAGGCCTGGGCGCAGTGGACGGCGCAGTAGGGCCGCCCAGCCACGGCACGGTCGCCACAGAAGCGGAAATCCGCTTGCCCGGGGTCCCCGATCGGCCAAGCGCAGGTGCGACCGCCAAACACCGGAGCGGCGGCCGGCAGTTCCGGGCGAATGCGGATCGGCGACGGCCGAGCGGCCAGCCCGATGCGGTGCGCCTTGCCGATCACGGCGTTGCGGCTGATGCCACCCAGGCGCTTGGCGATCTCGCTCGCCGAAAGACCCGATTCCCAGAGCTGCCGCAACAGCGCGGTCTTTTCCTCGGTCCACATAGTGTCACCACATCTTGTGTCGTGATAGGGTCTGGACCGCAACATAACCGAGGGTCGAACGCGAGTCACGCACCTTGGGCACGGACGTCAAAGAAATCGGCAGGTGGATGGGCTTTTACAACGACCAGCACCCGCACCAGGCGTTGGCGAACCTCCCACCGATGCAGTTCCGGCGCGACCGGGGCAAGGCTGTGGACATGACCCTGCGGATCGAAGTCCGCGGGTTGGACAACGCTGGCGCGTTGCCCACATGCCCACAGCCTCAACCACAGCAGCAGGCAGCATGATAGATTGATGACAGGAGAAGACGCGGCTCCGCCTTAGCTCAACGTCAAAGTGGTCCCACGAATGGGGTCCACCTCACTCATCTGCTCGCGACACTCGCGACACAAAGTAAATTTATCGTTGACATGACCAATACGCCGTGCATAAAGGCGATGGCAATACTGTGTCGTGTGTCCATAAGGATTTCGTCGTGACAGAAGAAAATCAGTCAAAATTGTCTCAGAGTGAGTTGCTTCACATGGTTGCCGACGTGGTTTCGGCCTATGTGAGCAACAATCAGGTGCTCGCCGGGCAACTGCCCGAGGTCATCAAGTCGATTTACTCCTCCCTGGCGGAGCAGCAGGGCGGCCCGCGCGAGGAAGCGGCCGAGGCCCTGAAGCCGGCGGTTCCGATCCGCAAGTCGATCACACCCGAGTTTCTAATCTGCCTCGAGAATGGCAAGAAGCTCAAGATGCTCAAGCGGCATCTGCACACGTTCTACAACCTGAGCCCTGAGGAGTACCGCGCGAAGTGGGGTCTGCCGCTCGACTACCCGATGGTTGCCCCCAACTATGCCAAGCAGCGCTCCGAATTTGCCAAGCAGATTGGGCTTGGCCGCAGCAAGCGCACGAAGGCGCGGCGCTAAGGCTGCATCCAATCGGATGCAGCCCTAGGCTTCGCCAAGGGCAAAGAAAAAGGGCCCGAGGACATAGTCTAACGGGCCCTTTCCTTTCGTAGCGACTCGTTGGCCGCCGCGGCGGCCAACGCTGCCTTACATGGCCGGCGCTTCCATGTAGTTGCCGTTCTCGAAGACGTACCAGACGTACGTCGACGAGGTCAGGTCGCCCTTGTCGTCGAAGGCGAGTTCGCCGATCACGCTGGGCCAAGACTGGCTGCGGAGCGCCGCGGCCACCGCCGCCGCCTCCGTCGTGCCGGCCTTGTTGGCCGCCGCGGCCCAGATCTGGATCGCCGCGTAGGTCGACAGCGTGTAGCCCTCGGGCTCGAAGCCGCCGTCACGGAACGCCTTTACGACGTCCTGGGCCGACGGCAGGTTGCGCGACTCGGCCGCGTTGGTGAACATCACGCCATTGGCCGCGTCGCCCGCGAGGGTGGCGAACTCCAGCGTATTGAGCGAGTCACCCGACAGGAGCGTTGGCGTGTAGCCCTGCTCGTGCGCCTGGCGGATGATCAGCGCCGCTTCCGGATGGTAGCCGCCGAAGTAGATCACCTCGACGCCCGCGTCCTTCAGCTTGGTCACCAGCGCGGTGTAGTCCTGCTCGCCCGCCGTGATGCCCTCGTAGAGCACCTCGGTGATGCCGAGCGAGTTCATCTTCGCCTTGGTCAGGTCGGCCAGGCCCTGGCCGTACGCCGACTTGTCGTGCACGACGGCGAGTTTCTTGTCCTTCATGTGGTCGTTCAGCCACTGGCCGGCGAAGTCGCCCTGCTGGTCATCGCGCCCGCAGGTGCGGAACACGGTGCCCCAGCCCTCGGCCGCCGGGTCCTCGGTGAACTTCGGGTTGGTCGAGGCCGGCGTGATCTGCAGGATGCCTTCCTCGTGGTAGATAGCCGAGGCCGGGATCGACGAACCCGAGCAGAAGTGCCCGGCGACGAACACGACGCCCTTGGCGACCAGGTCGTTGGCCACGGCCACCGCCTGCTTCGGATCGCACTGGTCGTCGCCGTACTCGATGCGCAGCTGGCTGCCGAGCACGCCACCGGCCGCGTTGATGTCGTCCACCGCCTTCTGGGCGCCGGACTTGAGCTGGGCGCCGAACTCCGCCAGATCGCCCGTGTACGGGCCGGCGCCTGCGATCACGATCTCGTCGGCCGCCGCGGCGTTCATGCTGAACGCAGCCGCCGCCACCAACGATAATATTAACTTGCGCATGCGTGACTCTCCCTTGCGCGCCCGTGAAGACGAAGCACCACCTTAGACGATGGCGCGAACGGACGACATCCCGGGCACTTGGTGCCGTCCATTGCGACTAATCTAGCACCGCACCGGCGCGCCGCAACCGGAGATAAGCGCGCAATTCGGTCCTAGTCCGGTCACGTTTTGGACCGCCACGAGAACGGTCCCTCGCGCCGGTAGAGCCACGGGTACTGCGTGATCATCTTGTGGACCTTGGTGACGCGATAGGCCACCCAGCCCACGGCCATCAGCACGGCGGTGTCCACGAGGTAGGGCACCAGGGCGACCATCGCGCCCGCGAACAAGGCGTTGTGGAAGAACCGGTCGGCGGCCCCCAGCAGCGCCGCGTAGACGAAGACGTGCCACGCGGGGCGCCACGTGGCGCCAAGCGCCTGACCCATCATCCACGCGGCGCCGCCGAACAGCACGAGCGTAAGCCCAATAAATTCGGCGAGGGTCCCACCCAGGATCGAATCCATGCTCGTCCCTGCTCAGTGCCGGCCGCCGCCCTCGAGGTACGCGGCGCGCACCTCGGGGTTGGCCAGCAGTTCGGCTCCCGTGCCCTGCAGCGTGACCTGGCCGTTGACCAGGACGTAGGCGCGGTGCGCCAGACGCAGCGCGTGGTGCACGTTCTGCTCGACCAGGAACACGGTCACGCCGTCGCGCGCGTTGATCTCGCGGATCACCTCGAAGATCTGCTTGACGATCAGGGGCGCCAGACCGAGCGATGGTTCGTCCAGCAGCAAGAGGCGCGGGCGTGCCATCAACGCGCGGCCGATCGCCAACATCTGCTGTTCGCCGCCCGAAAGCGTGCCGCCACGCTGGCCGAGGCGCTGCTTGAGGATGGGGAACAGGGCCAGCACGCGCTCAAGGTCCTGATCGAACACCGTCGGATCGGCGGTCAGCGCGCCCATCTGCAGGTTCTCGAGCACCGTCATGCGGGGAAATATGCGCCGCCCCTCCGGCGCGTGCGCGATGCCGCGGCGCATGATCTCGTAGGTCGGCAGACGCGTGATCGCCTTGCCTTCCAGCAGGATCTGGCCCTGGCGCGGCGCCGGGCTGCCGCAGATCGACATGAGCAGCGTCGTCTTGCCCGCGCCGTTAGCGCCGATCAGGGTCACGATCTCGCCCTTCGCGACCTCCATGGAGACGCCGCGCAAGGCCTCGATCTGGCCGTAGAACGTGCGCACACCCTCGATGCGCAGGAGACCGTTGCCGCTCATGGCCGCGCCTCGCCCGCGCGCGCGGCCGGGCCCTCGTCCTCGGCCTCGCCCAGGTACGCCTTGATGACGTTGGCATCGCGGCGGATCTCCGAGGGCACGCCCTCGGCGATCTTGCGCCCGTAGTCGAGCACGACGATGTAGTCGGAGATCTCCATGACCACGCTCATGTCGTGCTCGATCAGCAGGATGCCGATCTTCTCATCGTCGCGGATTTTGAGCAGCAGCTCGTTGAGCTCGGCGGATTCCCGCGCGTTCAGGCCGGCCGCCGGCTCGTCGAGGCAGAGCAGCACGGGCTCGGTGCACATAGCGCGGGCGATCTCGAGCCGCCGCTGCGCGCCGTAGGGCAGCGAAGCCGCCTGGTCGTCGGCCGCGTTGGTCAGGCCCGTGCGGTCCAGCCAGTAACGCGCGCGCTCGACCGCCGCTTGTTCCTCGGCGCGGTACGTGCCCAGGCCGAACAGGCCCAGCACCGTGTAGCCGGACGCCTTCATCAGCCGGTTGTGCTGGGCCACCACCAGGTTCTCCAGCACCGACATGCCGGCGAACAGCCGGATATTCTGAAATGTGCGCGCGACACCGGCCTTCTGCGCGACGCGGAAGCCGTCGAGCCGCTCGAGCAGGAACGATCCCCGCGCACCGTCCAGTCGCATGCACCCGATGCTCGGTTTGTAGAATCCGGTCAGGCAGTTGAACACCGTGGTCTTGCCGGCCCCGTTGGGGCCGATGATCGCCGTGATCGCGCGGTCGGCGGCGGCGAACGAGACATCGTCGACGGCGACCAGCCCGCCGAAGCGCATGGACAGATGCTCGACCGTGAGCAGCGGCGCGTCCGGCATGGTCAGGACCGCCCCCGCTTCCGCCCATGCAGCAGCATCGTCGGGTCACGATGGGCCAGCAGCCCGCCCGGGCGCCAGACCATGATCAGCACCATGCCCAGGCCGAAGGCGAGCATGCGGTAGTCCTTGAGCTCGCGGAAGAACTCCGGGATGCCGATCAGCACCACGGCGGCCAGCACGATGCCGATCTGGCTGCCCAGCCCGCCCAGCACGACGATCGCCAGGATCACCGCCGATTCCAGGAACACGAAGCTTTCCGGGCTGATGAAGCCCTGGCGCGCGGCGAAGAACGAACCCGCGAAGCCGGCGAACATCGCGCCGAAGGCGAACGCGGTCAGCTTGGTGTTGGTCGGGTTGATGCCGAGCGCGCGGCACGCCGTTTCGTCCTCGCGCAGCGCTTCCCACGCACGCCCCAATGGCATCTTGCGGATGCGCAGCGTGAAGTGGTTGGTCACCAGCGCGCACGCCAGGATCAGGAAGTAGAGGAACACGACCCGCTGCATCGGGCTGTACTCGATGCCGAAGAACGTGTGGAACGCCGCGACCCCCTCGTCGGGGTTGCGGTCGAAGTCGAGCCCGAAGAACGAGGGTCGCGCCACGTTGTTGATGCCGTTCGGCCCGCCCGTGAACCAGTACCAGTTGATCAGGACGATGCGGATCATCTCGCCAAAGCCGAGCGTCACGATCGCCAGATAGTCGCCGCGCAGGCGCAGCACCGGGAAGCCGAGCAGGATGCCAAAGGTCGCCGCCAGCGCGCCGGCCAGCGGCAGGCATACCCAGAATCCCAGGCCGTAGTTGGTCGACAGCAGGGCGTAGGAGTACGCCCCCACCGCGTAGAAGGCTACGTAGCCGAGGTCGAGAAGCCCGGCCAGGCCGACCACGATGTTCAGCCCCCAACCGAGCATGATGTAGGTGAGCGTCAGGGTCGCGATATCGACCAGCCGGCGGTCCGCGAAGGGCATGAAGGGCAGCACCAGCGCCGCGCCGATCAGCGCCCAGGCCAGCCAGCCCGAGTAGCGACGCGACCCGGCGATCCGCCCGGTCTTGGCCTGGGAGCGCGCCTTGCCGAACAGCCACAGCCCGCGCAGCACGATGCCGACCGGGAACATCAGGAGCGACCAGTCGACGATCGAGGATTCGTAGGGGAGGAAGCGTTCGAGCGAAGGATCTCTGATGCTGCCCACCAGGACGAACAGCAGCACGGCGCCGACGACGACGGCACCGATGATCGCCGGCCAGATCAGGCCGGCCTGCAGCAGGCCCATGGCCAGATAGCCGAAGAACACGGCGGCGACGGTGACGACGATCGAGCCGAAGCGCGTGTGGTACTCGAGCTCGCCCGTGCTGCTCACCAGCTCGAAGCCGACGATGCCGACGGTCAGGAGGAACGCGACACCAGCGGCCAGCGCCGCGCGCTTGAGCAGGGACGCGAGGACACCGCTCGCCGGCACGTCCGCGCGCGTCTCCGCCCGGGCGATCATGGGCTAGACCTTCTCGACGTCGGGTTTGCCGAGCAACCCCGTCGGCCGGAAAATCAGCACCAGGACAAGGACCGAGAACGCCGCCACGTCCTTGTACTCCACGGTGAAATAGGCCGACCAGAACGCCTCGATCAGGCCGATCAGCATGCCGCCCAGCATGGCGCCGGGCAGCGAGCCGATACCGCCGAGCACCGCCGCCGTGAACGCTTTGATGCCGGCGACGAAGCCGATGTAGAAATCGATAATGCCGTAGTAGAGCGTGACCATCAGGCCGGCCACCGCCGCGAGGCTGGCGCCGATCACGAAGGTCATCGAGATCGTACGGTCGATGTTGACGCCCAGAAGCGCCGCCATGCGCCGGTCCTGCTCGCACGCGCGCTGGGCGCGCCCCAGCGTCGTGCGGGTGATCAGCCAGGTGAACCCCGCCATCAGCACGATGGTCACCAGGATGATCAGGATCTGCATGTAGCCGATCTGCACGACGAACCCGCCCTGCTCGAACAGCGGGATGCTGCCCGTCACGACGCCGTGCAGCGGCTTGCCGCGCGCGCCCTGCAGCAGCAGGACATAGTTCTGCAGCAGGATCGACATGCCAATCGCCGAGATCAACGGCGCGATGCGTGTCGATCCGCGCAACGGTCGATACGCCACCCGTTCGACCGCCCAGCCGTACATGGCGGTCAGCACCATGGCGAACACCAGCACCAGGAGGATGGCGAGCGGCACCCAGGTGACGCCAAGGGAACCCAGGATCAGGAACAGGATCAGGGAGTGGAACGCGCCCAGCATGTAGATGTCGCCGTGCGCGAAATTGATCATGCCGATGATCCCGTAGACCATCGTGTAGCCGATCGCGATCAGGCCGTAGATCGACCCGAGCGCCAGACCGTTGATGAGCTGTTGCGAAAAGTACGCCACCGGCCCCCCCTGCGGCCCCCCCTGCGCGAAGACCGGTCCTTCCCGGCGTTGTCGACCGCCGATGATGAAATCACGTCTAGCCGAGCGGTTCTGCCCCGGCAAGCGCTATATGGGGCGGGCCCTGCGCGCCCACCGCACCGCGCCCCAGAACGCCGCGACGGCGACGATCGACGCGACGACCATGGACCACACCACCACGCCGTAGCCGCCGAAGCGGGACCACGCCAGGGCCGCCACCAGGGGTGTCACCGCGTGCACCGCGGTCGCCGGCAGCGTCAGCAGGCCGCTGATCGCGCCATAGCCGGCGCGGCCGAACAGATCAGGGATCGTGGTCGCGCGCACGATGGTCATGGTGCCGTTGACCAGGCCGTAGAGCATCGCGAAGCCGTAGATGCCGGCCAGGGATGACGGCCACAGCACCAGGATGGCCAGGGCCACGGGTTGCAGCCCGAGCGCGAGCTGGCCGGCCGTGGTCGGCGCGATGCGCCGGCCGAGACCGAACAGCAACAGGCGCCCCGCGACCTGGGCCGGGCCCATGACCGCAATGGCGCCGACCACGTTGACGATGGCGAACCCGCGCTCGACCAGGATCGGCACCATGTGGAACGAGAAGATGGCGTTGATCATCGAGGTCGCGACGAAGCACAGGGCCAGGCTCCAGAACACCCGGCTGCGTACCGCGTGGCCAACGGCCCCGGCCGAGGGCAGCGCCCCCGCCCCCCTCCGGCCGCCCCCCTGGCCGCGCAGCCCGAAGCCGTGCACCGGCAGGCACACCAGCAATTGCAGCGCCGCGAGGATCACCAGGGCCTGGCGCCAGCCGAACCCGTCGATCAGCGCCTGGGTCAACGGGATGAACACCGTGCTGGCCAGACCGCCGAACAGTGTCACCACCGTGATGCGCGCCCGGTAGGTGACCTGGTAGGTGCGCGTCAGCACGGCGAACAGGGCCTGGTACAGCATGGCCGCCATGGCGACGCCCATGGCGATCCACACCAGGTAGAACACGACCACGTCGTCGAGCGCCGACCAGACCAGCAGCAGGAGCCCCGCGCCGGCCGAGCCGGCGGTCATCAGGATCTGGCCGCCGCGCCGGTCGATCCAGCGCCCCATGCCGTAGGCGCACAGTCCCGAGACCACCAAGCCGACCGACAGCGCGCCGTTGATCGTGGCCCGGCTCCATCCCAGCTCCGCCTCCATGGGCGCCACGAACAACGCGAAGCCGTAGTAGATCGAGCCCCACGAGACGAGCTGGCACAGCGCCAGCGCGACGACCAGCGGCCAGCCGCCGGGCGGTTCGGAGGGTGCAGGGGAAGCGGTCACGGTCGGTGCGGGCGCCTTGGGGCGCCCAACCTAGAGCAACATCCGATCGGGCGGAACCGTCCGGGTTCCGTCCGATCGGATGAAGTTGCTCGCGATTCAAAGTCTTAGAGAAGATCCGGATCGTCTTGTCCTCGCCGCGCAGCCCGGACAAGACGATCCGGATCTTCTCCTCGGCCGAATACGGCTTGCGCGTCCGGCGCCGGATGTCCCGCACCGTCTGATCCGCCTCGGACGTCAACGTTTGCGATTTCTGCCTCATCTCCGTCCCTTCGGTCCCTACGATGAGCCAGAAATCCTCCACTACCAAATCCCCTCAATCCGTCCCACAAGCGCTGACGTCAGACACGCCGGAACGCGAGTCGGCGGTCAAGAATCGAGAAAATGTTGCGTCCTTGCTCACACCTGATCAGCTCCCCAAGGCGCAGGAGTTGTCGCGGGCCTGGAAACCGACGCCGCGCGACAAAATCAGCTACGCCCGTGAATAGATCGGGCTAGTGGTCGCCCGGCGCTACATCGGCCCGATGAACCTGGGCTGAACACCCCCCTGCCCCGCACCGTCGTGCTTCGCTATGATCCGCCGCCCCGGGGGGGCGGGAGGACACGATGGACGCACCCTATTTGCTATTTCTGGGCGACGCGCGCGACGACCTGGCGGCCAAATCCGCGCGTGGCGTGCTGATATGGCGGCCCGAAAAGTGCCTGGGCCAGATGAGCCTGCCGGGCTGCAAGACCACCATGGGGCTGCCCGAGATGACGCCCGAGCAGGCGGCCGCCAAGGGGGCCCGCACGTTCCTGATCGGCGTCGCCAACGCCGGCGGCTTCATCCCCGAGACGTGGGTCGAGCCCAGCGTGCGGGCGCTGGCCGCCGGGTTGGACGTCGCCGCCGGCATGCACACGCGACTGACCGATATCCCGGCGCTGGCCGCCGCGGCCGCCAAGCACGGCCGGCGCCTGTTCGACGTACGCCACCCCAGCCGCGACTTCGCCGTCGGCAAGGGATCGAAGCGGCCAGGCAAGCGGCTTCTGACGGTCGGTACCGACTGCAGCTGCGGCAAGATGTTCACCTCGCTGGCCATCGAGAAGGAAATGAGGGGCCGCGGCCTGAACGCGGTTTTCCGCGCCACCGGCCAGACCGGCATCATGATCGCCGGCGACGGGGTGTCGGTCGACGCTGTGGTGGCCGACTTCATCTCGGGCGCGACCGAGTGGCTGACGCCGGACAACGCGGCCGATCACTGGGACGTGGTCGAGGGCCAGGGTTCGCTGTTCCACCCGTCCTACGCGGGCGTCACGCTGGGCCTGATCCACGGCGCCCAGCCCGACGCGCTGATCATGTGCCACGAGCCGACGCGCCAGCACATGCGCGGCCTGCCCGACCGGCCGCTGCCCTCGATCGCGGCCTGCATCGAGGCGACGCTCGGCGCGGCGCGGCTGACCAACCCGGCCGTGCGCATGATCGGCATCAGCATGGACACCTCGCGGCTCGACGAGGCGGCGGCACGGAAGGCCCTGGGCCAGGCGGCCGAGACCACCGGCGTGCCGGCGGTCGACCCGCTGCGCACGGGCGTGGCGCCGCTGGTCGACCGGTTGACGGCGTGAGGCGGCTGGCCGCGCGGGCGGAATCCTGGCCGATCGCCGGCACGTTCCGCATCTCGCGCTCGGCCATCACCGAACGCACGGTGGTGGTGGTCGAGATCGAGCAGGACGGCGCGCATGGGCGCGGCGAGTGCGTGCCCTATCCGCGCTATGACGAGACGTCCGACCGCACCCTGGCCGAGATCGAGGGCTTGCGCGGCGCCATCGAGGGCGGCCTCGACCGCGCCGGCCTCGGCCGAGCCCTTAAGCCCGGGGCGGCGCGTAACGCGCTCGACTGCGCGTTGTGGGACCTGGAGGCGAAGCGAACCGGCACGCCGGTCTGGCGCCTGGCCGGGTTGCCCGCGCCGCGCCCCGTGGAGACGGCCTACACCATCGCCATCGACGCGCCGGCCGCCATGGGCGCCAAGGCCGCGGCCAACGCCCACCGGCCCCTGCTGAAGGTCAAGCTCGACGCCGAGGCACCGATTGAGCGCCTGCGCGCCGTGCGCGCCGGCAGCCCAGAGGCCCGGCTGGTGGTCGACCCCAATGAGTCCTGGACAGTCGCCATGCTGTGCCTGCACGAGCGCGCGCTGGTCGAGCTCGGCGTCGCCATGATCGAGCAGCCGCTGCACGCCGGCGAGGACAACGGACTGTCCGGGCTGAACTACCCGATCCCCTTGTGTGCCGACGAATCGTTCCACGACCGCGCCAGCCTGGCTGGGCTGAAGGGCCGCTACGCCATGGTCAACATCAAGCTGGACAAGACCGGGGGCCTGACCGAGGCGATCGCCGTGGCCGAGGCGGCGCGCGCGGCGGGCTTCGAGTTGATGGTCGGCTGCATGCTGGCGACCAGCCTGGCCATGGCGCCGGCGGCGCTGCTGGCGCCGCTGGCAGCGGTGGTCGACCTGGACGGGCCGCTGATGCTGGCGCGTGACCGCGACCTCCCGATCCGCTACGTCGGTGGCACCATGGAACCGGCCTCGCCCGTCTTGTGGGGCTGAGCCCGACGGCCGCCTTGCGCTGCCCGCGCCGCGCGGGCCAGAGTCGACACCAGATGTATACCGAGGCGGTGCGATGACGTTCCACGTCTGTGTCGATGTCGGCGGCACCTTCACCGATCTGTTCGCGCTCGAGACACCGTCGGGCCGCGTCGTGACCTTCAAGGCGCCGACCACGGCGAAGGTCATCATCGACGGCAAGCGCGGCGCGATCACGGTCGACCTGCGCGACAACCCGGACTGTGTCGATGGCGGCGTCAACCTGTCCGAGACGTGCGCGACCGCGGCGGGCCGCATCGGCGTGTTCTACAACCTGGATCCCGGCGTGCCGCACAACCAGGGCAGCGCCGACCGCATCACCGTGCTGCTGCGCGACGGCTGCATCGTCGGCCGGCCGCGCTATCCCGTAGGCACGTCCAACGCCACCATGGGCATCAACGACCGCCTGATGAACGCGGTGCAGTGCAGCTTCACCCAGTTGGGCGAGCCGTATGGCCTGGCCGAGGGCGGCACCGAATTCGGCGCCTTCATGGGCGTGGTCTCGGGGGTGGACGGGCGGCGTGGCACGCCGCGCGACTACATCAACATGGTGTTCTTCGGCCTTTCGGGCGGGCCAGGCAACCACGGCCACCACGGCTGGCTGACCTACGAGGCACCCAACGGCGGCGGCGTGCTGAAGCTCGATTCGATCGAGATCGACGAGGCCATGTACCCGATCCTGGTCGAGGGCCGGAACATGGCGCGCGACACCATGGGCGCCGGGCGCTGGAACGGCGCGCCATCGACCGAGGGCGCGTACCAGTCGCTGTCGGGCGACATGACCGTCGCCTACTGTTCGGACGGCGACGTCAACGCCGCGCGCGGGGTGCTGGGCGGGCAGGCCGGCGAGCCGGTCATCAACCGCAAGGAGTCGCGCAACGGCCACATGGACACGCTGCCCGCCTTCCACATCGAGATGTGCAAGCCGGGCGAGACCATGCACTTCCGCAGTTGTGCCGGCGGCGGTTACGGCCGGCCCGACCGGCGCGATCCCGACCGCGTGGCCCGCGACGTGAACCGCCGCTGGTTGTCGGTCGAGCGCGCCGAGGCGGTCTACAAGGTGGCCTTGGGGCTGGCGTCCAACGGCATCGACTACGTGGTCGACGCGGCGCGCACGGCGGCGTTGCGCGCCGACGTTTCGGCGTGAGGGGCCCGACCGTGGCAACCGAGACGAAGGTCGCGCTAGTCACCGGGGGCAGCGGCGGCATCGGCCGGGCCTGCGCCATGGCGCTGGCGCGCGAGGGCTACGACATCGCCCTGACCTATCTCGAGAACCGGGCGGGCGGGGAGGCGACCGCCGAGACCGTGCGCGGGCTCGGACGGCGCGCGCTGGCGCTGCGCGCGGATACGGCCGTCGAGCACGACGTGCTGGCCGCCTTCGCGGCCGTCGACGGCGCGCTCGGACGGCTGCACGTGCTGGTCAACAACGCGGGCATCGTCGGGCGCGGCTCGCGGGTCGCCGATCTGCCCGTCGAGCTGCTGGAGCGGGTGATGGCGGTCAACGTCGTCGGCTGCTTCCTTGCGGCGCGCGAGGCGGTGCGGCGCATGTCGACGCGCCACGGCGGCGCGGGCGGCGCCATCGTCAACATTTCCTCCATCGCGTCGCGCCGGGGCAGCCCTGGCGAGTTCGTGCACTACGCCGCCTCGAAGGGCGCGGTCGATACCTTCACGATCGGCCTGGCCAAGGAGGTCGCGGCCGAGGGCATCCGTGTCAACGCGGTGCGGCCGGGCATGATCGACACGGAGATTCACTCCAAGGCGGGCCTGGCCGAGCGGGTGCCGACGATCGTGCCGACCGTGCCGATGAAGCGCATCGGTACCGCCGAGGAGGTCGCCGACGCGGTCGTCTGGCTGGTGTCCGAGCGGGCGAGCTACGTCACCGCCGCGCTGGTCGACATCGGCGGGGGCCGCTGAGCGCACCAAGCATGGCCGCGCGGTACGGGCCGTGGCTCACCTTCGGCCTGACGCTCGTGGCCTGGCGCCTGGGCGTCGGCCCGCTGGACGGGTTCTACTGGTCGTCGCTGTTCGTCACCGCCGGCGCGCTGGCGATCGCCGCGGTCGCGCAGCTCTACGTCCTGGCCAGCGGTAGCCAGGGCCTGGGCGGCGGCGCCGCGATCGCGCTGGTCAACGTGCTGGTGGTCAGCGGGCTGCGTGACGATCCGGCCTCGATCGCCGCGTGGACCCTGGCCGGTCCGGCGATCGGCACCGCGATCGGCCTGGTCAACGGCGCCCTGGTGGGCTGGCTCGGCCTGTCATCGACCCTGGTGACCCTGGCGACCAGCGTCGTGGTCTACGGCGTCACATTGACCTTTCTCGATGTGACCTCACCCCCGGCGCCCGCCGCGTTCATGACCCTGGTCATCGGCGATGTCGTGCCCGGCGTCGTGCCAGCGTCGGCGGTGCTCGTGATCGGCGCCGTGGTCGTCGCCGCGCTGGTTCTGCGGTCGCGGCTGGGACGCGATCTCTACGCCGTCGGCCGCGACATGGAGGAGGCGGCACGCGCCGGCATCGCGGTCGGCCGGACACGCGCCATCGCGCACGTCTTGGCGGGCGCCGGCTACGGCGCCGCGGGCGTGTTCGTCTCGGGCGTCACCGGCTCAGCTGACCCGCTGATCGGTGCACCGACCGTGCTGCAGATCTACGCGGCCGTGGCGATCGGCGGCGTCGCCCTGGGCGGCGGGCGCGGCGGGCCGCTCGGCGCTGCCGTCGGCGCGCTCACGGTTGCATCCGCCTCGGGGCTGCTGTTCGTCATCGACGCCCCGGCGTTCTGGAGCACGGCGGTCGAAGGCGCGCTCCTGATCGTCGGGCTGCTGATGACCGGATCGCGCCTGTCCGCCATCCCCTACCGCGCCATCCGTGCCGCGCTCGGCGCCGCGCTGCGGGCGCGGGCGCGCGGTTTGCCGGGGCCCCACCCCGACCCAGGCCCGCCCACGCGCGCATCGTGGTGGCCGGCGCTGGTCGCGCTGCTGCTGGTCGTGGCCGTGACGGCCATCGTGCGGCGGGGCTCCTTCGACGCCGTGGCGTACGGGCTGCACCTGACGGCGGCTGCGGCGTTGCTCGGATTGCTCGCGATCGGCCAGACGCTGGTCATGGCGACGCGCGGACTCGACGTGTCGCTACCCGCCATCATGGCGATCAGCGCCAGCCTGTTCGCGACCGTCTCGGCGGGCGCGGACGCACGCGTGCCGTCGGCCATCGCCGTGGCCATGGCGGCGGGCCTCGCCATTGGCCTGACCAATGGCCTGGCCGTGGCGCTGCTCGGTTTGCGCCCGCTATTCGTCACGCTCGCGGTCGCGGGCGGGCTGCAGGCTCTGGTGATCGACACCACCCTGTGGACCACCGAGCGGTTCGTGGCGCCCGCCGCGCTCGGCTTCATCACCGGCACGACGTTCGGCGTGCCAAACCCGGCGCTCGCGTTCGGCGTGCTCGCCTTCGCCGCCGCCGTCCTGGTCCGGCGTACGGGTCTGGGCGCGGGCGCGGCGGCCCTAGCGGGCCCAGCGCCGGTGCAGCCGGCCGCACACGGCACGATTCTGGTCGCGGCCCACGCCCTGGCCGGCCTGTGCGCCGCCGCCGCTGGCATCCTGGGCTCGGTCGAACCGGCGCCCGCCCGCTTCGGCATCGGCGACACATATCTGCTGCCGTCGGTCGCGGCCGCAGTGTTCGGCGGCATGGCGGCCGGCGGCGGCCGGTCGTCCATCGCCGGCGCGGTCGTCGGGGCGCTGTTGGTGGCGGCGGTTCTGATCGCGCTGGACGGCGTCGGGCTCCACTACGGCTACGGGCACACCGTCGTCGGCGGCGTGATCGTGGCTTGGCTGGTCACGACCCGCTTTCGCCGCTCCGGGACAACGTGACGGCGACGCGGCACCTTTCCGCCCGCACCGGCCGGCTGGTAGCGTAGGCACCGACGCAGCGTACTCGAGAGGACCCTCCGAGCATGGCGCGAATCGACGGTACGGCCGACCTGATCCTGTCCGGCGGGCGCATCTGGTGCGGCCTCGACGCCGGCTTCGCCGAGGCCCTGGCGGTGCGCGACGGGCGCGTGCTGGCGGCGGGGCCGGGGTCCGAGATCGCGGCTTTGGCGGGACGTGTCACGCGCCACGTCGACCTGCGTGGGCGTCTGGCCATCCCGGCGTTCCACGACGCCCACATGCACCTGATGTCCATGGGCCGTGCCGCGCGCAACGTCGACCTGTGCCCCGGTTCCGTGGGTGCCATGGCCGATGTGGTCGCGCGCATCGCCGAGCGGGCGCGGTCCCTGCCGCCCGGCGCCTGGGTGATAGGCAGCGGTTACGACCACGACAGCCTGGCCGAGCGGCGCCATCCGACCCGCTGGGACCTGGACCGTGCCGCGCCGGACCACCCGGTCTGGCTGCGCCGATGCTGCGCGCACATGGGTGTCGCGAACTCGCGGGCGCTCGCCCTGGCCGGCATCGACCGCGCCACGCCCGACCCGCCCGGCGGCGTGATCGTGCGCAAGAATGGCGAGCCCACGGGCCTGTTGCAGGAGCGCGCCATGGAGGCGCTCAAGCACGTGCTGCCCGAACCAACGGTCGAGGACCTGGTGGACGCGGTCGAGACCGCCGGACGCCAGTGCCTGAGCTTCGGCATCGGTTCGGTTATGGACGCGTGCGTCGGCATGGCCGGAGGCTGGACGGACGTCGAGGCCTACGAAGCGGCCGACGCTGCGCGCCGGTTGCCGGTGCGCATGACCATGGCCATGGCCGGCGGCCCCGACGGCATCGCCGAGAAGGCGTTCGCCAAGGGCTACGTCACTGGCCGGGGCAACGGGCGCCTGCGCACCGGACCGATCAAGTTCATTACCGACGGCAGTGCCGGCGGCTGCACGGCGGCCATGCGCGCGCCCTACACCAACGGCGACCTGGGCGTGCTGATCTTCACGGATCGCGAGCTCGACGACATGGTCGCGCATTACCACCATCGCGGCTACCAGGTGGCGGTGCACGCCATCGGCGACGCGGCCATCGACCAGACCATCGCCGCGTTCGACCGGGCGTGCGCCGAGCGCACCTGCGCCCATCGGCGACACCGCATCGAACACTGCGGGTTTGTCGACGACGGGCACCTGGATGCCATGACCCGGCTGGGCCTGATCCCCGCACCGCAACCGGTGTTCGTGCGTGATTTCGGCGAGACCTACCTGGACGTGCTGGGCGAGCAGCGCTCGGCCGCGTGCTACCCCATGGCGCGCTGGCAGCGGCGCGGCATGAAGCCGGCCATGAGCTCGGACACACCGGTGTCCCACGTCAACCCGTTCGTCAACCTGCACGCGGCGCTGACACGCCGGACGCGCGCCGGCACCGTGATCGGCGCCGACGAGACGCTTTCGCTGGCCGAGGCGCTGGCCACCTACACCGAGAACGGCGCCTACGCGTGCGGCGTCGACGCGGACCTGGGCACCCTGACCCCCGGCAAGATCGCCGACGTTGCGGTCATCGACGGCGACCCCTTCGCCCGCGGTATCGACGATCTGCTGGACACCCGGGTCGACCTGACGTTCCTGGACGGCCGGGTCGCGTATGATCGCGTGGGCGAGCTCGGCTGATCGGACAGCGGCAAGGGAGGCCACCATGACGCGGACCTTTGACATGGAGCGCACGGCCGTCGTGGCCGTCGATCTGCAATACGAGTGCATCGAGGCCGAGGGCGCCTGGCCGATCTTCAACAAGGGCGAGCTGCTGCGGAACGCGGCCACGGCGCTCGCCGCGTGCCGCAAGGCACGGCTGCCCATCATCTACACGCGCCACGCGCTCGATCCGCGCGGCATCAACACCCTGCGCTACGAGCCGGTGCGTCAGGACGGGCGGCCGACCCACAGCGTCGCCGGCGACCCCATGGGCGCGATTCACGCCGACGTGGCGCCCGGCCCTGAGGACATCATCGTCGAGAAGCAGCGCTGGACCGGGTTCTTCGCCACCAACTTGGAGCTGGTGCTGCGCAAGATGGACGCCGCGCACCTGATCATGTTCGGCGTGTGGACCGAGGCGTGCTTCGAGACCACCGTGTGGGACGCACTGTGGCGCGATTTCCGCATCACCATCGTCAAGGACGCGTGCTCAACCGCCACGTCCCTGATGCACATGACCTCGATCCTCGATCTGGCGAACTGGCTCTACGGCGGGCGCATCATCCACGCACAGGAACTCGCCAAGGCCATGGCCGGCGATCCGTTCCAGGCTTGGGAGTTCGCGAAGCCGAACGCCTACCCCTACACGCTCGAGACCGTCGAAGGCATGTACCACTCGATCTGATGGCGCGCTGCGACGGCGGGCAAGGCGGCCGCGATGTCATGGACCATTTGCCACCTGAGAACCTTCATCGCGCTGGCCAGACCGCCGAACAGTGTCACCACCGTGATGCGCGCCCGGTAGGTGACCTGGTAGGTGCGCGTCAGCACGGCGAACAGGGCCTGGTACAGCATGGCCGCCATGGCGACGCCCATGGCGATCCACACCAGGTAGAACACGACCACGTCGTCGAGCGCC
Organism: Alphaproteobacteria bacterium; assembly: GCA_016869675.1. Taxonomy (GTDB): domain Bacteria; phylum Pseudomonadota; class Alphaproteobacteria; order SP197; family SP197; genus VGDP01. The sequence goes on along the minus strand of VGDP01000028.1, from coordinate 406 downwards.
GACCAGACCAGCAGCAGGAGCCCCGCGCCGGCCGAGCCGGCGGTCATCAGGATCTGGCCGCCGCGCCGGTCGATCCAGCGCCCCATGCCGTAGGCGCACAGTCCCGAGACCACCAAGCCGACCGACAGCGCGCCGTTGATCGTGGCCCGGCTCCATCCCAGCTCCGCCTCCATGGGCGCCACGAACAACGCGAAGCCGTAGTAGATCGAGCCCCACGAGACGAGCTGGCACAGCGCCAGCGCGACGACCAGCGGCCAGCCGCCGGGCGGTTCGGAGGGTGCAGGGGAAGCGGTCACGGTCGGTGCGGGCGCCTTGGGGCGCCCAACCTAGAGCAACATCCGATCGGGCGGAACCGTCCGGGTTCCGTCCGATCGGATGAAGTTGCTCGCGATTCAAAGTCTTAGAG